>JBKEFT010000001.1:0-347790 GCA_046709645.1 Arenicella sp.
AACGGCTTTGTTTGCGGCGAACAAGCACTGGAAGAAAGCGTAAGCGACGTGCCTATGCTCAGTCAGCAGCAGACTGACTATTTAGTAAATCAACTGAATAACACGCAGTCGGATTACCCGACTGACCCGTGTATTCATCCGTTGTTTGAACAACATGCAGCCTCAACCCCTGAATCGGTGGCAGTGGTGTGTGATGGGTTATCACTTAGTTATCGTGAGTTAAATGAGCGGTCAAATCGGCTAGCGCACTACCTTGTGTCACGCGGTGTTAAGCCCGATGTTTTGGTTGGCTTGTGCGTTGATCGGTCGTTGCAAATGGTGGTCGGCATCCTGGCTATCTTAAAAGCCGGTGGCGCGTATGTGCCGCTGGACCCAACTTACCCAGAGGCTAGATTGAGTTATATGCTCAACGATTCCGCGATTGATTTGCTACTTAGTCAGAGCCACTTAGTTGAACGTTTGCCATTCATTCCATCGGGTATGGTGTTGCTGGAAGATGATCAAGTATGGTCTTCTTATTCTTCAGAGAATCCAAGTAAGAATGAATTAGGTGTGAGGTCAAGTAACTTGGCGTACTGCATTTATACGTCGGGGTCGAGCGGCCAACCTAAGGGTGTTCTAGTTGAGCACGGCAACGTTGTGTCTTTGGTCTGCAATGTAGACTATGTTCCTCTTTCATTGTCGACGGTTGTATTACAGCTCTCGTCGATATCGTTTGACGCCGCAACGTTTGAGTTATGGGCCGGCTTATTAAACGGCGGCCGAGTCGTGATTCAAAAAGACAGTCTGATTGATATGACATCTTTAGGTGATTTTATTGAAGAGAATTCAATCAATACCGCCTGGATGACATCTGGCTTGCTTGATCAATTTGCGACGTCGAACAATCGCCCTCTGTCGACCATGAAGTATTTGCTAGTGGGTGGCGATGTGGTTAATCGCAGCTCGGTTGAACAGATGCAAGAAAAAAACTCAGCACTTGCTGTTATTAATGGTTATGGGCCAACTGAATGTACGACCTTTAGCTGTAGCTACCTTATAAATATTGGAAGTGGCTCGGTTCCTATCGGAAAGCCGCTCACAAATCGCCGTGGTTTTGTTCTGGATGAGAGCCTTCGCCTTGTGCCGCTCGGTGTCATCGGTGAGCTGCATATTGGCGGAGCTGGTGTGGCGCGCGGTTATTTGAATCAAGCTGAGTTGACGAAGGAAAAATTTATCGCCAATCCGTTTAGTCAAGAAGAGGGCGCCCGACTTTATAAAACGGGCGATTTAGTTCGTTGGATGGCCGATGGCAATTTAGAGTTTATTGGTCGCAATGACGACCAGGTCAAGGTCCGAGGCTTCAGGATAGAGCTTGATGAAGTAAGGTCGTCGTTATTAAATGTGGACGGTGTACGTGATGCCGTGGTGGTGGCGAGAGGTGAGCCTAGTAGGTTGGAGGCGCATGTCGTACCGGCACTTACAAATGAGTTGGACGATTTATCATTGATAAACGAGTGTCGTTCGAGTCTCAAAGCTGCGTTGCCCGATTACATGGTGCCGTCATTGTTTATGCTGTTGGATGCCATTCCATTAACCGCAAACGGCAAGGTCGATCGTAAGGCATTGCCTGCGCCGGACGCGAGTGTTGGTCAGTATGAGTACGTGGCACCGAGTACCGAGGTTGAACGAATGTTGTGTGAGGTTTGGCAAGAGCTACTAGGCGTAGAACTCGTCGGTCTGAATGATGATTTTTTTGAATTAGGTGGGCACTCTCTATTGGTGATTAAGATGGTGACCTTGATAGAGAACGCCCTGAGTAATGCAAATAATATACGACATCGGTATAGGCGCTTCTCTATTTCGATTGTTTTTCAATATCCGACAATCTCAAAATTATTGGATTATTTATATGGCCACAATGACATTCGAAACCCAATTAAAATAAATACCATTAGCAATGGGCCTAAACTATTTCTTTTTCATGAGATATCAGGACTGATATCGCCCTCTTTTGCGCTTGCTGATGCTATTGGTGAACGACTACCAGTCTACGGTTTTGAAGCCGTCGAGAATATTGAATTATCTAAGGACGCTATTGCCATTCGATCTTTGGCCAATAAATATAAAGAAGAAATGCGACGTGTTCAGCCCGAAGGGCCTTATAACCTGGCGGGTTGGTCGCTAGGTGGTAATATTGCGTATGAAGTGGCCTTACAGTTATCTGCAGAAGGCTTAACAGTTGGTTTTTTAGGCTTAATCGATTCTTATAAAAAGCACGGTTTTCACGCGTTTGACGCCGAGTTGTTTCGGAAAGGTGTGCTTGACCTACAAAAACAAATTCTTAAATCTGTTGAGCTAGAAACTCTGTTGTCAGACCTTGTGATAACAGAGCAAATTCCGTTAATAAATAGCCAAGATAAAATAAGAATATTGAACAGCTATAAACAAAAAAGTAACATTGAAAGTGAATTAGGCAGCATAGGTTATGCAATTGAATTAATGAATAATTATCACGCACTAATGATATCTAACCTTCAATATTACGAAATCGAACCCATCAAAATGGCTGTAAATTTATACGTTGCAGACAACGAAGATATTGATATGAGCAACTCATGGGTTGCATTTTTAGAAACTGCCCCTTTCATAAAGAAAATTAATAGTACACATCAAACAATTATTCAGCCGCCTAATGTAGATGAGATTGCCAATGACATTGTAAGAATATTGATCGAAAAATGAATCAGGTGTTGAAGTTTTTACACAAATCTATAACGTGAATTCGTCACAGAGATATAGCTGGGTCAGTTTACATGTTCGATATTGCGTTTAATAAAAGCATGAATTCCATGGTTAAACTGATTTTTTCCGCTAATAAAAGCGACTACTAACCCTCACTATCGGAGGAACTAACGAGAAGGTATTGATCTCTTTTGACAGCCTTCAAACGGTGCGCCAAAATACATACTCCGATGCTGTGTAAGAAAACTCACAAAGGCATGAAAAGAGTTTTTGCAGAGTTGATTCACCGCAATGACTGAACCAATCTGTACTTGTTTCAACTGATACCGAAAAATAAAAGATTGTGCTGTTAATATTTTGTTAAAAAATAGGGATTGTTACCGTGTATAAGCTTTCGCCGCCAAAAGAGGCGCTTGAATGGCATTTAGGACTGATTCTTGAAGTCAGTTTTCTTATCGGCTTAGGCAAACCCGGTGTGGTCGATGACGCATGGGATGAACTGTCAGTCTGCGAAATACTATCTAAGAATCAAATTCGCCATTGGTGAAAAAATCCGCCGAAGAAAAAGAAAAAATTACGACAATTTGTTAAGCTTATAGCGAGAGATGAGCCTTTTTCTGAGGAACGGGAATTACTTATAGAGTACGCAATCAATAATAATGTTGAGAGCGCCAAGAAAAGGAAAGAAGTGTTCGGAGTTGACTCCTTTGATAAGAACCCGCTGCAAAAAGTCATCTACCCAATACTTAAGGGGATGCCACTTTTAAAGATCAGTAATGTTGAGTCAATAACTAATCGTGCGTTCTGGTTTAAATCTGATGGGGCGCGGATTACGCATCCGAGAATTCGACAACTAACAATTGCATCGCTGAGTTTATTCCTTCTATCAGCACTCGTTCTTTGGGTGAAACCTTTCAATCGAACTCTGTACGAATTTAGAAATGTGTTCGTGGAAATAAAGTTTTGTAGAAAAAGAGATTTTGAAGAAAATCCCAGTAACAGCTGTAAAGCTGATATCAGGACCTTCACTATAGACGATCTAAAAATATATTTGAGCTTTGAAAGTAAAGAGCATCTTGAGGGCTTGCCGGAAATAAAGTTACCATGGTTGCGTAACTGAGAGCTTCTTCACGAGCGATCGCGGCCATGGATTGATGCATTTGCAATGGACCTAAAGTACGCATCCACGCATATTAAGATGCAAAAATTTGATTCCCTGCGACCCGAATGGGCTGAGCCAGGGCGCTATCATGTGCGCTTTTTCTTAGAGGGTAAGTTCGTCGATGAGGCCGGCTTTGATATCGTGAGCGTTCGCAATTAGTCAAATGAAACGATGTGGAAATTGATTAAGGGTCATGCGGCCATATCAAGTGAAAGGTGCGTAATATTCAGGTTAATATGACAAACTCGATGGTGAAACAGAAGATAACTGTTGCTTGTTCAACGTTGCGGATGATTTACCCTCACTGTGTTTCGCTGACAAGCATTAGGCCACAAAACTTTGCGAGTCGAGCTAAGGCCTTATGAAACCCCCTTTCTCCTAATTTAGACATAGACCGACTAAATATGCAGCCACGCTATTTCCCATTCATTAGCCCCTAAAGGTATTGCCGATCAAGTTTACAAGACATAAGCTGGGCCGCGGTTTCACTTATCTAGATCAAGATGGCGAACGTTTAAACAGAGAATCCTCGCAGGGTCCCGAGGTTCTTGTCTGGATTGACACATTGGCAATTCCGCCTGCGTGGCAGGGGTTAGAATCGACACCGATGCGGCGACTAAAATATATGCGTCTGGGCGAGATGTCGGAGGTTAAAAGCAATACATCTATAATCCTGAGTGGCGTGCGCTTAGAAACCAAGATAAATTTGAGCGGGTGCTTTGTTTCGCGAACCAACTTAGTGAGATGCGCTCTGTCACTCGAGGGCATTTGAAGAATTTTTTGCCAATCAAGAGACCACTCGCCGAGCATTAACGCGCGACGTGGTGTTGTCGTGTATGGTCAGGCTTATTGATAGTGCGTATTTCCGGCTGGGTAACAATCAATATTCAGCGGATAATGATAGCTACGGAATTACCACCTTGCGCTCACGACATTTGAGTGTTGACGACAACGAACTGAATTTTGAGTACCGAGGTAAGTCTGGAGTTGAACAGTCGAAAACCGTTGTCGATGATCGCTTAGCGCGCATTATTAACGAGCTTGATGATCAGCCAGGCTATCGTATATTTAAGTATTTCGATGGTTCCGAGAAGCGGTTTGTGAATAGTGATGATCTCAATGCTTATATTAAAGAGCTTATGGGCGAGGCGTTTTCAGCCAAAGACTTTCGTACTTGGGAGGCCACCATGATAACGGCTGCGGCGTTGGCCCAATCGCCGTCTGGGGGCAGCGAAAAGGGTCGTCGTAAAATAGTTATCGAAGCCCTGGGCGTTGCTGCTGAACGCCTGGGCAATACGCCAAAAATCTGTGAGGAGAATTACGTCGATCCGAGGGTTATCGAGGCGTATATGAGCGGGCTTACAATCGCTGATTTTAACTACACTAGCGATATACCTCTCGATGGTGATATGAGCAAAGACGAATTGGCAACGATCGATTTGTTGGAGTGCTCTAGTAAAGGTGCTCTAGTTGAAGTTCACAAGTTAGCGATTAACTATTCCAACACAAATCAGCCCTTCGCCAGTTATCGTCATTTTTGCTGCGTCACTAGCGGTTATGTGCAGCAGATCGCCGATTGGGATTGCTATCTCCTTAGCTACCTTGTCGTCGAAAAAAGGGCATGTGCTGGGCTCTTTGTGTGCGAACAAAAATAGCTCGTCAGCATGGCTTTCAATCTCGTTAACTTCGCCTTCTTTTAAAACAAAGACCTTAGACGAGACTCTTTGCGGGTTAAAAATTATATTAAAATCGGTGATCGGGCCATCGATGAGCTTTGCCTTGGTTTTCCAGCCGCCATCGAAACTACAGTATTGATATTGCCGAGTTAGGGTTTGAGTTGGAATCTGGGCTTCTTTGGATTGATGCAACAATGCCATCCCGTTTCCGGCGATCATCATTAGCGTTCGTTTGCAGCCACTAAAGTCTGAGAAGTCATCATCTAACGTAACTGACGCAATGCTTAGGCGGCACAGTAGCTCACTTGTTGGCGGGTCATGTATTGCAATGAGTTCTATTCTCTTGCCCTTGCCATTCTTCCAAGGCATACGTTTGAAGTTATTGGCAGCGATTAATTCTGTAAGCATTTTCAAGTTACTTTCCAGTGCGCCGACCAAAAGTGGTGGTCTGTAGTTGGATCATTGCCGGGCTCAAAAAAACTTCATTGAACAATAAGAGTTAAGAGATAAGCACGAGATCTAAGGTTGGCAATGACGTATCTCAGAAGCGTACTGCTATTACCGTTCCACCAGTTCTACGCGCCTATTAACTCGTTTGCCAGAGCTATTCAAATTAGACGCAATAGGCGATAGTGATGCGAGGCCATGAGAGCTCAATGACTCAGCAGGGATATTGTATCTTTTGATCAAAACCTCAATTACAGACTCTGCGCGCGCGCGCGATAATTTTAGGTTGCTATCAAGTCGGCCATCGCTATCTGTATGGCCTACTACGTAAAATTGCTTGTTCGGGTTCTTCTTTATGTAGTCCGAGATGATGCCTAGTGACTGGTCTGACTCCTTGGTAATGTTGGCGCTATTTGTCTCGAATAACACGCCTTGGAGTATAACTTTACCGACCGTATTCATTTTCGAGAAGTCTAAATTTATGCCTAACTCTGCTACCGCCTCAGGTTGGCTGCTTACGATATCTTGGGCAATGTAAACTGCGTTACCACCGTATTTGTAGATAAAGTAAATCAGGTAATGGTCTATTCCATTAAGGTTTTGCTTAGACGCAATATAGTAAAAATTATTATTTACAGGGCCGTCGTATCGAACAGAATTGTACTTATTCTGGTCCCCGCTATTTATTAATCGGCTAACCAGGTCACCACCACACTTTTCGTTCTCACAGCTGTACGTAATTGCAAAACCATTTTCTTTGAGCGTAGATTCAATAGATTTATAGACTCTTAGTATGGATGCATCCCTGTCGCCCATATAAAGAATATGATTTAGTTGCCCCTCAATTGTGACTGATTGGATTTGGTCACCTCCAACTACTCCGGTGGCAATTTGGTAGTTAATTAAGTCGTTGTTATAGGTGTTTTCAATAGTTGTGCCGGGGTAGCGTTCTATTAATCTGTTGTCTTCGGCTGCGTTCGGCGCAGGGCAATGCAGCACGAGAGTATATGAAAAAGCTAGTATTAGCGCTTTGTAGTTAGCCATGAGAATCGGTGCACCTAGGGTGAATTTTGAAATGTACTTATTTTGAGTCGCACTTAATAATAGCAAATTAATTTACAATTTAATTATTACATTTGTACGGTAACTCTTAGGCAATCTGCGTTCACAAATGTTTTAGCATTTTAGTTTGGTAAAAAAACATTGGGCTTCAAGCTACAAAAAAATTAATGATATCTTCATTTAGATTAAGCCCGAGTCCGAGTCTAAGTCATTGGTAACCCAAGCATTGGCATTGATATTAATGTTCAAATGTCATCTAAATTTAACAAAAATAGATTATTGTCTGGTAATAATTTGAACCAAGTGATAATTTAACGACACTATGTAAATTAATTTGACTTTTGGCAGAGTCTATTTTTATTCACAACTACCCTAAAGTTGGTAAATAGAAATAGTTCTGAAAGGCTGAATTTTATATAGATAAACTACCTAACTATATTATTTTTAAATGGAGCATCAAATGAAGCAACCTCTAAGTATTGCAAGAATTAAGGCAAGTAACGGTCAAGGAATGACAGAATACATCATTATGGTCGCGTTAATTGCGATCGCTGCGATCGGTGTTTACAGTCAATTCGGTAAATCTATTCGTGGTCAGATGCAAGGAATCACCCAAGAAATGGGCGGTGTGAGCGCTGATATGACAAACGTTAACGATTCAATTTCAGCATCGAAAAAGCTTGCTGAAACAGAGAATTCACTGAAAAACTATAATCAAACTGCGACAAGTGGTGCTAACGCAGCAAACTAGCCGTTTAGTTAAAGGCCGCACATGAGAGTGTGCGGTTTTTTATAAATTGGCAACTCGAGCTGAAGTCGGTGTCGTTTCAAATGTCCGAGCCCACAGGTCAGTTTAAAATAGTACCTATTGCCCTTTGTCCTACCCAACACGAGGCATAGTACAAGACAGTCATATGCCCCTACATTTCAACATTTGCAGCGGCATCCAAGGTTTGCGTTATTTTAATTTATACGCTTGCAACTAATTCAGTTAACATTTTTGAGCCCTACCTCATCGTATGTATAATAAAAATCAGCCAACCAAAAAGATCCTACCGATTCTTATCTTTTTAATGATCTCATTAACGGCTTGTTCTGCCAGCGAACAGCCGCAGGACACCGAACCGTCTCAAGCTGCGGATAAAACCGATATCGATTCATCTAAACAAGCCTATTGTGACTCTTGGGGAGACTACGCCATAACCATGCTGGAAAATTACGAGGCGCAAATAACGGCTGGAACAGATAACCCTTTCGACCGAGTGAAGTCATGGATTACCTATGATAATAGTGAAGAAGGGAGCCCAGGCCGGGCTTATTTTGATGCGGTCTTGGTTGCCGTAGAGGCACAACAGCCGCCGCAAATGGTCCGTGAGGTTGGGCAGGCGACATGCGCTCAGTTTACTAAAGATCAGATGGACTCAGCCAATTTTTACGACGCAATCAAATAAACACGAATTATAAAATGGACCTTCTGATGAGCTATTCGCGGTCAAAATTAGTACGCGGCAGTGTGAACTTGGGCGTCAAGCAATGAAAATGGTTTTCATTTCAAAGCAACGCGGCTACGCTACCGTTCTTGGTGTCGTATTGATGACAGCTATAGCGCTTAGCGTATTTTCTCTATACGACGTTGGGCAAGTTACTAACGACAAAATGCACTCGCAGAATGCGGCTGATGCTGCGGCCTACAGTACCGCCGTCATCGTATCCCGAGACTTAAACTTCATTGCTACAACGAATAGGGCTATGGTCGCCAACCAAATCGCGATAGGGCAAATGGTTGGCTTGAGTTCTTATGCTCATATGATTGAACAACTGACGACTAACATCGATATACTTGCCAAGATTACCAGTCTTATTCCAGGAGTTGGTCAGATTATAAACGGAATTACCAAGGCTCTTGACAAAGGGGCCGAGGCTATGAAAAAAGCATTTGATGGTGCTGCCAAGCTTACTATTCCAGTAAATAATGAAATTATAGGTATTTTGTCGGGTCTACAGTTTACATTCCATACCGCGATGTTCGCATCAGGGGTGCAGGTGTTTAACGAAGTGGCACGGGAAAATGATCCGACATTAGAAACGGCTAATTTGGTTGGGGCCTATACTATTGGCAACTACATGAACGAGTACACTGATACTCTAGAATATAATACCGGACCTAAGCGCCGAGTGGGCAACAGTAATAGTACCTCTGCATTGCATCTAAAGCGCTTCAACCAATTTGAAGAAGTAGTTCTTGATTCCCGAGACCCCTTCTTGAAAGATCGTTCAGGTAGTTACGTTTTCGGCAGAATTAGAGAGAAAGGTGGGAACGAGTTCGAACGAAAGGTGGTTGGCAATAAGTACGCTTGGCAATGGACGGCCATGGACACAATGAATGTTCGAGTTCTATGTTTTCCTATTATCGGCTGCGCCCTTAAAGCCCCTTTAGCTTGGGGTGCAGGGCATGCGTTAAACGGCAACGGCAAGTACTTCAATTACTCTCGTAACCGTGGTCGTCGCTGGGGTCACACGTGGAGTCAGCGTGCAGCCGCAAGGCTGGCTGCAATCGATGATGGTAATAATAATCTGGCAAAGGTCGACGGTTTAAGGCCGTTTTATGATCTTCAAGAAGATGGTCTGCGTCAGTCGGGTCCGGCAATGGTAGCAATCTTAAAAAAGCCTGGGACTTCTACTCGAGTTTGGAAGGAGGTAGCAAAGGATATAAATGGTTATAACTTGCAGCCAAGTTTGGATGTGGCTGAAAAAGGCGGCATAGCTAGAGATCAAATTGTTACTGTCGCCAAGGCAGAACCTTACTTTGTTCGACCAAGCGATATTTGGAGGCGCTCGGATAGGAGAGAGGAATTTGGCAATATGTATAACCCCTTTTGGCAACCTCGTTTGGTTGAAACAAGCGCTGCAGAAAGGTTGGTTGCTATGGGCTCAGCGGCAGGATTAAACTTATGAATATTGATAGAGCTGAAATTAAACTTAGTCTTCAGTGCAAGCAGAAAGGTGTTGTTTGGGTTGAGTTTATAATAGTGGCTTCGTTCGTGTTGATCAGTTTATTCAGTTTGGTGCCGCTACTGGGAAAGATGATCGATACACGGCATAAAGTTGAACAGAGCGCGCGGTATGCGAGCTGGGAAAGAACCGTGTGGTTGCATAACCAGCCATCTTATCACCCTAATTCAAACATAAAAAAAACCAATAAAGAAATTCAAAATGAAATACATCAAAGAGTATTTGCCGATCCTGATGCAATCATTTTTAGTAAACAACATTTAAATTTAAATTTATCAAATGGTCGAGACATGAAGTTCGACCCGATGCAAAATTTTTATAATCGAAATGCTCGGGTCAATCAACGTTATCAAACTATGTTGAAGAAAACAGAGGAAATTGCGGGTGACGACAGTTTTGTAACCTTGACCCAAACAGATAACAAGCCCCCTAGTGGGCTCGCTAATGCTGGTGGACAAATTTTTTCTAAACTAGGGAGCATTGCGAAATTTAATATTAATACTAATGGTTACTATATTGGTACGGTAAGTGTGCCAATAAAAGAGTTTAGTTGGTTTAAAGAATTTAAAGGAGTCGAGCCCGTATTCACAGCAAAAACAGCTCTCTTAACAGACGGTTGGAATGCTGGGGGGCCAGACGGAGCAATAAAACGGATTAAGCCATTTTTTCCTCAGGATTGGATAGGTGGTTCAATCACCACCACTATTCAGGACGTAGCGGGTATATTTTTCAAGCCGTTGAATTCGAGGTCTTTGAAGATTGGTGACGTTACGGTCGAGCCAGTTCCTTGTGGCAGAATTGGCGACAGGTCAGGCAGAGGTGATAATTGTTAGTTAAATCCGTGGTGAGAGAATGTAAAAGTGCTCTTGTTTTGCTTGTCTTTATGGCTGTTGCTACGTTTAATCAAAGCGCATTCAGTAAAGACTTGCCTAAATTTCCATATTCTGACGACATGAATGTGCTGATTATTGCGAAGCAAATGGTTTACAACGGTGTGATGATGAATGCGTATCAATTCAGCACTCGTAAATCTGAGTCTGACGTCGTCTCTTTTTACGAGGACGAATGGGGAACGGACGAAATGAATAATATTTTATTTGGCGATTGGCGCGTGCTCGCACATCGCGATGGGGACCATTTATTTACGGTTCAAATCGAGCAGGGCAATAACTTAACCACTCATGGGACCTTAAGTGTGTCACCAATGTTTGCCATAGTAGATAAAGGCGCTAAGAAGATCGGTAAAATGGCTGACGATATTGGTAAAAATTTTCCCGTACCGAATGGCTCAAAGTTCATGAGCGATATGGTCACTGAAGATCTCGGAAGAAAAACCAGAACGCTTATGTTTTCTAATTCAAAGAGCATTTCTCATAATATGGATTATTACCAAAACAAAATGGTCAACCATGATAATTGGTCGATGTTGCCCACAGAGTCTACTAAAAGCAAAGAGGCCGGAGCGCTAGCGTTGGGTAAAAATGGTCAAGAACTAAACCTAAGCTTTGTGAGGCGAAGTGGCAAAACTTACGCAATAGCGGTGTCAGTTAAATGAATAAAACTTCTCATCGGCCCGGTCTCGATTTCTGTGGTTCTCGTAAGCTAGGTAATGCCCGAAAACAATCTGGGGCCACTATGGTGGAATACATTATTGGCTTTGTTGCCATGGTCGTCATTCTACTAGTCCCCGTTCCGACCAAGAATAAAAACGTAATTGAGTTGCTCGAAGAAGCAATTAAGGCTGAACACTCGGCCTATATCTATGCGAGCTCTCTGCCCGCACCCAAAGTACCTTCTCGAAGAAATAACTAAAACGAATGAAGAATTTTTTGAAGAGCTGGGGCCTGCTTTTGGCCGCCGCCGGCGTGGGCCTGATAGCCTTTTTTGCTGCAACATCTTACTTGACCAATGCCGAGAGCAAAATGAGGGATAACCTTATGGGCACGGCTAGTGAAACAGTAGAAGTCGTTGTGGCAGGAACTGATATCCGTGCTGGTACCACGGTTAACTCGAGTAATTTGGCGATAGCCGAACTCCCATCTGGAAACGTCTCCGGAGCAGGTATAACACCCGATATGTTCGCCGATATTGATGGTGCATTATTAAACGTAAATATGAAAAGCGGGGAACCACTACTGACACATTTCTTAGTAGGTGCGCTCATCGAGCGTTTTTCTGACCTGCTCGACGTGGGGCAACGTGCTGTAACGATCGAGGTCGATAATCTAGCAAGTAACTCTGGTTTACTCTCGGTTGGGGATTACGTTGATATCTTCGTTTCTGGTGACTTCCCATCTTCGGAATTAGATGAGGATAATAAGGATAGTATGGTTCCTCTATTTGAAAATGTAAGGGTTTTGGCCGCTGATAGAAACCCTCTTTTGACGCGGCAGCAAGAATTTCGGGGGCAAAACTTATTGTCCGAGGAGGAAGGGTTTGAGTTTGCTTCAGTAACCTTAGCGCTCGACTCCCAAGACGCCGGAGCTTTAGCGTTCGCAGCGACGATGGGTGATATTGTTTTTCTACTAAGAAGCCCCGAAGACGACAGTAAAGTAGGTTGGGACAAAATCGACAGTGATTATGTTTTAGATAAAAATCGCGGGGTTGGTACCAAGCCTAGTTATAGTTATTTTGGTAAGTCTTCGCTGTTTAGTGCTGATCCAAGACCTCTTACTACGGCGCCAATCAATGATGGCCGATCCAGGGGGATGAGCGTGCCTATCATTTCAGCAAAAAGCGTGGACGGAGTAATGCCTATAGAGTCAGTAAACTTGGTGGATAGTACAGAAATACAAACGGCAACAGATGCTCAATCTCTTGATATACCAAATGAAGATGCATCGGCAATAGAATCAGACGAGACAAATGAAATTAGCGAGACCTTGAGTGAAGATTAATAAGAATAGGCTCCTAGCCAACCTGACGTGCTCCTTTGTTTGCTTTTTTGTGGTCCTATCATCATCGGCTAACGAAAAGCAAAGCGATCTTGATTTAGAGATCGGTGATGTCAAAATTTTAGACGTTGGAGAAGTCACTCGAGTTGCCATTGGTAACGACGATCTTGTCTCTATAAGCGTGATGCAAACCGGTAAAATGATGGTAATACCGAAATCGCCAGGCAAAACACAAATAAAAGTATGGAAAACTGGGGAGAGGTTGATCGAGTTCTCAGTTTCGATTTTCCCTAAAGATATGTCTGCAGTGTTGGCCGAAATTAAGTCGGTGGTCGCTGACTACGAGGATATATCAGCGAGGATTGTGAACGATAAAATTATTTTGGAAGGTTCAATTGATCCGACCGAACTTAACGGATTTGATGCGGTTATCTCTGTGTTCCCTAGCGTTGTCTCTCTCGTTACCGAAAAGCGATC
Organism: Arenicella sp.; assembly: GCA_046709645.1. Lineage (GTDB taxonomy): Bacteria > Pseudomonadota > Gammaproteobacteria > Arenicellales > Arenicellaceae > Arenicella. Next base: position 13,455 of record JBKEFT010000001.1, read on the forward strand.
AAAAAAAGAGATGCTTCGTCTGAAAGTTCAGGTGCTGGAAATCGATAAGCGCTACCGCAAAGAAATTGGTATTCAGTGGGGCGATTCGGCAAACGGCCCTGTTATTGGCACAATCGGTAATATTGTTGACAACAACTTTTATCGCTTACAGTCAGAGGACCCCTTGACCGATTTCGGCAATGCTCTGGGCTTAATTCCAATCGGCGACAATACATTTTATCCCTATGCGGGTTTGGCTTCGTCTCTTACATCACGCATTCAACTTGTGCAGGAGAACGGGGCTGGTCGCATCTTAGCGGAACCTACGCTAAGCACGCAAAGCGGAACATCAGCATCCTTTCTAGCTGGTGGAGAGATTCCCTACGCAACCGTTAATGAACAAGGGCAAACCATTATTCAGTTCCGCCAATACGGTATCCAGTTGGAGATACTTCCTGAAATCGATAGTCGCGGAAATATTATCTCGGATGTCGTAGCAGAAGTCAGTTCGGTTGACGCCGGTGTTTCTATTCAGGGTGTTCCAGGTTTGTTGACACGAAGAACGCAAAGCACGGTTAGTTTGAGGCCGGGGCAAACAATCGCAATTTCAGGGCTACTATCTACAAATGAAAATCGTAATACCGATTCGATTCCCCTACTCGGAGATATTCCAGTTTTAGGGCGACTATTCGGCTCTAAATCACTTCAAGAGCAACGTACCGAGATAATATTTTTAGTAACCCCAGAAATTGTAGATGAAGACAGTGAACCTTTAATCGATCCTGGTTTAAGAAAGCAACTCGAAGACATGCAACAGGTCATGGCAGACAAAAATGCCTTCCAAGACCAGCTTGCGGAGTGATTTATGTTTGAAGCTGTCATTACGACCAACAAGGGCACTCATGTCGATACCATTATGGCTTCCGAGCATAAGACATTAATTGGTAAAGGCAAGTTTTGCGATATTGTATTAAGAGGCTGGAAAGTAGGCACTGAGCATGCTTGTTTCAACATCGAAGACGATGGGATATACATCCTTGATTTGAAAAACGGAAGCGCTGGAGTCAGTGTCAATGGGACTAAGGCAGAAAAACATGGCCCTATAAAAGATCAAGACTTAATCGAAATTGATTCTTATGTTTTAAAAATTCGCAATCTTGGTGTTGTCGGTGGTCATAAGCGGTCTGATGCTAGCGCACCGAGTAGCGAAGTTGTTAAAGTCGGCGCTGTGAAAATCGACGTCGACGCTGACCCAATTGGTTTGGCGGTAACCGCCAGCGCGGATGTTACCGAGACTCGCATTACTTCTCCTTCAAATGACAACCATGTAGAAGAAGCTCCGCAAAACAATGCCATAGAGTTAGCCAAAGCCGATCGCAAGGTAGCGATCGAACTTAGTCGGGAATGGCGAGCAAAAATGCACGATGCGCTTTTGAAACAAATGGATCTGCGGCGCGTCAATGTTAAGGACATGGACGATAAACAAGTCTTGGAGATAACGCAGACCATACTGACTAAGATTACTAATGAATTCACCGATTTTCCGGATACCCTTAACCGACGAGCGCTGGTAAAGCAGGTTTTAGATGAATCGATCGGGCTAGGTCCTCTAGAGGACTTAATTGCTGATGACGAGATCAGTGAAATTATGGTCAATTGTGCCGATGAAATATTTTACGAAAAGCGTGGTCAGTTGTATTTATCTGAAGTGACTTTTACTAACGATAGAGCTGTTCAGTATGCGATCGAAAGAATAGTAACTCCCTTAGGGCGACGAATAGACGAAAGTTCTCCAATGGTTGATGCTCGGCTCAAAGACGGGTCTCGCGTGAATGCAATTATTCCGCCGTTAGCACTGAAAGGGTCTTCTATAACGATTCGTAAATTTATGAAGGAGAAGTTAACGGCTCAACACTTAGTTGGTTTCGGCTCAATGGATCAACGAATGGTCGACTTCATCGAGACTGTGGTTACCAATAAACAAAACATTCTTATTTCTGGCGGTACCGGGTCGGGGAAAACTACCTTGCTGAATGTTTGCTCGAACTATATTCCGGACAACGAGCGCATTGTTACAGTCGAAGACTCTGCGGAATTAAAATTATACCAACCAAACTTGGTTGGTTTAGAAGCACGCCCGCCAAATCAAGAGGGCAAGGGTGCTGTCGAAATTAGAGACTTAGTCAAGAACTGTCTGAGGATGAGACCAGATCGAATCATAATTGGTGAGTGTCGTGGTGGTGAAGCGCTTGATATGCTTCAAGCTATGAATACCGGCCACGATGGTTCGCTTACGACCGCGCATGCTAACAGTCCACGGGATTGTATTTCTAGGATTGAGGTAATGGTAATGATGGCGGGTGTTGAATTACCAATTCTGGCAATACGCGAGCAAATAGCCTCGGCCATTAATATTATTATTCAGCAAACTCGATTTCCTTGCGGCACTAGAAAAGTAACCAGCATTTGCGAGGTAACGGGCATTGACCAAGGCGTTGTTCAGTTAGGCGAAATTTTTAAGTTCAAGAAGACTGGGCGAGACGAGAAGGGAAAAACTAAGGGTGAGTTCATTGCCACCGGTCTTGTGCCCAGAATTGCTGATGAGCTACGCGAAGAAGGTCTGCCGATTGATATAAGTATATTCTCTCGTGAAGACAGCCCAACCTCATAGGTGGAATAATGAATCTTTTAATTGCCGCTCTTTTTTCGATTCTGATTATTATTTTGGTATTTCTTATTGTCGCGCCCTTAATAGACGGAGCTAACGATGCAAAAAATCAGTTCCTGAGCAAAACCAAGATGGGTTTAGCGGATATCTATCTCTTTATTGATATCGAGAAGCTGCTAGTCATCTCTTTATCGATGATCTTTCTCTGTTCTCTAATTGTCTATTTACTTACGCAGTCGATAGTTCTAGTTGTTCTATTAGCTATTTTTACGGCTCTTCTACCTGGCATCATGCTCAAAGTGCTGAAGCGCAAGCGAGTTACTGAGTTCACCAATCAGTTGCCTGACTTTCTTCTTAGTGTCTCTTCATCAATGAGCGTCGGAATGGGCTTGAATCAATCGCTTGAGATTTCGTCCAGAGAAGAAGGTGGTCCAATGCAGCAGGAATTTGATTTATTTTTAAGCGAACTCAGGCTGGGCGTTTCATTTGATGATTCGCTAGACAATCTTAATGAAAGAATAGGAACGCTTGAAATTCAACTGGTTGTTGCTGCGATGAAAATTTCGCGTGAGGTTGGTGGTAACTTATCCGATGTTTTGAGGCGACTGGCTGACACTCTGAGAACTAAGATCGAGATGGAAGGTAAGGTGAATACCTTGACGGCGCAAGGACGAGCCCAAGGAATTGTTATGTTGTTATTGCCTATCGTTATTGGAATTGCTTTGTTATTTCTAGATTCGACCTCTGAATATATGATGCATATATTCACAAAATGGTACGGGTGGTTAACCCTAATCTTTATCGCGGTGATGCTCAGTATTGGTTACTTTTTTATCAGAAAAATTGTGAATATAGATGTTTAGTAATTTTATTATCATTGCAGTAGGCGCCTGTGTTGCTTTAACCATAGCTTGCCTGTTGTTTGCCGTTAGAAACATAGGCCGCACCGTTCCGAGAGATGACCGAGTGTATAAAGACCCGTTGCCCGGAAAAATGAAGTTAATTTGGCCGTTCGTGAATTTCTTTGGGTTTTATATCGGTCGATACTTAAGCATCGAGTACATTGAAAAAACTAAAAGAACGCTGCAGAAAGCTGAATTGATTTACTTGATGGAGCCAGAGCAATTATTTGGTTTGCAAATCACCTCTTCTCTTATTTTTGGTGCAACAACAGCTTACGCACTTAGTCTGATCGATAGTTTTAGTTGGCTTTATGTATCAATTGCCGTGTTCATTGGATTCTATCTGCCTCTTATCTCTACTAATGACCGGCGTAAAGTTAGAGAGAAAAATATCATCCGCGCTTTGCCGGTTTACCTAGACTTCATAACAATGGCAATTGAAGCGGGCATGAACTTAGGAGGGGCTATTCAGCAGGCCGTTGAAAAAGGCCCTCCTGGGCCCTTTGGCAGTGAACTTAATACCGTTTTACGAGATGTAAGGGCTGGTATGAGCCGGGTAGGGGCATTGCGCTTAATGGCTGAGAGGCTAAATTTGAAGGAGATCAACAGCCTAGTCTCGGCCTTGGCTCAAGCTGAGACTACTGGAGCAAGCCTAGCTAACACACTTAGAATACAATCCACACAACGAAGAGTAGAGCGCTTTCAAAAAGCCGAAAAATTGGCGCTTGAAGCTCCGGTTAAGCTTATTTTCCCCTTGGTGGCTTTTATATTTCCATGTACCTTCGTTGTGTTGTTTTTCCCAATAATATTAAAGTTTATGTTCGAGACATAATGCGAATGAGTCAGAAAAAAAATGAACAAAGACTCTTATTTTCCAACTTAGTAAAAGTAGAGAAATACTTTGAACGTCTAAAGGGATTAATTACTAAGAGCAGCATCTCCGAACGAGATGCATATTGGTTTAACAATTGCTCATCCATTCACATGTTCGGTATGAGCTTTTCTATCGATGTGATTTTTCTTTCTAAAGAACTACAGGTGGTTAAACTTGTTGAAAATCTAAAGCCATGGCGGGTTGCACTGTCGACAAAAGCTAAATCAATACTTGAAGTCAAATCGGGGCAGTGCGAAGCGCTTGGGTTAAGAGTTGGCGATCAATTAAATTTTTCCGAAGCCGGAGTTCTGTATGCCCATCGTTAGAACGCTTTTTCTATCTTTATTAGTCCTAACAACAGGATGCGCGACGACCATTGAGAGGCCTAGTAAACAAGACGCGTTTACGGTTGGCTCGATAAGTAGTTACACACTCAATGACAAGTTGATGAAAGCAAATATTGCGTATGAGGAAGGCCGTTTAGTTGAGGCCGAGAAATGGTTCCTTAACATTTTAAGCCAGCACAATAGCCTTGCTGATGCTTGGTTTAAGCTTGGAAATATTTACTATAGATCAGGTCGTTATACTGCCGCTGTTCATGCTTACGAAAACGTTTTAAAAAATGATAATAAGTTTGAAAGAGCATGGTACAACTTGGCGTTAACTCGGGTCAGTCAATCGGTTGATGTGATCGATCAAAGCATGATTTATATAGAAAAAAATTCTGAGTATTTTAGAAAAAGCGTTAATCTGAAGGCTAGCTTAATTGGTAGAGTCAGTCGTGTAGACGTTAAAACTGATACAGCCAAAATACTCCCTGAAGAAAAATCTTCGATAATTTTTGAAGAGCAAGTCTTGCAACCCTTGCTAAACGACCCTGTGTTTTCCAAGGATTAGTCGAACAGATTTAGGATTGAAAATATGAATAAATATATGAAAAAAAGCAGGCAGGATGGTGCCACTTTAGTCGAGCTTATCTATGTTATTCCGCTGTTCTTCTTATTGATGTTTAGTATTTTTGAGGTGGCATATCTTTACCGCTCGAAAGCAACGTTAAATGTTGCGACCTTTGATGCCGCTAGGTCTGGCTCATTAAACAACGCGAGTCCTAGCGCAATGAAGTCAGCGTTGGCCAACGGTATGATGCCGCTGTTTGTCGGTGGAGATAAATCCGCCGGTGGCATAGCATCTGCTTATGTAAAATCTCACGTTTTTGGCACCGCACTGTCCGCTATCTCGGGGGTGCCCGGCGTTAGGTTAGACTCCGTCGTTACGATTAGCCCGAATAGGGCCATGTATAACAAATTTAAAAAACCGGTGTCTATTTTAGACGAGAGCACGCAGCGATTTAGATTTGTCGATGCCATCCCAAATGATAATTTGCAGTTTAGGAGCACCCGAACCGAGCGTATAAGAGTGGGTGGGGATAATGTTGACGTCAATCTTCAAGACGCAAATCTTTTAAAAATTAAGACCCTTTGGTGCCATAAAATGAAAGTCCCTGGTTTTCGCGATATGATTTATCGAACTGTTCTGGGAGGGGTTTTTGGCATAAGCCCTGAGCAAAGATACTGTAATGCTTTACGAGCTGGAGCGGGCCAAATATCTGGGAGCGACGATGTGTACATAGCGATTACCGCACATTCAGTAATTAGAATGCAGAGTCCTGTTTTTGTAACTGGCTTGCAATAATCTCACGTTGAACAACAACCTATCCATGATTACGATAATAAATTTTATAATTAGAAAACTCTCCTTTAGTTTGATGCTAATGCTTTGCCTAAGCACTTATGCCAGTGCATGCGGTCTCTATTCGATTAGTGAGGGCTCTTTATTCGACAGCGAATTTAAAAAGCACACTGAAAAGGTGATCATTCAAGGGCCGATGATAGAACAAGATGCTGACAGTAAGGAATTCACTAAAGGGTTTCGACCGAGTAAGTCTCTATCCATGAATGGAACCTATTGTGAAGAGGTTTACGATTTTGGTCCAGAGAAGAGTGTCTATGAAATCTTTCATATTTTACGACAGAATCAGAAGAACGCCGGTTTTGAGATCGGCTTTGAGTGCGCTGGCAAGGAGTGTGGAGAGATAGCTGGTTGGCAGCTCTTTTTAAGTAAGCATGTTAATGGCGACGCAGTTGATCAAAGGTTCTTAATGACATATTTTGGAACTAGCGAGTTCTATGTAGCCAGCAATATGATTCACGTTACTGAATTTGATGGGCAACCCAGATTGACCATCACTTCTATGCATAGCCCCGATGCTGTTCGATTATCGTTATTTGACTCTGACGTCGGATTAAATCACGGTGACTTGTTTAGGTTGGCGGAGGTAGGGACACTTTATTTTGCGAGCAACAAAGCAGAGGGCTACAGCCCATTAGAGTTAGAAAAGATAGTAGCGAAAATAAACGGTGATCAGCCAACCGCAAAATATTTAATTATTGGTTATGCTGATGTTGATGGCACTAAAGAAAGTAATCAAAAACTCTCGTTGGTAAGAGCTGATTCGGTTTTAGAAGGATTGGTTGCTAGTGACAAGTTGGATGAAAAAAGGTTTTACGCAGTCGGTAAGGGCGAGTTGAGAGCAGTAGGAACTGCAAACAATAGAGCTAGAAAAGTGGTTGTTTATCGTATTCCAAGTAATTGATTAGCATGAAGTCGATTGTGCTATCTAACGTTTATCAATACCCGACTTTCGTAGCGAGAGGGAAGTAGTAAAATGGCTAAATATGCTATTGCAGTCTTTATGTCTGCTTTTCTTTTATTCCAGATTCAACCAATCATTGCAAAGTATATTCTGCCTTGGTTTGGCGGGGTTTCCACGGTCTGGACAATATGTTTAGTCTTTTTTCAAGTGGTTTTGTTGCTTGGCTATCTTTATGCACACCTAATCAGCAAATTAGAATCGGTGCAACGGCAAGCGATTGTTCATGCCGTACTGGTAGCAATCGCGGTACTCTTTTTTCTTCCCATAAGACCGAGTTTAGACTTTGCGCCCGAGTCTGGTTCTGACCCTTCAATAGCAATAATTAAGTTACTCATTTTTACTGTAGGACTTCCGTACGCGCTAATTTCATCTTCAGGACCTTTGTTTCAAAGTTGGTTTCAGAAAAGTTACCCGAAAAGTGAGACGTATAGGCTTTATGCCTTGTCTAATGTTGGCTCGTTATTAGGCCTGACCACTTACCCGTTCCTGATTGAGCCATTTTTGACTCTAGATAATCAGACTTTAATTTGGTCTTGGGGTTTTACCGGCTATTTTATTCTCTGTGTGGCCTGTGCTTTCTCACTCTCGAAATCACTAGTCGGTGTAAGGCACGAAGGTTTGGATAGTGCTGTAAACAGTACCGAAAATAGTGCCACACCAGTGTTTTCCCATGTTCTTTTGTGGGCATCATTATCTGCGACTGCGTCAGTACTATTGCTCGCAACAACTAACCAGTTGACACAAGATATTGCCTCTGTGCCTTTTTTATGGTTACTACCTCTTTCGCTATATCTAATTACTTTCATTATATGTTTCGATCGTCCTCAATGGTATAAACGCGTGATCTGGATGCCGCTGCTGCTGCTGTCAGGATTTGCTAGCAGCCTGGCATTATTGCAAGGTAGCGAGGCGTCTTTCATGCTTCAAGTGTTCGGCTATACCTCAATATTGTTTGTTGGGTGCATGGTGTGTCACGGTGAACTGTATCTGAAAAGACCCGCAGCTAAATACCTCACTAAGTTTTACCTTACTATCTCCTTTGGTGGCGCGGTTGGTGGTTTAGCTGTTGCTATCTTAGCGCCACGAATTTTCTCTGGGTATTGGGAGTTACATATTGGCTGGGCGTTGCTGTTTGTTTTAACTGGGCTATGTGTTTTTGGCAGTGTCAATATTCGCTCTAGAGTTCTAGATCTTGGCTCTCAAGCCGGCTGGATTCTATTCTGTGTGTTTTTCAGTTTTCTCCTCTATAACGATGTTGAGAATAAGTCTAACGGACGCCTTTATAAAGAACGTGGCTTTTTTGGTGTTCTGACGATTACAGATTTCGCCACAAGTGAGGCTGAATCTAAGATAGTTGAGAAATTGAGAGTACTTAAAAACGGTACGATTGTTCACGGCACTCAATTATTCAAAGACGGAGTAGGTCAACTAATACCGACTAGCTACTATGGCAAGAACAGCGGTGTTGGTATTGCCATTAACGAGTTTATTCAAAGCAACGACAACGATGTTGATGTAGGGGTGATCGGAATGGGAGCTGCGACAATTTCAAGCCTGTGTGTAGGTTGTCGGTCGTTGACATTTTTTGAGATAGATAATTACGTTATCGATGTGGAAAGAAATTACTTCTCTAATATAAAGTTATTAGAGGCGACCGGTACCAATGTAAGTGTTATTGCTGGTGATGGTCGTTTAAAGTTAGCTGAGTTAGCTGATAAAGGTCAACCTTACCAATTTGATGTTCTAGTAGTAGATGCATTTAGTGGCGATGCGATTCCGGTTCACCTATTAACGATAGAGGCATTCGAGCTCTACCGACGCAGCATAAGTAGCGACGGCATTATCGCTGTTCACACTTCAAATCGACATATGAATCTCTCGCCGGTAGTCGTCCGGGCTGCCAAGCAAATGAATTTGAACCTTGTCAAAATTTCAAGCGCCTCTGATAAGGATAAAATTGTATATAGCGCAGACTGGATCCTAATCACCCCTAGTGACAAGTTTTCTGAGTCTCGTGAACTTGTAGGTGATAAGTGTCGCACGGAAGAAATTGCCGACGGAAACCTCTGGACCGACCAATATAGCAATATTCTTAGTGTCCTCGGTGAAGGCTTTCCATTAATGAGAGGTGAGAAAATCATCTTTACTTGCTTTGAATAAAGCTATTCCCTCGTAGCCAATGTGATATCCGACGTCGCTATGTAACTTTTACGATTATAAATAGCGGTATTTTGCTTGCTGCAAGCATTGTCAATTTAGATAATATTTACTGACAATTACGAGTCACTACTCGGTCAGCTATAGAGGTGAGTAGAGCTGGTAGCCATCTTTATAATAAAGTTTCATGGTGGTTATAAAATCTTCGCCCATCCATGTAGTGCGATCGACAACGAAAATTGCATTGCCGACATCGCTTTGCAGAGCCCCGGCGACAGTTTTATCGGCGTTTTCGGCTGAAAAAACCACATCACCACTTGAGAATGGTACTGTTTTTACCAGCCACTCGTTGGCGCTTAGCTGATCCAATGGCGCCTGCATAATCTCAGGCACTGTTTGAAGGTTCACCCAGCGTTGTTCGTAGGCGTATGGGCTGTCGTCGGCTAAGTGGATAGTCTCCATGAATAAGGCCTTTTTACCAGCTGAAATTCTCAACTGAGTGCGCACCGACGTGGTTGGCGTCCTCAGCTTCTGTGACATAATTTGGTGGCGGTATTTGCCGCCTGTGGCCTCAACTTGCTCGCGCAAACTCGGTATTTCAAATTTTGCTTGGCGCACTGGCATTTCACACACACGGGTTCCGCCTTTGCGTTTGCGTACCACTAGGCCATCATTCGCCAGAGTTTGCAGGGCTCTGTTTATGGTGGTACGTGCACAGCCGTATTCATCGGCAAGCGCCATTTCGCCGGGGATTAACGCGCCAAGTTGCCACTCGCCTGACTCAATTCGGTCTCGTAGAGCTTGTCTGATATCGTGATGTGAGTTAATTGTCATAGTTCTAATATTATAGTTCTAATATTATAGTTCTAATATTATAGTTCTAATATTATAGTTCTAATATTATAGTTCTAACACTTTGGTTTCAGCATTAGAGTTGCTGGCGTAAGCGTTTAATCGTGCGCAGAAATTTATTACTTATATCATCGCGCCTAATATGCCGCCCATCACGAACCATGTGCCTTCCTGCGGCCCAAACATCGCTGACGATATCATCGTCGCTGGCGAAGATCCAAGCATCTAGAACAGTGTCGTTTGATAGCCCTGCAATCGAGTAATGTTGATCGTTGAGTGCCACCAAGTCGGCCAGTGCGCCTACTTCTATACGGCCGGAGTCTCTTGCCAGCGCTTGAGCGCCACCAATAGCCGCGTGCGAGTAAAGAAAACGACCGTTGGATGGCATCTCTTCACTGCTGAGCACCACTCGCCGTTGGTCGCGTAACCGTTGAGATACTTCAAGCATGCGCAATTCTTCACTAAGCCCGATCCTGACGTTTGAATCGGAACCGACGCCATATCGACCGCCGTTTTTAAAGAATTCAAGCGCATCAAAAATACCGTCGCCGAGATTCGCTTCGGTTATCGGGCACAGCCCTGCAACCGCGCCCGAGGTGGCAAAGTCGATTAACTCTGATGGTTCGGTATGAGTGGCGTGAATAAGGCACCAACGTTGATCTACCTCTATGTTGTCCAACAGCCAGCGAATAGGCCTTGAGCCTAAGGCTTGAACCACATCGTTTACCTCGCTTTGCTGTTCGGCAATATGAATGTGTATCGGCGTAGTGTTATCCAATCGGCTAGCCATGATCAGACCTTCTTTTGATACCGCTCTAAGGGAATGCGGAGCGACGCCCAAGACGGCATCGTTTGGCAGCAAGATCATTGATGATCTGAGAGACGTAAAGAGTTTCTCGAACTGATCTAAATCACAGGCAAATCGGCGTTGGCCACCTTGCAGGGAGCGGCCATCTAAGCCTCCACGCATATACAGAACTGGTAGGTGGGTATAACCGATGCCGGATGTCAGTGACGCTTGAAACAATCTTTCTGAGAGCTCGCCAATGTTGTCATAGTGGCTGCCACTGTGATTGTGATGTAAATAGTGAAATTCTGCCGACGAGGCGTAACCGGATTCAAGCATTTCCATTTGCACTTGTGCGGCAATAACCTCGATATCTTCTGGCGATAAAATCTCTAGAAATCGATACATGACTTTTCGCCATGTCCAAAAATCATCAATTGAATTTTTGGCTTTTTGTTTCAACCCCTCCGCGCCGCGCTGCTCAGCTAAGCCAGCCATCGCTCGTTGAAAAGCATGGCTATGTAGGTTTGCAAGGGCAGGTAATAGAATGCCAACTTTTTCAACTTCATTACCTGTGGCGGCTGAGATATCAGAAATACGCCCATCGTCGTCGATGCTCAACGCGATATTTTCTTGCCAGCCTGAGGCAGTTAGGGCTTGCTTCGCAAAAATTGGTGTTGCCATTAAACTAATCTAATTATATTATGTGCATACATAATATTCATTATAAGCGAAATAGACAATAGATATGCCGCAGGAAATTCTTTATCAAGAATGCACAATTGCCACTATGCAAGCCGGTCAAGTCGACTATGGCTTGATTGAAAATGGCGCTATTGCCGTGGTTGATGGTCGCGTTGCTTGGGTCGGTGAGGCGACGCGTCTGCCGCAGGAATATCGTGGCATGAGCAGCGAGTCTTTGGGCGACAGGCTGGTAACACCGGCATTAATCGATTGTCATACGCATCTGGTGTTTGGTGGTGATCGCGCGCGTGAGTTCGAAATGAGACTCAAGGGCGCGAGTTATGCAGAAATATCAAGAGCCGGTGGAGGCATAGTCTCAACCGTTAAGGCGACACGCTTAGCTAGCGATGAAGCGTTGCTTCAAAGTGCCGCTAAAAGACTGGACGACCTTATTGCTCAAGGTGTGGCGGTTGTCGAAATAAAGTCAGGTTATGGCTTAACCATCGTCGACGAGCTACGAATGCTTCGAGTTGCTCGTAAGTTGGAAACAATTAGACCAGTAAAAATAATGACTACTTGGTTGGCAGCTCATGCCGTACCGCAAGAGTATAAAGATAGACTAGACGACTACATTGATCAGGTTGCAATACCCGGTTTACAGCAAGCCGTAGACGAAGGCTTAGTCGACGCAGTTGACGGCTTTTGTGAATCAATCGCGTTTTCAGTTGAGCAAATAGAGCGCCTGTTCAAGGTGGCTCAATCATTAGGCTTGCCGGTTAAACTACACGCCGAACAATTAACCGATCAAAAGGGTGCTTTGCTGGTTAGTAAATATAAAGGCCTTTCGGCCGACCATCTCGAGTATTTATCAGTCGACGATGTCGCTAAATTCGCCGAATCTGGAGCCGTTGCGGTGATGTTGCCGGGTGCTTTTTACACCCTAAAGGAAACTAAGGTGCCACCGATAGAGAGCTTTCGGTCCGCCGCTGTTGAGATGGCGGTTGCCACTGATTGCAATCCAGGCAGTTCACCAATTTCATCCATCCTGATGGCTATGAATATGGCCTGCACACAATTCTCAATGACCCCAGAAGAAGCGTTGCAAGGCACCACCCGATGCGCGGCTAAAGCACTTGGCTTGCAGGGTGATTACGGGGTAATTGAAGCTGGTGCTCGCGCCGAACTCGCGGTTTGGGATGTAAAGCATCCTGCCGAATTATCATATTGGCTTGGATCGTCAATCTTTCACAAACGTATTTCTCATAGGACAAATTGATGGAAATTATTCTTGACCCAGGTCACGCAACCTTGGCACAACTGGAAATTATTTACCGGCAGGATGCAAGCTTCGAGCTTACCCCTGAATCGTTTGATGTGGTTAGGCGTAGTGAAGCTAGGCTAGTCGAAAAGCTAGCGAGTCGTGAGACCATTTATGGTGTTAATACCGGTTTTGGCAAGCTCGCGTCTGTCCGAATCGATGATGAAAACCTAGTTAGCTTACAACGAAATCTAGTGCGTTCTCATTGTGCTGGTTTTGGTGATCCGTTGCCTCTCAACATCGTTAGATTGACCATGGCATTAAAGTGCTTGTCACTGGGGCGCGGAGCGTCGGGTGTGCGAGTAGCGGTAATTGAACTGCTTCAAGACATGGTTAAAGCCGATATTTTTCCGCTGATTCCAGCGCAGGGTTCGGTTGGCGCGTCGGGTGATCTTGCGCCATTAGCACACATGGCGGCGGCCATGATTGGCGAAGGTGAGGTGTTCTATCGAGGCGAAAAATGTCTCGCCTCTGACGCGCTAGAAAAAGCCGGTTTAGTGCCGATTGTGTTGCAAGCCAAAGAGGGTCTTGCTTTACTTAACGGCACCCAGGTATCGACAGCCCTCTGTTTAGCCGGTTTGTTTGGTGCATGGCGTTTGGCGATAACTTCGATAACCACCACTGCGCTTTCAATCGATGCGGCGATGGGATCAAGTGCGCCGTTTCATGATGAGATTCATCAGCTACGTGGTCACCGCGGGCAAATCGACAGTGCGCGAAGGCTGCGCGAATTACTTGACGGCTCTGAAATTCGTGAGAGCCACCAAGCTGGTGATGAGCGAGTTCAAGATCCATACTGTTTACGTTGTGCACCACAGGTGATTGGTGCCTGCATGGATCAACTGCAACAGGCGGGTAAAACTTTACAGATAGAAGCCAATGCGGCAACTGATAACCCACTTGTATTGTCGGACGGCAGTATCGTTTCTGGAGGCAACTTCCACGCTGAGCCAGTGGCCTTAGCCGCCGATCAGATCGCCATTGCTATCTCCGAGATTGGCTGCATTGCGCAACGACGTGTGGCGCTATTAGTCGACCCGGTATTAAGTTTTGGTCTGCCGGCCTTCTTAGCACCTGACCCCGGCCTAAAGTCTGGGCTTATGATTGCTGAAGTCACCTCTGCGGCTCTAATGAGTGAGAATAAGGCGCTTGCAAACCCTCGATCAGTAGACTCGACACCAACCTCAGCTAACCAAGAAGACCATGTATCCATGGCGTGTCATGCGGCCCGTAGGTTGCTTGAAATGAATAAGAATCTCTCTGCTATTCTCGGCATTGAAGCGATGGCTGGTGCTCAGGGCATAGAACTGCGCGCACCGCTTAAGACCAGCACTCACTTGAGTAAGGCTATGTTAGCCATTCGGCAACATTGCCCTTCGCTAGTCGACGACAGAATGGTCAGCGCCGATATCATTAACTTGGCGGCATTGGTGCATGACAGCGATCGGCTTAGTAAACTTGACGGTAGCACCGAATTGTTGGCTTTAGAATTATGAAGCTTGATGAGGCCAATCCGGTAGATGTTAGTCTGGTAGATGTTAGCCCAGTTGATGTTAGTCAGGGAGCGGGCCCAATAATATTGGGGCAACCTCATTCGGGCACCTATGTGCCAAAAGATATCTATTCAAATTTGAATCCGCTTGGACGCCAATTATTGGATACCGACTGGCATGTTCCACAGCTCTATGAAGGGCTTTTAGCAAGCGCGACGGTCGTGAAGGCGAATTTTAGTCGTTATGTGATTGACCCTAATCGCGACCCTCAAGGCAGCAATTTATACCCTGGTCAAAACTCAACTGACTTGGTTCCAGTATCGACATTCGATGGCGAGCCGATTTGGTTAAATCAGCCGACGGCAGAAGATATTCAGCGACGATTAGAGCGCTATCATGCTCAGTACCATCAACGCTTGAGTGCTGAAATCGAGCGGGTGAAGTCGATTCATGGAATCGCTGTGGTCTACGATTGTCATTCAATTCGGTCGCAGATACCGTACTTATTTGATCACCGTTTGCCAGATTTGAATATCGGCGATAACAGCGGTGCCTCATGCGCGGCTGACTTTACCACCAGCATTGAAAAAATATGCGCCAAGCTTAGCCACCATACGCATGTTGTCAATGGTCGATTTCGAGGTGGCTGGACCACTCGTCATTATGGTCGGCCTGAAGACGGTGTGCATGCTATTCAAATGGAATTAGCACAGCGTGCTTATCTACAGAGCGAGCTGCCGCCTTTTAACTACGATGCTGACAAAGCATCGTCTCTACGAAGTGTGTTGTCTGACATTTTGCATGCACTCAACGACACAGCCCTAACGTATTCTTCAGGAGAATCAAAATGAATAAATCGCTAAATAGCAAACGCGACATCAAGAGCCCAAGAGGCAGCACGCTTACCTGTAAGTCGTGGGCCACAGAGGCTCCTTTTCGAATGATTCAAAATAATTTGGATCGAGAAGTTGCGGAAAATCCTGACGAGTTAGTTGTCTATGGGGGAATCGGCAAAGCCGCCAGAACCTGGAAAGATTTCGACGCTATATTAGCGACCTTGAAAACCTTGAACGAAGACGAAACGCTATTAATTCAATCGGGCAAACCGGTTGGCGTGTTCCCGACGCATAAAAACGCACCCAGAGTGCTAATCGCTAATTCGAACCTAGTGCCGCATTGGGCCAACTGGGATCATTTTAATGAGCTCGATAAAAAGGGCTTGATGATGTACGGCCAGATGACCGCCGGATCGTGGATCTATATCGGCAGCCAAGGCATCGTGCAAGGCACCTACGAAACCTTTGTCGAAGCCGGTCGGCAGCACTTTAATGGCGACTTAACCGGCAAGTGGATTCTCACCGCCGGCTTAGGAGGCATGGGCGGTGCTCAGCCTCTAGCGGCGACGATGGCTGGCGCAAGTTGCCTGGCGGTTGAGTGTGACCCCAAAAGCATCGATTTTCGAATACGCACCCGTTATCTAGACGCCAAAGCCGAAACATTGGACCAAGCGCTGGCGATGATCGACGAGTGGAATAAAGCCGGCGAAGCGAAAAGCGTGGGCTTGTGCGCCAATGCGGCGGATATTTTCCCAGAATTAGTTAAGCGAGGAATAAGGCCTGACATGGTGACTGACCAAACCTCGGCGCATGACCCTTTAAACGGCTATTTACCTCAAGGCTGGAGCTTGGACGAATGGAAAGATAAGCGAGTATCGGCTCCAGATGAAGTAACAAAAGCGTCGCGAGCGTCAATGACAATACACGTTCAGGCGATGCTCGACTTTCACAAAAAAGGCATCCCAACCTTTGATTACGGCAATAACATTAGACAAGTCGCGCTCGATGAAGGCCTTGAAAATGCCTTCGATTTTCCTGGCTTTGTACCGGCTTATATCCGCCCCTTATTCTGTCGCGGGGTCGGCCCATTTCGTTGGGTAGCTTTGTCTGGTGACCCTGAAGATATTTATAAAACCGATCAAAAAGTTAAAGAGTTAATGCCTGATGACACGCATCTTCATCATTGGTTAGACATGGCACGCGAGCGGATTGATTTTCAAGGTTTGCCAGCACGCATTTGTTGGGTGGGTTTAGGTGATCGACATCGCCTGGCCTTGGCCTTTAACGAGATGGTTAAGAATGGTGAGCTAAGCGCCCCAGTTGTTATTGGCCGAGACCATCTTGATAGTGGTTCTGTCGCCAGCCCTAATCGAGAAACAGAATCGATGAAAGATGGTTCCGATGCTGTTTCTGATTGGCCATTGTTAAACGCCATGTTGAATACGGCCAGTGGCGCAACTTGGGTTAGCTTGCATCATGGCGGCGGTGTTGGCATGGGCTTCTCACAGCATTCTGGTGTAGTGATATTAGCGGATGGCAGCGAAGATGCGGCTAAGCGTTTGGCGCGAGTTCTCTGGAATGACCCCGCAACCGGAGTTATGCGTCATGCCGATGCTGGATACGAAGAAGCGATAGAATGCGCTAAACAACAAGGCCTGAACTTGCCTGGCATTTTATAAGCAGAGAAGTATAAGCAGAGAAATATAAGCAGGTAACTATAAGCACTTAAAAAAGGTTGCTTAGAAAAGGCTTGCTCGTCAGAGTGATAGTGAGCCTCGTGATGCAATTCTTTCTTTGATCGACTCGCTATTGAAAGGTAAGCTGAGCGAATGAGAACATATATTCAACCTTGGCTGGCTAGGGTAATTTCCAGTTCGTTGTTACTCGATTTCAAGCGACGTGTCCATGAGCTTAAGCGAATCATACTGAGGCGGCCGCATCTAGTCTCAGTATTTATTCGAGCCGATGACCCTTATAGCTACTTGCTTCTGCAAGTATTACCTGAGCTTGCGCAGCGCTATAAGGTTAGCTTTCGTTACTATGTGGTTTCGCATCGAATGGTGTTGAATCGGCAAGACAATATGTATCCTGAGCCATCGCTCTGGCATCAAAATGCGCTGCGAGATTCCGCGCATATTGCAAAACTATATCAACTCGATCTGCCGTTGCTTAACCAATTACCATCGCCTGAGCTAACAAAGCCTGTCACTAATCAGCTGTTAGCACTTGAGCCGAACGATGATTTCCTTGAGGGCGCGTTAACTGTTTTAAAAGGGTATTGGAATGGCGATGAGGTTGAATTTGTTAAGCATAAAGAACTCGAACTTAAAGAACTCGAACTTAAAGACTCCGAACATAAAGACTCCGAACATAAAGACCTAGACGCAACGCTATCTGATAATGAAGAGCTACTAGAGTCGCTGGGGCACTATTTGAGCGCCACATTGCATTACGCAGGCGAATGGTATTGGGGCATTGACCGCTTAGCGCACCTTGAGCGCCGGCTTAATACTTTGAAGCTAAGCAACTCGGCTGAGGTGGTTAAGTTTGCCGAGAACACTAAGCATTTTTGTCAGCGGCTGCCTAAACCGGAGCAATATCAGAAACGCCCGAGCACCCCGCTAATTATCTACTTCTCGGCTCGCAGCCCGTATTCATACTTAGGCTTACTACGAGGTGTTGCTTTAGCTCGGCACTACACTGTGCCAATTGAGGTAAAGCCCGTCTTGCCGATGATGATGCGCGGCATGTTTGTGCCACCACGAAAGAAGTGGTACATCTTTGCAGATACCAAGCGAGAGGCAATAACGCTCGGGCTAGACTACGGCTTTGTAGCTGACCCTCTAGGGGTTGGTGTTGAGCGGTGTTATGCCTTATTTAACTACGCTAAATCGCAACACAAGGAAGTTGAATACTTGCTCGCCTTTGCCAAAGCGGTAAACGCCAGAGCAATTCATTCTGATACCGACCGAGGAATGAAAAAGATTGTCGAGCAAGCGGGTTTAGAATGGTCTCAGGCTAAGCCGCTTTTGCAAAAGGATGAAACCTTAAATAGCGATGATTGGCGTCAATGGGCCGAAGCTAACTATGCAGAAATGCACTCTCTTGGCCTCTGGGGTGTGCCGTGTTTTCGATACGCCGATACTACAGTCTGGGGCCAAGATCGGCTTGATGTGATAGAGCGTGCGATTTGTGATGCGATTGTCTCGGTCAACACCTGAGCCTTGTGTATATAGTGTCGATCTGTCAGATTTAGATCATTAAAGGCCGCCAATAGCGGCCTTTTTGCTATCAGTAATAAATGCAAATCGTTATATAATTTATGTTTATCGTAAAATAAATGTTGATTATCGTTGTTTTTGGATTTATGCTAAAAGCATGGAAATTCAAATCAACTTAGATGTGGAAATGGCCAAAAATAAAATGTCGTTGAAAGAGTTATCTCAACGCGTTGGTATTTCTGTAACAAATTTATCGCTACTAAAAACCGGCAAGGTTAAGGCCATTCGCTTTACTACCTTGGCGGCTATCTGTGCCGAACTAGAGTGCCAGCCTGGGGATATTCTCGAGTACGTCGCACCGGATACTTCAGCACCCAAACCATAGCCAAACCATAGCCAGACAATCAAGGCACTCAAACGCCCCAGCAGCGAAACTAATTGGAGTAAACAAATTATGAATAATAGTGACTACACATTACCGGGCATCGCCGCTATCGCGCTGGCCATTTTATTTCTCATGTACTGGATAATTGTGATAAGCAGTGGGGTATTCGATTCCGGCATCAATTTTTATCAATCAACAACCGAACTGACATTCTCAGACCTATTATTTGCCGTGGTCGGGCTGCTTACCGTTTACGTCTATCTATGTTTAAAACGCTTACTCAATGATCAATTTTCTTTTTCCGGCGTTAATTTGCCATTGAATATTTTAATTGTGTGCAACGCAATCTACTTCTTTTGCTTGGCAGGGCTTGATCTTGTTATGGCCATATTTGGCGATGGTTTAGGCTTGAGCGTGCACAAGTTTGTGCTCAACACCAACCTCTCAATTGGCATCGGTAGTTTGTTTATATTTGGTGTCGCCGATATTCTATTGGGCGTACTGCTGTTAAAGAGCCCTCACAGCCAATCAAACATATTGAAATCATTGGCAATTGTAGTAATCATTCAAGGAGTGATCGAGATTACGGTTATCTTTAGTTTCGCATTGGTCGCGGTATTTCCGGTCACTTTAATAATCCTTGCGATGCTGTTTATGCGCAAGCCTGATGAGCTAGAAGTAATCTAAGAAATTTTTGAATAGCGCCGACGGAGAGAGTCGGCATAAGATGAATGTTGAGCTGATCACAAAGAGCGCGTAGACCTTAATCTTTAAGGTATTGAGTATTCACAGCGCAGTCTGTCGAAGGTTCATTAATAGGCAGTAAAAGAGAATCATTCGCATGTTAGTAGACGGCAAGTTGGCCGAAATATTTTTAGAAAAATACAAAGCTATAATGACTTACCTCAATGATGGTAAGTGCCCTGATAGTATAGAAGAGTATGCGTTTTTCAGATCATCCATATATGGGCATATGGATCAGATTAAAGAAAATATGCTAGATATTATTGGTCAGGATTTTTATGGGTCAATTGAATCGGGGATATTTGGCCAATTTGCATTTTTAAAACGCTATAAACAGGGCTATATTCTTCAGCATCTAGACACTGGAATTTTCTATCAAGCTTGGTGTCTAACAACGCCATTAGATGAGCTAATAGAAGAATACAGCATTATTGAGACTGCTTTAATCCCCTATTCAAACAGAATAATATGTGACGGCCTAATTCTCGGCGGTGGTGTTTTGATTGGTAAGAATATGACTAAGGAACTCAGAGACGCCTATTGGGCCGCCAAAAGGGCTGGAGAATTGATCACTTTTGCCTAATAAATGCAGCAGCAACGCTGCGTGGACATCTTAAAAAAAACACACATAAATTCAAAAACTTATTCTCTTACACTCTAGAAAACCAATAGTCGGGTTCTCTGTGCAAATTCGCGATAGCGACAACGACAGCGACAGCGACAACGATAGCGACAGCCAGTATTTCCTTTTCATTTTTTCGGTATTCATAAATAACGCCGTAAGGGAATTTCAATACTAGGCATCGCCGCGATTATTTACCTATTTTTTGATAGGACTCTGGAAAGTTTATATTCCTTTTAATGCTTTCCTGAACCTGAGATACAAAACGAGCACCTAACCTTCTTGCTCAGACTCATAATAGTTTATAGCATCTTCGGCCTCGGATGCTGCAGGTAAGAGGAACCGGACATTCAAGATTTTTGAAGTCTGGCAAAGACATCTTCTGCTGCGATAGCATCAATGTCACCACGATTGTACGCGTCTATTCGGGCGTCAACTTCGTTCGACCCAATTTCATCAATACGATGATCTGGCGAATCCAAACTTGCCAATAGCGCTTCAGCAATCATGGACCGTTCCGATGCCTTCAACTCAAGCGCTTGAGAAATAACGTCTTTTGCAGAATTGGTCATAGCTAAGCCTAAACTAGTTTGTAATGCGATAACGGTACAACGCTGAGATTGATATAATAAATATAACGCCTTTAAAACGAAAAATATTATAAATATTAGCTCTCACCTTATGTGCTTGCTGCGTGAGGTTTAAAGATGGATTAGCTATGGTTTTTGAAAAAACTTGTAATTGGCTCTTATTTGGCTACTATTTGGCTATATGTTTAAACCTAAATACAGTATTAGTAACCGCTTAGCGCGAACCTTGCGTCAGATTGGTGAAGCGATGGGAACCATTAAAGCCGCTGGTCTTGCCGAATTGGGGCTACGACGACTAGTGCTAGATGCTCGATCTCTATCGGCACACGCTTCTACGAGCATTGAAGGTAATCCCCTACCACTAACAGACGTGAAACGACTCCTCAAGGCTGTCCCAACAAATGTCCGTGATACGGAACGTGAAGTGCTGAACTATAACCAAGCACTTGATTGGTTACAGAAAGCCATAGAAGAAGGCGTGTTTACGCCGACGGCAAAAACCTTCACACTGCTACAGGGGTTAGTCACGCAAGGATTGATGGATAACCCAACGGATGTAGGCGCTATTCGACAGCGACCAGTGATCATTCGTGACCCAAGTAGTCCAGATGGCATTGTGTTTCTGCCGCCAGATCATGGTGACGTAGCACAATTGCTCGAAGGGCTTATGGACTTTGTTCAAGCTAATCTAAACGAGATTGAACCCGTGATATTGGCAGGGTTGTTTCACAAGCAAGCGGTGATCATTCATCCCTATATGGACGGTAATGGCCGCTCTACTCGTCTGATGAGTACAGGTTTGCTCGGTTTAACAGGTCTTGACCTGTTTTCTATTTTCTCATTTGAAGCGTATTACAATCGTAACGTCACCCGCTATTTCAAGATGGTAGGTGAACAGGGTGATTTTTATGATTTAGGTAATGACTTGGATTTTACGCCTTGGCTGGAATACTTCGCAGAGGGAATCTTGGATGAGCTATTGCGGGTGCAACAGCAATTGGAACGCCGTCCCATTCGGTTAGAAGTCCATCACCAACAGATCATCGACTACCTTGAACAACACGGTACGCTTACTCAACGAGAACTTGAGAGAGTATCATCACGATCTTTGCCCGCTCGGAAAAAGGATTTGGCCTTCTTGGTAGAACAGGGGCTTATTCGACCAGAAAAAGGCGGGCGTAGTCGATATTATGTATTGGCTTAATTTTTGATGGCCGAAGCTTACTGAAATTAACGAATAATTTTGGATCTCCATTCTAAACAGGACTAAACGCACCTATCGAGGAAAATACGGATATCTACCAATAGGGCGACTGTTTTGTATGATTGTGCAAAAAATCAAATAAGACATGGTGAGAAAGAAAGTAGGGGTCAAGTCGTACGCCGTTACCGGCAATTGAATGAGTAGACCTGCCCGAATAGAGTTTCCTGATGCGTACTACCACGTGATGAATCGTGGACGTGCTAGGCAGAATATCTTTCACAACGCGTCGAACTTTGTGCAATTCTTAACTACCTTGGAAGAAGCGAGTTCTCGGTTTTCAATTGAAGTTCACGCCTATTGCCTGATAACTAATCATTACCACTTACTCATCAAGACGCCGCTTGGTAACCTACAACGTGCCATGCGGCATATTGGCGGGGTATATACACAGCGTTATAACCGTAGCCACGGAACGGATGGGGCTCTGTTCCGCGGACAGTATAGATATTATAAAAAGATTTGATCTCTAGTTCTTCTCGATGAGTTAGAAGTGATCTAAGAAATTCTTGATTAGCGCAGAGATAGTCGGTATGCGATGATTATTGAGCTGATCAGCAAGACCGCGTAGACTGTGATCTTTAAGGTTTGAGTATTCAAAAGCGTAGTTTGTCCAAGGTGTTTATAAAGGGATTTATTACGCGTGTCGCTGTGCGATTTTTTTAAATGGATACCACGGGGATTAATGGAAAAGGGAAATCATGGCGGCGCCTAAAGTCTTTATCAGTTACAAAAACGGTCACCAAGCGAGTGAAGATTTCATTGCAAATGTGGAGGCAGAGTTAGCGGCTGACTTTGAGCTGTTGCGCGATAAGAACATATCCGTGGGCAAGCCTTGGACTCGCGAGCTCTACGATTGGTTGCTTGGCTGCGATGCGGCGATTATTGTGTTAAGCAAAGAAGCCAATCAGTCTGATTGGTGTCGTCGCGAGTGGGCGGTGCTGGTGGCACGTTGGGTGATCAAAGGTATTCCTGTAATTCCAGTTTGTATGGAGGACTCCTTTTTTGAAACCGGCATTCTAGATGATATTCAAGGTACCAAAGGGTTCTTGTTACGTCACAACGCTATTAATAAAATCAAAGACTCTCTAAAGGAGATTACATCGTCATCAATGACAGCCGATGACTTTTTAGCCGCGCATCAGGGCTGGCTCTCTTGGCAATATAA
Organism: Arenicella sp.; assembly: GCA_046709645.1. Classification (GTDB taxonomy): domain Bacteria; phylum Pseudomonadota; class Gammaproteobacteria; order Arenicellales; family Arenicellaceae; genus Arenicella. The sequence goes on from JBKEFT010000001.1 coordinate 36,709, forward strand.
CGACGCGCCCGTTTTTCAACGAGAACCATACGCCTTAGCTGACGTTTACATCGAAAGTGATTGTGGCGAACTAAGTTGGCAACAGATTAAAGACGATAAGCTTGACCCATTTACAGAGCAAACAGACAGAGCCGAGCTAAAGAAAACACAACAAGGTGGAGACCGCGAGCCCTTACTCGATACTGTAATGGCTAAGCTTGCTGATCCTGATTTTAACGAGTTAATAACCGTACAAGCAGGCCCAGGTGCCGGCAAGTCAGCCTTCACATTGAGGTTGGCACACGAATTAATGCAAGAAGGCCTGCAACCGATATTAGTGCGGTTCAGAGATTTGCGGCTAAACAATTTTTCTAACGTAGCTGAATTACTAGATGACGCAATTAGAATTGGCTTCACTGACGATGACTCACCGCACCCTGAGACCGAGATTATTAGCCAAAAGCTGCATCAAACAAAGCTACTCGGTAAGGCTAATATAAGTAGAATTGTGATTATTCTTGATGGTTGGGATGAAGTGAGCCTAAGTGGCAATGAATCCTATAGTGCCCAGCTTTCAACCGCACTACCAAAAATTCGCGAGTATTTCACCGGTAATCGAACCACAAAGATCCGCCTAATTTTAACCGGCAGGCCTTCCACTGAAGCGTCAGATAGTGGGCTATTAAAAAAAGCCACACCCGTGCTAACCATTCGGCCTGTTCGACCAGAACAACTACGAGAATTTGCTAATCGAACCGCTGAACGACTAAAAATTGCATCAATTTCGCAACAGGGCAAAGTAACTGACAAGCAAGAACCGAGTGAACACCCGAACTCTGAGCTATGGCAACTCGATCAGAATAAATTGGAACCTGTATTCAAGCATTATGAAGACTGGTTTTCAGGCAGTCGTGAAGCAAGTGGAAACTCAACCGGTGATTTTTTAGGTAACCCACTGCTAGCTTATTTATCCTTTAGGGTGTTGGCCGAAACTGATCAAAGCCCAGAAACCTTGATTTCAAACCCGACTGCTTTGTATCAAGAGCTGCTCAATATCACCATTAAAAATGCCGGCAAGGGTCAGAATGAAAACTTAGAAGATACCGTTCAGCGCGGCGGCAAGAGCCTGCGTACGGTGTTACAAGAAGTTGCTGTAACAATCAGTATATTGCGTAGCGAATCGGCTTCCTTTGAAGAACTCAAAGCTCGGTTTGGTGACAGCGATCTACCAATACGCCGAGAATTACTCAAAGACTGGCATGAGCAAGCCGATGCAAGTACCGCACTACAAGAGTTAGTGGTTAATTTTTATTTTAAAGGCGGTAATACTCACCTTGGATGTGAGTTTTTACACAAAAGTTTTCGTGAATACTTGTTTGCAGAGGCTATCTACAGCGCATTGCTAGATGCCGCTGAGGGGCATGAAGGTATATTCAAACCGCAAAAATCATATCACTATTGGGAAGACTTCCCGCTGAGATCCAGTGAAAATAAATTATCGCGTAGGCTTGGCTACCTACTCGCGCCACAAAACCTTAGCAATGAGGTGCGAACACATCTGTTTTGGCTGATCGATGCAGCAATTGCAGAAGACCCGCAAAAATGGTTGTGGCTACGCGGCATTATGTTGACCATCTATGCGTGGTGGGCCGAAGGTGTGTTACTTAGGCACCAACCCACGGGAAGCCGCGCCGGGTCAGCTTGGCAAGCGCCTTATGTGAACAAACTATTTCTACAGGTCATTCCGTTTGCCAACCAAGAGCCTCCAGCGCCAGTAAGAACTTGTGTTTACGATGCTCATCTAGGAATAGCACTGCTTCAAATGACTGCGAGAATATTCAGTGGTTTACATGAGTCTGGTGCTGGTGAAAGTAGGCCTGAAGGGCGCGATTCAGCCTACATAGAAAACAGTGAAAAAGACTCAAGGTTAAGACCTTTCGGGGCAAGCTTTGCGGGGTCAATCGTTGCGCGCTTTAATTCGGCAGGCTGGTGGGTACCTAGTGGTCTTGAGGGCATGTACTTAGGCTTTGTTTCACTAAAAGAAAGTGATTTACGTCAGACTTATATGATTGGAACTGACCTAACAGGGGCTGACCTAACAAGGGCTGACCTAAGACGGGCTGACCTAAGACGGGCTGACCTAAGACGGGCTGACCTAAGACGGGCTGACCTAACAAGGGCTGACCTAAGACGGGCTGACCTAACAAGGGCTGACCTAAGACGGGCTGACCTAAGAGGGGCTGACCTAAGACGGGCTGACCTAAGATGGGCTGACCTAAGAGAGGGTGACCTAAGAGAGGGTGACCTAAGAGAGGCTGGCCTAGAAGGGGCTGACCTAGGAGGAGCTGGCCTAAGAGGGGCTGACCTAAGAGCGGTTTACCTAACAGGGGCTGACCTAACAGGGGCTGACCTAACAGGGGTTGACCTAACATTGGCTTACCTAACAGAGGACAAGAGCCTTTCTCTGGAATTTAAAAAACGATATGAGTAAATCAGCACAAAATACTAAGCATTCAGCCGCTACCAAGCGCATTCTCTCGATTGACGGCGGCGGTATTCGCGGTTGTCTTACACTGGGTTACTTGCAAAAAATTGAAGACATAGTTCGTATGCGTTTAGACAAGCCAGATGCGGTATTGAGTGACTATTTTGATTTGATTGGCGGCACCAGTACCGGCGGCTTGATAGCCGCACAATTAGCCTTGGGCTTTGATGTGGCGACAGTCAGAAAGAACTATCAAACGATGGGGCCGATTGTTTTCTCTAAACCCGCGCATTGGGCCAAACACGTTCCCTTATTTGGCTCTCTCAGGAATAAGCTATACACAAAGTGGGCGGTGCAACCGTTAGAGCTGCAGATCAAGAGCGTTATCTCTGACAAGATGACCCTAGGGTCATCGAATATTAAAACCGGTCTTTGCATCATCACCAAACGCGCGGACAATTTTTCAACCTGGCCTTTTATTAATCACCCAGATGGAAAGTTCTTTGACGATAACGCCGACATTCCGCTTTGGAAAATTCTACGCGCCAGTTCCGCCGCACCTACTTTTTTCTACCCGATGGAGCTTGATGTTGGATTACCCACAGAACCCGACCTAGGTATGTTCATTGACGGCGGCGTGAGTACGGCCAACAACCCAGCAATGCAATTGTTCCTGGTGGCGACTCTCAGCGGCTTTCCTTATCGTTGGCCGGCGGGTGAAGACCAATTATCGATTGTTTCAATCGGTACCGGCAGCTGGAAACGCGGTCTCGAGAAAAAGAGCCTAAGAAAACCGGGCAATCTTTTTTGGGCCAATCAAGTTCCCGAAATGCTCATGCAAGATGCAGGAGACAATGTTGAATTGATGATGCAGTATTTATCCAACTCGCCCACCAACCGTTATTCAAATTTTGAAATTCAAGATCTCGCCAATGATGTTTTAATGGGCAAGCCAGCGTTTGCCTATACTCGCTACAACGCAGAGATTGAAACCGCTGATAATTTTCAAAAACACAGTAAAAGCAGAAATCAGCAAATAATCGAGGTGCTAAGTAAATACGACCAGGCTTCAATCGAGCGACTAAGAGAAATGGATAACGGCGGCAATACCAAAGAACTGTTAGAGCTAGGCGATCTATTTGCCGAAGAAGAAGTGGCTGATGCACATATCAAATAGGGTGTTAGATTATTGAGGCTCGGTAGATTATCGAAGGCTCCTGCTGGTTATCTAAAACTCAATAGGCTAGCCATTCATTGCCTAGCTTAAATTGTAGTCTGCCTCTGGATTTGTGGTTATCATATAGTTTGGGGAGTTACTAAATTTATCAATATTGACCATAGGGACGAAACGGAATGTCAAAATCAGAGCCAGAATTAGGATTAGAACCAGAGCCGAGGAATGCAGCAGAGTTAATCAAACAGGAGAAAAATCAACGTGCCGGCATTCTAGATCTGCATATGTGTGGGCTGAACAACATTCCCGACGAGATTAAGTCAATGGACTGGCTAACGGCTCTGAGTGTCAGCAATCATGAACGCTGGGACGCTGGAGATGAAGTTTGGCAAACACTTGGCGCAACCAGGCGTAGTTTAGATAACAATATCATCACCGAACTACCTAACTGGATAGCTGAATTAAGTAGGCTTGAGACGCTTAATCTTAATGGTTCATCAATCGTCGATATTTCAGCCTTAGCTGAAGTTCAATGCCTGCAGAACTTTTTCTGTAATAGATCGAAAGTAATTAATTTAAGCCCCTTGGCTGGGCTGAGAGAAATGCAATCTCTCTCGTTTGATGTGACATCAGTTAGTGATTTGAGTCCCTTGTTTGGGCTGACCAAAATGCAATTGCTCTCTTTTGACAAGACATCAGTTAGTGATTTAATTCCCTTGGCTGGGCTGAGCAAAATGCAATCTCTCTCGCTCGACGGGACGTCAGTAATTGATTTATGCCCCTTGTCCGGACTCACCAAAATGCAATCGCTTTCGCTTGACGGGACGTCAGCAATTGATTTGAGCCCCTTGTCAGGGCTGACCAAAATACAATCGCTCTCGCTCGACGAGACGTTAGTAATTGATTTGAGCGCTTTGTCAGGGTTGACCAAAATGCAATCGCTCTCGCTCGACGACACGTCAGTAATTGATTTAAGCCCCTTGTCAGAGCTAACCAAAATGCAATCGCTCTCGTTTGACGGGACGTCAGTAATTGATTTAAGCCCCTTATCAGGACTAACCAAAATACAATCGCTCTCGTTCGTCGGGACATCAGTAATTGATTTAAGCCCCTTGTCAGGGCTGACTAAAATGCAAACTCTTTTTTGTGATTCAACGTCAGTCACCGATTTGTCCCCCTTGTCTGAGATGACTGAAATGAAAGAGCTTTCTTGTGGTTCAACGTCAGTCAGTGATTTGTCCCCCTTGTCTGAGATGACTGAAATGAAAGAGCTTTCTTGTGGTTCAACGTCAGTCAGTGATTTAAGTCCCTTGTCGGCGATGACCGAAATGTGCGAGTTAGAGTTCAGTTTAACTCAGGTGAGTGATTTAAGTCCATTGTCGGAGCTGGCCAAAATGCAAACATTGGAGTTCCATTCAACTCAGGTAAGTGATTTAAGTTCCTTGTCCGGGATGACGCGACTTTTAATACTGCTTTGCGGCTCTACGCTAGTAAGCGACTTGAGCTCAGTGGGGGAGTTGACTCAATTGAAGGTATTTGTTTGCAATTCAACGTTGGTGAGCGACTTATCTCCCCTGAAACCGATAATTACGAAATTATTTTTTTTAGATGTCGAAAATTGCCCGTTAATTGTCCCTCCAGCTGAATTTTCTACTCAAGATGTCAAGGGCGTTGCAGAATATTTTGATCAACTAGGGGAAACGAATTCGCCACTTAATGAAATCAAAGTCATATTTTTAGGTGAAGGTTCAGCAGGTAAGACATCGTTGATCAAACAATTAGTAGAAGAGAGCTTTGATATTAACGAGAGCCAGACGCATGGTATCAATATAAAAGTTGCTCCCTTTGCTATCGAGGGTGACACTATTTCGGCGCGAATATGGGATTTTGGTGGGCAAGAAGTGATGCATGCGACCCACCAGTTTTTCTTGTCAAAAAGGTGTGTGTATGTATTGGTATTAAATTCACGTACCGATGACAAGGCTGAATATTGGTTGAAGCATACGAGTAGTTTTGGCGGTGATTCGCCAGTGCTGGTAGTGCTTAACAAAATTGATGAAAACCCATCTTTTGATGTTAACCGTAAGCTACTTAGTGATAAATACCCTCAGATCAAGGCGTTTACCCGAGTCTCCTGCGCCGATGGAACTGGGGTCGACGAGTTTCAGCAGGCATTGCATAATCAAATGCGGCTTTCAGATACCACGCGCACACCTTTCCCTCCGGCTTGGTCAGAAGTAAAGCAGAGGCTTAGCGATATTAAAGTTAATTATATCGATTCGAGTGATTATACGGCTATATGCATAAGCGTTGGCTTGGACAAAGAGTTTAGTCAGAGTGTTTTGCTACGCTTTTTGCACGATCTTGGCGTTATCGTCAATTTTAGAAACCTTAAAAATTTCGACACGCAAATTCTTAACCCCGAGTGGCTAACCAATGGTGTGTACCGAATTATTAATTCGAAAATTGTGGCCGCTAATCAGGGTTTGTTAAACGAAAAGGACTTCAATCGCGTAATAAATGATGAGCGCTATCGTGGCGATACGGGTGACGACTTTATTACCTATCCAGTACATAAATTACACTACATTATTCGGGTGATGCAGGAGTTCGAACTCTGTTTTCAGTTAGATGTTCACAACTATATCGTGCCTCAGCTTTTGCCGGTCAAAGAGCCTGATTTTCAGATGGCGGGGCCCGCTATTCAATTCGTTCTAAAATTCCCAGAATTTATGCCCGACAGTATATTCCCAAGGTTGATGGTCAAGCTGCATGACTATATTGAGGGCGACTTACGTTGGAGAAGCGGAATGGTTCTCTCTAAGCCTACGGTATTTGATGCGCGCGCACGAGTACGAACCGACCGCGAAGATAGCCAAATTAACTTACTCGTCTGCGGTCAGGAAGCAAGGCGTTTTTTGAGCTTTATCCGACAGACAATTAAAGAAATTGTTAGCGACTTTACCAATTTGAAATACGATGAGCTTATTCAAATCCCAGCAAGCGAGGAGTACAGAAGCTATAGTGATGTGACTTCGTATGAAGAGGCGGGTGAAAAAGAGATGTTTATCAGTAAGTTAAAGCGCAGGGTCAGTGTTAGTGAGATATTAGACGGTGTTGAAGACGCTTCGATGCGCGATAAGTTGGCACAAACGCCAGTAAAGGCGTTTATATCTTACTCCCATGCTGATTCTGAGGGTTTGGTGGAATTACGCTCAGCGCTTTCACCATTGGAGCGCTTGAATAAACTGACTATATGGGATGACAAGGCAATCGACGCGGGTGCTGATTGGGAAAAAGAGATTTTTTCAGCGCTTGACAATGCCGATATTGTCATCTGTTTAATTAGTTCAGATTTCATTAAGTCTGATTTTTGTTCTAGCAAAGAACTCACTGTTGCCATGAAAGGGCATGACATAGGCAAAACAATTGTTATCCCTATTCGTTACCGTTCCTGTGACTGGGCCGATTCGCCGATTTCGTTATTACAGTCTCCGGGTCACGGATGGATTTGCTCTGATGAAGACCGAGACATCGCTTGGACCAACGTTTCGAAGGGGCTTAGGCCTGTTCTTGATAAGGTAAAGCGGCGAAAATTTAGCTCTCGAGATGACCTTATGAAGAAGGCCGACTATATCGCTCTCTAAAAGCTCAGTAACGTTACAATTAATGGCATTTAGTTTGCTATTAATTATGAGGTTCGAGCAAAGAGGGCGCTTGTGAATGATAGCCGTACTCAAGTAGTTATCTTTAAATCGGCGAGCTTCTTTTTACTGAGAAGAATGCGCGAATTTGATTAGTTCAAAACTCTATAAATACCTGCATTGTTGAGTTACCATCTTGCCACTGAAAGCGATATCGCTGCTTAATAAAGCCATTATCGCGAAACTGCATTACATTGGCTTATGACTGAAAATAAAAAACGCGTGCTGGTTACTGGCGCGACTGGTTTTACTGGTGGCGCGTTGGCGCGAAAGTTAGTTGAGCAGGGTAACCATGTGGTTGCCTTGGTTCGTAAAACGGGTAATATAAACGCCTTGCAAGCGCTCGGCGTTGAGCTTGTTTATGGTGATATCACCGATCGCGAGGCGGTGATTAGCGCGGCTGAGAATTGCGATGTTATCTATCACATAGCAGCTGTGTTTCGAACCGCTGGGCACCCGGATTCGTATTACCAAGGGGTGAATACTACTGGCGTTCAGTATGTGGTTGATGCGGCTTTGCAGCACAAGGTCGGGCACACGGTTCATTGCTCAACCATTGGTGTTCATGGTGATGTCGAAGACTTGCCATCAAACGAAGAGTCTCCGTTTAACCCTGGCGATATTTATCAGCGTACTAAGTTAGCTGGTGAAGAACTTTTTGCTAAGGCGATGGCGGCAGGGTTGTCGGGTACAATTTTTCGTCCAGGGGCAATTTACGGCCCAGGCGACATGCGTTTACTGAAGATGTTTAAACAGATTAAGCGCGGCTTTTTTCCATTATTTGGTGGCGGTAAAAACCTCTATCACTTGTCGTATATCGATGATCTTACCGATGGCATTATTCTTTGTGGTGAACACCCAAATGCAGTCGGTGAGCGATTTATTCTCTGCTCCAATGAGTACGGAACATTAAAACAACTGAGCGCCATGATTGCCGCTGAACTGGGGGTTAAAGCGCCTAGCTTCGCACCGCCGATTGGCCCTTTGATGTTGGCGGCGAAAATCTGTGAAGGCATTTGTAAGCCGCTGGGCATTGACCCACCGCTGCATACTCGGCGGGTTGAGTTTTTTGTTAAGTCACGCGCGTTTGATAATAGCAAAGCGAAAGAATTGATTGGCTACGCACCTAAGATCAGCACCAAAGAAGGCGTTAAACGCACCATCGCGTGGTATCAGGAAAATGACTTACTCTAAGCCGAGCGGCTCTAACTTGAGCGGCTCTAAACGCGATTTAACTGACATAGCCGAGCAAACATTTGATGTGGTCATCGTTGGCGGCGGAATTACCGGTGCTTGGTTGTCGCTGCATTGTGTGCAGCAGGGCTATAAAACTGCGTTGATAGAAAAGGCTGACTACGCCTCACAGACCTCGGCGGCATCGTCTAAGTTGTTGCATGGTGGCATTCGCTATTTACAGCAAATGCAGTTTGATAAGGTGCGTGAATCGGCGATGGAGCGTGCTGAATTTATTTATGCCGCGCCACATCTTTCAAACGCTGTGCCGTTTGTGGTGCCGACTTATCCCGATTTTAAGCGTTCTAAGTTCTTTTTGAGTTGCGGGATGTTAGCGTATCAGGCGCTTTGCCTGGGCCAGAATTCGGTTATTGATTCTAAGGAGCAAGGTCTTGGTGGCATTAAGTCTATTAATGCCGATCAGCTGAATGAAATTTGCGATTTAGACAATGAGCCACACACCGGCGCGGTGGTATTCAATGAACGCCATATGATCGACAGCGAACGCATGGTGTTGGCGATTATTCAAACGGCTCGCGAGCTTGGCGCTAAGACTTACAACTATGTTGCCGCCACTGGCTTCTTGGGCGACGATGATACGGTGTCGGGTGTTGTTGCGCGCGACCAACTTAGCGGAAATCAATTCTCGATTACTGCCAGCTTAGTAGTTAATGCGGCGGGCCCGTGGATCGATGGCCTTAATAGTAAGCTTAAGAATGCCGATAAAGCGCCGCGCATTAATAGCTTTGCGATAGGCTCGCACATTGTTACCCGACAGCTATGTGATCATGCGATTGCCTTAACCACCAAGCATCAAGCTGGCTCTAAAATCGACAGAGGTGGTCGGCATGTGTTTGCGATTCCTTGGCGAGGTTACTCACTGATTGGTACAAGTCACAATGAAATAGACAGTGCTGATGGCGATATATCGCTGCAAGCCGAGCATGTTGATCAATTGATTGAGGCTATTAATGACGCCATGCCAGCAGCCAAGTTGACGCGTGACGATGTAGTGTCAGGCTATTCCGGTCTATATGATTTTCGTACCAATAATATTAAGAGTACGGTTTACCAAGGCTCAGGTGAGTATCAGATTATTGATCATCAAAGTGCCAATAAGGTAGATGGTTTAGTAACCGCTCTGGGTGCCAAATACACCACTGGCCGAAAGGTTTCAGCAATGACAATGAAGGTTGTTAATTCAAAGCTAGCCGCCGATAATTCGTCGGCTGACAAGAAACTTCTAAAGCAGAAGCTTGTAAGGCAGAAGCTTGTAAGACAGAAGCTTGTAAGACAGAAGCTTGTAAGACAGAAGCTTGTAAGACAGAAGCTACGCGGCAGCGACTACTCAAGCCTTGCACAGCTTCAGCAAGAAAAATTAGAACATTATAAAAATCAGTACTCAGCGGCAACCATCAAGCACCTTATTATGTCTTATGGCAGCGATATTGATGCGTTCTTGCAAAGTATCAATGGCAAACATGAGTTACAAAAGCGTATTTGCGCAACCCAGCCAGATCTATTCGGTCAGGTAGTTTGGGCGATTGAAAAGGAGCAAGCGGTGATGCTTGATGACGTGGTCTTTGGCCGAACGTCTTTAGGTTTGCTAGGATTACAGATGGATGAATTGTCTGGCATAGCGACGTTAATGGCGGGCCAGCTTGGATGGTCGGCCGACGAATTAGAGCGCCAGTTAAAGGCTACTTCGTCACGTATGAATAAAACCCAAGCCGCGATTAATGGGTAGCCGCCGGTGAGTTCAAAAACCGTATTGCATATTGCGCCGACGCCGTTCTTCGCCGACCGCGGATGTCATATTCGCATTGAAGGCATAGTTAATTGTCTTGCTGAGCTTGGCTATCAAAATCTAGTCTGTACTTACCATCATGGCCGCGAGGTGGACGGTGTCAATACCTCGCGTATCACGCCGATAAAGAATTACACTAAGACCGAAGCTGGGCCGAGCAAGTACAAGCTATGGGCTGATTGGAAGTTACTTTGGCTGGTTGTAAAAGAAATTAGGCGAACCAAACCCGCCGTTATTCACGCGCATTTGCATGAAGGCTTGATGATCGGCCTAGTTGCAAAGGCCTTGTTATTCTGGAAGAAAATTCCGCTAGTCGCTGACATGCAAGGGAGCTTGGTTGGCGAGTTAGAAGCGCATGGCAGCTTCGAAAAGAATGCCTGGTTACGATGGCCGGTGAAAGCGATTGAAACTGGCCTAATGTTTTTTGCTAAGACCATCGTCTGTTCATCAGAGCATTCGTTAGAAAAGATTAAAACTGAGTTTAACTTGAACGACGCTAAGATAAGCCTAGTGCAAGATGGTGCTCGAGTCGCTCCACACCTGAGTGACATTGACCGCCTTCAGCTTCGGGCTGTTCTTAGAAATGGGCTAGGCGTGTCTGAGAATAAAAAGATTGTTGTCTACTCAGGCGCATTGTTAGAGAGCAAAGGTCTGGCTGAGCTAAAGCAATTGATTTCAATGTGTGGTCAGAATGAGATGTTGCACTTTCTGATTATTGGGTACCCTGTAGATGAGCTTGAAGGTTACTTAAATAAACAAGGCCTTGCTGGATTATGCACTTTAACTGGGCGAGTCGAATTTGAAAAATTGCCAAACTACCTGCAATTGGCTGACATCGCTATTGACCCAAAATTCAATGATGCCGGTGAGGGCAGTGGCAAAATACTCAATTATCTAGCCTGTGGTTTGCCAGTGCTGGCGTTTGATACTCAGAACAATCGTAGCTTCTTACCAGCAGAAACAGAGCTGTCAAAGTCGGTGCAGGCGATGGCATCTCAACTTGCCGCGGTGATAGCTGATGAGATGCTGTTGAAGAGCATGGGCGATGCTAATTTAGCCCACTTTGAATCGAATTACTCTTGGAACCAAAGCAAGTCACAATTGGCTGTGGTCTACCAACAGATCTAAATTATAAAGCCTTAAACTTTATTGAGACTAACTACTAATTGGGAATGATTACTATGAAAGTAAGTTTACTACTCCGTTCAGCGATAATCTCACTGGCCTATCTCATTGCTATTAGTAGTTTTTCGGCCAACGCGATTACGCTCAAAGAGCTAGCGTCTAACGCCGAAGTTCAAGATGGTTTCGTTGACATACTTTACGATACCAAGGCCGGCAAGACTTATTTAAAAATAAACAACTTACAGCAAGAATTTATTTACCAAACCAGTTTGCCTAGCGGCTTAGGATCTAACGATATCGGCTTAGATCGAGGGCAACTTGGTAACACTAGTTTGGTGGTCTTCGAGCGCGCTGGCAATAAACTATTCTTGAAGCAGAAGCCCACCGCCTTTCGCGCCGTTACTGATAACAAAAAAGAAGCTCAGGCTATAAGCGAGGCGTTTGCATCGTCGGTGCTTTGGGGATTTATAATTGAAGACTCGGGTTCAGATGGCTCTGGCAATTGGGTGCTGGTTGATGCCAGTGAGTTTATCTTGCAAGACGTTCATGGCGTTGGACGCATTCTCGCTGAGAAAAAGCAGGGTAAGGGGTACACCGTTGATGCTACTCGCTCGGCAGTGGATTTAGCGCGAACCAAGGCCTTTCCGGATAACACCGAGTTACAAGCGACAATAACCTTGCTTGGCAGCGAGCCGGGCAATTTTGTTAAAGAGACGGCCCCCAACCCCTACGCCATTAGCTTGAAAATGCGCCATAGTTTTGTGCGTTTGCCAGAAGCTGGTTATCAAGTTCGACCCTATATTGCTAAAAGTGGCTTCTGGGATGTCAGCTATAAAGACTACGCCCAAGCGATAAATCAGAATATTGAAGTTAAGGTAATCGGGCGGCATCGTTTACAGAAAAAAGACCCGGCTGCGGCAATCAGTGAGGCTGTTGAGCCAATCATTTACTACGTTGACCCAGGCGTGCCAGAGCCTATTCGATCAGCTTTAATTGACGGCGCGAGTTGGTGGAACCAAGGTTTCGAGGCGATTGGCTACAAAGACGCATTTCAAATCAAAATATTACCCGATGGCGCTGACCCGATGGACGTGCGTTACAACGTAATTCAATGGGTACATCGTTCAACCCGAGGTTGGTCTTACGGTTATGGTTTAACCGACCCGCGTAACGGCGAAATTATTAAAGGCCACGTGACGCTTGGTTCGCTGCGAGTTCGCCAAGATTACTTAATCGCGCAAGGCCTGATGGCGCCTTTTGGTTTGAATGACAATGATCAGGCGTTGATGGACTTAGCCCTGGCGCGAATTCGCCAATTATCGGCGCATGAAGTCGGGCATACGATTGGTATCGCGCACAACTTTGCCGCCAGCAACTATGGTCGTGAGTCGGTGATGGACTATCCGCACCCGCAATTTGAAATCGATCAGAATAATGCTAAAAAAATCGTTGCGCCAAATGCGTATTCAGTCGGGCTCGGTAAGTGGGATAAAGCCGTGATTGCCTATGGTTACTCCGAATTCTCAGAGCAGCAAGATGAGCTGACCGAGCTGAACGCGATGATCGCCGAGAATGATGCCAATGGCTTGCGCTACATCAGCGATGCCGATGCTCGCTCAGTCGGTGATGCGCACGCCTACGCTAGCCTTTGGGACAACGGTGCAGATGCTGTCGACGAATTAAAAAAGATGATGGCGATACGCCAAGTGGCGTTAAACAACTTCGGAACTGATAACCTGAAAAACGGGCGTAATTGGTCTGATTTAGAAGAAATACTGGTGCCAGTTTACTATTTTCATCGCTTTCAAATTCAGGCTGCGGCCAAATGGCTTGGTGGTGTTGACTATGAGTATTCAACTAAGGGGGATTATTCTACTAAGGGAGATGACAACAAGAAACCAAGCTTAACGGTTGTCTCCGGCACCAAGCAGCACTTGGCGCTTGATACGATGCTTGCAACTCTCAACCCTGAGTTCTTAGCCTTGCCTGCCAATTTAAACTCGATGATGTTGCCAAAGGCGACCAATAACTATCGAACTCGAGAGTCAGTCAATGGCGAAACCGGTGCGACCTTAGACCAACTGAGTTTAGCCTCGGCCTCGGCGCAACATACGTTGACCGCTTTACTGCACCCGCAACGTTTAGCGCGGTTATTGCAGCAGAACGCGCAGGACTCTTCGGTACCTTCGATAGGCGAGGTGACGCAAGCGCTATACAGCTCAGTGGTCGATCAACGCTATGCTGGTATGCAGGCTAGGTTACATCAGTCGGTAGTCGACTTGATTTATTCAAACTATATTAATTTATTAAGCAGTAAAACCACTCCTAAGTTGGTTAAGGCTGAGATTTTTTACGCACTCGAAAACGATAAAAAAGCACTATTGAAACGATCGTCTAAGGCGAGTGAGGGTTACTCTAGTTTTTATAACTATCAAGTTACACGTTTAGAAAGTATCGAGCCAAATGCCAGTGGCGATCAAATCGCGTTGCCGACTATGCCTCCCGGTTCTCCTATTTAAAGGCCCGTGCTGTCACTTAGAAAACCGTTAACGTTGGACTACCGACTGTTGGCTCTTATATGAGTGGCGATGATTTTATTGCGCCACACTGCGACCAAGAAATTGCTGTGTTGTTCGAAGACGATGATCTAATTGTGATCGATAAGCCAAGTGGTTTGCTGAGTCTGTCGGGTAAAAACCCGTTAAACAAAGATTCGGTACATCATCGTCTGGTGCAGCAATATTCTGGCGTGACGATGGTGCATCGTTTAGATTTCGGCACCTCAGGCGTGATGGTGTTAGCGCGTAATAAAGTTATTAATGCGCATCTCACTAAACAATTTCAAGCGCGTAAGATCACCAAGCATTACCTAGCGCTTTTATTCGGCCATCTGCCTAATGATAATGGAGTAATAGACGCGCCGATTGCTAAAGATGACTTCCCTCATCAGAAAATATGCCACCAAACAGGCAAGGCTGCGTTAACCCACTATCGGGTTTTGCAGCGATTCATCGATAGTGCTAATGGCGCAAAAATATCCAGAGTATTATTCACCCCCACCACCGGTCGAACACATCAATTGCGTGTACACAGTCAAGAGATTGGCAACCCTATTATTGGTTGCGATTTATACGCGGATATTATTGATGGTGTTAACACTCAAGAGCTTTCCTGTCGTTTGTGCTTACACGCCAGCCGCTTGGAATTTGAACATCCGACTAGCGGCGAACCGCTAAGCTTTGAGGCGCGATGTGAGTTTTAGCGCGACGAAATATTCTGCCTATTGATTGGCAATGTTTTTGTGCTAAAGCGTGGATAATAAAAACGGGTCTTTCGACCCGTTTTCAAATGTAGCATAGCTTTTAACTATGGCGTAACTCAGTACTCTAATTCTTACCGAATTTAAGCTTCAAACCTTTAAGCTTTTCACTCACTTTTTCTTTAGTTTGATCATTAAGCTCTACGTCGAGTTTACCACCAAGCTTTTCTTCGAGCTGTTGGTTGATTTTGTTTTTTGCCTCTTCCATCAGGCGACCTTTAGCCATGTTCGCGGCCTCTTTTTGCACGTAACCTTTTACTTGTGTTGATACGTGTGAGGTTAGACGCCCAATTACTAAATCAGTAAGTTCTGTGACCGTGCCGGTCAAGTCGTTCATCACGAAGTCGTCCATCACGAAGCTGCGATCACCCAATTCAAATTTCATTTCACCGACAGCAAGGTCGCTGGTAATGAGGTTTACCGTCGCCTTTCTCAGGGCAAATTGCTGGATGGTGATTACCGTGTCGCCGCCTTCTGTCACGGCTTCCTCTTCTTCTTCTTCGGTGGCGGGCATGCTCTGCAACAGATCTTGAAAGTTATTCTTATTACCCTTTTGTTCAGCATTAATAATTGGGTTATTAATCTCGATGTCCTTAATTATTTGGTTTCGATAATCGACACTGGCGCTAAATGATTTAATTTCGATTGCATTTGCGGCTTTATAACCAGCTGGATTAGAGATGGTGAAATTGTTCAGTATCGCGCTACCATTTTTTAGGTCGGTGACTACTGATTCAACCTTGACCGGCGAGCCGAGTGCCGCACTGCCTTCCTTTTCGATGACATCTTTGACTAGTGCGTCCATTTTCCCGACAAATACAAATAAGCCGATGGCAATGATGACGATGATTACAAGCAGTGCGATTAAGAGTTTTTTCATAAGAAGCTAGATCCGTTGATTAGAGCTGAGTTAATATCTACAGTTAAGTTAGCAAAGCTATTGCATTGGCGCAAGTATTCCGCAGCCTATGCTGCGCTTCATAGCGCCCTGCATAGGCTCACTTTGGAGACTATCGTCTAACAAGAGTGGATAACGTCAATACTTACTAGCTTCTACTTGCCGAGCTGATAGACCAAGCTCAAGGATGAAATAGTGTCGGTTTTATCCGTCTTTGCTCCGGGGGCGGTATTGTGCCGAACTAAGAAGGTCACTTTGAGTGACAACTTTTTATTCATGGCAACTAAAAGAGCGGCTTCATTTTCGAAAAACGAATTATCTGAGCCGAACTCGGATTTAAAGTTGTCGATAAATGCCGTGTTGTCGGTTAATGATGTTTTGAATTCTGAGCGGGCAACAAAGGTCGCGCCGCTTATTGATTTAGTGCTGCTGATAAGCGACGAGCTATTATCGGCTGGCGGCACAATAACATCGGTATCGCGATAGCCAAACCCTACAGAGGTTTCCCATTTGGTTTTCTCCGAGTCGGTCACTTTATATCCATAACCAACGGAGGCGCTAAATTTTTCTGTAAAACCATCAAAATCGTCGTCAAGGTAGCCAAGGCTGGCAAATAGATTGCTGCGCTTGCTCAAGGCTCGTTCTAATAAATAGTTGGCCGATAGGCTATTAGCCGATTCGATATCGTTGTTTGATGATCTATAGGCGTTGAGTATCACAGAGTTACTCCAACTTACGCGACTATACGACAGGTCTATCCCAAGATTGAGGCTCTCGCTTTCAGTATTGCCGCTGGTTTTAACCAGTCCGGCTTACCCTTGGCGTTCCCAAGTTTGCGCCATCGTGTTGGGTGAAAAAAGTGCACCAATAGAGACCTCAGCGTAACAGTGACTCTCTCTTTAGTGAGTTCATTCGGGTTTGCTCGGGCTGAGCCGGAACAGATGTGGTTGTTTGTCTCGGAAGATCAAGCACGTTATCGGCTTGATCATTCGCTAGAGGCGCAACATGGTACTCAGTTAGCAGTGATAGACGGCACCGTGTTAACGCAACCGATTGAATACCAAAAAAAGGCGCCGTACTGGCAGTCTCCCTTCAGTCCCAGCGGCTTTATTTATCAAACCATTAAAGCCGCGCCCTATGTGACCAAACATTTACATGTTTCTGGCTTTGCTCGAGGCGTGAAACCTAACGTCGGGTAAATGGAAAAGCAATTCTCTGACTATTATGAAGTTAATCAACAGGATCGTTTGGCTCAGTTTCTTGGCGACTCTACTCATCCTAGTGATACTGAAATCAGACAGCGGCTGGCAGAACAGGCGAAGGCAATCTATCAAGAAGAGCGGCTAGAGTTTGTTGATTTTATTCAACGCTCGTATGATAATTCACGCTATGGAATCGCAATTGGGTTGGATATGGGGCTCACGCAACGGGGCTATGTTGATATTCAGTGGCATTCACCGACATCATTTGGCGCGCCACGTTTGAATGAACTTTGGAATCGGTTTAATGTGGCGGTCAGTATCCCTGAGGGCTGTAAGTCTATCAGCATTGTCTTATGGCAGTATGGGGTGGCGATCACCGAGTTCGATCATTTAGTGGTTTTAGAGCAAGGTGATGCAATTGGGCGTGGCTGCTCTGGCTTTAATTTGGGCACTGATAAATTGATAAAAAAACTGGTCGAAAATAACCTCGAGGCTTCTAGCTTTTCGAATTTGAGCTTTGAATAAATAATGAAGAAATCTTGCGTTGAAGTGTATTCTGAAGCAGATAATAACGGCGTGGTGCGAATGCCAGAGCGAAACTATCTGGGCTCTGTTATTCAGGGTGATGCGCTCTTTTTGCTGCACGGCGATGCCATGGATCTTTTGGAAGAGCTCAAACACAATCCCGGTAGTTATGTATTTTATAAAGCCTACTCTGTTGCTAAAAGCCTTGAAGACCGGCTGAATCATTATATAAACGTATGCAGTCAAAACGACGTTAAGTTGGACTTCAGGATTGAGTGTAGCGTTTATGATTATGATGAGCCGATCTAGATTTACGGGTTAATTCATCTAGGCTATGCGCGCTCCCTGAGCCAGTAGACGCTTTTGCACGATCTTAATATCGACCTCGTCGAAGTCTTTATCACTTTCTATTGATACCGCCGCTGCAACTCCCGCACCTTGGCCATTAACCGCACAACACATCATGTTTCTAACTGCTGCGTGTGAATCCCTATCTCCGCCTGTGCTTCGGCCGCTAACAATTAGATGACCAATATTTTTTGGCAGCATTGCGCGGTAGGGCAGTTGGAAGTAGCGACCGGTGGTCGGTAAAATTAGAATGCCGTAGCCATCAATAAACTCTGGGAAGATACCAATGCTGTCATCAAAGCGGCCTTGTTCTCGAACGTCATGTGCGGTCATGTTGTAATGCGCATCTATCTTTCGAGTGTCTCTAATGCCTAGGGTCAAGCCGAAATTTCTTAGTTTGGCGTTTTCGCATCCGGGGTTGTAGCGTTTGAGTGCCTCAATCGCTAGCATGGCTTGTCGCCGGCCCTCAATTTCACCGCGGGTCAGATCGTCGGCATTAGTGCCATCGATGTCGGCTAGGTGCACCAAGTTTAGGTATGTTAGGTCACCTTGCTCTGTGACCGCACCCCAGGTGCCGGCGATAGTGGTTAAATTTGTCGGTATTAAACCGGCGTCTCTGGCTTTATCGAAGGGCTTTTTTAGAAATGGCGAGAACATATCGTCTTCTTTGCCGGTGGTTTCTATGCTCCATTCGCCACCAGACCAGTCAGCATAAGTGTGCGGGTCGGCTTTTACATTGTCGATGAATTTTTGTTTGTTAACACCGTTCATCGAGAACATTACTGAGGCCGCCATCATGTGCTCTTTAGGCGTTTTATGAACAATTGCGCCAGCACGGTAGGCAATGTCGGCATCACCCGTAGCATCGATCACGCGCTTAGCCAAAATGGCTTCACGGCCAGATTTACTTTCGACGATCACTCCTTTGATAATGCCGTCTTCGACAATCGGGGCGACCACAGTTCTGTGCAGCATGGGTGTTATCCCAGCTTCTTCAACAAGTACATCGGCGACATATTTAAACGCCTCGCCATCAATCGCATGACTGTCTGATTGAGGCTCTTGGGTGGCGGCGCCCATGCTCTTAGCGCGCTCTTCAAATTCAATGCCGATGCCTTCGCTGTCGACCGTTTGCGGATGGCGATACCAAGCGAAGCCTTCAACTCCGACTTGGGTAATGTTACCGCCAAAACAACCATAGCGTTCCAGCAAGGTGGTTTCAGCACCCTCTCGGGATGCGGCGATAGCGGCGGCAAGCCCTGCCGGGCCACTGCCAACGACCAATACGTCGGTAGTATGAATAACGGGAGTTTGGCGAGCGGTTTCGGTAATAAAACTCATTGGAGTATCGATCAATGTTAGGGCTAAATTGCTATTAGTGTAGACCTTTGGTAATCAAAGATGTGTTAACTCTTTATGCCGATGAATGTTGCTCTTTCTTGCCTAGCCACAGCGATTGAACGAATAGGGGCTATTAAAGAAGAAATTGCGTTTCTCTCATGATCGGATGCGGGTTACTATTTGACCATAATGTTTGAGTTGTTTGGTAGCTCAAGACCACACTATTTTTGTTTGTTTATTTAAAGGACACACCATGTTTAGAAATTTGACGCTCTTATGTTTAAGTCTATTGTTACTCAGCGCCTGCGCTGATGGCGATACGGGTAAATCGGATGGCTCGGCCAGTAAGCCAAGCGATGCACAGATTGATGTCGCGCCGACGCCTCTACCTGAGTCTTTGGAGAAGGTGACAGATGTAGCTATCGACGTAGCTATCGACGTAGCTATCGACGTAGCTAAGGACTACCATTCTTTATCAAACCCTGAGCAAGTGATAGTTACCCATATTGCCTTAGACCTCACCGTTGATTTTGAGCAGAAGGTGATGCGCGGTACGGCGGCTTTGGATTACCAAAAGGTGGATTCTACGGCTACCGTTTTAGTGTTGGACAGCAAAGAGTTAAGCATCAATAAAGTCACCAGCGGCGGTCAAGCCTTAGCGTTTACGTTGCAGTCTGGCGATTCGTTTTTAGGGTCTGCACTAGAGATAACCTTGCCGGCAGACAATGCTCGAATCGTGATCGACTATTCAACCTCACCGCAGGCTAGTGGTGTGCAATGGTTAACACCAGTGCAAACGGCTGGCGGTAAACAGCCATTCTTATTTACCCAAGCGCAAGCAACACACGCTCGCAGTTTTATTCCTCTACAAGACTCGCCTCAGGTGCGTGTGACCTATGAAGCTATCATTCGAACGCCTAAAGAATTGCTAGCGGTAATGAGCGCCTCCAACGATCCTAAAACAGAGCGTGACGGTGTTTATGAGTTTAAGATGCCACAGGCGGTACCGTCGTATTTAATCGCCCTTGCTGTTGGTGATCTAGAGTTCAAAGCGATGGGTGAACGAACCGGTGTTTACGCTGAACCGAGTATTTTAGATTCCGCAGCCGCCGAGTTTGAAGACACCGAATCGATGCTGATCGCCACTGAAGAAACCTATGGGCCGTATAGTTGGGATCGCTATGATTTACTGATTTTACCGCCGTCATTTCCTTTTGGTGGCATGGAGAACCCACGGCTTTCATTTATAACGCCGACGGTTATTGCCGGTGATAAAAGTCTTGTTTCGCTGATAGCGCATGAGCTAGCTCACTCATGGTCGGGTAACGCGGTGACTAACGCAACTTGGCGTGACCTCTGGTTAAATGAGGGTTTTACCACTTACCTGACTTACCGAATTATGGAAGATATCTATGGCACTGATCGATTTAAAATGGAAGCGGTATTAGGTTATCAGGACCTTGAAGAAGACTTAAATACCTTAGACGCTAATGACCAGATTTTAGCTATTGATTTGCGAGGTCGTGATCCTGATGATGTTTTCTCGAATATTCCTTACGAGAAAGGCGCTCTATTTTTACGTGAAATTGAGCAGAAAATTGGTCGTGATAATTTCGACGCATTTTTGAAGAATTACTTCAAAGAATTCGCATTTCAAAGTATTACTACTGATCAATTCATTGACCACCTTAAGAAAACGTTATTAGTTGAGTATGCTGATAAGTTAGATATCGCGAGAATCATGCAATGGATATTCGAAGCTGGATTACCAAGCGATGTGTCGGTACCGGAATCAGATGCGTTTAGCCTTGTCGATATGGCTCGTACCAAGTGGTTGGCCGGAGAGTTGGCCGCCAATAAAATACAAACCTCAGGTTGGACAGTACATCAATGGCTGTATTTCTTAAATAATATGCCTGAGATCATGAGCGAAGAAAAGATGACCGCGTTGGATGGCCAATTTGATCTTACTAATTCAAAAAACAATGAGATAGCACATAGCTGGTTATTGATGTCGGTTAAAAACTGGTACGCACCTGCATTGCCTCGTCTTCATGATTATCTGACCAGTATTGGTCGAAATAAATTGGTAAAGCCGCTGTATCGCGAGTTGTCTAAAACTGAGCAGGGTAAAGCACTGGGGCGTAAAGCGTTTGAGCAGGCCAAACCCGGTTACCACCCTTTAACCGTCAAGGCAAATGAAGGTTTTGTTAAATAGCTAGCCTTGTTGGCTAAGCCGACTACGATAAGCGCCGCCGTTCCCTACCTATCATTGGCAAGGTGAGCGGCGGTTCTTGGTCTGCTGGCTGTGGGTCTATTAATTTACCGAGACCTCAGCAAAACCAGCTACCAATTTTGTTTTGGCCTAATGAAACCCGCATCAAGTTCTAAAACGTGTGTATCAATAATCGGCCAACCTGGCTTTTCGGGATCCTCTTCAAAGTACTGCAAATTTTCGCATAGAAAATCGGTAAAGATAGCCCCGTTTATATGAGCACCAAACGCATCAGCATCCTGATAGGCCTCAATAAAGGTTACATCGGTTTGTTGATCGTTCGGTATTGAGCCCGGTTGTGGCACTAATACCCGCCCCGAGCTATCGAGAGGGAAAGGTGCTTCAAGATGTATCAGGTACATTAAGGTACCTAACTCTTTTGACTGAATCAGCTCAGCCGCAGCTGCGAGGTTATGAAGAACCTCTGGCGTCAAGCCGTTTTTAAGCTTCCACTTTGAC
Organism: Arenicella sp.; assembly: GCA_046709645.1. GTDB lineage: Bacteria > Pseudomonadota > Gammaproteobacteria > Arenicellales > Arenicellaceae > Arenicella. The sequence continues at coordinate 58,583 of JBKEFT010000001.1, forward strand.
GTTAATCTAACCATGCCTTTGACCCCCTACAAGCCAGCGATGTTGTTTTCGTACAATATTGGATTCTTTATCGATACCATACTCAGCTAACCACGATGTGTCTGTAACACATATAGACTAGACCCATGTTAGTCGACAGGATCATTGCAGTGGCACCTGAGGCTATGAACAAACGGAGGCGATTAAGTTACAAAATGAAAATGCACTCAGGCACGACTGCTTTACCATCGGCAATCATGCAAGTTTATATTATCAAGATTGCAGCCAGCACCGAGGACAGGATAAATGCTGCTCTAGGGAGCTAGATCTCGGTTTCAGCCGCGGTGAAATACGAAAGGTTAGTGTTCTAAATCAGTGGTGCGTCTAGGGCTGCCAAGGCGGCGATACGGCGATTAAATCCTTGCAATTCGCCTTGTGCTTGAGCTGGGGGTCGCTGGCTCATGATGGCGTTAATGCAGGGCATGACCATGCCCTAGAAACCGAGAAATAGGCCCAGATAATTGAGAAAATATTGGTGCTAGCTAGCCAAATAATTAAGCACGGTAAGTCGTCTTCATTCATGCGGATGGTGCTGATGGATTTTAAAATTTTATTTTATGTGAATCTAAACAATATTTTTTGCAAAAATTGTCATGCCTGTCGAATAGTTTCGCGTCGACAAAAACGTCCTAAGCCAATGTTTTATAATAATTTTTTTAAAAATTAATATTATATTCATTTTATTGCAGGTAATTACCCGAAAAATTAAAAATATTTATGGCTCTACCGTTTTAAGTTTCACGATAAAACGACAACTTCTCCTCTAGTCTGACTTTCGGTAGATAACGAAGGTTATCTTACGAAAGTCATCTAACGACACATTGATTAATATATTTATTGGTTAATTGTGTATCGGTGCGTCAGCGCCATTAAATGATTTTTGGCGAATTGGGCGCAAACTAAAATTAATTCAAATGAGGAAATTCACAATGAAAAAAATTCACGCTTTAACTGCTATGGCCGCTTCTCTGCTTTTTTCTACGGGCGCTATGGCGCAAGTGTCCGACCAAGTAGACGGGCAGATGAGTGCCACCGTTCTGACTCAGGAGATTACTTTAACTCAGGTAGAGTCACTTAGATTCGGCACTGTGCTTCCCTTCGGACGGAATGGTTGGATTCGAATCGCCACTAACGGTGTGACTTCAGATTCTAACGCGCTATCTACTGCTGATGGTGCTCCGTCTCTTTGGACTATAGAAGGTATCAACAGTGCACCTTACGACATTGCTATGCCTCTCACAGCAGAAGTAGCTGATGGTGCTGGTAATATTATGGCCGTCAATAATTTCAAAAGAACTGGTGGCATCGGGCAGTTGTTTCTCGATGCTGCCGGCGAAGCCAGCTTTGCAATTGGGGCAGATTTACAAGTGGGCAAAAACCAGCCTGCTGGTGACTACACTGGCACTTATCAGGTCACTGTGAGCTATAACTAGTTTTTAGCCACGTCCGTTAGGTCCATGATACTCATTTTCGAATGAGTATCATGGACCCTGACAACAAAGGTAGCCTAAAAACATTCAATGTTGCACATTGACTTCTATAGGTTTTTGGCTGGTATTTTTGAAGTGCTTATATGCGCGTCTATCAAAATTTAGTCTAAGTAACTCTTTTAGTCTAAGTAACTCTTTTAGTCTAAGTACTTCCCCGCTTTATAATTGGTTAATTATTATGTTACAAAAAATTCACTTGTCGTTGAAAGTTTACTTTTGCGCTGGGCTTGTTTGCCTGACGTTAACGTTTTCTGCACGCTCGGCTCACGCCCAGGGTGATCTTACGGTCACGCCCACACGGGTGATTTTTGAAGGACGAGATCGAAGCAAGACAATCCATCTTGTCAACCGCGGAAATGTGAAAGCCACCTACCGGGTTGATTTTACACAAATGGCAATGGATGATGGCGGTAAAATGAGCGAAATTGATGTGGCACAAGAAGGCCAGATTTTTGCAGATTCCATCCTGCGTTATTCACCGCGGCAGGTCGAAATAGAACCCGGCGGCTCTCAGACTATTCGAATCATGGTGCGTAAACCGCGAGACTTAGCGGCTGGCGAATATCGCTCTCACTTAGTTATGTATGCCATACCCGACAAAGCCGGTAACAGCCAGACCCTCGATAATTTGCAGCCCCTGAAAGAAAAAGAAGTGGGCATTTCGATTGATGTGATTTATCGTGTGAGTATACCGGTGGTTATTCGCCACGGCGACCTTAACGCAGAATTTTCGTTTTCCAGTGCGGACTATTTAACCGAAGCTGAAAATACCGAATTAACCGAAGTGGAAAACATCGAAACCAGCGATGAACACGGTTCTCGAGTCTCGTTTACGCTTGAACGCAAAGGCACGCGTTCAGTCTATGGCGACATCGAAGTGGCGTATCAGCCAGACACTGAAAATCAGTGGTACGTGGTCGGCACGGTGAAAGATTTTGTGGTTTATGTACCCAATGACAAGCGCAAAATGTCGATGGCATTGATTGCCCCTGAGGGCATTGACATTGACAAGGGCCAGCTAAAACTCACTTTTAGCCAGGGTGAAAAACGTGAAAAACAAATTCTGGCGACATCGCTGGTGGCACTACCCTGAATAATACGCAGGCACGGGAAGAGTTTCATGCATAGGCCACGCTAATGAAGCAATATCTCTAAGCAGTAGTGCCGATTATGTCTCAATGAGTGTCGTCAGCACTCCGACAGCGCGAGCCAAAAGTTCGCTTGCATCACGTTTATTTCTTTGCGTTTGGCAGCGTAAGATTTGTGGTCTTTTTTTACTGTTGTGTTTTGCACAACACGCTGACAGCCTGGAGCTTACTTTTCGCCCCGATGAAGAATTGGCCATTGTCGATGTTAGCCTGAAAGGCAGGACGCTTTTTGCCGGCATTATGGCCTACCAAGCCAGCGATGGCCTGTGGCTGCCGCTGACCGACTTTGTCGATGCACTGGCTTTTCCAATTGAGGTCAAACTGGATGAAGGCTATGCCAAGGGCTGGTTTATAAGGGAATCCCGCCAGTTTCACCTAGATTTTCAACGCGACACACTAACCCTGCTCGGTATCAAATCTGCTATCGGTGAGGGAATTGAACTGCAGAACTTTGATGTGTATGTGCGGCTCGATACACTTAATCAATGGTTTGATCTCGGTCTGACTTTCGACCCTTCACGCTTACTGGTGGAGGTTAATCCATCCAGTCCCCTGCCGATTGATGAAAAAAATAATCGGCGAAAGCAATGGTCGAAAATCGGCGATAGCCAAATAGATAGCAGGCATTTCTCAACCCAGCCAAACCCCTTTCACTTCATCGATTGGCCGTTTATCGACATGACACTGGGCGCCAATAAAAACTCAGAAGGTTCAAGCTTTCGTGGTGACACATTGTTTACCGGCGACTTGCTGTGGACCACAGCGCACTTTAATCAAAGCTTTGGTAACGCAGAAGAAACCGGTCAGGGGAATATTTGGTTGGAAAAACGATTCGATGAAGATAGCGTGCACCCGATGATGATGAAAGCGGGTGATTTATTTGCTCCGGAATTTGCCGGGGGCGGCGCAAACGAAGGCAGTGGCTTCAGTCTTACCAATATTCCAGATTTTACCCCCACGGAGTTTTCGCGTCTGCAACTTGATGGCGAGAGTTTGCCTGGCTGGGATGTGGAGCTTTACCGCAATAACCAGTTAATTGATGTGACTCAAGTGGGCGAAGACGGCCGTTTTGGTTTTGATGAGGTGGCCCTTGAATACGGTAAAAACCGTTACCGACTGGTGCAATACGGGCCCCAGGGGCAGCAGCGTGAGCGTATTATTGATCGCGCGGTGGGGCGCGACTGGTTCACGCCGGGGCAGTGGTTGTATCGCTTGCACTGGCAGCAAGACGACAAGCACTTGCTTTACGAGATTGACGATATTGACGAGGCCGACGGCAGCAGCGCCAAAGATCGAGCGCGTGGCTATGGGCTATTGCAGTACGGTGTTAACAAGGCACTGGTGCTGCGCGGCGAGTGGATGCAGCTCGACAGCTTTATCGACGGCGAGGTGCTGCGCCCGGAACAGGAGTACATTGGCTTGAGCGTACTTGCCTCGGCGGCGGGCGGACTAATGAGTATCAAAAGCCTGATGGACATAAATGGTGGCACCGAAAACAGTCTGCGCTGGCAGGGCAATGTAGGTCAATATACCAGTACCCTTGAATGGCAAAAGCTGAATCATTATGCAGCCGCAGACAGCCGCAGGGCGCGCCACGGCGACCTTTGGCAGGTGCGGTTTAACGGCAAGTTAGCCACGTGGGGACGTACCAGTTTACAGCATTCAATCAACCTTAGACGCGAGCATATTGACACCAGCATCAGCGACAATGTCGATTACCTGCTATCGATGAATTCGCCGCGCTGGTCACTGAGTAATCGCTTGCGCTGGCAAAACACCCAAGAAGACAACAGCATAGAAGGCAATCTCCTCGCTCGTTTGCGTCTTCGTAAACTCAGCGTGTCCAGCGATATCAGTTACTCGCACAAAGACAAAACCAGATTGGATCGTTCGACTTTTTCCTTAAACTACAAACTTAATCGCAAGTGGAGCCTGCGTACACGCACCGCGCTGCGTTTTGATGACGACAAGGGCACCCAGAGCAGTTACCAGACAAGCCTGAATGCAAGGCATGGCCAATTTACCTTGAGCATAAGTGCGCAAAAGGAAGAAGACTGGCGCTTCGGTTTGACACTTAGCACCTCAATAATAAAAATGCCGCAACAAAACCGACTAAAATGGACTGGCGGTAATAGTGCGGACCAAGGGGCTGTCGCTTTCAGAACATTTTTAGATAATAATTTTAACCGACAGTATGATGGTGATGAACCCTTGCTTGAAAATGTTGGTGTGACCATCAATGGTCGACAAGTACGCAGCGGACAAAATGGCATCGGCATGATGGCCCAACTGCCCAGCTATGACTGGTCGCATGTTGAGGTAAAAGACAAAGGCCTTGACGATCCATTCTGGCTACCTGCAAAAAATCACCTGAAATACATGACCCGCCCAGGCAAGGTAGTAATGGTGGATATTCCCATTGTGGAAAGTGGCGAGATTGATGGTACCTGCTGGCTGGTTACTCGGACTGTTGGAAATGAACAAAAAAACGACGATGCAGAAGAAAATAAAGATGATGCTGAAAAACGCTCACCGCTTGGCAGGGTGAAAGTTCAATTATTCGATAGCAACCACACCTTAGTTGATGAAACCACCACCAGTTATGATGGCTTTTACATATTCGATCGCCTGATTCCAGGCCAATACTATATCAATCTCGAACCCACTCAATTGCAATCGCTAGGCCTGAAGGCGTTGCAGGCTGTGTCTGTAGTGTTGGCGGGTAATGGAGAAGTAGCCAGCGGGATGGATTTTGAAGTTACGCAGTAACGTTTCGATTTTCGTCTTCAAGAAAAGGGTGATGCGTACTGATTGATGAGCAAGCTGATCGCAATGCTGCCTATCTTGAATGCCTTTTGCAAATACCTATCGCTAGTATTTAATTGACAAGGAAGCAATACTGAATCCCTTCTCGATATCATGTTCAGCTAACCACGATGTGTAGGTAACACATTTAGACTAGACCCATGTTAGCCGACAGGATCATTGCCGTGGCATCGGAGGCCATTAACAAACGGAGGCGATTAAGTCGCAAAATGAAAATACACTCAGGCACGACTGCTTTACCATAGGCAATCATGCAACTTTATATTAGGCTCAATGTAGCCGATTTTATTCAATAACATTGAGGGCCCCAATGAGCCACGATATGAACCTTATTCGCGACCAAGAGCAAACCGCTGAAACCGTATGCCCGTTTGATTGTGCCGATACCTGCAGCCTGCAAGTAGATATTCAGGGCGATCAAGTAGTGCGAGTTCGAGGCTCTAAAGAAAATCCTTTTACCGATGGCAAAATTTGCAGCAAAGTGGCTAAGGGGATGGTCGAATGGGTGCATGGTGATAAACGTATCAGCACGCCGTTGCGCCGAGTTGGTAACAAAGGCGAGGCTAAGTTTGAAGCCATTTCTTGGCAGCAAGCCTACGCCACTATCAAGCAAAAATTCTCTGCTATCACCGAGCAATATGGCTCTCAAGCAATTGTTCCGCTTAAGTATGCTGGACCAATGGGTGTGCTATCTGTTGGTTCGATGGACTCACGTTTTTTTAATCGGCTAGGCGCATCACAACTAGATAGTTCGCCGTTGTGCGCGGGTGTCTCTGCCGCCGCTTGGAAGTCAGTGTTGGGCAATGTTGGTGGTATTGCTCATGCTGAAATGTCCGATTCGAAGTTGATTGTGATTTGGGCTAATAACATTACGGTCGGGCATCTGCATCTGATCAAGCTAATACGAAACGCGCGAAAACGGGGTGCCAAAGTTGTTGTGATTGATCCAAAGCGCATTCGCATTGCTGATGACGCGGATCTGTTTTTGCAAATTAACCCGGGCACTGATGTGGTGTTGGCGTATGCCGTGGCAAATCAAATGCGCGAGATGGGTGGTTTAGAGCAAGCCTTTATCGACCAGAATATTGATGGTGCCGAACAGTTTCTTGCGGAGGCCGCAAATTGGACGCTTGAAAAAGCCAGTCTCGAATGTGGCCTAAGCGAAGAGTTAATTCGGCAGTTTGCCAGCTATTGGTGTTTGCACAAGCCTGCCTCATTGAGCATTGGCGTGGCGATGGAGCGTAACCGTAATGGCGGCTCGGCGATTCGAGCGGCGATGGCGTTGCCGTTACTGACTGGTAATTTTGGCCCTTGTGGCGCGGGTATCTGCGACCCGTCGTCTTATTTCGATATTGATCGAGATAGCTTAAAGCGCCCTGATTGGATCAAACCCGGTACTCGCACTATCAACATTCTGGACATTGGCCAGCACATCGTAGAAGACGATCTAGATCAGCCAATCAAAGCTCTGTTTATTTATAACCATAACCCGATTGCTGTGCACCCCCGCCAAGCGTTACTGAAACAGGCATTGAGCGATGATGATTTGTTTATCGTCGGTTTTGATCTGACCATGACTGATTCGATAGCCTACGCTGATATTGTCTTACCCGCTTGTAGTTCTATGGAGTACAGCGATGTTTATAAGGCTTATGGACACACTATTATGCAACGTGCGGCTGCGGTTATTCCGCCAGTCGGAGATTCTCGCCCTAATACTCAAGTGTTTCGAGAGTTAGCCGAGGTGTTTGGTTTTGATGAGCCTGAGTTCAGCGAAAGCGATGAGCAAATGTTAGCGGCCGCGATCAAGTCTTTACCTGAGGTGGGTCAATCTCTGGACGGGAGCTTAGCCGCCACTAGCAACTCGGCATTTCGAGACATCGCCCCAAATGCACCGCTTAACCGAGCCTTGCTATTTAATCAAAGTGAACAAGATAGGGCTGGATTGGGTTTACCAAAGTACCAGCCTCGTCAACAGACTCGCGAGTTTACTCTAATTAGCCCAAGTTCGGACAAACGCATCAATTCATCTTTGGGAGGCAGCAAAGCGAATGATGAGGTTTATCAGGTTGAGATGAACACCGGTGACGCAAATGCCAAAGGGCTGACTGCGGGTCAACAGGTCGCGCTAGTCAATGATCAAGCCGAAGTGTTATTGCGGCTTGTCGTCTCTGACAGGATTAAGTCGGGGCTACTTTATGTGCCAAAAGGGGCTTGGTTGAACAGCAGTGACTCGGGCTTGTCTGTTAATGCATTGATTCCCGGCCACAAAGCCGACATGGCCGACGGCGCATGTTATAACGACGCTCAGGTTGATATAGTTGCTCACTAATTAAGGTTTTAATTAGTGAGGTTCCACAATCAATAATTCAAGTAACTAGATGTAGATAACTAGCGAGAATAGTAAATGGAAGAGAAACATAGAGATTTAATTGCCTCCAAGCAAAAAAGCTTAATAAATACTATTGTCGCCAAGCTGAGCGAGTTGTATCCGTCGCTCTACTACTCTTCGACCAGCGAAATAGCGTACGAAGTAGAGCGTTATATTGGTAGCGGAGAAGGTTTGAGCCATGACGAAACCGAGATGCTGAAAGGTTTGAGTCGCAACGATATTCAAATGATATTAAGTCTTCACAGCGACTAGGCCGGCTGTTTTTCGGAGTAGTTATTCGGTGATGGCTTTAAAAAAAATAACGACAATAAAGCGATTGCGGCCAGCACCGAGGACAGGATAAACGGTGCCCCAGGGAAGTAGATTTCGTTTTCTGCGGCGGTGAAATACGAAAGGCTGGTGTTATAGATCAGTGGTGCCGCTAACGCTGCCAAGGCGGCGATGCTGCCATTAAAGCCTTGCAATTCGCCTTGTGCTTGAGCTGGGGTTCGCTGGCTCATCATGGCGTTAATGCAGGGCATGACCATGCCTTGAAAGCCGACAAACAGGCAGCCAATAAGGGCATAAACCGGGTTGTCTATAAAAGCGAAAAAAATCATTCCTGCGATTGCTGCGAACAAGCCAATGATGCCGGTGATCCGCTCTCCGAATCGATCAACAACGCGACTTAGTAAAAATACCTGAACCAAGGCCATCGAAATGCCTACGATACTCAGTGATAGCCCAACAGTGCCGCTGTCCCAAGAATATTTTATCGCCGAGAAATAGGCCCAGATAACTGGGAAAACATTAGTGCTTGTAACCCAAATAAAGTAGATCAAGGCAATGCCTAATACTCCCGGTAGTTGGCGCAATGCGAGCAGCGCGCCAATTGGGTTGGCACGTCTCCAAGAGAATGATCGTCTTGACTCTTCGGCCATCGTTTCTGGAAAGCAAAACCAGCCATAGACAAAGGTCATTGCCGCCATTGCCGAGGCGACAAAAAAGGGTGTTCTGGTGCCATATTCGCCTAGCAATCCGCCGATTGCTGGGCCGATCATAAAACCAATGCCGAAGGCGGCTCCAACTAAACCAAAGCCTTTAGCCCGATCCTTTGCCTCGGAGATGTCGGCCATCACTGCATTGGCGGGCCCAAAGATGGCTCCTAAGCCGCCAGCGATTGAGCGCCCTATAAACAGCCATAATATCGATGGAGCAAAGCCCATCAGTAAGAAGTCGATACTAAATCCAGCAAGTGATAGGAGAAATACTGGCCTTCTGCCAAAGCGGTCTCCTAGATTGCCGACTAATGGCCCCATTAAGAACTGGAAAACAGCGTAGGCTGAGGCAATAAAACCGCCAATGAGAGTCGCTTCGGATAGGCTAACACCTTCTAATTCAACAATTAACTCTGGCAAGACCGGCATGATAATGCCAAAGCCCATTGAATAGGCGCATACAGTAATCAGTACGAAGCGAGTTGCATTGGTCTTTTCTTGAGCAGATATCATGTTGGCCGGATTCAACTATTTGCGTGCGGCGAATATTTCGCTAGGTGAACAACCAAGGTATTTTGATAGCTCTTGCTTGTATAAATTTTCACATTGTTGGACCAAACTCGGTAAGTCGTCTTCACTCATGCCGATGGTGCTAATAGATTCTAAAATCTTGATTTCATGTAAACCGCCTTTGGCGATTTTGTTGGGTATATCAAGCACCGCTTCTAGCGGCTTTGAAACCATTGGGATAATCGGTACTTGAGCACGAACGGCCATTTGAAAGGCGCCATATTTGAAGGCTTTCATCTTGCCGCCTTGGCTGCGAGTTCCTTCTGGGAATACCCAGATATAGCCATCGTCATTTTGCAGGCGCTCGACTGCCAGTTCGATGCTCGAGCTATTTTTTCCTTTGGCTTTGCGATCAACCAGGATGTTGTTCGAAGCATAAAATAACCGGCCCCAAAACGGAATTTTGAGTAACTCCTTCTTGCCGATAATAACCGCGTTCTTAGGAAAAACAGGGCCTTGTAATAACGGGTCAAAATTCGATTGGTGGTTCATTATTACCACTGCGGGCCCAGCGATCATATGTTCACGGCCGATAACCTTAACCTTGATACGCAAAACGATGCGTACGCCAAAGTTTAACGACTTAGCGTATGCCCAAGCAAGCCATTTCCTATGCTTAAAAGGAAAAGATAAAAAATAGAACACAATGGAAACCAAGGTGCACCAAATAGCAACCAGCGCCATTTTGATATTGTATTGAATACGTCTAAGAATACGGATCATGCTTTAGTTTGGTGGGCTGTGGTGAGGGTTGGAAGGAGTTCGGTAATGTGTTTGACAACTTGTGTTTGCCATTTGGTGAAGGCATTTAAATGACTAAAAAATCATCTGCCTCTATCATAAAGCTAGTTTAGCCTTTTGGTGTAACATATAGGTGAGGTTGGGGCGATTAATTTATAAACTATGCTGAGGACTCTGTGAAACAACATGTCTGAAAAATATCAATATCAGGAGCGCCAAGTCGAACCAATGCCGAATAAAGAGTTCGGTGTCGGCACTGGACGTACCAGCGGTTATGCCTCGTTCTTCCTAGGCTTTCTGAGCCTTTTAGGGGTGCTTGCCTTTCTCTATCCCGAGTATCTTACGACGGCTGAGCTTCGAGAAGTCTACGACGCTCAAGTGCTGCAAAATGTACTCAAGTACGGGATGTACTTCTCATTGTTTTTTGGCTTAGTCACCTTTTTTCTGCGCAAGCGCAGGCTGATGGGCTTTGCTGGCATAGCATTAACCGGAGTGGCATTTGCCTTGGGTGGGTATTCGGTACCTATTGGTGATGTAGCGGACAAGCCACTTGCACTGGGCGTTGATTGGCTGATTTTAGCATTTTTGCTATCAACGGTTATATTCACCACACTCGAGAAGCTTTTTCCGAAATATAAAGAGCAAATTATTTTACGCAAAGAATGGCAGCTCGACTTCTTCTATTTTTGCATAAATCACTTGCTGATCTCAGCGGTAATTTTGGTTGGCAATTATGTTGCTAGCGTATTTGATTTCGCCGTTAGCGATAACCTTAGAGAAACGGTTCAGTCGTTGCCGCTTGCCGTGCAGGTGATAATGGTGCTGCTGATTGCCGACTTTATTCTCTACTGGGAGCATCGTATGTTTCATGAGTCGTCCAAGTTGTGGCGTATTCATGCGGTACACCATTCTGTTGAAACGATGGACTGGTTGGCTGGGTCGCGCGGGCATGTAGTACAAGTGTTCGTTGAGCGCACCTTGGTGATAGTCCCGCTATACCTTATCGGCCCTGATAAGGCCGCGCTGGATATCTATGTGGCCTTCGCCGCTCTGCAAGCGATCGTGATTCATTGCAACTTAGGCATTCCATTCGGCCCGTTGAAATACATTTTTGTTACTCCACAGTTTCATCACTGGCATCACAGTTCGGAACAACCAGCGATCGATACTAACTACGCAGCTCACACGACATTGTTCGACCGCTTGTTTGGCACCTATCATTTCCCTGGCAAGCATTGGCCTGCTCATTACGGTACTACTGTGCGTTTACCACGAGACTATATTGGGCAGATGAAATACCCGTTCTCTAGAGATCGAGAGCAGGCAAAGGATGTTTCAAGTTAATACTTAAAATAAAAAGCCCCAAAAGTCGGTATTGCAGTCGACTTCATGATTGCTATGGGGCTTTTAAGTTTGCCGGTCAATGATTATAAATCTTCAGCCGCGACGTTTTCGATAGATGTCTATTGCTTGTCTGCTTGATTAATATTGTCGGCTTTATCTTCAACCCAAGTTTCATATACATCTAGGTTTTTGTTTACATAAAGCTTGCCATCGACAACTTCAAACGCTTTACCGTCTATGTCGAACTTTTTACCTAAGGCCTCACCATAGGCACAAAAGCCACCGTGCTATGGTGCATATTTGTCGCGGTTGGCCTTGAACGTGTCACGGTTTGCAGCGCTAGAAAAGCGGTAAATCGCGTCATTGTGCACAGCGGTAAAGTTTGCCTTACCTTCTACAGCTGCATTTTTAGTAAAGTAAGCGACGGCATCATGCCCCGCCAAAATCACTCCATTAGCATCTACTTCACTGTTGTTTGCGGCGAAGCTGAGAGTGCCGAACAGCAGGGCTGAAGCCGCTGCTAGGGTTGCTATAAAATTTGATTTTTCATTCTATTTCTCCGTACATGTTAATGTGTTGGTTATTCAACTGGGTGAGACAATTAGTGCCTCACCTCGAGCTATTTGAATTTCACTGATAATGAAAATAATCAATATGTTCGGTCTGCCGAGACTTATGTCCTATCGTTTATGAATGCCGTCACCAGCTATTTGCACCGTTAAAACTTGAAGCTAACGTGTTTCACAATGGACAATATTGCGGAGCATGGGCAATTGACGTTTCGGGCACCGATAAGATGACCTTTCACGGAGTGGTGCGGGGTAATTGTTATTTAAAGGTTTCCGATCGAACTATAAAGCTTAGTCAAGGTGATGCTGTTTTCTTCCCTAGAGACTCTCAACACATAGTGACCAATTTGCCAGACCAAGAAGTCGAGGTAAATAGTGCTGCATCGCAACCAATGCTAACGCTTCTGAGCGAACCGTCTACCGGTCTTGTTTGTGGCAATTTTCGGCACCAGCACCCGCTGTTCGAGCGCATTACCCGACAGCTTCCCGAGGTCATATTAGTACGTCGCAACGCTGGTTCCGCTAGTTCGAGAATCATCGATCTAGTGTTAGAATAATCTGCGTCATCGGGTGACGAATCCAGCGTGTTATTAAACCGGCTTTCTGATTGTTTATTTCTCTTTATCGTGAGAGACCACTTAGATGTTGAGAGTGGTTTGTTCGCGGCCATGTCTCATCCGAAATTGATACCAGCAATGGCGCTTTTGCACAGCGCCCCAGATCAGAAAATAGGCCTAGAGCAACTTGCCAATGAGGTGCATATGTCGAGGTCCGCATTCTCTACATTGTTTAAATCGATGGTGGGGCAGTCGCCAATGGATTACTTAAAACAGTGGCGCATTACCTTGGCGTATCGTTGGTTGGTCGATGAGGGCATATCAACCTACGAGGCAGCACTGCGTTGTGGTTATGAAAGTGAATCTTCGTTTTCCAAGGCTTTTACCAGCGTCATGGGTTTTGGGCCAGGTAAAGCACGTGCTGAATTGAAGCAATCCTAGACTAATTCGCTCTGGCACACCTGCTCGACTAAATTAGCCCGATTAAAGCGGGTAAGGCTCGTTAGCTAAAAGCTTGATAAAGCCGTTCAACACTCGATAGATTCCCCACAGCCATGCAATGCCTAATATCGCAAAACCAATTAATATATAAACCAGTATGCCGCCGATAATCAGCCATAGAAGACTCCACCAAAATACTCTAGTGGCGTTGACTAAATGGCTGTGGTAAATGCTGCCAAGTGCTCCGTTCTTTTTAATCATCGCCCAAATTGCACCGATTAGCAGTGGAATACCTGTGAATAAACCGATCGCCAGTAAGATGTATGAAATGAGAGCGTGAGTCTTGTACTCACTGCCAACTAGCGATGAAGTGTTAGAAACGTCGTTCATGTTTTTACCTCGTGTATGGCCAATAGAAAGATCAATCGTTTGATTTCTATCGTTTGAATTCTATTGTTGTTTGCTTCGACAGTTGTTCGATCTCTACAATTGTTGGTAGAAAAATCACCAGCGCTTTTCCATCAGTATCTTTAATTTAGTATTGAATGTTAGAAAATCAAGGTCGGTGGTAAGGCCAGAGGTAAAGGCCTAGTTAAGGGCCTAGTTAAGGGCATAGTTAAGGGCTTGTTAAGCCTAAACATTCTGCCGCTCTTGAGTTGCTCTCAAGTTTGAGGTTGTTAGCACTTACGATAAATACCGACCGAATTGAAGTCGCTGGATTCAGCTAGGTCGGGTATCGTGCAGCTGTGGTAACGAGCTGTTTCGAGCATGCCAGCCAACTCGCTTGGCTTTACCCGTGAGTCGGCGATAATAACGTCTTGGTAATCATTGATAAATCTTTCTAATAACGGAATGTTTTCTCGATCGTAGAAGACATCGGCGACCAGCAATAGACTGACTGCGGGGTCGACACCAAGGCTGTTTAAATTATCGCCGGTATCAACTATTACCTGATTCAGACTTGCGTTGATTTGAGCCGCTTGTAAGGCGTTTCTGTCGATATCGAGAGCGATGCTTCTGCGCGCCCCGGCCATTGCTGCAGCAATGGCGACAACGCCTGAACCACTGCCGAAATCGACCACTGTTTTACCTCGCACTTGATCAGGCTTGTCTAATAGATAGCGCGCCATGACTTGGCCGCTGGCCCAACAAAAAGCCCAGTAAGGTGGCTTATCCATTAAAAATGCTACTTGGTCTTGGGTCAGTTCAGCTTGTGGGTAGGCGCTATCAATTAATGCTAGAGTAATCTCTGTAACCATTGGCAATTGTTGCAACGCAAGCTTGGCGGCTGGCACCTTGACCTGCATGGCGATTTCGAGAGATTGCAGTGACGACATGTTAAGAACTAGAGACTGTATAGCGTGGGCAGGTTTGTTCAAGCCCACGCCAGCAGCGAATTAGTTATTTGTCGAACTCTTCTTGCAACATTTTCATTAGAGCTTCTTTGCTTAAGCTATATGGCTGACCCTGATTGAGTTGTAGGGTTTTTTGTAAACTGGCGCGAATCATTGCCTCGGACTGGTCAGCGTTGGGCGTGACCATATAACGCATCTTGGGTGCTTCATTGCTCATGAAATGCAAAGCGGCATCAGCCACATCTTGGGGGCTTTTACCTTCGGTGACTTTAGCTAAGCCAGCCACTAAGCCTGCTCGTTCTTGGGCGTATTGTGAATCGGTCGGCCAATAGTTAGTGTCCAAAATGCGTTTGCGAGCGGTGTTGCCAATCTGTGATGCGTAGTTGCCTGGTTCAATAACGCCAACAGTTACATCGAAGCGCGTCATCTCGGCTGACAAGGCTTCGGTATAGGCTTCAATTGCGTGCTTGCTCATAGAATAGTGACCGAAAAAACTGCTGGCGCGTATTCCTGCAATCGAACCGGTTGTTGCAATGCGGCCTTTACTCTTAATAATTAGCGGCGCAAATGCCTGTGTTACGCGGTACGGGCCATAAACATTGACGTTCATTTGATATTCAAGTTGAGCAATATCTACCTCAATGACCGGGCCGAAAATCGCTACTCCTGCATTATTAATAAGGCCATATAAGCCGCGACCTTTGGCTTCGACGGTTTTCACCGCTGCATCGATCTCGCTCTGAATCGTCACATCGATTTTAATTGCTTCGACGTTCTCCATCGCCTCTAAGCGCTTCATATCGGCGTCTTTACGCGCTCCGGCGTATACCAGAAAACCATTCTTAGAAAGGGTTTCCGTCATTTTTAAGCCAAGCCCAGAAGTTGCACCGGTAATCAGTACGGCTTTTTGATGCTTGTCGGCTTGCTGCTCAGAGTCGCCGTGCTGAGCACTTTCGTGGTGAGCGGCAAAGCTCGAGGTTGAGAATGCTGCGATAGATAAGAATATAAATGCGCGAAAAAATTTCATGGTCGATTCATCCTGTGACCTTAGCATGACTCAGGGACGAAATAAAAATAGGCTGGAATGTCTTCAATTGAGGCGGAAAACGCAGCTAATAGCTAGCTATTGGCAAGTTTTTCAACGAAAAGTGGAGGAGTTTCAACCAAAGTAACACAGTTACAGACATTTTTATTCGTTCGTCGAGTTACGCTGAGGTCTCATTTTATGTTTAGGTAACATGAGAGTAGTGCAAGTCAAGCGCGAGCGCAATAATCGATTGGCTTGAGAGTTTTGAAATCTAGCGGCCCGAGATATTTCGGGCCGCTAGTTGCTGTGTATTAGAAAGGTAAGCTTGCCAATACTAAGGTTTGCAACTCTGCGAAGCTCATGGCGTTACCGTTCAGCTCGATTTTTTGACCAAGCTCAAGGTCTATTGCATAGTTATCGTTGCCTGCTGCTACTAATGGACTGCCAGCGATGAGTGCCGCTGCCATTGGCTGACTGTCAACCAGACCCTTATCAAATGATGCATCAAACAATAGAGAAACCTTCTTCAACGCATCATCAGGCTTAGTCATAAATAGCGATAACTGCTCGATGGTCAGTGAATCAAGAAGTTTAAGGTCAAGAGCAACCTTGTTTGGTTTGTTGTTAACCTCAGCGCTTAAACTGGCATTGATTTCAAGGCCTCGCTTTAGCATACCCTCAAGAATCGGCATCAGTTGAGTCATTTGCATTGGGTCGGTTTGCGGCTCGTTGGGATTATTCAATGCGGCCAAACTATCTTGTTGCAATCGTTCGGTAAATGCTTGGTATTCAATAACAGACTGCTTATCTAAACCTTTGAAATCGACACCAACATCAATGTCTTTAATGCTTTCGAATGGTGATCTTGGCGAGCTCACTTGGTCGGCCGAGAATAATACTTTGCTGGATAAGGTATCGCCTTGGTCACTTGCATTTGAGAGTACCGACAAGCCTTTTACGCTGGTTTCGCCTAAGGCGCCTTTGCTGGTGACGTGCTCGATTTTCATTAGCATATCACCGGTAAATAGAGATCCGACAACTCGGACGAAGTCGACTTCAAGAGTCATTTCGCCAACTGAGAGCTTCTCTCCATTGCCTTCCATTTCGAAGGCATCACTGTTGCCGCTCACATTGAACTCTGATGCGTTCGCATCGGTTGTAATCGAGACGAGTGCTTCGGGTAAGTTTAGGATTGCATCATCAACTTCTAGCCCTTCAACTTGGTCTAATGAAACAGACTGAGTAATACCGCCAAACATTGAAATTGATCCGAATACAGAGATAGGGTCGTTGCCATCTAGGTGTTCTGCGACGAATTTGCTATAGGTCGATTCGCCTTCGAGAGCGCAACTGTAATCTATGCCGGTAATGCCATGGTCGCTGTCACAGCTAAATTCAATATCACCGGTCTGGTTGGCAAGATCGGCAAAGCTGATTGGCGGAGTGTATTTATAACGCGCGCTAGTGCTGCGTATTCCCCTGTCATAACTAAGTATTTCGGTTAAACCATACTCGGCTGAGGATTGGTTGATTTTGTCGACCAACTTGATGGTCTCTGTTTCCGCGACCTTGCCGCTATAATAGGGCGCACCAAAGAAAAGCACTGCGATCAGCACGGCTAGGGCAATAATGAGTTTTTTCAAAACGAACTCCGCTTGAAGAATTTTGGAGGTGATAGTAGGGGTGCTATAGTACAAAAAAACAGCTAATAAGTTTAGGGTAATCAGATGCGTTTTATACTAATTGTAATCATCTTGAGTCTAGCCGCTTGCACGCCTAAGGGTGTTGATAGCACAATTGCAGGGTCTGAACTCCCCGGTCTGGGGTCAAAACACAGCACCCAAATGACGGCGCAAGAGTGCCTTAAGGCCGGCGGTCTTGTTGTGGGTGATGTTGGTGATGGTCGAGTTCATCGGGCTGGTTATCTGTGCGATAACGACGAAGTACCATTAGGCACTATTGTTCCAACCCAAGGGCAGCCTACGGCCACCGAAGGTGCGGTTTGTTGTGGTGGCTAGAGTTCATTTGCCTTAGCTTATCTCTATCACTTTCTGTATCTTAGTTGTTGGCTTTATCTGGTTGTCGGTTTAGCCTTACTTGAGCGCGGGTTTTGCGCGGTCTCAGGCTTTACGCGAGTACTGCCATTAGTCAAAACCCGCTCCCACATCTGAATATAGGCTTCGGCAGAATTCATCGCGGCTTGATAGATGCGATCGCCAGAGCGTTGGCGAATTTCTTCTAAGTGGTCGGCGACCATACCGTAATGCGCCATACCGACTTGGTTATAATTAAACTCTTTCAAGCCCGATTTCTGCACCTCAAAAGTTAAGCCGAACTCTGACGTGAAGGGGTAAATCAATGGTGCCTCAGCAACGTCTTCTCGGGGTTTGGCCTGGGTTGCCATGCCGGTCATATCGGTGCCAATGCCAACACCGGCGAGAAACTCTGTCTGTTCTATAATATCTAAATAGGCGCCGATTTCTTTCTTCAGGCGGTAGGCGTCGCGGTTGTATGGCGCAACAAACCCGCCCACCTTGATCATGCGTTTAGTATTGTTATGAACCCCACCATCTTTTGATTTGGTCATCCAGCTGTGCGATGAGACGACACCGCTGTGATTTCGAGACTCAACAATATCCATAATGTCTGAGGCACTTTTGGCACTCGTATGATCAAGTTCGATTAACATGTTTAGGTCGATCATGCGATTGACTAAATAGGCACCTAAGTCGGTCAGGCCCAGCTGATTACAATGTTCTATATCGGCTTGGTAGTCTGGCGCTCCGGTTAGCGCATTGACAATCGCGCCGATGACTGGGGTTTCGCCGACTAAGGGAAAACCTTTGCTCATCGCCGTACCTTGGGTTTGATCGTCGCACTCTTCAGTGTTGAATAGGTGGCCGGTACTTTTATATTGACCTGCATTCATTGCACCGTCTTCAACCCGCGAACCGGCAAGGCGATTATCGAACTTATGCGTTGGGTAAAGTGATCGAACCCCTAATTGATATAGTTCCATAAGGTTTCTCTCAAGCGATGCCTGGGTGCAATTATCGTTTACCCCACAGTCTAGAACTTCAGATGCTTCAGCACCGAGTATTACCGCCAGTTGGCCGTTAGCGATAACCTCTCGTGCCTGTTGTGGTGAGGTAACGATGCGGAAAAAGCCTTTGCCAACGCCACCGGCCTGCGCGTCTATATAATCTTGCAGTTGGTAGCTGAGCTTAGCTTGCGAGCGCAAGCTGTCCATGGTGTTGCAACTATTAGTATTGACCCATGATGCTGGGTTTACATTTTTTTGTGTTTCGCACAGAAGTTGGCTTTCAACTAGGTGCGATACCATAATCCTGACGCCACCTAGGTAGGCTCGCTCTAACCAGCGGTAATAATAGTCGGTATGGCTTTCCTCATTATTATTTGGCCAATAGGTAAACTTTGGCCAGCCCTGAGTTGCGTGGCGAGCGCCGGGGTCATTGTGTGAGAAGATATTGCCGATGAGGTCGAGCGAGCCATTTGCACCATGAATGTGTTCACAGTCGCCCAAGGCATGAGGTACACCAAAGGGATGAAATGCCGCACCGTGAACAAATTTTCCGCCGACGAACTGGTACGAAGTAATGTGCGTGTGAGCATCGACTAGCCCTCGTATTGGTGACGTTACAGAGCCTTTTAGCGCGCCTCGGTCACCACTAACATTAAGTGAAATTTCAGGGTAAGCTCTACATCGCTGTTGCGGATGCAGAATCACATTGAAGGAAGCTTTGCCGTTTTCAAAATTGGCTCTTAGCTTTTTAGTATTGCCCTGATCACTTTGTGTTACGCGCCAAATGGTTGCGTTGCTTGCATTTGACACTGAGTTTAGTGATGAGTTGAGTAAATTTTGGTATTTGTCGCTGAGTAAAAAATGTTTAAACTCAGTTGGCTTAAAGTAGAATTGACCAGCTTGAGATAAGCGGTTCTGACTGAATCGGTAGTTGCCATCGACTTCGAGTGTCAAATATGATTTGTCAGTCGATTGCAGCGAGTAACAGCCTTGGGCTAAGTTGTCGACTCGATCGGCATGAGCATTACTCGAAAAAGCGATTAATAATGCCGTTGATAAAGCAATGAGAAGATACCGAGACATAGGCGAGTGGTTAAATAATAAACAGTAGGGGCACTATACAATATCTACCAAGGCCGATCGAGAAAACACGTTGAGATAAAGAGGCTTAAGCCTAAATTCAATCCACCCAATCAGTTGTCAGTATTTTGCCGAAAATATTATATGATCGTTCGCCATAACACTCATTTTATATCAATCTTAAACATCTTAGAAATTTTCTTGTAGGCTTAAGGGTATGCTGAGAGTTCATCAAAAAACAGGGGTAAGCGAGTGCTAAATAAACAGGGTCGGTTAACGACGTTTGCAAGGATACTTATTTATCTGGTGATTGGTATCGCGGCTGGCGTGCTATTTAGCTATTTGGCTGAGCTCTATGTTGACCTATTTGGTGAGACGTTCACGCCTATGAGCAAACTAGTAGCATCAACGGTGAGTTTGTTGGTTTGCTTACTTATCGTTTTTAGCGCTAACCATTTTAGCCTTAAGCTAAACATCAAGCGCTTGGGAGTTACTCTTGGTTTAGTCATGTTTGCTTGGCTTTATATCATTGGCCCTGGGCTAAGAGCGCCAATTACTCTGTATATTACCTGGGTATCATTTCCCTATAATATCAATATGGTAGCGACATTGTTAATGCCGATGATGTTTGCTCGCGCATTCGGCAATGCGTTGAGTCGCAGCGGTAGAAAGACCGATATCCTATGATCCCGGCTGTGAGGCCCCCTATGAGGCTTAAGCTATGAAGTGGATGGTGAGAATTGTAATTAGTGTGCTTATCTTGACTGCTGTTGTCTTAGCGGCGGTGTTATTGCCGGCACACATGCAAGTACGTAACGTAGCGCCGCCGTTGCCTGAGAATAGTGAATTATTGGCTTTACGCGGTGCAAATAGCCCCGCCAAAGTCAGTTACATTATTACCTCTAGCCAGCCGCTAGAGAGAGGCCAGATATCACATATTTCAATTGTTATTGAGTGGGCTAATGGCAAACGATTTTTAATTGATACAGGGATGAGTCGGCGCGAGGCTAAGAACTTCGCTGACCTTCTCAAGAAGCTGGACTCGTCGGCTGGCAGCGTGACGGTTTACACAACCGTATCCGATGCGCTTGGTTCTGAGATTAAAGATATCGCCGGAGTTGGTTTCACGCACCTGCATATTGATCATACTCAAGGTCTTGAGAATTTCTGTACAGCGAGAGGCACTGGTGCGGTGTTATTACAATCGGCTAGCCAGCGAGAGTTGCATAACTTTAACACCACAGAAGGTGCCGATCTGCTTGAAAATTCTTGTCTGAAACGGTCAGATTTTTCAATCGCAAAAGACGCTACGCTGTATCAGTCAATTGAGTTCCCGGGTCTAGCTGCATTTGAATTGGGCGGCCACACACCCGGCTCGACCTTATGGGCAGTGGCAATAGCGGACAAAGTTTTGTTGTTCTCCGGTGACATTACCAACGATAAGGCGAGTATTGACCACAATGTCGCCAAGCAGGCACTTTATAGTTACCTGCTTGTTCCAGAAAACACAAAACGCACAGCCGAGCTTAGGGGGTGGTTAAACGGATTGGATAAAAGTGAACCGTTTTCGGTGATCGTGTCTCATGATTTGGCAAATACCAAGTCGCACTTACCTGAATTCACTGCGAAATAGACTTGGATTTGTTGCTATTTAGCGCAATTACAACACCATAGCTGTTGTAATTTGACAACAAACAATCGTTTTCGAGGCTTTTTCCTTAATAGTCGGTTAATAGCGGCTGATAAAGAGTTGCGTAGCGCTAATATTCACCTATGGAATGTAAATGAGTATTTCTTTTCATAACTCTCTCTTCTTTTTGTTATTTATCGCCGCTTATTTAGTAAGCGGCGATTTTTTTTGCCTGTCTCTTATGGCCTGACTCTTTCTTACCGACTTCGTTTTTAACGGCTTCGTTTCCGCAAGCGTCTATTCTTGTCTGGCCGCTAGCCGACCCAGTCAACTATTTGTTAATAATAGAATTAATCGTCGTGCGCTAAAACAACTCGATACCGCGCATCACCGTTTCTTAGGTGGTCCATCGCCTCGTTAATCTGGCTAAACGAGAACTGCTGAGTCACTGGTTTGATGTTGTGCAAATTAGCGAAGGCTAACATTTGTGCAATGGTACTTGGGCTGCCGATAGGCGATGATGAAATACTCAGCTGCTTGCCCATCAATGAAGTGACCCCGATTTTAAGCGGCTCAAGCGTTAGCCCAACAAAGTGCAGTCGACCGCGTGGCGACAACGTGCCTAAATAGCCAGCCCAATCGAGCGTTACATTGACCGTGGAGATAATCATGTCAACGCTGTTGGCGGCCGCCTTAAGTGCGTCAGGGTCTTTGGAGTTGATAGTGTGGTGCGCGCCCATCTCAATGGCTTCATCACGCTTTGCGTCGGTTGACGTGAATGCGGTGACTTCGCAACCCCATGCGTTAAGAAATTGCAATGCCATGTGACCCAAACCGCCGATACCAATAACCGCAACTCGGTCAGTTGGTTTTACGTCATACTGAACCAATGGGTTGTAAACCGTGATGCCGCCACAGAATAGTGGCCCAGCGGAGGCTAAGTCCATGCCGTCTGGCACCTTAACAACGCTGACTGAGGAGGCTCTCACCTTATCGGCAAAGCCACCATGACGGCCAATAATTGTCGGCCTAGACTGACTGCATAAATTATGATCGCCACTGCCGCAATACGAGCAGCTCTCGCAGTAAGCTGAATGCCAGCCAAGGCCAACATTGTCACCTAGTTCAAAACCTTTGACATTGCGGCCTATTTTAGCAATCACGCCGACAACTTCGTGGCCGGCCACAATCGGGTATTTGGTAGCCATCCACTCAGAATCAATCATGCTCACATCACTATGGCAAATTCCACAAAACTTAACGTCGATTTCAACATCATCAGCGCCAAGCTCACCAGGGTCATACTGATACGGTTGGAGTTTTCCTTTTGGTTCGAAAGCAGCGTAGGCGTTGATCATAGTCATCTAGTACGGAGTTGTTTGATTGAGTTTGGAGCAAAATGGATAAATGACCGCATCGCGACACGGCCTCTATGTTAGCAGGATTGAGTGTTTGAGCTGTATAGGCCAGTGGAGCTAGTTCCAGAGTGACGGAGCTAGTTCTCGCGACTCAACACGTATTCGGCGACAGCTTGCAGTGTCTCTTCGCCCAGATACGCCTGCGATGGCATCTCAGGGTAATCATCACGCTTCTTAATCGGCTTAGCGATGTAAGCCGCTAGGCCTTCAGGGTTTTCAAAATAAAGCGCCTGAATGGTTTGAATAGAAGGGCCAATCAAACGACCGTTATACGAATGGCAACCTGAGCAAACACCTAAGTAAGCTATTTGACCGCGTTCTGACGGTGCAATTTCACGTGCTGCAACCGGCGTATCCAAGAGGTACGTAATAATCTGGTCAGTATTATCAAAATCACAGTCAGCAAAATCACCGACGCCGACTGTTTTGTAACGGCTGCGGTTGGCGATGCAGCTTCCTGAACCCTCGCTGACATGCACCACATCTGGTTCAACATATTTTAATTCTAAGGCCATTAACCCTTTAATCTCAGGGATTGTCTGATAGCCGTTGTTTAGCATGACATTATCTAACACCGAGACATTGTCTGGGTTCGGTTCTGACTCCGGGTCGTCACTGACGTTGGCGGCACTGCCATGGTCAACAATTAGTATGCCCGCAGTTTTATTGTTAGTGATGATATTGCTTTCGATAACAACTTGGTCGGCGGCCATTACTAATATCCCGGTTCCTGGCGGTATGCCGGCAACAATTGAACCTGGGGCACCAAAGTTATCGTGGTTATTGTCGTTGATAAAGTTGTTACGAATGATGACATCATAGGTAGTCTTTATCGCTAGCCCTGGGGTCACAAAAGCAAGTATCCCGCCGGTGTTGTTATGTACATTGTTATTCTCAACGATCGCATGGCGGCTGTTTTCAATCTCAATTCCGGCGACACTGTCGAACACATGGTTATGTGCTACGTGTATATTGTCGCTCATGCCAATATAAATAGCGGCGTCTTCAATACCAGAAATCACGTTGTATTCAACGACTCCGTTGGTACCCAATTGTGGGAAAACACCGTAAATGCCGGTGTCTACTATGACGTTATTTCGAATTTCAAAGTTGTTACCAGCTTGGCCCATAATGCCATTGCCCTTGTAGCGGGTGATATGTAAGTTCTCAACTACGACATTATTACCTGAGTAGAGTATCGCGTCGTTAAGCTTGCCCAAACCATCCAAGGTGGCACGTTTGCCTTGTTCGATCACGCCGATTAAACGGATGTTGTCTTTGTCGATGTAGACGGTTTCGCTGTAAGTACCGGGCATGATGTTAATCGTGGTGCCGGGCTCGGCGGCCTTAATCGCGGCTTGTATCGATTCTCCAGCTTTAACTGTGACTTCGATTTTATTCGCCTCACCGGCGGGGCCGATAATCGGCTTTTCACTGCCGCTAGGGCTTGTATCAGTCGGTGTACTAAGCCCTATACTGGGGTCGTTGCTGGTAGGCGCAGCAGTGGCTGCCGAGTTTGTCGACTCGCTGTAGTAGTATCCAGCCGCAGCGGCGGCTACGACTAAACCTGCGACTAGTAAATTATTAAACTTCATTGATATCTCCTTTGGCTACTTTTTTAGTGGTGTTTATTTCGGCGATACTGGCTAAATCGGTCATTAGAGAATGTCGCTATCATCTTAAAGGCGCCAGCCCTGACGGAACGTGACTCGGCACCTGTGGCATGAATTTATCGTCGCTCAGTGTTTTCATAAATGTCACGATTAGATCAAGTTCCCTATCACTCAAATCAGGTTCGCTGATATGCCAGTGCAAGCTTAAGTCCATGCCCTCGGGAACCGCATGACCTCGGCCCTTATTATAAAATTCGGTGGCTTCTCTGAGCGTCTCGAAGTTACCAGCATGCATATAGGGGGCGGTCTCGGCAATGTTGCGTAAGCTAGGCACTTTGAAACCTCCCTTTAGCTTCGACAGCGCGTAGGTTGTTTCCGCGCCAATATCAAATTCATCGCCGCTTTTTTCAGGCACACCTATTACCGCTATTTGATTGTTGGTAAATAGTGGCGGTGTGTGGCATTCAGAGCAACGAGCAACAAACGAGCGAAACACGTTTAAGCCGGCAATTTCATCGTCGTTAAGGGCATCATGGTTGCCATGCGCGTACTCATCGTAGCGGCTATTGAGTGAAATCAAAGACGCTTGAAATGCGGTCAATGCGGTTACTAAATTATTTATTGTTAGACCATTATCGCTAGCCATCGTGTTTGATTTGAAGGCCTCAGAGAATAAGCGTCGATAGGTGGCATTACTGGTCAAGCTATTCAATAACTTGCTCGGGTTATTATTCATTTCATCAGCGGCGTAAAGCGGCCCTAGCGCTTGCTGTTCGAGGTTTTTAGCTCGAGCATCCCAAAAAAAACTGGTCAAAAAAGCGCTATTCCAAAGCGAGGGTGTCGAGCGTTTGCTCAACCTGCCGTTAGCGCCCAGCGAGTGTGCCTTGCCGTCGGCAAACCCTTTGTCCGGCTGGTGGCAGCTTGCGCAAGATAAGTCTTGCTCGCCGGATAGCAGTGGGTCAAAGAACAAGTATCTACCCAGATCAATCTGCTGAGGGCTGAAACCATCTCGGTGTTTAGGCAAATTCGAGTGGGTCCCGCCAAGACCTCTATCTTGAGTTGATGTGTAAAATTGATAGAGCGTGCGTAATTCGCATCGGTTGCCAGCGACTAGTTCAAAGCCTTTGGGGCAATTAGAGTCAAGTTCAAAGTCGTTTTGGGTTGCTGAGGAATCAGCCGCACTCAGCCCCAGCATTAGCATTGAGGCAAAAACCACTATGCTGAAAATGCCTTGAATCAAATGCCTGTTCATTTGCTTTATTTTATTAATCTTCAAGCGATACAATGTAAGCAATCACCGAGTCTATTTTAGCTTGATCGGTTTGGGTTTTGGCGATCATACTCATTTGACGGCCAAGCTTATCTGATGAGTGAGAACCTCGGTTGCCATCAAGAAAATTAGCGTACTGACGCAATAGGTAGGCGCTACTCAAGCCTGCTAAGCTGGGTGAATCTAATCGTTTATTGCCACTTGCATCAGCGCCATGACACGCGCCGCAGCTGGCTTGGTAAACCTTATAACCAGGGTTGTTGCCACCGCCAGTTTTATCCGTGCTAACTGACACGATGGGTTTATCTAGAGAGGCCAAGTAAGCGCTCACATTCGCCTGAGAGCTAGGCTCATTAACCAACGCCGCCATCGACACCATTTGCTGGCCGAAACTGTCACTATTGTCGGTGCCTCGAAAGCCTTGATTGTAATTTGTCAATTGGCGAGCTAGATAGCTCTCATGTTGGCCCGCCAGCGCCGGCGCCCCAACAGCATCATTACCATCGGCCTTTGCGCCATGACATGCGACACAGTTAGTATTGTAAATTTCTTTTCCAGCGTCTTTATCGGCACTAGGTGTGGATTCGGCACTGGTCGCAATTGAGAGTATGCATAAAGTTAAAAAACTCGTTCGACAACTTTGTTTTAAAATATTCATAGCGACGGCTGAACAGGTGATTGAATGCAAATATAATGACTTATCCGAGCAAAGACCGCTGAGTGATTTTAATAATACACCTGAATATTTTGCAATTAGGCGTCGATAGTTGCAGAAAACGGACGAAACTATAGGCTTGCCTAAGAATTGGGGATTGTGTTGCGGCTGTCGATATTGGATTGGGGTGACTCCAAAGGAATATCTAAAGGCTTTAGTAAACGAGCTCAGGGATCTAAAGACAACCCCACCAGTGGAATATGAATTAATCTATTATCGAAACCGTAAGTCGCGCGATGCCGTGTGACTCGGATAAAACTGCCTCCGACTAGCCCAGTGCGAGCCACTCTGCCACCTTCTTCAGGTTTTCGAATGGCTGTCCTGATAATTGCTGATAATTTGGTCTTGATAATTTGGGTCCTGAACTTTATACCCCGAGTGCAGCAACTCTTCAAGGCATTGCCGACGGTGTTCATAGCCAGTTTGTGAGTGAGCATCGTAGCTATACAAAAAAGCTCGTCGACCCCATCGTGAGACGATGCCCCTGATAAGAAGTTAAATATGCTGAATTAACTAAAAATTCAGTATTATATGTATATTTACTGGTGAATATAAGCAAAAAAAACTATTTTCTGTGTTGGATAAGTCGCCAAAACTTTAATAACTACTTCATGATATCTACAGTATTAGACCAGTTAATGGCCAACGAATGACTATCTTAGTTAGATCGAATAGTTAGCAAGTCGGCACCGTTATTGGTTGAGAATCCCCCAGCGACATCGAAAAAAAATGTCAAATTTACGCAAAACAACGCTCAAAAGACGTCAGTTATGCTGAGGTCTCTTGAGTTAACAAAAATATCAAACTAATAAGGACTTTAGTAAATGAAAAGACAGTTGCCTCCCTTAAACGGGCTGAGGATCTTCGAAGAAGTTGCACGACACGAAAGCTTTACCTCAGCGGCAGAGACATTGAATGTAACCAGTGGGGCTGTCAGCAAGCAGGTTCGTCTCTTAGAGTCGTACCTAGAGGTCCGTTTGTTTGAGCGCAATGGTTATAAAATAGAATTAACAGATGCTGGGAGAATGTATTACCGCCATTTGTTTGAAACTTTTAACCAGATAGAAACATCAACAATGTTGGTTAAAGGAGAGCGGGTAATCGAAGACGTCACTTTAGGAATATTACCGTCTATGGGTGTTCTGTGCCTCAGTCAATCCATGAGCTTATTGCAGCAGTGTTGTTCCAAGGGCCAAAGATTAAATGTGGTATCAAGCGACAGCAAAATAGATCTGGCAAATCAGCAAATTGATGTGGCTATTCGCTGCAACCCGAGCAACAAGTCGAATAGACAAAATTGGCTTTTTGATGAGCGCCTACTATTAATCATGCCTGCCGATAACCCTGTGGCGAGTGAAAATTTCTCGAGTTGCTCTTGTAAACTTAGTGCGTATTTTAAAAATCAAACCTTGATAAGTATGCGAAATCGCAATGATGCTTGGGCTCTTTTTTTTCAAAAATACAAACTTAAGTCGATTCCAAGCAACAATAACATTGTTCTCGAGTATTGCCATATGGTAATTGATGCCGTTTTAAATGGCCACGGTATCGGTTTAGTACCTGACTTCTATTGCCAAAAGTACTTAAAAAAAGGGCGTTTGATTAACCCTATGGGGGCCTATCTAAGCTCCGATTATTCATACTCTCTTTTAATTCCTGACCATAAAAAGGATTGCCGCGTGATCATTAATATTGAACGTGTGATTAGATCCAGAGTGTCAGATATAAAGAGACTGTTTTAATTTTGTATCGAAACAAATAGAAACATTTCGCTTGAGCATCACTCTGCACGAGTCATATCGAATCAACAAAGAGGTAACGAGAGCTAGCCCCGAACTGTTTAAAGGTCTCGGTTTAGGAAAAGTAGGTGCTTATTAGCCAAGCCTAATGGTAAGCGAGCAATATTACCGAAAAAGCCGAAAAACACAGTAACAATGCTGATGTTCATAATGGCCCGAAGAACGCAAGAAAGCCAGAATCTTAGACTTAAAGTATCAGCCCCCAACTTTTAGTCATTTGTCTATCAATGGTGTCCGTGTTTTAATTTTCGGGTGGTTAAATCACCACATCAAGACTGAATTTTACCAAGCTAATGAAATAAAAAAGGACAGATAAAAGTGATCGATAGTCATTGGTAATATTGACTGGCTTTGATCACATCATCGTTCGTTATCTGATTTGAGTCGTATTTAGTTAATCACTCAGACTAATAATCAACTCAATTAGAAAGCCGTATTTCCTATGGCTAAGCACAGTGCTTACCGGATCCAATGCCAAACCTTGCTTTAGCTTAAAAATTCACTCTCAATTATTCAATTAAAACGAAATAAATTTTAAATATTAAAGGTGTAACATGAATCGAAAAATAACTACCAAAGTCAGTGCCATTCTAAGTTTTGTTGTCCTGAGCTTTTTTTCAACAACCTCTTTTGCTTGGTGCATTACTTGGGCTAAAGTTGAACAATTGAGAATAGGAAATAACTCAGAATCTATAAATGGTTTAAGGAGCATGAGTCCTCGCAGACAAACAGGCCATGACGGCAATAATGCCGTTGTAATCGTATACAGAGACAATTATGGTGCTGGTTCGCTAAAGTACATGCCATTGAACACATCATACAATTTGAATGATGCAAATGGTCGAGCCATGTACTCAATGCTACAAACGGCGTTAACCACAGGCTTGCTATTTCATGCCCAAGACGACTATGGCACCCGCTGCGACGACATTAACCAGATTTCATTAGTAGCTCCTTAATTTAATACCGTCTGGAGATTAATGACAATCGCGCAATGACAATGGACTGTCTCTCTGCGCACTATTCATCGTCTCCTTAATCAATGTTTAACCCATATTTTTGGAGTAACTAAATGAAAAACTTAATAGTTTGTTTGCTTGCAATCAGCTTGTCAATTGCTTCGTCGGTAGTCGCGGCAGACCCGAATCCACCACCGTTTAACGGTGACTTCACCGCCAACGGAAGAGGCGCTAGCCCTTATACAAATCTACCTAACTATAACGCAAACCTCAGTGCCAACAACCAAGACAACACAGCCGTGCAAGGCCCGTATCACGTTCATGTCTCTCGACACCATATCATTCCGTATAATGTGTTGCAGAGGTTTTATAATGCAGTGCAGAGGCAGAACTCGATAAGTCGCTTAAGTGGCTTTCTAAAGGCTCTCGCTAAAACTGCACCACTTTGGTATGGCCGCCAGGGAAATGCCCCTGGCGCTGCACGCTGCGGAGCAAATGTGTATGAGGCTGGCTATTTTGCTGTCGCGTTAGCAAATAATTGGTATACCCAGAGTGATGACAATCAGCCAACGGGTGAGGTATTGGAACAGTTCAATTCTTTTTATGAATTTTACACGTGGATGCCATGGAATTTATTTATTGGGCCAGAAGGGGCGATTCGATCAGATGATCCTGGGGAGGGTTTTGAAAACAATGCACATGTCGTTATTGGCCAGACAACGTTCAACACAATAAATGCCTTATACCAAGATATGCTGTCTTATATAACCAATCCAAACAATACTGTATTGGCAAGGATTTCACAATCTCTATCAAGATTAGCTGCGAGGAGAGCTGTGTATGCTTTAAATCGAGGTGACTGGGTGCTAAGAAACGGTAGATGGCAACTTGATGCTGGCCGACGGCTCGCATCATTCACACCATCTACAAGACTTTTAGCCGTGTCTAATGATGTCGAAGAGTGTGGCTTTGAGTTTAATATAGCGCCACCGTCTACGTTCACTTACGATATAAACACGCTATTTTAAATAACGGTTGATTGGTGCACTCTAAATTGGATCATCGATAATACGAGCTCATCTTTTAGACAGAGCCCTTAATACAATTTGAGCTAACCTTTTAGCCGTATCTGATTTAATCCAAAAAGCAATCTCACAATAGTAAGGCAGAAATTTCTGCCTTACTATTTTACATGCTAGGCAATTCACTTTTAGTTTGTTAACACTCTCGCAATTTAGAGGTACTTAGAGGTTAGAGGGACGAGGTACTAATAATAGGGATAGGCATTACAAAAAGAATGCTTAAGTAAGTAAGCCGACACTTATTGCGTATTCGATCAGTGGCCTATTGGGTGAGAATGCCGAACATCTTTCCGCAAATCGGGATAACTCCGGGATTTAGTAAACTCTAGACAAGCGTAGGTCTCGCCATAGGCGATTGAGAAATGGGAAGGATACAGCGGCGTTAAATGTACCAGAGACCTTGCATGTAACTACATTGTAGATATGATATTGGGATTGAACTGATTTTACTTCGAATGGGATCAGGCTGAGAATGCCTCTAATCAGAAGAAGCACGGCGTATTTTTCGATGAAGCTAATATCTGTATTTTCCGGTGATTTCGCGCGATTAATCGCCGCCCTAGATCATTCTCGGGAAAAACTTACGAGAACTTTCGCTATGCGTGACAATTACGATTTTACTGATTCGGTTAAAAACCCTTATACCAAAAAGCTCAAGAAGCAGGTCACAATTCGTTTAGACGAAGACACTATTAATTATTTTAAAGAGTTAGCCGAAGATAAGGGATTACCATATCAAAGCCTTATAAACCTTTATCTGCGAGACTGCGCCCAGTCTCATAGAGACCTAAAGTGGCAATAAAGATAGTTACAGCTCTCCTTGCTGCTGTCGATACTGAGTTGGGGTGACTCCAAATGAATCTCTAAAGGCTTTATTAAACGAGCTCACAGATCTAAAGCCGACATCGAGTGCGATGTTGAGAATCGCTTCGTCACTTTTTAATGGGTCGGCAAGCCCCTCGCCTGCTTCTTTGATTCTAAAACCGTTTAAATAGTCGTTGAAGTTTCGAAAACCAAGGCCGATATTGATGATGCGCCGCAAACGGTATTCTGGAACACTGAGTTGTTGTGCCAATTGCCCGATAGTTAAGCTCATTTTTCGATAAACAAATTGCTTGGTCATTAGTTCGTCTAGCCGAGCAATAACGTCGGCGGGCGCTTCAAACTCGTCATCATCCGCGACTGATTTTCGGCTTGTTCGCCCTCGTCGACTACTATTTTCTTTGACCGAGTTAGGCTGATCGGCTGTGCTTAACAGCCCAGGGCGATATTGGAGTAATAGTAAATTGGTAAATAAGCAAATAACACCGACCGGTAGATATTGCCACAATGCGAACCAATTCGAATTTGGTAAAATTAATTCGCGCAGCGTTATTAGGCCAAAAATGTAGAGGCCTGCCATAGCACAAAACCACAGTCGACGGTCTCGGCGGCTTTCAATCAGATCGTCGTTCCAATGTCTAACTACCTCCAGAAGCGCAAGGCTTAATAACACAAACTCTAACAGCTGTGGAATGTGCTCAAAAAGCAATGCTGAGGCGTCGAGATTTTGCCACGCTAGTGCCTGACCTAGAAAAGGAAATGCGACGGTAATGCCAACTAAGCATAGGGTCCAAAGTTTGATTTTAAAGTGATCATTAAATAAGCTTGAGCACAGTAACCAAAACACGCCGGGCAGGAAGTTCTGCACCGCAGTTTGGAGTGGCGCGAGCCAGTGATCTTTTAAAATTGGCGAGAGTAGATAGGCTGCGACGGTGACTAGAAACGTCAGAAACAAACCTTCTTGTAGTGTTAACTTGCGGTGAAAACGGGTCAGCAGTAGAGCGCTTAGAATAATTTGCGACATAGCAAATGCTATGGCGCTAAAGAGAGTCGCATCCAATGCCAATTACCAAGCGGTCCTGTTATATCTAACGCTGCCATTCTTGCCAAGGCGAGGTTGGTGTTGGCGAGCGGGTATTCGAAGACGCAAGGAATAATTTCAAGCTCTGAGTGCCGAGCTCTGAGTGCCGAGCTCTGAGTGCCGAGCTCTGAGTGCCGAGCTCTCAGTGCCGAGTCTCTTGCGCATTTTCTGTTGCTGCCAGTATACCGGTAAAGCAGGTGACTCGATCGGCCAAGGTTTTTGCTTCGATTAGTATCTGTTTATCGTCACTTGATATCGGTAGTTGGGCAACTAAATTGTTGACTAGGCGATCCTGAGGCAAGCTCTCTATGGCGGCCCAATCGACTTCGATATTGTGTTTTTTCAAGTAGCTGCGTAGTGCACTAGTGAATAGCAAGGAGTGATTGACGTCCGCCGTTTGACGGTCATCAAAATCATGTTGGAAATCTTGCCAACGTGGTTTGATCAATCGATAGCCTCTCATACTGCTTAACTCTTCGTGGATGCCAAAGCGGCAAAGCCCCTCGAGTACAATTTCTAAGCGGCCATCTTTAGTTTCGGTGTACTGGATCACCCGAGCCGCACAGCCTACAGCGTGTAAGGTTGCCGGTATGAGTTCATCTTTTGGCTGGATCATGCCAATCAGTTGATTGCTTTTCATGGCGTCGCTGATCATATTTAAATAGCGCGCTTCGAAAATATTTAGCGTAAGAGCTCCACTCGGCATTACCACGGCACCGCTAAGCGGAAACACCGGCAGAGTAGTGGGCAATTGTTGGTACGATTGCATAAATGGTGATTTGGACGTCATTTGACCCTACTATATGGTTTACTATTTGCGAATTTGCATCAACAAAATGTTGTTAATCGTGCGGACTACTCATTGAACAGTATCATACCTGCTTGTTTGATCGAAACAATCAGCCTAGCGCTGAATTATGATCAGGTGATAAAGTAATAGCTTATGCGAGCCACTTACTAATTAGAGACCTCTGCATAACTCTAGCACAAGATAAAATGGCTAATAGTTTCCAATGTTTTCTCATTTTCCTTTTGCATTAGAGTTATGCAGAGGCCTCAATTACTTATTTACTTGGGAGTATCAATGATAAATCGCCGTCGATTTTTGACTTACGCAGGAATATCCACGTTAGCAATGTCCACCACTGGCTGCAACGATACGCCACCTGAACATCGATATAATTCTGATGATATCGCATTGCTTGCGCAGCAACGAACATCAGAGGCCGCAGCGTCCGGCAATGGGCCATTTGGTGAGCAGCGATACGCCGGCTATAGAGGCTTGTCAAGATTGCCATGGTTCGATCTAGACGATCGTGGCCAACTTGTTTGCAGTGACAATAGCCTACCTATGGCAATCGATATGCATGCTCACCTTGGCATGTCGGTGCTGTTTAAACCTGAGCTTGATTTACAAGCGAAAACCGAACGTGTTAAGCACTTGCTAGATTGTGACGGCGATACGCCCGAGTGTGAATTGGATCTCGACATCTATATCAACGGTAATTTTAGTGACGAAAACGTAGATAAATTAGAAAGCACTATTGTCGCGCAAGGGCTGTGGGGAAGTGACATCACACGAACCCATACGATTACCAATCTCATCAATGAGATGAATGCGATGCGAGTTGAGCAAGCGGTTATTTTGCCGATTAAATTAGGTTTGCCGTTTGGTGATGATCAAACCGAATTATGGCGTACCGAGATCGAAAAATCGGCTCATCAACAGAGGCTGTTAGCGGGCTTTTCGATAAATCCCTTGAAGGATAACGGTATCGAGCAAATGCGGACTCATGCCAAAGCCGGTTTAAAGCTGATGAAGTTACATCCGGTAGTGCAAAAATTTTATCCGGATGACCCAGCACTGATGAAAGTTTATGAGGAGGCTCAGTCTTTGGGCGTGACGATATTTTTTCATGGTGGACGCGCCGGTATCGAGGCCGAATCGTCACACCGTTATGCCATGCCTAGGCACTATGAAAAAGCATTGCGTGATTTCCCCAAAGTGAATTTTATTCTGGGTCACGGCGGAGCGCGTGATGTTGATGCAATGTTGCAGCTGCGTTTAAAGTATCCTAACGCTTGGCTGGGAACGCACGGGCAAGGTGTCACCAAGCTTGATCAAATTATTGATAGCACTAAGGGCAAACGAATTCTGTTCGGTACTGATTGGCCTTTTTATCATATTGGCTCGGCGCTGGCCAAAGTGCTAATTGTCACCGATTCTCCGGCTAGGGAGCCGCATAGGCTTGATTTATTACGCGGCAATGCGCTTGAACTACTAGGCTCCATTTAAGTCCCGAGGCTAGGTAATACAAGACGGTTCCGAGCTCACAAGCAAGGTCATGCTGAGCATGGCAGCGGCGTAATTCGCAATAACCTCATACTCAGACTTTTGCCCAAGAATCACCTTTGCGGGTGACGCGGCGTTTAATCTCATTTGCTAGAGTGATAAAACATATCCGACAGGCCCACATTACGACAAGGAATCAAAATGATTATCATCGCCAGCCAATTGCCCGAATCTGTTTTATGCACACTGCCTAATGGTGAGCACGTAGAAGTTACTATGCTAGTCGCCGAACAAGACGATTTTTTCGTTGACCCT
Source organism: Arenicella sp. (assembly GCA_046709645.1). Taxonomy (GTDB): domain Bacteria; phylum Pseudomonadota; class Gammaproteobacteria; order Arenicellales; family Arenicellaceae; genus Arenicella. Next base: position 93,179 of record JBKEFT010000001.1, read on the forward strand.
AACGTCGAAGCGGCGGTGACGCTGCTCAGCACTTATTTTGACTGCCAAGCATGTTAGCCCGCTATCGTGCACTATCTTTAGCCTTTAGCAAGATATTGCATGTTATTGGGTACTTCAGCGCGGGTTGCGGTTATGCTGAAGCCTAAATCTAACTTTATAATGGCACTAACCATTTAATCTCAAGCGCAGCAATAGACCATGAACATCGTTATCCCATTCTCAGAAGCGTGTGAGCGTAATAAAGACGTTATTCTCGAGACTATTAAGCCTTACCTAGAAAAGGTTAATACCTTATTAGAGGTGGGTAGCGGCACAGCGCAACACGCAATTCATTTCTCGCAAGCATCAAGCTCCCTACAATGGCAAACAAGCGATCAGAGTGAGTATTTAGAGGGTATACACGCCGCGCTGAATAACGCTAAGTTGATCGGGCATGGAGTGGGTAACGTTTTGTATCCGCTAGAGTTAGATGTGAATCAACCTGTCTGGGTCAAAAGTGGACAGCGCTTCGAGGCTGTTTATACGGCTAATACGCTGCACATTATGAGTCATGAAGATGTTGTGCAATTTTTTGCAGGCTTGGGCGCAATAACCCGACTAGGTGCTTACCTGATTGTTTACGGGCCGTTTAAGTACCAAACAAAATTTACCAGTGAGAGTAATGCAAATTTCGATGCCAGCCTAAGGTCGAGAGGTGTTGGCAGCGCGATACGTGATTTCGAAGTGGTAAATAAACTGGCTCATGCGCAAGGCTTTGATTTGCTTAAAGATTACTCGATGCCAGCAAATAATCAATGCTTAGTGTGGCAACGCGCAAAATAACTCAAGTGATAACGCGAATCTAAATGATAATCATCATCATTATTAAAATGTATTAAAAACAAAGGCTTACTTGTTTTTAATGAGTTTTAAATGCGTTAGCTTGCTATACTTTGACGGTATCCAACGTCAATCAGAGAAAAGCATAATGAAAGCAAAAGAAGGCGTAATAGCTGTCTTAAACACCGCATTAAGAGCCGAATTAACCGCGATTAATCAATATTTTCTGCATGCCAGAATGTATAAGAATTGGGGTTTAGAAAAACTTAATGAAAAAGAGTATGCCGAGTCGATAGATGAGATGAAGCACGCCGACATGTTAATTGAGCGCATATTAATGCTTGAAGGCTTACCGAACTTACAAGATCTGGGTAAGCTGTATATCGGTGAGAATGTATTAGAAATGCTTAAATGCGACCTACGCTTAGAGGAAGAGGCTCTTCCGATGTATCGCTCTGCAGTTGCTCATTGTGAAGAAGTGGGTGATTACGTGACGCGTGATTTGCTATCTCATATCCTTGAAAGCGAAGAAGAGCACTACGATTGGCTAGAGACTCAAATCGAATTGTTTGGAAAAATTGGTGAACAGAATTACTTACAAGCCATGATGTAGTATCGATTGCTTGCTCTGAGCCACCTAGCCATTGTTGTATGAAATGCGCCAGTAACCCCTTGTTGCGTTTCGTTCCGTGTAACAAGGGCCGGCTCTGATTACTCTAAAATGTCTTTTTATAGCGAAGATCAAGGCGTATCTCGTTCCGGTCGCTGGCCACCCCAGCGACTTCACCGATGATATTTGATTTATAGTCTCTGAATCGCGCCCGTGCCTCAAGCCCTTTAATCCAAGGTGACTGGTAGCGTAGTTCTGCGTACCACCAGCGTTCTTCAGCAGTTCCTAAATCGGAGCTGATGGAGTTTTCAATATTGCTTCCACTGGCGTAAGCAAGCTTCGTTGATAGCCCTGTAAGTACGCCCGAGGTCAAACTGAATTTGTAATCGGTAAGCCAAACCGTTTCATTTTGATTTGTAAGTTCGGGGCCAAAAGTTGCTGTTGGAAATGGCGTAGTGCCGTGATCACCAGCAAAACTGTCTTCCAACCACGGCTCGCCTATTTTCGTAACGGCAATACTGAAACTATGCTTGCCGACACGATAGGTCCCTTCCAGGTATGTCCCCCAGCCGTTGTGGCCAAGCCGCTGATTTGATGCGTTGAGACCACTGCGGTCGAGGCTGCAATTAGCACCGTCTACAAACAGCGCTCCAGAATCGTTAGAGCTGAGTATCGCCGCTTCAAATTCGATCGATCTATGGTTCTCTAAATTCTGTTTTAAGCGCGCTCGTAAAGCCGTTTTACGAAGGTAGTTTTTCGCTTCGAAATACTCGGAGTTAAGGTTAATGCTGGTTGATTTGAAAATTCGGAAATTACTATCTATGCCAGCGATAACTAGGTTATTTATTGCGCCTGAGCGGCTTAGTTCTGTATCAAATCGAACAAACTCGGAATTTGCACGAGCCGACCATTTGGTGAAACGGTGAGCATATAAGGTAAGATTTTTGCCAATCTGCCAGCTAAGGTTTACTCCTTCAAAAGTCGAAGGCAATAAACGCGTCTTTGATTTTAACAACAATGAATCATGTTGTGTTCGGCCAACTTCAATACTAAAATTTTGTGTCGGTTGTAGTTTTAGAGACGCTTCGCCGAGCAATGAAAAACCCGCAAGTTGATTGCCGTCGACCGTTAGAAGGTCTTCTTGTATACGACCATTCGTAGCTAATTTCTGAACATGATAAGCGGCGCCATTGATGGTTAAGAGTTTGCCCCAAAGCGAATGTGTGTGCCTGAGTATTGCACCAAGCCCTGTTTGTGTACGATTGTTTTGCGGGTTGCTGAATGTCCTATCGTAGTGTGATACCTGTATGGATAAGCCGGTTTTAGATTGCTCAGCGCTTACGGTCTCTAAGCCTAAGGCCCATGTGGCCAGTATCAGGTTCAAGCGCCAGAGTGTGGCTCTCATTTGTTTTTCCATCGCCCTAAAATAATGTGGGAGGCAAGGCTTAGTGGTAGGATCAAACCAACACCAAGGTGTATGTACTCGGTAATCACCCGTGCTAGTTCGTCCGAAAGATAGTACAACGAGTAGGCGCTGCCTATCTGTAAGGTAAAGAGTGATACCAACACGCTGCCTGTGTTGCGTGATCGTTTTGAGCGCCAGCCGAATTGCACATGGCTACCGAGCATTGCGCCAGAAAACACCATCATAAAGAATGCGCTGGCAGCGTGAATTTTCAGCGCAGGAAATTGCCAAGGGTGCTTCTCGGAGCCAAATTCACCTTCGATATCGAACCATGTTTTGAGCACGAAAAATAATACACCACTGACTAGGCTACTCGCGATACCAATAAACAAGGCGAGTTGCACTTGGTTAGACACTTTCAGAGTAATCATTATTTAGGGCCTAGTGTAACGACTGCCCATGTTGGTCTAGTACCAGTATGGATGCATTGTGCTTGTTAATGATTTCTGGCGTTGCAGTGCCCAGCCAGGCGGCTTTGGTTAGTGCGTCGGCAGTCATGCAATCAGGCGCAAAGACCGAATAGGTATTGTTTGATTTTTGTGGTTGTGCGCTTTTTGGATCCACAATTACACTGCGCCCATCGTTTCGGTAGCTTGCACTGCTAGCGAGGCATGAATTCCGCATTTCCATCTCTTTAGTTGCGCGGCTGTCCTTAGAGCCAAAGAGGATGTCAATTGATTGCTCTTGCCAGTGGCTCATGCCGATATCACCGCCAGCGTTTACTGTACATACAAGGCTGGAGTCTATGCAAGCAAGCGCCTGATCAACAGCGAAACCTTTGGCGATACCTCCAAGATCTAACATCGCCGGGCTATGAAATCGCGCGCGATGGTCTCCTAGCTCTACATTTCTCCACACACCTACGCCAGCGGTTGGAGCATCGTGGTCGCAACTTTTATGCCTGGGTAGTGAACCTAAATTAAGTAGTACAGGTGCAATGCTCGGATCAAAGCTGCCGTAAGTGTCGTTATTGAGTTGATCAATCTTAGACAGCACTTTGAACATTGATGGAGATAATTCTATCCAATCGTTTAGCGCATTCTGGTTAATGATCGATAGCTCGCTAAAGGCATCGTGAAAGCTCATCTCTCTTTGAACCAATTGAATTGCTGCAAAGGCTGAATTGCTTTGCTCAATTAGTGTTTCATCAGTTACGTCGCCGCTCACACTAATTTCGACATAGGTGCCGAGCAGAGGTTTACATCGCGTTAACGTATTTGTTCGGCCTGATATTTCTAAGTCCATACTATGAGAGGTGCTGAAGTACCAAGTCCCAAGTCTGGGTTATTCGATTAACTCCATCAGTAACATGTCGGCACGATAAGGTAGCGCCGGAAATGTTTTTGATTTGTTTATCGAGCTTAAGTCTTTCACTACTGTCCTTCCCGTGGAATTGAGCTCGCCATTTTGGGTGCCGAATTTCGTGCCCATAACTCTCACGGTAGGTCAGTACTTCCATTCCCAGCACTCGGCCTTGAGAGTCGAGCGCGAATGCCATATCAATGTTTTCGTGTTTGCCTATAATTTGTTCGAGCAAAAACCAATCGCCATCATCGGTCTTCCATGCGACTACGTTGCTACTTCTTACTCTGACCTTTGACGCAGCCTGAATTGATTTTTTTTGAACGTCAGTCAGCGTCACATTGTTGGGCGTTAGCGATTTGTTTGGCAGCAGAAGTTTTTGAGCCTGTTCAAGGTTCAAGTAAGTCTTAGCATGTGCAGATCGCAGTGACAAAAACGTTAGGCTTATGCCGGTGGCGCCAGCGAGTTTAAGAAACCCGCGACGTTGATGTTCTGCACTAGAGCGCTGTTTAGGACGGTTATTCATAATTGGACAATATCGTGTTCCGATTACCTAGTTCGTTAAGGAACTAAACAGTTCGTCGTCATGCTCGGCTTCTTCTCCAAATTCCCAGCCGAAACTTAGGCCAATATGCCAGCGCTCGTGTTCGTCAAAGTTTTTGCCTTGTGAGTTATTTACTCCTGGCGCGCGGCCGTCGCCGTCAAATTGATACAAGGCTCCTGCCGTCGCCCACCATTTCTGTGCAGCGTAGTGCACAGTTGGCCCAAAATAGTTACCACGTTGATGTTGGCTACCGACGTTTAAGGTCAAGTCTGACAAGCTAAACTGAGTGCGTTGCAGCTCTGGATCGAAGACTCCGTCTTCCCTAGGGTTTAGGTAGTCAGATTGATGGCGAAATTCTAAGCCGCCGAACCATCGGGGTCTAAACCGATAGGAAATACCTGCAGAGATATCGACACTGAGCTCTTCTTCAAACACACCAGGCGATCGGCGTTTCTCGAACTCAAATTTAGGTGCTAATACAACGGTTAAAGTGTCATCTAAGTAGTTCTTTTGAAAAAAGGTGGTGAATACATACGAATCTTGATCGATGTCGGCACCATCCAATCGATATTTGTCACGCTTTTCATAGCCAAGCATTACCGATAACCCTAGACCATCTTTGTATGGACTCAATATATTATATTTTGTCGAAAGCTCATAGCCGCCAAAGGCGGTGTCATTGTATCGTGAGCCAGGGCCGCCTTGCGTTTCAATATATGGCTCAAGATCTTGGTCAAAGACTTCATAGTTGTGATCAAAGAATATAGCTTCCACGCCGACCGTAAGACGGTCAGTGATTCCATATTCAGCTTCTACCCGTAATTCGTGAAAATCATAGTCAGATGAGGCTTTGCCGGTGCGAAAAATATCGCTGGCCTTTATTTCAAAGCTGCCTTGGGGGCGAGTGTCAGAGCCTTTTGCATAGACCCATAGGTTCTCTTCTGCAGTCGCTGTGTTAATACTTGTAGTGCAGCCGATTGTTGCCATATAGGCCAGCGTCGATAGTTTAATTTTCATTGAGTTTTAAAGTTGTTTTAGTTGTGCGGGTTTGCTTTTTTGAAGAGATCTTCGGCAGAACTTGTTGTTGTTTTTTACGCGAGCGCCATTTAGCCAACTCGGTAATTGAAAATAGGTAGATGCCAGTGATCCATAGAATCAGCAGCAGTAGTGCGGCGGGTAGGAATAAGCCGAGCTTGGCATTTCGATGAAAAAACGAGCCATCATGAATCGATTCGATAATGCCTGAGCGTCTGAACGAAACCTTTAATACTTCGCCAGTTTGGTGGTCTATTTGAACTTCCAAATTACCGCTGAGTTGAATTTTGAAAATGCCTTTGTTGGGGCGAACATCGATTCGCTCTATTTGCTCCCAGCTATTTATACTAACTTCACTTACGTTGGCCAGTATTGGCAGAATTTGTTCGAAACTTATGGTCGGCTCTTTGCCCATTCCCCTTTCGGTGCTTGGCTGTATCCAGTCAAAGTCTTTTTTCAGTAATAACAGAATGCCAGTCACGATCACAATTGCGATCGGTATCGCACAAGCGAGAGCACCCCAATAATGAATTTTTCTGTTGAGTTTCTTGCCGTTCATGCTTCGTGATACTGATGATTGAATGCTAAGAGCGCTGGTTTTATTGCGTTGCTCTTTAGCTAAAGCCGGATCGTATCAAGCATTAGCGTGAATGTAAATAGGAGTGATTCGCATTTGCATTACGTTTTCGATCTAGCGTGAATCGCAAATTGGGAGGGGCACACTTGACAGGCTTAAACGAAAAATTATCTGTTAAGAGTGATGTAGATGCAATTCTTCATGCTGTCATTTTGATAGTGGAGCTATACGTAGGGCTAGTCAGTAGGGGGGGAATAGATAAGGTGTTTTTAATTGAGAGTGCTGAGGTATCAGAAAAGTTCTATCTCGAAATTAACAGCCACTCGCCGCAACTACTTAACCTCAACTACGAGCCGAATTTTCGCGCCACTTTCGATACTGACGAGTGCGTAATTTAGTTTTTATTTGGCCTTTAATTAACGAATATAATGGGCTCAAGTTCGGGTTCGGCAATTTGCCGTCCGCCATTCGAGTTAGCTGGGCCTTGGTAATCGCCATACTGGCGAGTGCGCCTAGGGTTTTATTTTTCCAGTCGACTATCGGCAGTGCGACTTCCAAGGCTTGATCTTGTTGCCACTTATTCGGCAGCGAAGGTTCGTAGGCTAGTGCTCGAGCTATGCCAAGCATCTCGATTGAAATGCCGCCGCGCTCATTTAACGCGTCTTCAGCAACCGACCGCTTTGTAATACCTCCAGTAACCATAATGGGGACTGTCGCGACCTCGGCAATGTCTCGAGCGAAGTCTACAAAGTAAGCTTCTCGTTGAGTCGTACTATTGCCACTTGTCGGTTCAGCGGCACTGCCTGACATGGCTGGGCTTTCATAGCTGCCGCCAGACAGCTCAACTAAATCGAGTTGATAATCGTTCAGTTGAGTTACCACCCATTTAGCATCTTCGGCATCAAAACCACCTTTTTGAAAATCCGCTGAGTTGATCTTTATTGACAGGCAAAACTTCTCGCTTACATTAGCTCGAACAGCTTTTATAACCTCAAAAACAAGTCGCGCTCGATTCTCTAGGCTACCGCCCCACTGGTCAGTTCTCTGGTTCACTAATGGAGATAAGAACTGGCTCAGTAGATAGCCATGAGCCGCATGAATTTGTACACCGGTAAATCCCGCCTTTTCGGCTAGAGCTGCGGTGTTGGCGAAACGTTCTATGACATCAACTATGTCAGCCTCAGTCATAGGCTTGGGTTGAGAAAACATTGTTGAGAAGCCAGGTATATTTAACGCAATTCCCGACGGAGATAATGCTTGCTCTCCCATCGCTTTATATACTTGACGACCAGGGTGGTTGATTTGCATCCATAGCTGGTTGCCATGCGATGTCCCTTCAGCCGCCCATCGTTTAAACGCGTCTAAGTGTTTAGAATTGTCTAAAACCACCCCGCCGGGGCCGGTTAAGGCATCGGGGCTTATCATTACGTTGCCGGTTAACAACAGGCCAGCGCCACCCTTAGACCAAGCGTTGTAAAGCGTAAAAAGTCTCTTACCGGGAAGCTGGCCTTGATCGCTCAGGTTCTCCTCCATTGCCGCTTTACAGATGCGATTGCTTAGAGTTACTCCATTGGGTAGTGTTAATGGGGCAAACAGTTTAGAGGTCATAATTGTTATTATTGGCGATGAGTTTTTGCCTAGTCTAACCTAAGTTTCAGTTCTGTTCGGTATTATGTAAGACTCGATATAACAAAATGAATGGCCAAGGTTGATTATCAAAATGAAAATAATAAAAGTGATTTTAATCCTTATTGTGGTTACTGCGATTGCGGCCGCATCTTGGTACTACCGACCTTGGTCAGACTATTCGCCCGAGAAAATAGCGATGTTAGAAGACCCTGACCAGATCGCTAAGAGCTTTCGCAGTATGAGTTCGATTGTGCCCAATAAAGTCATAGTTAAGGCCGAGCGGGCGTCGGGGTTTGTTGAACAATTACAGCCGCTAGAGCTCGATTTTGAATTTAATGGGAGTAAAAAAAACTTAAATACGTTTTTGGATGAATCAAATACAACCGGGCTAATCGTACTCAAAGATCGGGTGTTACGTCACGAGCAGTACCGCAACGGTGGCTCGCGTGAGTCATTATTTACCTCATGGTCGGTAGCTAAAAGCTTTGTTGCCACGGTGATTGTGATGGCCCAGAAAGAGGGGTTAATTAATAGTCTTGACGATAAAGCTGAAAAATATGCGCCACAGTATGCGGGCTCAGATTTTGGTTCTAGTTCGTTAAAAAGCCTGCTAGCGATGTCCAGCGGAATTGAATTCAATGAGGATTATGAATCTGACGAGTCTGATATTCGACCGTTCTTTTTTAACAGTTTTATTCTTGGTAAAGACCCTGACGAGCTATTGTTGCCATTCAAGCGTAGTCGCGAGGCGTTTAGTGACTTTGAGTATATTTCGCCGAACTCTCATGTGCTTTCGGCGGTACTTCGTGGCGTCTACAAAAAGCCCATAGCCGATATCATCAGCGAAAAAATTTGGCAACCTCTGGGCATGGAGGCCGATGCGACCTGGCTGCAGCATCGCGATGACGAAAAAGGAATAGCGCTTGGATACTGTTGTTTGAATGCGCGCCTAAGAGACTACGCAAGATTTGGCGAGTTTTATCTGAATGCGGTTCAAGGCAAAGGCTTAGGCGTAGATGCTTTGCCCGAAGGCTGGGTTGAAAGTTTGCCTAAGCCGGCTACGCCGGCGCATCGGCCCGGCGGTGATAGATACTCTGGGCGTGGCTATAGTTATCACTTTTGGTTACCAGAGCGAGACGGCGTGTTTTTTGCGGCAGGAGTTTATGGGCAATTCATTTGGGTCGACCCGATACGCAATCTCGTGATTGTGAAAACATCGGCTGACAACGATTTCTTAACTCGTTACCCCGAGACCGCGTCGGCATTTGAAGCGATTTCTCAGATCTATGACTAGTTATTTGGGAGTGACAGTCGATTGAATCATTTGAGTCAAAAGCAGGCGCGTAAGCTGGTATTAGCCAGCCAAGGGATCCATCGAGAAACCGAGTTCGGTGCTGGCTATCAGGGGGTGGTAAATGCAATCGAGCGGCTTAGCTATGTGCAAATAGACACTATTTCAGTGGTTGAGCGAGCGCATCACCACGCGCTCTGGAACAGGCTGAAAGAGTATTCGCCAAGGTTGTTAAACCAAGCTGTTGCGGAGCGGGGCGTTTTTGAATATTGGTCGCATGCGGCGGCCTATTTGCCAATGCGCGATTTGCGCTTTTCGTTGCCACGAAAGCATGGCTATCTAAACGGCGACCAGCATTGGTACCACAAAAACCCAAAACAAATGCAATATGTTAAAGATCGCATTACGGCTGAAGGCGAGCTTAGAGTCAAAGACTTTGATCAACAACGTAGCCAAAGCGATCACGCTTGGGGAGGTCATAAACCGGCGAAAATGGCGCTTGAGCAACTCTTTATGCAGGGCGAATTAATGGTCTCTCGCCGTGATGGCTTTCAAAAAGTATTCGACCTTAGCGAGCGGGTTATACCTGATGACGTCGATAGTTCAATGCCGACTGAGACCGAGCATCTTGATCATTTGATTATGCGTTTTCTAAGCTCAAACGGCATTGGCTCGTCGGCCGAGATCGCCTATTTACGTAAGGGCTTCAAACCGCTAGTTGAAAAACGCTGTAAAGAGTTAATCGAAGAACAGCGAATAGCCGAACTGGTGGTCGCTGGCAAACGCTATTTTGCCTTGTCTGATTTCGCAACCGCGCTGAACAAGAATGTTAGTCGGCGTAGGGTGAAAATATTATCGCCGTTTGATAACCTGCTGATTCAGCGGCAACGAATGCGGGATCTATTCGACTTTGATTATCAAATAGAATGCTATGTCACGGCAAAGAAACGCAAGCACGGATATTTTGTTTTACCAATACTCGCGGGCCAGCAATTCATTGGCCGAATGGACGCCAAAATTGATCGCAAGACTAAGCGGATGACGGTTTCAAAGTTATTTCTTGAAACAAACAATTATTCAGAGCATCGACAAGCGTTAGTACTCGCATTAAAACGATTTTTAGAGTTTAATCAAGGTGTTACGTTTATCATCGAGCAAGTAATAATTGATCACAAGGTTTGCTCTGCTAGCGACGTAAACCTGATATTTGATTCAAATGAGGGCTCGTAGGAAAAATATTCCAACAAGTTTGTGTGATAGTGTTGCCGTGGAAGTTAACTAAATTTAAACATTAAGGGATTTATTTTGTCAGACATAAAAAGAATTGCGTTATTAATCGATTGCGATAATGTAAGCCACAATGCCATTGAGGGCGTTTTGGCTGAGCTCGCTAAGTACGGAACCGTCAACGTAAGGCACGCGCATGGCGATTGGAACAATCCGTCATTGTCGGGCTGGGCTGAGCGCCTACATCCCAATGCGATTCGACCGATGCAGCAGTTCGCTTATACTCAGGGCAAAAATGCGACCGACTCTGCGATGATTATCGATGCTATGGATATACTCTATAGTAATAACATAGATGCGTTTGCGTTAATGACTAGCGATAGCGACTTCACGCCGTTGGTGTTACGGATACATGAAAATGGCTTACCCGTTTACGGCTTTGGTGAGAAGAAAACTCCCCGGCCATTTGTAAACGCATGCTCGCCGTTTATCTTCACCGAGAATCTGGTGATCGATAATGAAAAAAACGAGGACTCTGAAACGCGCAACAAAAAGACTAAAACAGCGCTTCGCAAAAATTCAACCTTGGTGAAATTACTTAGAACTGCGGTCGAGCAAACTTCTGGCGATGATGACTGGGCGCATATGGGCCGCGTAGGTAGCTATGTGTCGAATAATAATAGCTCTTTTTCGGCGATTAATTACGGCTATAAGAAACTAAGTGATTTAATTCGAGCGATCGATATCTTCGAAATCGAAATGCGTAATAACGGCTCGGCGCTTTACATTAAGGATATGAAAAAGGTTCTTTGAGACTGGATATTAGCCAATGGGCGGTTATTGGTAATTATTTGTAAAAGACTTGCGACCCTATGGCTGTGTCATGCATCTTAACAACATGCATGATACAAATGGGTCTGTTCAACATCAGCGCTTCCAGATACAAGTATCGAGCGAAGTGCTGAAAAAAGCGATACGCGGAGACCGCGAGGCTCACTCGGTGCTGTATCAAACATATTCAAATGCCGTCTATACACTGGCTTTTGGTATATGTGGAAGCCAGCAATGTGCTGAAGATGTACTGCACAACACTTATATTAAACTACTCAACAAATTACCATCGTTTGAAGGTCGTGCGCCATTGGGCATGTGGCTTAGGCAAATAGCCGTGAATGAGAGCTTGATGTATTTACGTAAGCATAAAAAGCATAAAGCAGTCATTTCGAGTGACGAGTACGATTACATAGAAGACTATCAAGATAGCGATTGTGATCAGGCTTACCCAGCCTCTTCGATTGATTTTACCAAGCGAATTGATAGCCAAAGCGATATGCATAGCATGTTAAATAAACTACCAGAAGATATGCGTTTGGTTTTATGGCTAAAAGAGGTTGAAGGCTACACACACAACGAAATTGCGACTCTGGTAAACAAAACACCGAGTTATTCTAAATCTGTTGTATCGCGCGCACTACAATTTCTACGTGCGCGAATGACATTACACGATGATCTAAGTTATACAGAAGGTGAACACTAATGCACCCTACTAACAAGCCAACGGCCAATTCCACTGCCAAGCAACCGCACGCCACGGCCAAGCAACTATTAGAAATTATAGACGGCGAACCGAGCGAGATGAGACCGCACGTTTCTAGCTGCGAGCACTGCCAAATTGCGCTCACCGAGCTGCAGTCATTCGAATCTGAGATAGGCCTTCAGATGTTTGCTGCCGCCGACAAAATACCCAGTAATGATGTCTGGCAGAGAATTCAAAGCAGTTTAGATCAAGGCCGTTTAGATCAGGGCAAGGCCTTAACTGAACAGCCAGAGATTACTCAGCAGGCCAGCAATGTGCATAGGTTTGCGACGGTGACACAACACCCTCTAAGCAGACCTATTTATGCCCTTGCAGCTTCAATTGCGTTTGTTGGTATTGTTTCTGTGTTTATGTTTTCGCAACAGCAGAATAACCAACTGCAAACACAAATTATGCAGGCTAGCCTGAACGAGCTAATGTTGAATTCTCGTGGGCTTGAGCACGGTTTGCAAAAAGTAGCTGATCAAAATCTAGCGCTCAATGTCGCCAATCAAAAAGCGGCCGATCGGCTTTATTGGCGTCTGACCTATGTAGATCAACTAATCAATCAGGCGAGTCCTGAAAATCCTGAGCGCATGGAGGCCTTGTGGAATGACCGTATTGAGGCTCTCAACGAATTAAATCAAATTTATTATCAGCAAGAAAGTACGCTGAATGCATCCGAAATTTAAGGTAAATAGAATGTTTAAAATTAGTCACCATTTGAAAATCGCCGCCCTTATTATTGCTGTGTTTGCAGCGATGGCATCGGTGTCGTTTGCTGGGAGCAGCGAAGAAGAACTGCGTCACGAAATCAGTTATTTAGCAAAAGAGCTGCTCGATTTGAGTGGTGAAGACAGTATTACTGTTGAGCAACCTGCCTTTATGAAACCATTTATCGGTATCTGCTCCGAAGTGTTACCAGAAGGGGTTAAACTGACTTGTATTACGCCCAAGCATAATGCCGCAAAGGCCGGTCTAACAACCGGTGACTTAGTCATTGCGATCAACGGAATTGACATGACTGGTATGAATAAGCTCGATCATAAAAATCCGTATTTCCGGATTACTAAGTCAATGAAAACAGATGAAAAATTAGCCATGAAATTGATGCGCAATGGAAAGCCTGAGTTGATAACCGTGACCGTTGGTGCGATTAGTCATCCCGCTTATACTTTAATCGTTAAAGAGAAGTAGCGCTAAATTTCTTGAACATCGACAAACTTATGCTCAATACATTGCTTAATGATTTCTAGTTGAATCAAATGGTAAACTGATTGAAGTAGTTCGCGAATAAACTTTATGTGGTTATCGCAAGCAAGTAATAAATCAGTGAGGAAGTTGACCGTGAAAACGATTGGCCTAATTGGCGGCATCAGTTGGGAAAGTACCTTAGGGAGCCTCTGATTAAGTATAAACGATCTCTGTAAGGCTTGAAGCGTACAGCTACTAGGCTCAGCTCTAGGCTAATGGCCGTAGTCCTTAGCGAGAGCGGAAACAACGTAGATGTGCGCTTCAAACCTTACCCTACGGGGCTTTAAAGCGGATTTACACTCGGAGTTAAAGAGCGACTTGGTGGTTTGCACTCAGCTAAGTTGGTGATGGTCAGTGTTGACTTTGCTGAGATTGAGTAAATGCAGCATGCCGGGGATTGGGCTGCTACCGCTGAGGTTCTAATTAACGCGGCTAAAAGTTTAGAGGTCGCCGGCGCCGACGGTTTTATTATTTGTACCAATACGATGCATAAAGTTGCTGAGCAAGTTGCTGCCGAGGTTCATATACCATTGCTGCATATAGCTGAGGCAACGGCTGAGGTATTGAAGCGAGATGGGCTTAGCCGCGTCGGCTTATTAGGCGCCAGCTTTACCATGGAGCAAGAGTTCTATAAAAATCGGCTGATTGAAAACGGTGTTGATGTGCTCATACCTGAGCAACAACAACGACAGTTGGTTCATTCAGTTATCTTTAAAGAGCTTTGCCTAGGCAATACTAAGCCAGAGTCGAAAAAGGCGTATTTAGAAATAGTTCAGAGCTTAGCGTCGCGAGGTGCTGAAGCGGTAATTTTAGGGTGTACTGAAATTAGGCTATTGATTCAGCAAGTCGACACGTCGGTGGCGCTTTACGATACCACCAAAATACATGCTGAAGCGGCGGTTGAATTCATGCTGGGTAAACAGTCAGAGCCGGATTTATAATGGCCGATATCGATTGTGAAGCTCAGCTGGGCTGTCATAGACGGACAGTTTCGCAACCTCTTTAGTAGCCTCTGCCGAAGCATGTTCTTCTGATAAGCTTACTTTTATTTCGCGTTTGATTCGATCATAAATGTCGAGTAGCTCGGCTTTACCCGATGTTTTTGCTAGCTTTGAGACTTGGATCAATACATCGTCGGAGCGAAGGTCAATTATATGGTTCTCTATTTTATTTGCTGCGTGAGCAAAGATTGAAGCAAGCACTAATGCGCGTTTATTCAGCCATTCAATCCTTATGTCGGATAGTCCTATTTTTTTGTTCATTAATACACTCTTTAAACTACCATCTATATGCTGGGATCGTCGGATAATGAGTTTCACTAGTACGACAGCGCTACTTTGGTCCATTTTTCTGTATATTTTCGAGTATTCGAGCAATGGAACAGTCTCAAATAATCGAAAAACTAGCCATAGATTACCACTTTCTCCTGAGGCAAATCATTACCCGGCGGGCCCATGAAACTTGATAGGTGTATTGCACCATTTGGTGAGATTTTCAGCAATAGTACATACAGAGTAGTACATATAGACTAGTTAGGCTTGTGTCTAAATTGTCCGGGCGTTATGTTGTTCAACGCTTAGTGATGGGAATTTGGTGACCTGAAATGTGTTCGGTGAATCTATTTATTAGTTGTTACTATTATCGAATCAACAAAAATATCAAGAGTATAAATAATTGTGTTGAATGAATTTGTTGCCGCCGTCAACGGTGTGCTGTGGTCTCACGTCTTAGTTTACTTATTAATAATTGCTGGCTTATGGTTCACCATTCGCTTGGGTTTTCTTCAGTTTCGTAGCTTTGGACACATGTTTAGCTTGCTTAAAACCAGTCGCGGTTCTGATGCATCCGGAATAAGCTCGTTTCAAGCATTGTGCACCAGTCTTTCAGCAAGAGTAGGCACTGGCAACCTCGCTGGCGTAGCGATTGCAATCTCGCTCGGAGGTCCCGGGGCGGTGTTTTGGATGTGGGTCATTGCACTATTGGGGATGGCGACAGCGTTTGCGGAATCAACCTTAGCGCAGGTTTATAAAGTACGAGACCGCAACGGCGAGTTTCGTGGTGGACCTGCTTATTATATCAAACAAGGTCTAAATCAGTCGTGGTTGGCGGTGCTATTTTCAGTTTCGCTGCTGTTTGGTTATGTGTGTGTATTTAGTGCCACTCAGGCAAACACTATCGCCGATGCATTGAATCATAGTTTTGCCATATCTGAAGACACAACCGCAATTGTTTTGGTGGTGATCGCAGGCTTTATCGTCGTTGGCGGTCTACGATCAATTGCTCGTTTTTCTGAGTTGGTTGTGCCGCTAATGAGTTTTGCCTTTGTTATTACCGCGCTAGGCATAACCATCATCAATATAGCCGAAGTACCGCGCTTACTAAGCCTTATTGTCACTTCCGCGTTTGGTCTGCAAGAGGCCGGGGCAGGCACCTTTGCCGCAGCACTGAAAATCGGGATACAAAGGGGCTTGTTCTCGAACGAAGCGGGTGCAGGAAGTGTGCCACAGGCCGCAGCAAGTGCGTCACCAAAGCCAAATCATCCTGTGGTACAGGGTTATATTCAAATGTTGGGGGTGTTTATTGATACCTTAATTATTTGTAGCTGTACCGCTGTTGTTATTTTATTGGCTGGTGATTTAGCTGAGGGAACGACCGAGGGAATTGCGATAACCCAAGCCGCAATGAGCGTCCATCTGGGCGGGTTCGGTGGCTATTTTGTCGCGATTGCTATCACCTTATTTGGCTTTACCTCGATTGTGGCTAATTATGCGTATGCTGAAAGTAACCTACATTTCTTTCGTTTGGACAGTAAAGTCGGGCGAGCTACGTTCACTGTAATTTTTCTAGGCATGATGTTTTTAGGAACCAAGCTAGAGCTGAAAACAATGTGGGCAACCGCCGATATGGCATTTGGCTTTATGACCTTGATAAACGTCATAGCGGTATTGGCACTAAGCCCGACGGTGATCGCGCTGTTAAAAGATTATCGACGGCGTAAAAATCATCAGAATCTAGCCTTCTCGCCCCGCGACTGTGAAGTTCAAGGTAAGACAGAAAAAGGAATTTGGCATTAGAAAAGCTCAAATTTAATAGCAGTGCGGCTAACTTATCATCAGGGCATGTAATCATTATGAATTATAAAAACAACTGTAGACAGGATAAAAAAAGATGATGCAAGATGTCTATAAAGCGCCAGAAGCTGAGTTAATCGGCCCTCAGAATATGACTGATGCTAGCGAGTTTTTTGTCGTGTCGATTCGAAAGCTATGGATAATGAACCTTTTAACAATAGGGTCTTACGGGCTTGTATGGCACTACCAGCATTGGAAGCAATTTCGTGACTCTATATCGGATAGGGACATCTGGCCGGTTCCTCGGGCGATTTTCACGATTTTTTTCGTTCACGCATTGTTTGGCTTAATTCAAGATAGTTCTCAGCAGAAAGGCGGTAGCCCGTGGAACGCAAATCTTTTAGCCACCCTTTATATACTGGTGGCAATTTTCTCTAGCGTGCTGGGCTATTTGCCGATTGATAGCTTTTTATCGACACCGGATGCGGCCGCAATACTCTATGTCGTTAACCTTGTATTAGCTGTTTTGGCGAACACGTATTTTCTAACTAAGGCGCAAGCGCATGCTAATTTCGCCTGCGACGATGTTGAGGGCATAGCGAATAGTAAAATTACCTGGCTTAATATTATTTGGATAACAGTCTTTGGCCTTTATTTGCTCGCAATGCTAATCGGTATTTTTCTCGGTTCCTCAATCCTTTTAGGTGCTTTACTCGACGCCTAGCCGCCTGAGTTTAAGGGTCGTTTTGACAGAAATGATCTTTATGATTGTTATTCGAATCCCTTCATGTATACTTGACTAATCAAGTATTAGTCAATCAATAATAAAGAGTTAGCAATGAGTGAATCAAATTTAGCGGCGGATTTTCTAATCGGCCAATCTTTTTTACACAGTAAGTTACAGCGAAAGGTCGATGGGCAATTAAGTTTGCACGGCATTAGTTTTACTGAGTATCAGATAATGCACCACTTGGCGAGCGCCTCAGAACAGACAATGCGTCGTATCGAGTTGGCCGATTGTGTTGGTATTAGCGCATCCGGAGTAACTCGTTTATTGGCGCCGATGGAAAAGAATCACTTGATTGAGAAACGCTCAAACCCGCGTGATGCTCGGGTAAGCTTAGTTAAGCTATCGCAGGTCGGCGCAACTCTATTTGAAGACGCGAGTGTTAGCTTTCGCTATTGCGCTGAAGATTTGACCTCAATACTAAGCACCAAGCAGCTAGAAAACTTGATTGATCTTTCTAACCGCTTGATTGTTGGTAATTAGACGCTGGCCGTTAGATTGCGGTTAGCGTTAAAGGCAACAGGTCAGACGGCTTGCCTATTGGCGCTGGCGCATAGGGCATTTGATAACCAGGTTCGACGCTAATCTGATAGTTTTTCAATAGGTGAAACAATATTAGTTTTACCTGAAGCTCAGCAAATTTGATACCAAGACACTTATGCGCGCCACCACCGAATGGAATCCAAGCATGTTTATGGTTTCGGTCTTCTGCTCGTTCTTTATTAAAACGTTCCGGGTCAAATTTGTTGGGTTGTGACCAAATCTCAGGCATGCGGTGAGTAAAGTAGGGGCTAACAAATACCTTCTCGCCTTTTTTGATTTCATAGCCTTCAAACTCACAGTCTTTAATAGCCGCACGAGGAATTGTTGGTAGCGGTGGGTATAAGCGCAGTGCTTCCTTAAGCACTAAGCCTGCCGCGTCAAATTCAGGCATGTCGGAATAATTGAGAGTATCACTGCCATGTGCCTGTATTTCGGCGCGAATTTTATCTTGCCACTCTGGGTTTGTAGCCAAGGCAAAACACACACTTGAAAGCGAACTTGTAGTGGTGTCGTGAGCCGCCATCATTAAGAAAATAATGTGGTCGATAATATCTTGCTTACTAAAGCCTTCACCGTCGTCGCTTTGCGCTCGGCTTATTTCGGCAAACATGTCAGTTTCGTTTGATTGTTGTTTGGCCTCTACACGGGAGCCAAAATATTGCTCGAGAAAGGCTCTGCCAGCTAAGCCTCGCTGATACTTATTACCGAACATTGGGTAACGCACGACTACCATTGACGCATCTACAACATCGACAAAAGCGGTATTTACCTTACCTGCCTCGTTGCTCAGAGTTTCGCCAATGAATATTTTAGACGCAAGGCTTAACGTTAGATCCTTAATCGCTGGATAGAAGTGAAAGTCTTTCTGCAAGCCCCAGCCAGCCATGGTAGAGGCTATGTCTGGATTCATGCTCTCTACATACGATTCTAGGGCATGCGCTTTGAATGGCGCGCCCATTAGACGGCGGTGATAACGGTGCTCATCACCATCGCGCAACATTAGTCCGTTTGGAAATAATTTATCGAGCGAGATGTTCCATGCTTTACGGCTGGAAAAATTTTTCTCGCGGTCTAGTAATACAAATTCGTTACCATTAGGGCTAAGTAGATGAATTGCTTTGGTGTTGAGAAAGTTGTTGTAGTAGACCGGCCCATATTTGTGATGCATCTCATCGAAAAGATTATTACAGTTTTTGATGAAACGAAAGACATGACCAAATACAGGTAAGCCGTTTTCGCCTGGAATAGATTTCAAAGGAGCAGTCATGAGCTGATATTTTTAATAATTATTATAGACACAACGTATCTTATTTAGTGTAGGTTTGCGTGAACGAATACTAAGGTTTAACTCGCCTAGGCTGAATTTAGTCAACCGAGCCTAGGTTGTTTTCGATATGGCGAGCCTAATTTGCTAGTCTATGATAACAACAAGAACACGATTGGTTAGCAATGAATAATATTGAAGAGAATAAGAACTATATTACGGCTTACGCCTTTACGGTAAACGATTCCTTAATAGGTAAGGCCTTGGCCAGCCCAACCCGAAGGCTATTGTCAATTTTGCTCGATACCATTGTTATTGGTTCGTTAACCTTAATGAGCACTAGCGTAATGGCCGCATGCGTAATGGTGGTCTCGATAGTCGGATCGATTAAGGCACGTAATAAAGACGCACACGATGGTACCTCATCGTTTGCTCCGCAAGTTCTGTCGATTGCCGCGGTGATATCTGGCCTGTTTTTAGTCGTGAGCTTATTTGTATGGTGGCTGAGTTCCGGTAGCGTTTTAGACCTAATACAAGGTCAGTCAGGTGATCAGGTAAGCCTGTCTCAAGCCGAGCTTGAAAAACAATCCGAAGGCGGCTCTGGAGATAACAGCGAGCAAGAATTGAGCGTTGTAAGCTGGCTGCAAGCGGCATTAACTGACCTTGGCATTGGCTTTGGCTGGGCCGCTATTTACTTCAGTGCGTCGACCGCATGGTTTCATGGGCAAACCTTAGGCAAAGCATTGTTTCGCATACGCGTATTAAAAATCGATGGCAAAGAATTAAGCCTATGGGAAAGCTTTGAGCGTTACGGTGGCTATAGTGCTGGCTTGGCGACCGGGCTGCTGGGCTTTTTACAAGTGATTTGGGACCCAAATCGGCAGGCTATCCACGATAAAATTTCAGAAACAGTGGTGATCGATCTAACTAAACCCGACCGAAGGGTATGATTTTTAGATAAGGGCAATGTCTCTCGCGACTCCAAACTAACCAGCGGAAGCTTGCGCCGTACAATTAAATGCGCCGTACAATTAAAAAAGCCGGACCAATGAATGTGTTCTATTGGCCCGGCTTGTTTTACTACAAACTACTCAAGTAGCTATTTGTATTCGCTCTAGCAGTTTGTATTCGCTCTAGAAATTGTAGGTGACATCAACTCCGATGATTCGACCCTCGGCTAGCGGAGAGAATGTTCCGCCTAAAGGAATGGGCCCTAGCAATGCTGGCAGTTGTGTATCACCACCATGTCTTACTTCATCGGTAAGGTTCTTAGCAAAAATACCAAATTGCCATGTGCCGTCGTCTGAGTAAAAATCTACTCCAGCGTCTAAAATATTTTGTTCGTTAATGAACTCAAGATTGTTATCAGTGTAGGCAGACTCATCTCGAAAAGCATAATTCACACGTGACGTAGCGGTGCCCCACGCCACGAGCCGATACTGAGGTCATAAATAAGACCGATAGAGTCGGTGACTTTTGCGGCTCCCGGCAAATCTAGATCTCGATCAGCTTCGTTCAACACGCCATCACTATTCAAGTCAAAGGTAACCGACTCGTGCTCTGGGTCGATCAGGCCGAGTGACGCGTTTAGCAGTAATTGATCGCTCAATGGGAACAGCCCTTCTATTTCTAGGCCTGGAATTTCCGCATCAGCCACATATCTAATAACCTGAACTACGCCAGCGATAGGGTCGGCGAGATTGATCTCTCGCTGCATATCATTGATTTTATTGTAGAAGATAGCGCCGCTAATTCTACCGCCATTTGCAAAACTAGTTTTGAAACCAAATTCTACGTTATCTACTGACTCTTCATCAAACGGCCTGGACCAAAATTAACGGTATCAATAGCGGTGTTACGAAGGTTGTAGCCACCGGAGCGATAGCCTCGGGTGATATGATCATAAAGCATAGTTGAATCACTATAGTCATAAGTGGCCCCTAACTTAGGCGATACATTACTCCAGCTTTCGTCGTCTACAAAATCGAATGGGCAGGTTCCATCAATTACACTGCACGGCGAATTAATGTTGCGAGCCAGTGAGGCAATGCTCGCTTTCTTGTCTTCATCCGTATAGCGAGCACCGGCGGTAACCGTGAGGCGTTCTGTTAGATCGTGCTCTAATGAGACGAACAGACCTTTGGGTTCAACTTCATAGTCGCCCCCTCCACCCTGAGTAAGACCGAAGAATCCAGGCGGTGCAATTAAGCCTAGCAAGCGGCGATTTTCGTTAGCCGAGAGCTCATTTTTAAAATAGTACAAACCTGCGGTCAGTTTGGTCTTGTCACTCAAGTCGCCGGTGTATCTCAATTCGTTACTGATTTGTTCAGTTTCAAGACCTGCTAGGGCATGAAAGAAGCTCGAGGGAGTCGCGTCGATATCACTGAGACTCGATTGGACCAAATCGCGATAAGCGAAAATATTGGTGATGGTGCCATTACCAACGCTCCAGACCGCAGGCACGTTTAAAAAGTCTGTGCGGGTATCTGTAAAACCTTCTTCATCAATTGAAAAGTCTAGAGAATCGCGACTAAAATTGGTCTGCGCATTAGCGATGCCAGATCCATTTCTATGGTTTTGCGAGGCGGGTCCATCACCTGTGAGTCAAAATATTCATAGCGAACCGCCAACTCAAAAGTATCACTGGGCCGCCAGACTAGCGAGGGTCTCAAAGACAAGGTATCTTGCTCGCCAAATGCGTCACCGGTATTGAGATTCTTAAAGTAGCCGTCGTCTTGGTTAGTGTAGACGCTAAGTTTCAGACCCAAGGTATCAGTTACTGGCCCACCAAAAGTAGCCATGGCATACACCTTCGGATCTTCACCACCGCCATCATAGGAAAATCTAGCTTTGCCTTCAAACTCGTCGCCGGGTAATTTTGTATTCAGTAATACTGCACCACCGGTTACGTTGCGGCCAAACAGTGTTCCTTGTGGACCGCGCAACACTTCAACACTTTCTAAGTCAAACACATCGAAGACCCTGCCTGTGTTAGTTCCTAAGTAGACACCACACCATCAATAAAGGTGCCGATAGTTGGGTCAATGCTCGGAATCGAACTATTTACACGAATACCTCGAATTGAAAAATTTGCTACGCCGCGTGTGGTGCCGATGTCGTCAAAGGCAACGTTAGGAAAGCCCACAGACAAGCTTTGAATATCCCGAACTTTCAAAACATCGCGTTGTTCTGAGCTAAATGCTGATATGGATAGCGGCACATCAAGCACAGACTCTTCTCGCTTACGAGCTGTGACAACGTGTCAATGATTCAAACGAGTTACTCTCTGCCTGAGAAAAGTTATTCAGGCCTATGAAAATCCCGCCTCTCACCCTCAAGTAGTTCCCTATATAGACATTGTTGTCGCTGGATTGGTTGCCAGAATAGTCTACTACTTTGTCGATATGCGGTTTCGCAGCCAACCATTCTTTATTTGCTGCGAGTGAGGCCGCTAGGTTCATTTCTGCAATAGAGATTCTTGGGCTATCGCTTAATTGATCAGCCATCGCATAAGTTAGGTCAAATACTTTCTGGTGTACCTCAAGCGCGTCTTCAGCTCGATTTTGCCGCCGATAAACAGCACCCAGTATGTTCAGAAAGTGGATGTGCCCGAGTGCCATTTCACCATTTGCTTATTTAATTTTAGGCAGTAGATCCAACATGATTTTTTCCGACTGATACAATTGTCCATTGTAGTAATAAGTCAGGCCCAGATTTCCTTGCCCTGATATGATATCCGGGTAAGTTCCATTTCTGAATTTCAGTTGTAGGGCATAATTTTTTCCTAAAATTGGTAGTGACTCTCGATGTCTGCCGAGCGCTCCCCAAAGCGTTGCTAGCAACATTTGATTGTTCATGAAAATTGGGTGTTCTTCGCTATAGAATTGCTGGTTTATTTGCAATGCGTCACAATAATATTCTTCAGCTTCCTTCGTCATACCCATACTTGATGAGAGACTGGCCATATTTACCTTAATTCTTGCTTTTAGTGGTTGGTCTTGTGGGAGCTCATTGTCGTATTCGTAAAGTGATTTTTTGAAAAGAGTAATAGATTCTTGTACTTTACCAAGGCTTCGGTGTGCGTCTGCTAGTAAACTGAGTGAACGAATCAGTGGTTCGCCGGTAATTTCGTTTTGTTTACAAATATCAATCGCGCGCTGGGCAAATTTGTAGTGCCTGCGGGGTATTGGAGTCGGCTCTAGCGATTATGGATTCGTTGTTGTGCGCCTTTACATTGAGCAGTAAATTAGGAAAGTCGGGCCGTTGTAACACCAGATCGTTAATTTCCCTGGCCTTGCCCAGCTCGCCAACCCCTTCATATGCCAACGACAAAGCAATCAGAAGTTTATATTCGACCGCTGACGACAAATTCGCTTGGTTACGAACATTTCGCACGCCATTTTCAAGAATTGTTTCAACTGAGATTTGACCCTCTTTGTCTTGTCCGTATGGGTTGGCTGATTGAAAGATATCAGAAATCAGTGTCGTGACTTGTTCGGCTACTGCTCTTTTTTGTTCAGCGACCTCCCTTTGCCGTTCAGCAATTTTCTTCTGATGTTCTGCTCGCTCGAACCGTTCTTTGATCTGCAAGTTCTGATTGATTACAGTGCAGACAAACACAATTGCAATAATTGCTTTAACTGTAGCAGCAGTGAAAGCACAAAATGTCGTTGAGTGAATTTTTTTAAAATGGTCTCTTACCGACTAATAAGCTGAATAGCACCATTCCCAAAGAATACACATCGGCTCGAACATCACGAACATCAATTTCTCCAATATATTCTTGGCTCATGTACTCAGGCGTACCCACTGATTTTTCTCTTATACCAGCAATGCGCTGGTCGGCATGGCTGGATATTTCGAAGTCGATGATCGTTGGAATGTTTCCAGTTTTAAATTCTCTTACCAGAACATTCAATGATTTTATATCTCTGTGCAGAATACCGCGTTGGTGTGAGTAAGCAATCGCGTCACACACTTGCAGAAACAATGTAAGACACAGTTCGATTGAAAGGCGATTTGAGTCGCAATGGGGTATTAATCTCTGGTCGCCGATGTACTCCATCACGATAAATGATAAGTCGGCTGTGGTGATTTCCACGGTATGAATAGTTGCGCTATTCGGATGAGATAATTTTGCCAGTGCCTTTTTCTCTAGTCGGAACTGCTCAAGAAATTCCGTCGATGCATCTGCGCGCATTACCTTAATGGCAACGTCACGTGGAACCGAGTTCTCTTGATGAGCTTTAAAAATGGCTGCAATAGGCCCTTCGTGCAGAAATTCTTTTAATTCAAACGCGTTGAGCTTTTCTCCAACCCAATCCTCAGCATGCCAATCGGGTTGGCAGGAAATGCGTGAGGTCAGTGGTGTATCGAAAAATGTTTCTGTTTGGTCTAGCGTCGACGCCATCTTTAACAATCCGTCGGCCATCTCTTGTGTAGGGCATTCCCGAGCCAGAAAATCTTGAGGTGACGACTCATGAAGCTGCCTGAACCGTTCAAACAAATCCATCAGTAATTCCCAACCAACCTGAGGCAGGTCTTAGATGAATCTAAATGAAGCGGGATTTGGTCGTAATCAACGTGTTTTTTTGCTGTGATAATAATTCAACAAAATGTCTAGTTACTGTGGTGTTGTGCGGCCAAGTTAAATTTAGCTGTATGAATGTTCTATTCGTTTTTGATCACTTGGAAACTAATCAGAAAAATAATTGGCGAACTAAACGGTCGCTTTACGCCATAGAAGTCAGGAGCTAATAAAAACATAAAAAGCACGAGTTCGTGCTGGTCATTCTCGCTTGCTTTACGCAAATGAGTGGCAAGTTGGGTTTTGGCAGCTCCTGAGCAGATGAGATTGATAACGATATCATCGAATTATTATCTAACCAATAAGACCCTTAGTTACAAGGAAGAGGAATTAAAATGAAAGCACTCAGTTATTTATTTCAACAAACGACCAGGATTATGCTGGCGGTGATGGCCGCATACATCGCCAGCTTGGCCGCCGCAGGTGGCGCGTATGCGAATACGTGGACCGACTGCAGTGGCGAGTGGGGAGAATGTACCATCGACTATAACTCAGCACCGGGTGCGACGGTCCGCTATGGCGCTAGTGGAGTCTATTCGTTTAAATACAATGTTAGTTCAGCTTCTATAGCGTGCACTAATGGAGAATTTGGCGACCCCAAACCTGGCACGCCTAAACGATGTTGGTACTCCTTCAACTCGCCGTCTAGGGGCGCAACCACTCTAGCCCTGTACTCGATTGTTCCATCTGACTTTAATATCGATGATCATGATGAATTTTTGGCGCACACGCTGAGCGAAGGGGAATCGATGTTGAGTAGCAATGGCCAATATCAGCTGGCGATGCAGGCTGATGGTAACTTGGTATTGAGCAAAATTGCAGGTTCAGATCAAGGCGTTAAATGGGCGTCCGGAACCTCCTTCCCCAACACAGGCAGCGCCTTGTATCGTTTTCACGTGACCCATAAGGGCATTGAAATTCGTAAAGGTGGTTCGGTTATTTGGTCCAGATACCCAAGCACTAATCAAAACAAAAACTATGCGCTGCATATAACAAATGCTGGATTCGTTAATTTAGTAGATATGGAGGATCGATACTCACGTTGGTTTGTTGAACCTTCGAGCGGTACTGATACGCTTCGTAATACTCAGGTTTTTGATGGTGTCCTAGCGGAGATTTGGACCAAAATGGGCTGGGATCACCACCAGGACTGGACCGCAACGGATCACACTCAGTTTCGCTATCTGCGCAACACTGGCTCACATTGGCACTTTCATGCAATGTATGAAACGCTCGACGAAATCAACGAGTCAATCGAAAGCAATATATCCGATTCATGGAATGAAACAAAAACGGTATTGGGTGACCTCATTGATGATCCTCTTGGGATACAGGGGGTTGAGAATATCGTCGACGATGGCAAGAACGCGGCGGAAGTGCGTGCTTTTGCCAAGGGTCTAGCCAAGCTGGTCAACCATTTGGATGCCGGAGAGCTTGACCTTGGTGACTTGTTCGAAGAAGAAATCGAGCGGGTTCTCAATCAAGAGGTCTTGTCTACCGAAATGGGCCATATGATCGATGCTATTGAAACTAGCAATACGAACTTGGGTCGACGTTTGTCTAACGCGTCTACCGATGCCAGCTGCAAAAGGCTTTGTGGGTTTTTATCCAGAAGTCACAATGAAAATATGCGAGTAGATTATGCGATCGAAGTTTCTCCAACCTTTATAAGAAATAGCTTCAAAGCAAAGCAATTTGTTCAGGGAGATTGGGTTAACCAAGTACAGTTTCGTCTTTTCTTTACGCATCCTCGTGTCAATGGCGATGGCCGGTTTACCACGCAAATCCGGCTGCGCTTAATTGATTATTCAGGCTATGTAGTTGATTTGTCTTTTAAAAATGAAGTCATTACACCAACGACTAATCCAAGTGTCGGGGCAATCGCGGTACACGATATTATTCTGCCCTACACTTGGGGAAAAGGTCAGAAGTTTAGGCACCATGCACGTTTTGAAGGCCCGTTATATGCATCGACGACAGGCATTTTGGCCGAGTTGGATTTGGCATTTACCACGGGGTCGTTCGACCTGCAACAGGCGACCAGGGCGAGCACCTATTTGGTCGAAGAAATTACACAAGACAATATTGACTTGGGTAGTATGAGGGCCAGTGACGTTTTCACGAGTCCAACTTTATCAACTATCGGAGCAGACGCTGGCTCCGTTGTCGAGGAGACGTCTAATATCCCGACCCGATTTAATAATGCTACAAACCTTACTATTGAGGCCGGAGTGGGACTCGGCGCCGTATTTGTCTACGATTTGCGCAAAATGAAGGCGATAGCCGAGGTATCAAGTGTTGGGGCTATTATTACCAGAATACTCGTTACTGAAGCGCTTGAATCAGCGGCCGTGGTTAGCTTCGGTTTTTGGTCTAAGGTAAACCAAGCTGCGGCTGAAGAAGCCGAAGGGTATAAAGCGTCGCTCACTTTGGCAAATGCTGAGGCGATAGCTGGCGGCATGGCAGGAGATCTAACCTACTATTGGGTTCACCGATGGATCCACGGCAAAACCAATGCAATTTTAGCTAGTGGCGCTGGCTTCGCTTGGGTTGCGGGTAGGATTAACCCGTTTGCATACGTAACAACAAGCCTTCCCGGTAAGTTTGCGGCCATATTCGGGGAGGCTGGCGATACATCCACGGCACCCAAAGCGAGATTTCAGCTCAACTGGAGTTGGGAAACACGTGAATGGTTTGGTCGACGCGCTGACCGCAGAAGATTGTCTGAATACGGAAATGTTCAGTTGCGAACCAAACATAATAAATGTATTGCCAAGAACTCGAGTTCAACGGCTGTAATCCAAGAAGACTGCAGTACCAGCCAGCGTCATATCTGGCAGTCAAATCGAACTGGTGCCGGTGAATTCTTTGAATTCCGCTCATTAGACAACGGCAACTGTATTGGTATTCCAGATTCAGGCTATGGGGCTGCAAACACGGTCAACAACGGAGTGACTACAACGGCATCGGCCTGTGACACTGTTGCGGTGCGGTGGAACATCGATTACATTGGCGACAATAAAGTGATGCTGAAATCCGCGCTTGATCCGACTAAGTGCCTAGATCTATCGGCAGGTTCTTCGAATAATGGTGCAGCAATGGATGTATGGAGCTGCAGCCGAAACAATGCTAATCAGCACTTTAAAATTCATAACCGAAACGGAATAAGAGACACGACCACAAGACATACTATTCGCATGGCAGGGGATCTGTGTATCGATAACGAAGCGAGTTCTGGCAACCCACCGAACGGCACGCATTTCGATGTTAAACGATGTATTGATTCAGGTCTTAATCGGCAGGACTGGAAATTCAAAGCCAGAGGGTCTGGATGGTATCAAATTCAAATGTATGGCATGAACAAGTATCTGGACGTTTCCAAAAGATCTCAGTCAGATGATCAGCTGGTGCATGCTTGGACTGCCAGCAGTGGCGAAAATCAGCACTGGAAACCCGTTGTGAAAGATGATGGTACGGTTCAGCTGATGGCGCGTCACAGCAGTAAGTGCCTCGAATTGAGCACTTCTGGAAACACTAGTGGCAAACTTGTACAGTTTGCCTGTGACGATAAAAAATCTAATCAGCGCTTTGTTATCTCCAATGCTGTGTTTAAAAAATTCGGTGGTTATGATGGCAACCCCGATAAAGGTAACCGTGACGACGGGTTCATTATTGACGATAACCTCCCCGCTGGTGCCAGGGTTCTTGGCAATGATACCAGTGGTGGTGTTTGGCCTTGGCTTAGTTCTTTAGATCCTTACAGTGGATCCAAAGTACATATTTCATCTAATAATAGCGGTATTCATCAGCACTATTTACTAGATTTAGATTACACACTTCAATCAGGTGATACATTCAGTACCTGGGTCTTTTTTAATTCAGCAACAAGCCCCTCTGGCATTCAGATTCAAATTCATGATGGCATTACTTGGAGGAGAGTACATTGGGGGGCACAACCTTATGGTCCCAGTAAATCCATGGGGCCTCTACCTGCCTCTAGTCAGTGGATAAACTTGAAAGCTGACTTCTCTGATTTCGGAATTAGTCCAACCGCCACAGTCGAGGGGATCGCATTTACGCTGAGAGATGGTGAGGCCGCTTGGGACTATACGGTAATCGGCAACAACAACTGATATTGACGATATAGTTAAAGTCATTTGGCTTTGTAGATTTGAAAGGGTACCCCTGTTTTACAGGGGTACCCTTTTTTCAGTAACTGACAAGAACATCCGCTATTTGAAGAAGATACCAACCCCTCAAGGAAACCTGCCATACTGGTTCGCGCTGGATTGATCGAATTGCTTAACTTGGCCAAACGCCTAGAAGCACAACAGCGCAAAGAAAAAAACAAACTGTACAGCGCGCATGCTCAGGAAGTGGAGTGCATTGCCAAAGGTAAGATTCATAAGCCCTATGAGTTTGGCAATAAAGCGTCGTTCGTTACGACCGCTAAAAGCAACTGGTTAGCGGGAGCTCAGAGCCTTCAAGGCATTCCCTTGACGGACACACCCTGGATGGCGCATTTGCGCAAGTCAGCGCGAAGCCCACGCAACGCCTACTGCAATTGAGGTTATCGAGGTGATGGTGTTGAGAGTGGTACGGTCATTAAGATTGTGGGGCGAATTCCCAAACGAGCAACCTGCCCGATGCGATGCGAGGCTGGATCAAGCGTCGAGCCTCAGTAGAACCGACGATTGGGCATCTTAAAAGCGGATATCGCTTATGTCGAAATCACCTAAAAGGTGTCAAAGGAAACGAAGCGAAAGTTATGCTAGCCGCCGCTGGATACAACCTAGCCAAGCTCCTAGCTTGGTTTAATTGTGCCTAGATAAACGGCGTCATTACACCATTAATGATTATCGTCGAGAGGGCTTGGCTATTGAAGCAGGTTTTTCGCTGCTGTCAATCAGCGTGATCCGAGTGCTAAATCAATTACTGGAGTGGCGGGATAAACCAGTTGTGATTCGGTGCGATAATGGGCCTGAATTTATTAGTCATGAATTCGTTAACTGGGCGGAGTCTAAGGGAATCAGAATTGACTATATTCAGCCTGGAAATCCACAACAAAACGCCTATATCGAACGGTACAACAGAACAATTAGATATAGCTGGGTCAGTAAGCACCTGTTCGATTTACTCGAGCAAGTACAAAACTATGCAACAAATTGGCTTTGGTTTTATAATCATGAAAGACCGCATAAAGTGAATGGTGGACGACCTCCCTTGATGTCCGCAGAAACTCTACTTTTAGCGTCAGTAAAAAATGGGAGTATTGACTAGGATACGGAAGTATTGAGTCGCACTCATATGAAAAACTATGAAAACTAAGGAGTCAATGACAGTGAAGATTACTCTATGTTCCGTTTAGTGGGTTTTCCAACCCAGAATATTTTATGAAATAAACCATGTTTGTAGCGAAAAATATGACTTTCTAAGCCTTTCCAAATCTCAGACGAAAAAGCAAGGCTACCAATTGTTTTTAAAGACATTTCATATGAAATTAGATGTTGCCTTCTTGATGGTAACATGACGACTGCACATATTATCGCGCCGATGGCGATGGGAGTGATATCTGTGCCACGGGCTTTGCTGCACGCAAAAGCGGGTCAGTGCTTTACGTTATGACGGGCTATCAAAATCATAAAGTCTTAATCTCCCAGCTGGGGCCACACAAACTTGGCAAGGCACGCTTGTATCTGGAAAAACTGGACGGTGTTAATTTGCATATACCTGCGCAATTGATCCGGCTAGGCCTCGAAGATCTTAAATAAGACTCATGCGGTAAGAAGTTAGTCAAAGACATCATTTTTGTTTTATGATGAATCAAAATAGCCCCCAAATAGGAATGCTGAATGCCGTACTCAAACGATATTATTGAAGAACTTAATGTACTTGCCTTGTTTAATCTCGATACCGACTTAGAGGGAATAAAGGTTCACAGCTCAGCGGGCGAACCAAGAGTTTCAGCCGCTCAACGCTTATTTGATAAGGGTCTAACAACACAGAAGGATGGTGGTTATTTAACTAGCCTTGGGCGTACTGCGGCCGAGCATGCTCAGGGCTTATTGCAAATTTTAAAGTAGCGGAACGTTTTAAAGTAGCTGAGTCTGATATAGCTTAAACATCGCTCTTTATTGAACGCGGCTTGACCCAAAGCCAACTTGCCAATACCAGCGCACCAAAGGTCGAGTAAGCTATGGTAAACACCCATAGGGGAAAGTCATAATAGAGGAAGCTGCTAAGCCAATGCGAGATGAATGAGCCACTGTAGACTTGGCCACCCGCTTGAGATCGTAACCACATTTCCAGTGTCGTTAATGGGCAAACAACTCCCGCCCAAGCTTGCATAACCACAACCCCGATACAGATCAGGTGGCTTAGTCTGAACCAAGGGTTGGTGACCCATCGCCATTTCAGCGCGCCGCCGATCAATGTGGCAATTAGACCTAATATCACGAACGCAACGATAAACGAGTGCGCCAATAAAACGGTGTCGGCGAGAAATAGGTAGCTGCTTGTTGTCATTAATTGCTCCACTGGTCTAAGCTGTATCAGTGTATTCTGTCGCTTAAGCCTTGGCGGCGCAGTTAAAGAAATGGCAATAATTAGCAGAGCAGCCAACCATCGGTTTTGCCTCGATGAGTGTTTGTCAGCGTAACCATCTCAAGTTTAGGGGTGCTTCTTACTACTTAATTTGTAGTCAACACTAAATTAGTTAGTTTATATGTCGACATGCTCACGACTTATCTATTTTTCAAATAGGACCGGTGTTTTGCCATGATTGATGAAAAAAAATTACCACTATCGCTTCGAATGATTCGCAAGGCTAGCTTTCCTAGAAAATTAGGGATACTTGAAAGATTGTATGGTCGAAAGTTAAGTTTAAATGGAGTTTGTTGGGTTAGGTGCGCCAACGGAATATTGTGGAAGCTGGATTTGTCTGACGCGTGTCATAGATGGATTGTTTTTGGCAAGTATGAGGGTGGCGCTGGTATCGATCTGGCATATTCGGTTTTAAAAAATGGTGGCGTATATATTGATTCTGGAGCAAACATTGGTCAATGGCTATTATATCTCGGGCATATAGAAGGTCTGAGGTCACTCGCGATTGAACCGGTTAGATCCGAAAATAATTGGTTAACTGAATGCGTTTCTGTTCAGTCGCAGTGGCGAGTTGATGTATTTAAGGTTGGCCTTGGCTCAGAAGAAGCGGAGTTAGATATTCAAGTTAACGGCGCTAGATCGACCTTACAAATGGATTGGTATACAGCGGAGAGCCATATTCGTGAGAAGATCGCGATCAAAAGATTAGGGTCGGTCTTAGAAAGCTTAGAAATAGAGTCAGTAGATTTTTGGAAGCTCGACATAGAAGGTGCCGAATTGGAAGCGCTTAAGGGCGCTAGCGAATATTTGCAGCAACAAAAAATCGGAATTATATATTTTGAATGTCACCCGTCTAATTACCAAGAGATTTCGGCACTTATGGCGTCTTTTAATTATGGGGTTTTTGACTTAGTTGACGGTCAGCTTAACAAGAAAATGGATCTCGAGATTTCTGAAATGCAGGATCTAGTGGCGAGACCGCTTTAGCTAAAAACGCTTATCTAGGGTACGATATGCGTTTAGTGGTCGATCAACCTTCGGCTGTTTATCAAGACTTAAAAATAGGCAGTTTACTATGCGATTTTATTTTTCTAAGCGGTGGGGTTCATGGCTCCTTTTAGCACTGATTGCATCACTGCTGTTGCGTCAGCAAATTGCCCAAGCAACTCAAGCAACTCAAGCAACTCAAGCAACTCAAGCAACTAGTGATACTCCGAAGCAGACATTTGTGATTGTTCATGGTGCTACAGGCGGCGGTTGGGATTGGCGCTCAGTTGCAGAGTTATTAATGCAACAGGGTCATACCGTCTATCGCCCGACATTAACCGGCTTGGGCGAAAAGATCCATTTGGCCGATGATAAGGTCAACTTAACAACGCACATTACTGACATCTCCAATTTGATTTTATTCGAACAACTTCAAAATGTGATTTTAGTGGGCCATAGTTATGGTGGAATGGTGATATCAGGTGTCGCTAACCGTCTGCCTGAGCGAATCGCTCATTTGACATTTTTGGATGCGGCCGTACCAGCGCATGATATGTCGGCGCTTGATGTTTGGGGTACTAAGGTAGTAGATCTGGAAATTATTAACGGTTTGGTAAATTTTCCATGGTTAAAATTTACTCAAGAAGTCCCCAGGGATGTGCCACAACCTATCAATACTTTAACTGAGCAGGTTGAGTTTGATAATCCAGCGGCACTTAAGCTTAACGCTACGTACGTCGCTTTTTTACCAAAAGACATTAGCCGAGATGAGCGAAGCAAGGATCCCTCATGGCAACGATCTGAGGCTCGAGGCTGGACTATTCGAACCTTTGCCGGCGACCATGTTGTCTATCGAGTTAAGCCCAAAGAATTTGTATCAATGCTATTAAAAACCGTTTCTGATCGTAATACGCGAGAAGTTATTGAGCCTGTCAGCGATCCAATGGAAGAGTGAGTTTGATTCTCTCTCGGCTGCGCTAAGATTAAAACCAACTGAGATCAAAACCAACAATAAGTGAGCGCCGCAACCGCTTTGTTAGGACTCGAATAGACCCGCTTTTTCAAGCTCTCTTAGCATCGGCTGACGTTGGGTTTGATACTTTTTCCAGCGTTCGATTCCCTGTGTGAACATGGGTTGGCGCACCTGTGACGCACTAAGCGTTTTAACGGTGCGTTCAGTTTTATAAAATTCGAAACATTGATGCTGTGGTTCTAAGTTACAAAATTGCAAAATCTGCTCAGTGACAGTTTGCTGGTTTCGCACTGGGTCTTCGTATTGCACCCGTAATATCAAGCCATCAGTACCGATTCCCAATAGTCTATAAGCCTCATATAGCTAGAATATAGTTGAGCAAGATCATCGAGTTGATAACTGAATTTACCACCCCGTCCGCCAAATAACTGTCGATAACAGCCAAACGCTACGTCCATCGGGTTGCGATCTAGAACGATTATTTTAGCGTTAGCTAGCGAGGCTTGGACTATGCCGATTGAACTGGTTTTTGTCAGTAAATACCTTCTTGTCGCCGCGAACGAAGCGCATGTTGTGTTCGTATAGGCGGCCCATTTTCTGCCAATCGTCGCTGTTGCGGGTGGCTAACCATTGATCAATTTGGCCATTGAAATCTGACTTGCGCTGAGATTGCATTATCGCATTGGCGAGCGCGGTGTATTCGTCACCCCCAGCGACGTTCGACTGGCTAGCGATAATTTGCTCAACTAAATTTTGCTCAACTATAATTTGCTCAACTAAATTTTGCTCAACTAAGGTAGTTCCGCTGCGTGGCAAGCCGATGATAAATATTGGCCGAAAATCGCTTTTATCCGGTTTTTCTAGACTTTGCATTAACTCAGTGTTGAAGACCGCCATAGCATTTTCATCAATCGACAGCTCAGCGCTAAGATCATAGTCAAAGGTTCGCCGTTTCATCGCATTGGCAATTTGTAAATGTTCGAATGCGTCGTCGCAGCGTTCTGATTTTTCGCAATAACGATAGGCTGTGAAGTGCAGGTAATGCGTGTCTTGCAAGGCAACTTCGTTACTCGCAATTAGCTTTTTAACGGCTTTCAGGTCAGCGTCGATATTGCTGCTGTGTGCTGATCGATTCCAATGTGCAGCGGCAAACGAAGGTTTTATCTCCACAGCTCTATTGAAGCAAGCTTTGGCATCTTGAACGTTGCCCACATCATTATGGAAGCGCCCCAATGAGTTCCAGCTAAGTACATTGTCTGGGTTTCCTTGGGTTATTGCCTCAAGTAAGGCGATGGCCTCATGATTGCGAAACATGTGTTGTAGTGCGTTCATCTTCCATGAGAACGACGTGGTGCAACTTGGTATTCTCTCTAATCGAGCGCTGGTAAGCTCTAACAATTACTCGAACATGAACATATCAAATAAGGTTTGATAAAAACTTTCCAGTAACCCCTCAGCATGCGGGTTTTCATTGCTAAGGTTTAGGTATAGCCTAATGCTCTTGGCAAGTCTTGCTGCGCGATGCTATCGAGCATATGGATTGCCTGTGACTCGGGAATGGTTTTTCGCTCACCATTTTGCCGGTAGACAATTTTTGTTTCGCTGGAGATTGCGCTGGTAACGGCTGTCTTCGAGGCTGAGGTCATTAGATTCATTGTTATCTTTTTAATCGCCGTTCAGAAGCTACCTGATAATCCTTCAAAAATGTAGACCTTAGAGTGAAATAAAGGAGTGCAAAAAAGGCGCTCAAGGCGTTAAACTCAATGCATCTTGTGCACACAGATCAACTGCACGACTCGTCAACTAGGTTCATTAAAATGCGATGAAAGTACTATTCCTAACCAATCAAGCGTCTTACCATCAAATGCACTTTGCTAGGGCGATGGCGGCGGAACTCGGTGAGGCCAATTTTCGCATTGTCTTTGAAAAACCAACCAGCGCGGCTAGAGCCGAAATGGGTTGGAAAGACGAGTATACCGAACCTTACATTTTACGCTTTTGGCAATCTGAGGCTGAAGTAGCTGCGTGGATTGATCAAGCCGATGTTGTGATTCAGGGTCGTTTTCCGATTAAGCATGTTAAGCAACGTATAAGAGCCGGTAAGCTGACCTTTGCTTGCCAAGAGCGGTTGTGGAAAAAACGCCCAACACTAGGCCGCAAGCTCTCGAGGTTGGGGCACTTCTATAAAAATTATATCTCGGTTGATAGGTCAAATTATCATTTCTTGGCGATCGGTGGTTATGCTGCGCAAGATTTAAATCAGTTGGGTTTTTTCAAAGGTCGCAGCTGGCAATTCGGCTATTTTATTGATGCTCCAGAATATCAACCAAGGCCTCAACGTGAGGCGGTTGAGTTACTTTGGTGTGCTCGCTTAAGCGAGGTAAAGCAACCCAGTAAGGCGCTTGATATATTAGTTGGCTTGCAGCGCCGAGGTATTAAGGCAAAACTTACTATGCTTGGAGACGGGGTTTTGCGCGGCGCCTTAGAAACTGAG
The DNA here is from genome assembly GCA_046709645.1 of Arenicella sp. Taxonomy (GTDB): domain Bacteria; phylum Pseudomonadota; class Gammaproteobacteria; order Arenicellales; family Arenicellaceae; genus Arenicella. The sequence goes on from JBKEFT010000001.1 coordinate 128,817, forward strand.
ATTAAAGCCCGCAGTCTTAGTGGCTCGGTTGCTTTAACCGGTTGGCAAACGCAAGATCAGGTGCGAGCTCATATGGCTCAAGCTGATCTATTTCTGATGACCAGCCATCACGGCGAAGGCTGGGGATTGGTGGTTAATGAGGCTCTCAGTTATGGCTGTGGAGTGGTCGCTGATCAAGAGCTTGGTTCGGCCATTTGGCTAGTAGAACCGGGCGTTTCCGGTGTGTTGTATAGTGAACAGAATTTGGACGCTAAACTCGATGAGTTAGCACACTTAGGCCGAGAAGGGATACTAGCGATGGGCAAGGCTGGCAATCTGACTATGCATGACCTGTGGTCTAGTAAGGTTGCCGCGAAACGAACCATTGCGTTGTCTAAATCATTGATCGAAGAGGGCTGTGCAGCAGCCAAACAGCTTTTTATTGATGGTGTTGCAAAGTTTATCGGCTAACTTCAGATCTTCGCTACGATTTCTATTGCATAATCTGGGTTTGAGGCAACGACGTGTTAACGTTTTGGCAACTTATTTGAGGTTCTGATGCTATGAAAAAATTAATTATTGGTCGTATTTGCCTAGCGGCAAGTCTGTTTGCTTGTGCTACGAGTGCCTATGCATGGGGCGAGCGAGGCCACGATTTAATAACTCGAGTTGGGGTGCAAAATTTGCGCTCTATTTCAGACGACAATCAAGCATTGGTCAAACCATTTGTGGCGAGAAACCATATGCTCGGACATTTATCCAACGCTCCAGATATTGTCTGGCGTGCACCTTACATGACTGAGCTTGAACGAGAGGAAAATTATTCGACCCACTTTATCAATTTAGAAAAGGTATATCAGGGGGTAACGCTTTGGACTGATCTGCCCCAAGACTTCGCGGTTTATAGTAAAGATGCGCTAGCCAGTGGGCATACCGCCGTTGAGGTTGGTACCGTGCCATGGCGAGTATTGCAGCTGTATCACGGGGTGGTTCAAGCATTGCTGCTAGCAGGCCAAGCTGATGATAAAAAGGCATTGGAAGATAGTGTCAATCAAGCATTGTTGATGGGCGGGCTTATGAGTCATTTTGTAGGCGACTTGTCTAACCCTCATCACACCACGGCCAATTACGACGGCCAATTAAGTGGTCAACGCGGTCTGCATGCGTACTTTGAGCATGAAGTGATAGCGCAGCTGCCATTCGAGTTGAGTGCTCGCATTGCCAAGCAGACTAAAAAGAATTGGCTGACAGCGTATTCTGAAACCGAGCAGCAGGCGATTTTGTCTGACCCGCAAAAATTAGTCTGGGCCTTAGTTGGCAATAGTCATAGTCGATTGCCTGCTTTGTTAAAGCTTGATAGTAAATACTCATTGCTGGAAAAAAGCCAAGCAGACAAAGATCGTGCAAAACGTAAGCCGGTTACCGAAACCGCTCGGCATTATGAGGATTTCGCGGTAGAGCGTTTAGCTGTTGGTGCCTCTGCATTATCGCAATTATGGTTATTGGCTTGGCAGCAAGCGGGTTCACCAGATCTATCTAAGTTCCGCAGCTATAACTACCCGGTGAAGCCTGATTTTATTCGACCTGACTATTTCCTTGATTAAATAAAATAGCGCGAGCTGGAAAGTACAAAAAAGCCGAGCCAGTTTCCTGACTCGGCTTTTCCTTTACTGTCGCACCTGTTTACTGAAAGTGCGCTCTTACTAACTTACCATTCAGCAGAAAGCTGTACATACAGCAAGCGGCCACGTGGGTCGTGAGTTCGAGAATCAAAGCCACCATTAGTGAATACTTGTGGCGGTTGCTCGTCATTGAGGTTGGTTACACCAATCGTTGCCGCGTAATTTTCAGCGAAGTTAAAATTAACTTGTGCATCCAAAGATCCGAATGAATCGACTTCACGATCGTTTTGATCATCGGTATATGAATCAATGTATCGATAGGCAAGACGCCCGGTGAAACGCGAACCCGCATACTTAATACCTGCGGTGTAGCGTGTTTCCGGTGACGGGCTAGCAAAGTTAGTAAAGTTTCGATTACCCGCGCCTTCTATTTGGCCCGCTTGCGGGTCGTTAATATCGTAATTGAACACCTGGGTGTAATCTAAGAATGGCGTAACAACCCCAGCGTTGGTTTCAATATTGTAACTAGCCGCAATATCAAGGCCGTCTGTTTCAATGCTTGAGGCATTTACGAAGTCGGTAAATACAAACAAGATTGTGCCAGCTGGGCTACGCACAACACGTGGACCATTGGGGTTAGCATTAACGATCGCTTGAAAACTTTCTTGGATAATAGCGTCAGTAAAATCAAAGCTCCAGTAGTCTAAATCTAAACTAAAATTACCGGGGTTGAACGAGAGGCCAAGGTTAAAAGCTTCGCTCTCTTCCGGTTGAATATCTCTACCGCCAGAGCCTGGTTCAAGGTTTCTCACCGCTGCAAACGCCGTGCCACCGAGAGGATCGGTTACTTGGTTTAGCGAGGTAGCTTGGCCATTAGTTTGAAACTGACTCGGCGCTCGGAAGCTGCTTGACAGACTCGTACGAAATGAAAGGGTATCGCTTGGGCGATATAGTAATGACACTTTTGGATCGATCGTATCGCCGACGTTGCCACCGTAATCCTCATAGCGAATTGCTGCGCCAAGATCTAGCTTAGGAGTAAGCGGAATAGAGGTCTCAGCAAAAACCGCGATAATATCTCGATCGGCGGCAAAATCAGAGCTACCAATAATAAAGGCGAAGCCGTCTTGGTTTGATATGTCGTCGAAATCTCTAGAGAAGTCTTCTTTCCTATACTGAGCGCCGACCGCTAAACCAATTGGGCCAGCGGCTGTTGAACCGATGCTGCCAGATAAGACTGTATCCACTACAATCAGTTCTGATTCGCTGTCGATTGTTTGCGTACCGATAATGAAATCGAGTAATGCTGGGTCGTTCGGGATCGCGTTGAAACTGGTAGAGAACGGGTTGAAGAATAGGCACGGTCCTTGACCTCGAGTGCCGGTTGCTGGGTCGCATCCGGCGCCACCCAAACCGTTCAAAGCATTTGAAAAACGCTGTGTAACGGTATCCTCGGTGCTTGTGATGTGGTCATTTTTCGAATAGCTAAGACCGGCATCATACTGCCAGTTATCAGAGCCTCTGAATGCTCCGCTTAGCTCAGCACTCAAACGGAAGGTATCCGATTCGGTTGTTGACGGCGATACCGTACCGCCATTACCGCTGGCTCGACCAAAGAACAGCACCGGACCTAAGCCCGCCGGAAAAACGTTTCCGGGGTTATCGACCGGTACTACGGCGCTGCCTAACTGCAAGAATGGGAAGGTCGGCGAGTTTCCACGTAGCGCTTCATTCTTAGCGTAGGTGGCCTCGATGCGAAGCTCGTCGCCACTGTCGAATTCATGCGTCATTGAACCAAATAGATTGATGCGTTCTTCTTCAGGAACTAAGGTGAAGAAGTCACCGAAATCAAAACCACAAAAGCCAGCTTGGAATGGTAAACCAATGGAGTTGATAATCGGTTGTAGGTCTGCCCTTGGTAATGGGCTGCCGCCTTGGGAAGCACAGCCAGTAGGGTCAATAACCGGTAATGCTCCTAACAAGAAGAATGCACCTGGATTACCCAGTGACGAGGTGTCGTCTTGAGGTCGACTCAATCGGCGTTCCTGAGTGGTCAGCTCGCTGCGATCGTAGTAACTTGCGGCTACTACATAGTCGGTATTGTCGGTTCCCCAACCGAATTTCGCTTCCAAAGTGACATCTTCTTGATCGCCATCTTCGGTGACTTCGGCGTAGCGCACGTTGACGGCTGAGCCTCTGAAGTCGTTATCGGTAATAAAGTTGACTACACCAGCTACCGCATCGGTACCATAAATAGCGGCGGCACCGTCCTTTACGATTTCGACACGTTTAATTGCGATCTGAGGTATCAGGGCGTTAGTATCAACAAAATTGACGCCGTCATTGGTTAGCGCGGCGGTGTTTACTTGTCGTCGACCATTGAGTAGAACTAGAGTTGAGGCTACTCCGAGGCCACGAAGGTTAAAGTTTGATGTGCCAACGGTGCCGTTTTGCGTAAACGCGTCTGGATTGTTTTGCGACCCGGCATTTATCGTTAGGTTCTGTACTATGTCGCCAATATTGCCTGCGCCGATATCGGCAATGAAATCGGCGCCTAACACGGTAGTCGGTGAGGGAACATCACTTTGACGAAGCCGGCTTAAGTAGGTTCCGGTTACCACAACTTCCTCGAGTGTCGTTTCTTCGGCATCTTGTCCATACGAGTGGGACGGTATCAACGCCGCGATTGCGAGAGCAACAGCGCCGAGTTTAAAGGTCGTTTTGTGCAGTTTTGAGGGTGCAGACCCTAATGAAAAGAGTTCTTTCATTCTTTATCTCCTGATGGTTTATATTATTTGAAAGTGCGGTTTCTTTTTTTATTGGTGACCGCTATCTTTTGTTATATCAGTTTTTTAGTTAAATGTGCAAAAAGGCTGCCGTCTACTGGACGTAAGTCTAGTAATGGCATAAGAAAACGTCTCTTTTAATGGTAAACATTTGCCGTTGACACTCATTTATTTTTTACTCGGGTTCTGCTGAGCTGAGTCCACACTAGTCCGTTAGGATTGCCTTCGTTTGTTGCGGCCATCTTAGAGGGTAGTGAACGTGAAGTAGCAAGTAAAAGTGCTATGCTTTTAATCATTTGAGACTTGATTAACTAACTCGGAACTTATGATGAAAATTTATCTCGCTCTATTAGGCTGCGTGAGCCTTTTCTTTACAACAATGGTCAAGGCAGAAATTGTGTCTTCGGAAAAGACCTCTGGTGTTGAATTGAGTGCCGAATGGAGAACACCCAAAGCTGAATCAGTTTTGCTTATGCAGTTAGACTCAGGGAGGGTAGTGATTGAGTTGGCGCCGCAATTCGCGCCAAATCATGTTGCCAATATTAAGCAATTGGTAAGTGATGGCTATTTTGACGGCTCTAAAATTCTTCGTTCACAAGACAATTACGTAGTGCAATGGGGCGACCCAGACGAAGGTACTGAGCAGGCTAGGTCAATAGGTAAAGCTAACTCTAAGCTAAAGGTCGAATTCTTTGCTGATCACAGTGACCTTAATTTTGCGGCTATAGAGAGCCGCGATGCCTATGCGGCCGAGGTCGGTTTCGTCGATGGTTTTCCGGTCGCTAGTGACGGTAAACGCGCTTGGTTAACTCACTGCTACGGCATGGTCGGCGTTTCCCGCGGCATGGGCGATGATAGTGGCAACGGCTCTGGTCTCTATGTGGTGACCGGCCATGCACCTAGGCACCTTGATCGAAATGTAACCCTAGTTGGCCGCGTGATCAAAGGGATGCCGCTATTAAGTAGTCTGCCAAGGGGCAGCGGGGACCTTGGTTTTTTCGAATCCACCGAAGAAACTATTCCGATTAAGAGTATTAAACTGGCAACCTCATTAGGCGATAAGTCTGTTTCTCAACAGATTATGGACACCAATAGCGCGGTATTTAAAGAGCATGTGGCAAAGCGCACAACGCGATCTGAGGAGTGGTTTTTAGAGCCTACAGGTAAAATTGAACTTTGTAATGTCGGCGTGCCCGCTCGTTAGTAAAGAAATAATTTGTTAGTAATAAGGTAATTGCTAGCGAGATGATAGTCGTTAGTCAAACAATTAGCAGATTTTCTCTGAACTTAAGCTTCGAGCTTTTTAATAGTCAAGTTGTAATATTTGAGCCTTTAGTCGGTTCTAAATGTGTTCGATACTCAATTTTTTAAACAGAGAAGGAGTTTGTCATGGTTTATCACGTAAACGACGTGCTTAGTCGCTTTAGCGATTTAATTGTTGAAGCTAAGGGGGCAGATGCCTCGTTCTCCAGAATAGACGCGGTGGATGCTTATCAGAGCGATAGTTTGATATTTATTAGTGATGCTGCGGCATCACTAGCGCTGAACAATGCAATGGATAGCAGCAACAGTGCTCCGGCTGTCGTGGTAACCAATGTCGACGTAGCGACCTCTATCGATAACCACTGTCTATGCGTTATTACGGTAAAGAATGTGCGTTTTGCTCAAGCGGTAATCAAACAAGCTTATGCTGATTACGATAGCGCTGACAGCCATTGGGGGATGATTCACCCAGGTGCCCTGATTCATCCAAGTGCCAAGCTCGCCAAAGGCGTGCGAGTCGGACCCAACACGGTGATCGGCCCAGATGTTGAAATTGGTATTGATACGCATATACGCTCGAATTGTGTTATCGAACATAGCGTGATGATAGGCGAAAACTGTGTAATCAATAATTTAGTTAACATCGGCTACCTCAGTGTGGTGGGTAATCGCGTGATCATTCGGTCAGGCGCTATTATTGGTAATGAAGGCTTCGGCTTCGGCCAAGATCAGCATGGACGCTATCACCGCACCCCGCATACTGGCATTGTTGAGATTGGTGATGACGTGCAGATAGGCGCAAACTGTAATATTGATCGCGGCACCTATGGCGCAACTAAAATTGCCAAAGGCGTTAAGATCGACGCACTTTGTCATATTGCTCACAACGTGAATATTGATGAAGATGCTTTGTTTGTTGCTCAGTCGGGTGTCGCTGGTTCGTGCAATATCGGTAAACGTGTTATCGCCTCAGGCCAGACCGGCATGCTCGATCATAAAACCGTCGTCGACGATGCAATATTAGTGCATCGCTGCGGTGTCACTGAAGACGTCTTAGAGCCAGGCATGTGGGCTGGTACACCACCTCGTCGATTTAAAGAATACGTTCGCAACCTAAATATCGGTAAGAGTATGAGTAAGAAAGTTACTAAGCTCGAAAACGAACTTCGTGAGCTGAAAAAAATTATGGCGGCTTAGCCATATATTGAGTTACATAGGCGTTGCCCGTGATTATTTCAGGGGTAACTCCTTAGCAATCGAGGCTTAGGTTGCCGTCGCTATAGGCCGAAGAACTGAGTAATCCAATTCAAGATGATATAGAACACCGTAAACCCGATGGTGAACGCGATTGTGCTTAGTGCAGCCGCAATCAGAATCATTAGCCCGTCTCGCTCCAATAAGCCTAAAGCAAAACAAATGATCGCCAATGCCGGTGGAAAGTTACTAAACGGGAAAGGTATGGTAACCACGATCCCTAGAAAGAGAATTATTAAACCAATTACCCGCCGAGCTAAGCGATTGGTTAACAACGGCCATCTCGGAACGACTAATGTCTCCAAACGCTCGACCCAGCGGCTTATCGTCATTCCCCACTTTTGTAGATTAGCGACGCGCACTTGCCGTTGTTGAATGACATTTGGGAACACCGGAGCCGGCAAGCCGATAAATAGTTGGAATGCTGGCACCACCATGGCAATGCCGGCGAACACAGAAATCCCCGGCACCATCGCCAGCAATGCTAATATTAACAATACACCGCCGAATGATCTGCGTTGAAATTGCATCATAAGGTCACCAACACTGACATGGCTACTATCGATAGCTTGCAGTGTTTCTGCCAGCAGCGCCGAGGTTTTTATGCTGCTAGTATCGTCTCTGTTTTCTTGGTCGGCGCTTGCATCATTAGAGTTATGATCCATTCAATTCGTCACTTAGCAATATAGTTTGCATGTTTGCTGTCGGTTTTCCGATGTTTAATGGCATGACTGTTAACCGAGAATACGCTCTCGTTGGTAAAGTTTTATCGCTACCCACGCGAGTGCGGCTGCGAGTATTGTGCTGCATATCATTGATAAACCAATTAGTTCTAGCGCAACAGTTTCACCCTTTAGAGTCTCGATAATAATCATGCCTTGGCTTAACGCCGGAATCCACATGTTCGAGATCGAGGGCTCTGGCGACATAAACGCCAATGACATCAAAGGTAGTGTTGGTACTAACATCACCATCCCAAGGTAAGACTGCGCTTCTTTATAACTCTTAGTGAAAGAGGCGACCAATACCATGAGCGCACAACCGGCGAATACGAATGGCAGACAGGCAATGAAGATAGTGGCGATTTTGCCAATCCCAACTGATATTGAAATTATATCGACAGGCATGTATTCAAATGCTAGTCCCAAACCTGTTAGCACCATTAATAGCGTTAACGATGAAAACACAATGGTGGCGCCAAGCTTTGCCAACAATACAATGTGACGCTTAACTGGCTGAGTAAGTAGAGGCTCGAGAGACCCCTTCTCTCGTTCGCCCGCGGTTGTGTCAATTGCTAGGTACATGCCGCCAGCCATGATGAACATGATCATTAAATATGGCATCATTGTCAAAAACTGCCCACTACGGGCCTGTGGAGAGGCAACATCAGACAGATTAATTCGAATTGGGTTAGCGGCTTCTGGGTTAACACCTCTTGCGCTCAGGCGTAGCGAGGCTATCTGACCACTGTAAGCCTGAATTGCCCCTTGTACAGTATTGAATCCGATCTTTTCAAGGCCTGTTATTGAGCTGTCATGGATCAATCTTAGCGGCGCTGTGGCGCCCTTGCGAAATGATTCCGGATAGTCAGCACGAATAAATAGAATAACTCGATGCTCACCCTTAGAGATAGACAGCTCAGGGTCGGCTGGTGGCTTGATAACTTCAATGTTATTTTGAGTTAGCCATTTGACCAAATTGGGCGCGTATTGCGCGCCAACAACCGGCAGCTTTAACGCCGGCGCATTAACTAAGTCCGTTTCTTCTTTAACGGTTTTGTCCAAAAACCAGATGAGCCCAAACATCAGCAACGGGAAGACTACGATCGAAACCGCCATGGTGGTCAGTGTCCGACGGTCGCGCGCGTTGTCGACAACCTCTTTACGTAGAATAGTCCAAAGGCTAGATAGGTGGCTTATTTTTCGAGTATGCATTTAAATCAGACCCTCTTCAGAACCGATAGCCTTGACAAAGGCGTCTTCTAAATTTGTTTGGCCGGTATCGGCTCGTAATTGTTCTGGTGAACCGCTGGCGGCAACAGCGCCATTCGCTATAATCACTATTTCGTCACACAGTGCCGCCACTTCCTGCATTACATGACTTGAAAATAATACGCAGTGCCCGGCATCTTTTAAACGCTGAATTACTTCGCGTAAGCCGCGTGTTGCCATAATGTCGAGACCGTTGGTTGGCTCATCTAACAACACGTTTTTAGGGTTATGCACCAACGCTCTAGCCAGTGCTACCTTGGTCTTTTGACCTTGTGAAAAGCCCTTCGATCGACGATCGATGAAGTCGTTCATTTCTAATAACTCGGCTAACTGGCCGATACGCATTGTAAGTTCTTTGCCAGACATTCCATGCAGTTCGCCAAAGTAACGAATATTTTCATAGGCTGTTAAACGCTCATAGATGCCTGCGCCATGGGTTAACACTCCAATTGATGAGCGTACTGCGAGTTTATCGATAGTTACGTCTAGATTATCAATTAAGGCCGTTCCGGCATCGGGTTTAAAGGCGGTATAGAGGATGCGTAAGGTTGTCGATTTGCCAGCCCCATTGGGACCGAGCAAGCCGGTGATTTTGCCATCTTCAGCACGGAAGGATACGCCATCAACCGCCTTTACTGAACCGAAATATTTTCGTAGGTTTGATACTTCAATCATGGTGTAGGCCCTGTTGTGTCAATGAAGAAAGGCATGGCGCGTTCGCGCTCAATACAGTCTGATTTAACGTCTTTGAGATTCGCGTCGATAACGAAGTCGCGAATTAAAAAGGGTACGCAACCGCGACCTATAACACCGTGGCCGTGTGACGGTATCACTAGGTGCTTTGAGTTGCTGAACATCTCGGCTGCTCGCGCACCGTTGGCGGGCGGGGTGACAGGGTCTGTTTCTCCGGAAAGGATTAGTATCGGTTTTTCACTATCGAACGCCGCTCTAAAGTCTGCGTCGATGGCTCCTCTTGGCCAAACCTGGCAGACTGCAGCTATGCCTTCTAGCATGTCGCTGCCGAAATAAGTTTCGGCGGTTTGTTCTGCGGCTTTAGGGTCAACAAAGGGTGCGTCCTCGGTACACATCACCGAATTGTGCATCCCAGTGGCAAATTCATCACCTAATAATTCAGTTAGGTTGATGCCCTGAGCCGCCAACGGCGTATAATCGCCGGCATGCGCAGAAGCGATTATCATCGGTAACAGCGCCGTGCTTTCGGTCGCATATGGCATAAATCGCACGGCTGCGAGTAGATCGCTCTCGCTGACCGTATGATGTATTTCTTTGCCAGTGAGCGGGTGGGCGATTGACAGTTCTACTGGTTGCGTTATTAGCCGTTGCCTAAGTTGTTTAAATTTTTGCTTGATGTCGCCGAATTGCTCAAAGCAACTTGATGTTTCAGTGCAGCGTTTTACCATCCCATCGAAGGCATCTTGTGAACGCCTCGCGATTTCTGCACCAGCCAAATTCAATCCTATATCGACCACACCGTCAATAATTAGCGCTCGGGTATACTCAGGGAAGCGTCGCAAATAGTGTTGTGCCACTCGAGTGCCGTAGCTGACACCGTATATGGTCAACTGCTCGTAGCCAGAGGCTTGGCGAACAGCATCTAGGTCTTGAACCGCAACTGAGGTGGTGTAAAAGCGTAAATTGTTATCCTTGAGTTTGCTTAAGCATGCTTGGGTTAGCTTGGCGGTTTGTTCTCGATCAAAGCTGGTAGCGAGTTGGTCTTGCTCAGGCAGGTCGCATTGAAGACTATTGGATCGCCCCGTGCCGCGTTGGTCAACAATCAGAACATCACGTTTTTCCCGCACAAAATCCAGCGCTTGACGAAGTCCAATAGCGAGGTCAATTGAGGAGCCGCCGGGGCCGCCCTGAATCACTGTGAATGCATCGGCTTGTGGTGTTGAAGAACTCGATGGAAGCTTAACCACGAATAAATCAATTGTCTTCCCGTTAGCTTGATTTGGGTCTTCGGGTCGAGTTAGGGTTGCGCATTCGGCATCAATTTCGACCGCCTTGTGCTTTATTTGGCAGCGCTTAAAATTGAGACTAGAGTTTGACTTCGAATTTAGTTCTTGGGCTTGGCTTGTTTTTGCGGCTATTAAAACGACAGTGATTGTAGCAATAAAGGTGCAGCATAAAAAAGTCCAAGCGGCCAATCCAAATTTGGACAGCGGTAATCTCATCGAGCTAGTTCCAATAAAAATAATTGGTGTGTAACTTAACATGTTTTGTCGGACAATAGAGCAGCCTTATTGTCCTCATGTCGAGAAATAAAGCCAGTGTAATGGTGTGAAAGAGCCTATCGACTATCGTCGCGCTTGGTTTGATTCCTGAGCATACCAAAAGGCCTTGAAGGGCCTGTCGTATAATGAATTTCACTGAGTGCGAAAGCGCCACTTTGGTCTACTTTCCGTTTATATTCGAGCAATGGAACAGTCTCAAATAAACCAAAAACTAGCCTCCCCGAAGGGCGAGCTAGCGAGTTGTGCTACTTTCTCCTGACGCAAATCATTATCAGACGGGCCCTTAAATACCATTCTGTGTAATGTTCAAGTGAGTTTTTAGCGCACACTTCAGTGCTGCATAAATCTTTTGCAATTCCGCAGAGTCGGACCTTTTAGCTTCGCGAACCACTGACCTCAACGCCTGTTCGTCCCTTAGGCTAATAATGTTGCCGTTGTGTATTTTTAATGAATCCGCAAATTTTGCAATCAACGCTAGGCTCACCGTATTTAGTTGTTGCAGTCGAAGTTCGGATATATCAGTTTTTGATGCCATAACTCCCTTAATAGACGCCATAGCGCCCTCAATAAATAGCTCCCTCACAGAAGTTCCCTCAATAGTCATCCAATGTAAAGACGTTGTCATTCCAGGTCGCCATCGATGCAACAGACGATAGGCTAGACATTAGTCGACTAATGTCGAAAATTCACGCCTGTTTATTCGAGCAGCATACTGTTGTCGTAACGCGTTAACACATAGCTACTAATATACAGTGCCGCGGTCGCTGCCTTAGCTGGAGCCAATGGCGGTTGCTACAATTTCGCTTCGAGTTGCGCTAAAACAAGTATCAGCCAGAAAAACAATTGTGTTGGCTGAATCACCGGTGTAATAGAACGGTCTTGAGCTAGGTCTTATATATGAGATTAGACCTCAGCATAACTCGACGAACCGATTAAAATATCGATAATGCTTTCATTTTTGGTTGAAACTTGCCAATAGTTCGGCAATTGCTATTGCATTGCTCTAAGTAGGTTGTCTCCTTGCAACTATCGCTATTGGTAAGTTGTCCGCCTCATTGGAAGACGTTCTAAACACTTTTCATCTCGTCCTTGAGTGATGCAGAGTTCTCAAATTACAAAAAATTGGAGTGGTTTTCTTAACTGCTACAAACACTAACTAGAGGTTTTTATGCAACGCTTTATATTACTCGCTACAACGCTACTGGCTATGTTTGCCCAATCTACTTTGTCATTTGCATCGGGGGGGCATTCAGGTGGTTTTAATAGTGGCAGAGATGCGAACCAGCAAGCGCGTCAGGTGGATCAAGTGTATGAAACCGGCAAAGCCATTTTCAATGGCCGAGCAAAAGGTGAGCCTTCGTTGCAATATTGTGTGGCAGTCGGCGGTCAAAAAATACCGGTGCAAAAAAAGTCCCTTAAGACATTTAAAAATTCATCCTTTAATGAATTTGCCGAGAGTTTGTACCTTTGCGATCAGCCTGAAAAACCGGTGTCTGATAGCCTTACGCGAGATAGCCTACTGTACGTCGTGTATTATTTAGACAAGCGGCATAAATTAGATCTTCGCGGTTCTTAAAATGCTAGATCATCATCAACAACAGCCTTAGAGTTGCCTAGCTTAGTAAGAGGTATTTAATTGTTGCTCGGTTGCTGGTTTTTCAGGAAAGAATAGGTTGCGATTATCGCGATTGGTAGAAATTCAAGCGCGATGATGCTGGGCCAGTGTTGGTATGGTTCTAGGCCTGAATTACTTAGGTTAATGCCAGTTGCATAGCTAAGTAGAATTGTAGTCGACAGCGACCACGCCCAAACAGTTGGGCGAAGAACGGCAAAGGGCAATAGCCATACTAAGTACCAAGCATTAAATACTGGCGCAGCAAGAAATAAGCCAAGATAGAGTAGATCACCCCTGAATTCTTGATGGGCGATTACATCGCGCCCTTTTTTTAAATAGATAATTAGGTAAGCCGCGCTAGCGAAGGCGAATGTTCCTAGCAAAGCCAGTTTGACAGCGAATACCGAAACCCATTTACCAATGGTTAAATCGGCCAAGAGATAAATCGGCGCATTGAATAACCAACGGCTACCCATTGCACTAAGACCGCCGGGAAACCATGCTTCCTTGATACCGAAGGGTTGAGCGATTAGCATTGCCGTTGCCAGAAAAGCTAGCCAAGCTTTCCATTCGTACCTGAGTAAAAAGGGTAGCAGGATGAGGGCGAAAATTTTAACACCGCAGGCTAGTGCCATAAACACTCCCAAGCTGACCCATTGGCGCCGATGAAGCACCAATAACGACGATACGACCAGCAATGCGCCGAGCACATCTGGGTGAGCCGTTATTACAAACTCTTTAATTATTAGAGGGCTCCAAGCATAAAGAAGTACTGAGTTAGGCTGCGCTAACTTTAGCAATAACAATATCAGCAGCATATCAGCTACTCCGAGCAACGCTTGAAGTGGCCATACCTCACCGGGTGAAATTACGTATGCTAGCGCGAAAAGCCATTGACAAGTTGGGCCATAGATAGTGTCTATGGTCGGATAATTAATGCCATCCAAGATGCGTTCGAATCGGTAGCTTAAGGTCTCATGGTCAAAAAAATCAGCTGGCGGCATCGAGTATGGTGAGCCAAACTCCACCGTCATACGAGCGTCCCATAGATAGCGGTAGAAATCGTCTTCTAAAACCGGAAAGGTAAAGCCGCCGATAACTCGAAACAAAATCGCAAAGCTTAGCAGTATGAGTAGATTTATTTCTTGCTGCTGTCGAACATGAACATACCAAACCCAAAAACTTAAAGCAGCGCAAAAAACGCTCAAGCTCAGTAGTTGCACTAACTCAAAATCACCATCATGACGTGAGCCATTGGCCATATAGAGATAGGCACTGGTTGATAAAAGCCCTGCTATTACAGCGTGCCAAGCAGGCGTTAAGCGATGTGTTTGAAAACCAGAAGTAGTGCTGCTTGGCGTCATTTTTTGGGTGTCTAATTTCTCTGGTAAGGAAAGTCGCTGCTTCAGGGTCTCTATATATTGATACCTTAAGAATAACTCAAGGACGAGATAGAAATAGTTTGGATTTTTTCAATCGAAAGTGAAGAGCATTACAGCCAATTTATCCGTTCGTCGAGTTATGCTGAGGTTTAATAGCAATAAATGAGTTTTATTTCAGGTATCAGCTTTGGTGACCTAGTGCAGGTAAGGCTAAACCGTTAATTACAGTCATGTCAGGTATCCCTAATGCCGTATCACCATCATTGTGTCGCTGTCATCATACCCGCTTTTAATGAAGCGCTTAGCATTAAGCTTGTGGTCACTGAATTGCTCAGCTTAAGGTCGCCCCAAAATAGTGATCTCCCGCTGATTGATGATCTGATTGTTGTTAACAACGGCTCCACAGATGGCACTGCTGAAATTGCAAAAGGTGCAGGAGCCAACGTATTTAGTGAGTTTCGGCGGGGTTACGGTTATGCCTGTCTGCGTGGTATCGAACAACTTGAGCGAGCAGGTTGTCAAGCGCCAAACGTGGTTGTGTTTGTTGATGGCGATCATTCTGTTGACGCTAAACAGTTAGTAATGCTGTTGCAAGCGATCGGCGAGGGTAATGATTTGGTTGTGGGTAGCCGAGAGCGACATTTGCAGGAGGCTCAGTCAATAGGGCCTCATCAACAGTTTGGTAACGATCTGGCCAGTAGCTTAATTGGCTTATTGTGGAATCAGCCAATAACCGATCTGGGACCATTCAGAGCAATTAGGTATGCCGCTCTAAGGCAGCTCAACATGCAAGACCAAGGTTTTGGTTGGACCGCTGAGATGCAAATAAAGGCAATTCAGGCGGGGTTGTCGTACAAGGAGGTGCCAGTTAGCAGTTTGCGCCGTATCGGTGTGTCGAAAATCAGTGGCACGGTGCGTGGTACGATAGGAGCCGCTATCGGAATATTCTCGATGGTGTTTAAACTTTACTGGAGCGACGCTAAGTTTTTCGCTTCTTTAAAGTCGATCTTAGAATAAACTTACCCTTAACCTCACATGGGATGACCCGATCGATAGATTAGCGTTTCGGTGTGATCCGTGAGGTCAATAGCGAACGTTGCTTTGCACAATCAACCTTTGAATTTTTTGCTACTACGGTCATAATGGGCTGGTAACAAAAAGGTTAACAAGGGCTGGTTATGAAAAATTTAGTGTTGCTGATATTGCTGTTAGTTGGTGCGGCATTTGTCGCAAAGGTCGTTATCGAAAAGCGTTATGAAAGCAAATTAGACGACGCTATTGCTTTTACCCGAGGCTTTGTAGATATCCGCTATGACGATATTAAAATTGGTTTCGATGGTTCCATCGCTATTAATGGCCTCAGTGTCACTCCTAGCGGACGCGATGAGAGCGTTAGCGTAGCGAGTATTACCGCAACGTCATCAGATCGAATGTTTCCGGTTAGAGGCATTGGAGTCTTTGACAATGGTAACTTCCCAGAAACTTTTGAAGTAGATATTCGCCAGTTTTCTGCGCCAATCGAGATACTCGAAAGTGATGGCTCTGACGGAACTTATTTCGACTTTTTGCCTAAAACTGAAGAGTGCCGCAGCTTTGCTTCCTCTTTCAACTACGCTAAAGCTGGCTACTCAAGGTTTGATGCGGATATGCGAGTCGCTTTTGATTTTAGTGACATATACAACTCAGTGGTCAGACTTGAGCAGTTTGATCAAACCGCTAGCATGACCGTTGAATGGATTTTCAACGCAAGCCAAGTCGAGCGTGTTTTTATGCGCCAGTCAGACCAGTTGCCGGTAGACGATATAAGGGTCACCTATGAGCTTGAACCTGACGCCGCCGAACGGTTTGTTGCGCAATGTGCCAACGTTTTTAGCATAACACCGGAAGTCTATCTTGAAAAAGTAGTTGGTTCAGCCAAGTACTCGCAAAACAGTTTTGGCGCCGATCTGGGTCCAGAAATGCGTGCCGCGCTGGCTAAATTTATGCAGGGTGGATCGCAGTTTAGCTTAACCTCGAAGCCTGGGCCTCAGTTGAAAAAATTTGAACAGCTTCAATTTTATAAAGCTAAAGATATATTGCGCTGGATGAACCTGACTGTTTCTTTAGACGATGAAAAGATTCCGTTAACGGCCTCTGTTGTAGCCGACGAGGGCGATTCTGAAGCTGACGATAGTGCTGCACAGAAATCTAAACCCAAGTACTTTTCGGCACCAGCGGCAGAAGCTAAAAATTATATCGGCCGTTGGGTACGTATTAAACGGAGCGATGAGCGCAAGCCATTAGAAGGCGATCTTACTGGTATCGATAAAAATAATCGCTTGATGGTTGAAATGTATCGGCATGGGGGGCTAATGACGCTCACTGTTGGTATTGAAGAGATTGAACGATTTCAAGTTCTTGATAAGTAGCGCTCTGCAAGAGGCGCTGCAAGCAACGGTATCTGAATGCTCGAACCACCGCGAATCGACGACTTTGCCCTTGAACTTGGGCAGGGGTCTGAGATCGGCCTAGCGCTGTCTTTGGCAACCATGATGTTCTCGGTGGCGCTAGGTTTAAAGCCCTCGAGTTTTGCTTTTTTACGCGCAGCTCCACGGGCATTTTTAATTGGCATTACTGGGCAACTATTGGCATTGCCTATTTTAACCATCACGTTGTGTGTGTTGATTCAGCCGATGCCATCGGTGGCCTTAGGTATGATTTTGATTGCCTGTTGCCCTGGCGGTAACGTCTCGAATATGCTGGTTTTATTGGCACGAGGCAATACCGCTTTATCGGTATCTTTAACCGCCACTTCTAGCCTTGCTGCGGCATTCATTACACCTGTCGCGGTAATATTCTGGAGCGGTTTGTACCCGCCAACCGCCGAACTTCTTAGTCAAATTGAATTTGATGCGATCAGTTTTTTGCTTCAAACGTCTGTTGTTTTAGCCTTGCCGTTGGTGATAGGCATCGCGGTCAATGTTTATCTACCTCGGCTCGCCGCCGCAATTCGACAGCCCTTGGTGTGGTTGTCAAGCACTACCTTGTTGGTGTTAATATTGGTCGGCGGCGCTCGTTACTGGTCGGATTTCGTATTGATTGGTGTGAGCCTTGTCGGATTAGTTGCGTTACATAATGCATTAGCTTTCTTGCTCGGCAATATGTTGGCACGTTTAGGCGGTGTCAGTATTGCCGATCGTCGAGCGCTGACTTATGAAGTAGGCATTCAGAATGCTGGCCTCGGTATTGTTATTCTGCTCACGCAAATGGGAGGGCTTGGCGGTGCTGCGGTGGTCGCTGGTCTATGGGGCACATGGCATATTATAGCCGGCCTAATATTGGTAATGGTATTTCGTGTGGCTGATAAATTAAGCGTTAGCGAATAATAGTATAAATACGAGTGCTAACGCTAAGTAGAGAGTAGAGAACATTAGAAATTCAATACAAAAGGATAATTTATGTACGACCTAAAAATCATCAACGGTTTAATCATCGACGGAACAGGCTCAGAATCCTTTCAAGCTGAAATCGGAATACGCGACGGGGTGATCGTCGATATTGGCGATGCGAAGGGCGATGCTAAGCAGGTTATTGATGCTGCTGGTGCGATTGTGACGCCTGGCTTTGTCGATTTACATACTCACTACGATGGGCAAATATCATGGGATGAGGAACTAATGCCATCGGTGAACCACGGCGTAACGACAGCGGTACTTGGTAACTGTGGTGTTGGTTTCGCACCGTGCCGCGCAGGTGATCGAGACCAACTGATTCGATTGATGGAGGGCGTGGAAGACATTCCAGGGTCAGCTTTGCATGAAGGTATAAAATGGGAATGGGAGACATTTCCTGAATACATGAATGCGATTGAAAAACGACCGCACACCATCGACTTTGCCGTGATGGTTCCGCATGACCCATTGCGCGTGTATGCCATGGGTGAGCGAGCGATGTTTGATGAACTCGCAAATCAACAGGAAATAGCGACCATGCGCTCGTTAGTCCGAGAGGCGATGGAAGCCGGCGCGGTCGGGTTTTCGACCGGTCGAAGTGATTCTCACAAGACCTCCGACGGCGACTGGACGCCAGCCAGTGAAGCGGCTCAGGAAGAACTTGTCGGAATCGCCGAAGCTTTTCAGGGCCTAGACTATGGCGTGCTACAAGCCGTTAACGACTTTGATATTTCACGCCCAGAAGATAATTTTGAGCACGAGTTCAGCATTATGGAGGCGTACTTTAAGGCGAGTGGTGGACGACCTGGATCCATGTCGTTAATGCAACGAGACTTTGCCGCCGATGATTGGTTAAAGATTATCGCAGGTAGTGAAAAGATGAATGCCGAAGGCTTGGACATTAGTCTGCAAGTTGCGCCGCGCGCGATAGGCGTATTTAGCGGCTTGAATTGTACTTTTCATCCGTTGATGGGGCACCCAAGCTACATTGCTATTAGCGATAAAAGTTTGTCGGAGAGGGTGGCTTTCATGCGCGACCCAGCGTTTAAAAAGCAGCTGTTATCCGAATCACCCGTTGCCCTGTGTGGCGAAGGCTCAGCCGTGCCACCTATGGTTGACGTTATGATCGCACAGTTTCCAGCGATGGCTGAAAAGTTCTTTAAGCTGGATCACGAGGGGGTTGTTGACTACGAGCAGAGTAATGAGACGTCTATTGCCGGCAAGGCTCGTAAGGAAGGCCTTTCAGTTTGGGAAAAGACCTACGATCTAATGCTTGAAGATGATGGTCACGCGTTGATCTATTTTCCGGTGTTTAACTATACCGAGATGAATTACGACAATGTCTACACCATGCTGACGCACCCTAAGGCGCTACCGGGGCTGTCTGACGGTGGAGCCCACGTCGGGACGATCTGTGACGCGAGCTTTCCAACCTATTTACTCGCCTATTGGACTCGAGATCGAAAAGCTAAGAATCGCCCAAGCATTGAATTAGAACGCGCAGTTCAAATGTTAACCGCAGACGGAGCTGATTATTTGGGTATGCATGATCGGGGGCGTTTAACGGTCGGGTTAAAAGCCGACATTAACGTCATTAATTATCAATCTCTAGAGCTAGGTGTGCCACGAATGGTGCAAGACCTTCCTGCTGGGGGGCAGCGGCTTCTACAGCCAGTAAGTGGCTATAAGGCGGTATTTGTGAGTGGCGAGCAGGTAATCGCCGATGATCAAGTCTTAGCGGCGAGGCCGGGTAAATTAGTTCGCATGGGAAGATGACAGACGCTTTTTTTTACTAAATGTTTCGATACTCTATGTTTCTATTTCAACGGCAACATTAATCGAGCGATGAAAATGCGCTCGATTAATGTTTAACCATAGTTAAGCTTTAGTTAAATAGTTATGCTGAGGTCTGGTTAAGTAATCAGAGTAGAAAAATAGCAATGTAGTGACAGGAGCTACCGCCAATCACAAACAGGTGCCAAATTTCGTGACACCATGGATACCAGTGATCGAGTACGTAGAACACCACCCCAGCGGTGTAGACGATGCCACCTGCAAGCAAGTATCCGAAGCCGACTGACGACATGCCGGCCATCATTGACTCGAGTGTAAAAACACAGGCCCAGCCCATCATCAAATAAATCACAATTGGGATGACGCGTGGGCCTTTAATCGGCAAGTTCTCAATGATTATACCGATCACGGCCAATGCCCAAACCACCCCGAATAGCCACCACCCGGTTACTCCCTTTATGGCGACTAATGCAAAGGGTGTATAGGTGCCCGCGATCAGTAGGTAGATCGCCAAGTGATCGAAGCGCTGGAAAACCTCTTTAGTTCGGCCTTGAAAACTGTGGTACAAGGTTGAGCACAGGTAAAGTAAAAACAGCGCTCCGCTATATACGCTATAGCTAATAATTTTGAGAGTGTCACCTTCAACCGAGGCTAAAGTGACGAGTACCGTAGCCCCGATTAGCGCGAAAACGGCTGCGACTAAATGGCTTACACTATTAAATATTTCGCCTTTATACATGTTTTAATAATTTTAGGTTTTCTTTGATGAATGCAAAATCGGCTAAGCTGATTAAGCGTCAAGTGCGGTTTTGTAAATGCTTTTTATTGGCTTGGCAAAAACTTCTCTTACCATTGGCTCAAAGAGCTTTAGCGACAGTTTGGGCTTGCTGTCATCAAACGCCAAGTCATCGTAATTATCGACAAATCGCAGAGTGTGTTGGTAATGTGGGTGATCTTTAAATTGTTCTCGCATGTTTCTGTCAATCCCGAGGTGATGAAAGAAATTGTAGCCTTGAACGATCGCATGGTGTTTGATCATCCATAAGTTTTCATCGCTGATAAACGGTTCAAGAATAGCCGCTGAGACATCGGCATGGTTGGTGCTTCCTAAGGTATCACCGATATCGTGTAATAAGGCGCACACCACGTATTGATTGTCTTCACCCGCTTGCGCAGCCAGCTCGGCGGTTTGTAGGCTATGCTGTAAGCGGTCGACAGGGAAGCCGCCGTAATCTTCATTAAGCAATTCCATGTGGGCTAAAATACGGTCAGGCAACTTAGTGAAGAACGCCATTTGTTCGCCCATGATCGATTGCCAATCTTCGTCCGTACTGTCAGACATTTTACTGAAATTTGCTTGCATCATTCTCTCCCATCAGAATCTTAACCTAAGTATGATCATTAGGTATTGATCGCTAAACGCCAAATGTTAATGATAACCAAAGCCAGTGCTCTTGATGTGTAAAGGGCTATTTTGATATTGTGATGTATGATGGGGCACTTTGACAACAACGTCGTGACAGTAAGTTGATTAAATTAGCACTAACTCTAGCGTGGACAGCCGTTTTAATTTCTTGTTTTGGATCTACTGCAATTGCTCAGTGGAAAGACGCTGATCTTGATTGGACCCTAAAACGTGATCGAGATGGTATTCGGATATTCCTCACTAAGGTTCCAGGTTCAAAGTTTCGAGCGATCCTATCAATCATGGAAGTAGAGGCCAGCACATCGCAGTTAGCGGCGTTAGTAATGGATTTAGATAATTGTCCTAATTGGGCTGCGATGTGTAAGTCGGCTGGGATTGTCGAGCAGATATCCGCCGCTGAATGCTACGTGCACTCTATTAATGATGCGCCATTTCCCGTCAGGGACAGAGATATAGTGGCACATGTTCAGTGGTCTTATGACAAGGAAACTGGCAATGTCTCTATGCGCAGCGATGCAACACCTGACCGGCTGCCAAAGCGCAAGGGTATCGTGAGGGTGCAATACGCTTCTTCCGAATGGCATTTTACTCCCCAAAGTAATGGCATGGTTTTAGTTGAGAATTACGCCCACGTCGACCCGACCGGAAACGTACCTGCTTGGCTAACAAATCTATTGATCGTGGATTCGCCGTATCAAAGCCTGAAAAATATGCGCAAGCTATTATCTGCCGGGGCTTATAGCGATGCAGAGGTGGGTTTTATTCAACTAGAGTCTCATCTTAGTAAGTAGCAGAGATAGCAAACTATAAAAATTAAAATAGTTTTTCTCGACATTGACTTGATACGCATGAATTACACTAGAATTAAAACTAGTCTTAATTAAATCTTCCACGGAATTCATCATGATTACACTCCATCATTTACGCATAGGGCGCTCACTTTTCACTGTCTGGTTACTCGAAGAAGTTGGCGCGGAGTATGATCTGAAAGTTTATCTACGCGACCCTGAGACCATGCGTTCGCAAGCGGATATCAAAGCAATTCATCCCTTAGGTAAAAGCCCAATTATCGAAGATGGTGATCTGATGCTTACTGAGTCGGGTGCGATTACCGGTTATATCTTGGAAAAGTACGACACTGAGTACAAGTTGCACCCGAGTCTTGACGATCTTGGTCCGTGGGCGACTTACAATCAATGGCTCGCTTACCCTGAAGGATCAGTATTTTCGCCCTTATTATTGAAAATGTTAACCCTTCGAAGTGGTGCTGATCACCCTGTTATTACGCCATTTAGTGACGCCGAAATAAAACTTCACTATGACCACATTACTAATAAATTGGCTAACAACGAGTATATTCTTGGCGACCAATTCAGCGGTGCCGACTTTGGCATCTGCTACGTTGTTTCAATGGGCGAACGCTTAGGCCAATTAGATGGCTATACCGAACTACAGGCTTATATGAAACGATGCATGAGTCGCCCCGCATTCTTAAGAGCGGTGGAAAAAGCAGTCGAGTAGGCTCGCAAGTGTTAATTGCGAGCCCTGCAGCGCCTGGAGTTCGCAGTTGGCATCGATAGCTATAGTTGAACTTTTCTAGTTGAACTTTTCTAGTTGAACCCTATAGCTGAAAGTTGTTGGCAATGATGTTTCTCTTTGATGCCAAACAGTTCATGACGAACCCTTCGTGTCGAACCCTTCGTGTAGAACCCTTCTGAGTTTCAAGGTTGCTGATTTTTTATCGACCGGTGTTCATAGCATGTGAGTCAAATAAATAAATGCATCTCGAATATCGAAAATAAAAGAGAAGCAAATCACCGCGGTGATTACTCCAGACCAAATAGTGAACGCCGACCTTTGGCCAAAGAATGGCCGTTTAGTCAATAATTGATATAAAGCGGGTGTCCAAAAAATCAGGTGGACTACGGCGATAAAGCCTGAATAATTTGGCACACTAAATACATTGCCCGCGACGGCTCCGAAGGCCATTCCTGCGAAAAAACCGCCGACTATCCAGCGGGCAATAACATGGTTTTTGAGGAAAAATAGGCCTGCTAAAAATGACGACACCATACAAGCAATCCAAATTTGGACCCACTGTGGCGAATTATCAAATCCTTGTTTGTCAAATATCTGCATTGCCTGATGGCCGTGTTCAATTTCTTCTGCCGAAAGCGTGCCGGTGCCCAAAATCAGTGAAATAATACAAACGGTTAGGGTTGAAATATAACGCATTGGTGTACTCCTTTGAGTTAACAGGCGGGAATTAATAAACGCGATCCTGCTAGTTTATCTATAATCTAAGCTATATCTGTTTTACCGTACCATAGGTTTTGGCTTAATGTCATTACTCACTAGAATCATCGGGTTCGAATCATTAACAATCGCTATCAATTAAATGTCGATCAAATTATTTCATCGTTATATAGGCTTACTACTCTGTCTAATAATGCTTTCAATCAGCATTACCGGAGTTATTTTAGTTTGGAAAAAAGAGTACCTTTGGCTGAGTGTCGACGGAGCGCGTCAAGCTGTCGATCCCAAGCTGCTAGCTACGGCGATCGAAAACATTGAATCAAGCTATGGTAACGGCGAGGTTACGTTTATTCAGCTTTACAGCGAAGATTTGAGTATTCATAAGGTGTTTTTAAGCGAGCGACGCTATGCATGGCACAATCAACGCGGTGATAAAGTCCAAGGTTGGTCTGGTAACCAACGCTGGGAAGATTTTTTTTTAGACCTCCATCACCGTTTCCTAATGGGCAATACAATTGGCTTGAATATCGCAGGATTTGGCGGATTGCTGGCGCTACCTCTGCTCGTGCTTGGGCTCATTCTTTGGTGGCCCCGGCGGCGAACGCTGTCGCTTGGTATCAGGCCTAAATCGCTTAGGCGTGGTGCGCTAATGGTGAGTCACGCAAATATCGGAGCGATATTTTGCTTGCCGATTTTATTGCTTACGATCACTGGGGTTATTCTGGTTTATCCGCAAGAGTCGAAAGTTGTGCTATTAGAGAGTATCGGTGCTGACGGCCCTGCCATTGTTGATCACGCTAGGTTTGACGCGAGTAAAGGCTTACCCACTTGGTCGACAGCGATTGAGATGGCGAGACGCAAATTTCCTCAATCTCGTATACGCTCTGTTCAACCTAGCTCGGCAAGGTCAAATAAGAAGTCAGTGAATGTTCAGCAGAAAGAGGGTTGGCACCGCCTCGGCCGCAGCTCGATAACATTTCATGCGAACGGCGAATTAACGATTCAAGACGAGCTGGCGCAATTAACGGCTAAACGAGTATTCGGCTTTTCATATCCGTTACACACAGCCAAATTAGGGCTGGCTTACCGAATTTTTATTAGCTTGGTTGGCCTAGGCTTTGCTTTTCTGAGCCTGCTCGGCTTGATATCCTACCTAAAACGTAATGGCTAGTTATTGTAATGTATAACTTCTATTTCCAGATCATCGATTATATGGAAGTAAAAATTTGAGCTAGGTTTGGAATTTGATTCTTGGTTTTGATAATGACGATGGTTGTGTGGTTTATAGCCGGCGGCCAAAACTCGCACTTCAATTAATGCCAAATCATCAACTATAATTCCTAGATGGTTCAGGTTTTTGATGGTCTTGAAGTCATTGCTAGCTGCGGCTGATACTTGATCATTGGTATAGATCGCGAGGTATGAATCCGTGCCGCCAACGTGCACCGTATAACCGTTGTCCATAGCCTCACCTGACCAGCGAACCTGCCAGTCGAATATGTTGCACAAGATTGAGGCTGTCGCATCGGGGTTGCTTACAGTGATATTAGCGTGTTCTAAATAAGCTTCTTTCATGATTTTATCCAATTGATTATTGCTGTAGAAAGAAGTTTAATACCTCAAGTTAACTTGAGGTAAAGCGCTTTTTAATAATTCGGGAGCAACCGCACAATGGTCACTATTCACAACGATAAGAAAGCCGTTAAAGGTTCGTTACTTAGTATTGGTGAGGTAGCCAAGCGTACTGGCACTAACGTCTCGACGATCAGGTTTTATGCCGACCAAGGTCTGATTCCAGTCGCTCGCAGCAATAGTGGTCATAGAGTTTTTGCGCGGGCTGTTATCAGAAGAGTTTCATTCATTTTGATTGCTCAAAACCTAGGTTATTCACTTAGGCAAGTACGGCAAGCGTTGGACTCTTTACCTGACAAGCGCACGCCTAACAAGTCTGATTGGACTCGCCTAAGTAAGAAGTTTAGTAAAGAGATAGAGCAGCGGATTGAAAGCTTAAGAACACTGCAAGCGAAGCTAGATGGATGTATCGGCTGCGGCTGCCTATCGTTACAAAGTTGCAGACTGTATAACGCTAATGACTCAGCGGCCGAATTTGGATCGGGGCCAAGGTACCTACTTGGTGATCGTTACTCGCCTGATAAATGACATGCTCACTTGGTACTTGCAAGTGAGCATCATGCACTAACCAGTGCAGTATAGGTCGGCTAGTTTTCTGACGAGATAATTTTTTCCTCGACAACCGCCAAGTCCGATTTGGGGAAATCAGAGAATGGAAATGGGCGTTGATCGCTATTAAACGTTACGTAGCGCAATATTTCGTGCACATAGCGGCTAAGGCTGTCGCCGAAACTCAATAGCTGTGCATTCGGTGCGCCGCTAATCAAGGTGAACGCACATTGAGCCACTACCACTGCCGCGATTACCAGTTGTGACATATAGAATACTATCCAGAATAGTGCCACGAACAGAACTCGCATCCAGCCTGCTTTGCCTTCATATTGGGTTGACATAAGAACCTCCTAATTGATTTGGTATTCTATATCTAGGGGCATTTGAAAAAATTTAAAGTTAGCTTGGCTGGGATTGTCATGATCAGAGCCATCTTACGGCTTAGATGGCTATTTGTTATCTGTTAGAGGCTTTTATGTTTTTGGCTGAAGCTCTTATTGCTTTTGGCTGAAGCTCTTATTGCTTTTGGCCGAGGGCTGTTTATAAGCTTGGTGAGGGCCTTCAAATCACTTTGACAGTTTTGCCTTGCCGTTGTAGCATCATATATATCATATAAATATACAGAGCATGGCCAAAATCTTGGTTTGCTCTCTTGTCTAGGAACGTATCTTGTGGCTAGTTGCCAGCCAGCGCAAGAGTTAGTTTTGTTGGGGCAGTTCGGGGTAGGCCCCATAGAGGATTCAGTATGAAAATCACAAACTTTCGGCTTTACTCGGTCAAGCCTCGGTGGCTATTTTTAGCCGTCGACACTGATGCGGGCATTACCGGATGGGGCGAGCCGGTAATTGAAGGTCGAGCACACTCGGTGGCGGCGGCGGTTGAGGAGCTATCTAAATACCTTATTGGTAAAGACCCACGTCGCATTAACGATCATTGGCAAACAATGTATCGTGGGGGCTTTTATCGAGGCGGACCAATTTTGATGTCCGCGATTGCCGGTATTGACCAAGCCTTGTGGGATATCAAGGGTAAAGCGCTTGGCCAGCCGGTGTATGAACTGCTCGGTGGTCTGGTACGCGACAAGATGAAGACGTATTCGTGGGTTGGTGGTGACGACCCTGCGCAAGAAAGTGAACAAATGCGCACTCTAATGGAGAGCGGCTGGGATACTTTTAAACTAAACGGCTGTGGTCGTTTGCAAATGATTGATGGGCATAGAGCCGTCGACAAGGTAATCGAGCGCGTTGCGACTATTCGTGCAGACTTGGGGAGTTCGGTAGATTTTGGCTTAGACTTTCATGGCCGAGTTTCAGTGCCTATGGCAAAGGTATTATTGCGAGAGCTAGAGCCATTTCGACCACTATTTGTAGAAGAACCGGTGCTTGCTGAACACGCGGAGCAATATTCTGAACTGAGTCGAGGCACCAGTATCGTGTTGGCTGCCGGTGAGCGTATGTACAGTCGTTTCGATTTCAAAAGAGTATTTGAAGCGGGTGGTATTGGCATTGTTCAGCCAGATCTTTCGCATGCTGGTGGTATTACCGAATGTATGAAAATAGCCTCGATGGCAGAAGCCTATGACGTTGCGCTAGCGCCTCATTGCCCGCTCGGGCCAATAGCTCTAGCGGCTTGTCTCGCGGTTGATTTTGTTTCGTATAATGCCGTGATTCAAGAGCAGTCGATGGGGATTCACTATAACCAAGGCGCAGAGCTATTGGATTACGTCAAAAATAAGCAAGATTTCAACATAAGCGATGGCTACATTAAGCCGCTACCTAAGCCGGGTCTAGGTGTCGATGTTGACGAGGATCACGTAAAAGAGATGGCTAAAGAAGGTTGTGATTGGAAAAATCCAATTTGGCGTCATCAGGATGGCTCAATAGCTGAGTGGTGATTTGGCTCGCAGGGTTTACTTAACACCTTATTACTTAACACCTTCCTTTAGGGCCGCGACGATAATCGCTAAGGCATTATCCATTAACAGTGAGGCCTTCTTAGCCGCCTCTTCAGGTTTGTTAGCCACAATCGCATCGTAAATTTGTTTGTGCTCATCGTGGTTACCAGCGCGCACACCAGTGCGCATGTTGGTAAAG
The DNA here is from genome assembly GCA_046709645.1 of Arenicella sp. Lineage (GTDB taxonomy): Bacteria > Pseudomonadota > Gammaproteobacteria > Arenicellales > Arenicellaceae > Arenicella. Next base: position 156,148 of record JBKEFT010000001.1, read on the forward strand.
CGAATGCTCACCCTGAGGGTGGTATCGATAATGCGACCTAACTGGCTAAAGAATCGGTTTTCGCTAGCGTCTAAAATGCTTAAATGAAAGGCGATATCGGCTTCAAGCGGATCGTCTAAGCCGCTCTCCGCTTGTTTCATTCGGTTTAGTGCGCTGCCTATTTGAGAAATTTTCTCGCTATTCTGTCGTTGCGCCGCCAACATTGCCGCTTGCGGCTCGACGGCAACACGCAACTCTGCGAATTCGCGTAATAATTCCAAAGATGGGTTTGATTCTCGCATCCAGCGCAATACATCAGCGTCGAAAAGATTCCATTCTGATTCAGGAAGTACCCGTATCCCTTGGCGCGCTCTTGAGGTTAGTAGGCCTTTCGCCGCCAGCGACTTAACGGCTTCGCGAGCCGCACTGCGGCTGACTTTAAGTTGCTCACACAAAACCGCCTCACTCGGCACTGGGTTGTGCTCACCGTATTTGCCCGTAATGATGGCGCTGCCAAGCGTGTCGGCAACTTGCTGGGTGAGGTTCATGCCTCGGTTTTGGGGATTCATTTAATCGGTGGGCCATCATTGATTTGATTTGCGTAATCTATTGTATATAAATGTGATAATTGCCGCAATTTGCTTTGCTAGTATCTGCGTATTGATTGATATATCGTATTTATCTGATAATATTAATGTTAAACACGCGTATCCGTGGCTATACAGTACGTAAACTGCTTGCCTAAGCACTGATCAGGAATTAATAAACTACCACTAGGAATTTCAATGACCGCCCATATTCATGTTTCAAGCGACTCATCGTCTGAAGCCGTTTTTTCGCTTTCTAATGACCGAATTAGCTACCTATTTCAAGTTTCTCCTGAAGGGTTCTTAGAGCACTTGCATTTTGGTGCTAAGGTCGTTCCTGCGGCTAATTATCCGAGCCAAGCTAAGCGACTTCATCGCGGTTGCGTACTGGAATTTCAAGATTCGACATATTACAACTTGTCCGATGTTGCCCAGGAATACCCGGTGTTCGGCACCAGTGATAATCGCAATCCGGCTTTGCATATTATTAATGCCGATGGCAATAGTACCCATGTGTTCCGTTATGCCAGCCATGAAATCGTTGACGATAAACCATTGATTGAAGGTTTGCCGAGTGCGCGAGGTGGCAATAGCCAAAGCCTAATAGTCACTTTGCTTGATGAGGTCACTAAGCTCACCGTTGAACTGTGTTACACCGTGTATGATCAACATGATGTAGTGGCACGATCAAGCCGGGTTATTAACAATGGCGATTCCCGCGTGACCATCACACAGATAATGAGCTCTTGCCTAGATCTGCCTGCCGCGGATTATGATTTGATGCATCTTAAAGGCACTTGGGCGCGTGAACTCAATCAAGACCGAATGCCAGTTCCGAAGGGGCGATTTGTGATCGAATCGGCGACTGGTTCTAGCGGTAATGTGCACAATCCGTTTATAGCGGTGATGGACCGAAGTGCTAACGAACAGCAAGGGCGAGTCTTCGGCACGGCATTTGTCTACAGCGGTAATTTTGCCATAAATGTAGAGCAGGGAGAGTTCGATTCAGTACGTGTTACCACCGGTATTAATCCATTTAATTTTCAATGGCACCTCGATGCCGGAGAGTCGTTTGCTGCGCCAGAGTCGCTGCAGGTTTTTAGTGATGCTGGTCTCAACGGCATGAGTCAAATTTGGCATCGCTTCATAAAACAAAAGGTTAGCCCAGAACGGTTTAACGGTCAGCCAAGACCAAGCTACCTAAACTCTTGGGAGGCGGCCTATTTCGATATCGATGAGAGTAAAGTTTTAGCACTAGCTGATATTACCAAGTCGCTAGGTTTGCAGATGCTGGTGGTTGATGATGGCTGGTTTGAAGGGCGAAATGATGATACTACCTCGCTAGGTGATTGGTATCCTGACAAGGCGAAGTTTCCGGATGGAATCGAATCCGTTGCCGCCAAGGTGAAAGCTAAGGGCCTAAAGTTTGGCTTATGGTATGAGCCTGAGATGGTTAACACGCAGAGCCAGCTGTATCGTGATCACCCTGACTGGATAATCGGCGTACCCGATAGAGTTAGTTCAAAAGGGCGCAATCAATTGGTGTTGGATCTCTCGCGCCAAGAAGTACAAAAATATTTATTTTCACGAATCGATAGTGTACTAAGTTGCGGCAATATCGATTACGTAAAGTGGGATATGAATCGCACCATGAGCGAGATTGGCAGTGCTAATCTGCCACGTGACCGTCAATTAGAAACGCCGCACCGATACATGCTTGGTCTGTATCGCTTAGTCGATCGCATTGTTAGCAAGTATCCAGAGGTTCTGTTTGAAAACTGTGCGTCAGGCGGCAATCGCTTTGATCTTGGTATGTTGCACTATATGTCGCAAGGTTGGGTTAGTGATATGTCGGAACCTATTGGCCGCTTACCTATCATTAACGGTGCCTCGCATTTATTTCCACCTTGTGTGCTGGCTTCTTATATTTGCCCGGTGCCAAGTCATTTGAATGGTCGCCAAGTATCGCTTAAAACGCGGGCCGAAGTCGGATTCTTCTGCGCGGCACGCGGTTTGTCATTGAATGTTGAGGATGTAGAGAAAGACTTTGACGCCTTGCAATACTATGCCAAGCTCTACAACGAGACCGCGGACGACGTGGTAAATGGCAAATTCTATCGAGTACAATACCAAGACAACGAGGTTGTCTGGCAGCTTAACTCAGCCGACGGAAACACCGTTTACTTAGGCTACTTCCATATACTGTCAGCCGCCAATCTTCCGTTTAGGAGGGCGCGCTTATTAATGCTAGAAGCGGATGCACAATATCAATTACTTGATAAGCAATCCGCAGCAAGCGAGTTGTCATTCGGCGGCGATGCCCTAATGAATATGGGTTTAGATATGCCGTATGTTTGCGCTATGCAACCAGATCAAGCTGATTACTTAGAGAAGGGCGATTTCGCCTCTCGATTATTCGTTTTCAAAAAAATCTAGATTCGATTAACTCTACGGCCTTGGATAGTGCTACTCGCCCCGAACAAAGCTGAGCCCGACTGCCCAGCGGTCGGGGAATCCCGGCCAAGAGGCGTTTAACTTACCGTCTTTCCCTTTGCTTTGCGTTGCTGACTCGCGAGTTGGTAAGTACTTGCCAGCGGCGTTGTCTTGCTTTACATGGTGATCTAAAAACGCTAAGACCATGTGTTTGTTAATTCGCGTAATGGTCTCCGAGTTCCAGCTTGGTTCGTAATAATGACCAATATCCAAATCGTTACCGTAGGCGGCAGCAGGGGCTGGATGAGCGGCGATATTATGTCTGGCATTTTCGTACACCATCATGTACTTGTATTTTGAACCAATCTGCATGAACAGCGCAGCGACCCCGTCTTCGAAACCTGATACGTCGTCCTGGTCACCCGCGACGAGCATTGTCGGAATGGTAATATTGGCAAGTGAATCGGCTTTATGCACGAATTGTTCTCCGCCCCAAGGCGCGAACGAGACCATCGCTTTCCAGCGCGGGTCAACGCGATCTCTGCCGGCCGCACAACTATTGAGCGTCGTTGCTAAGGTCTCTAATGACTCGGCAGGAAAGCCTAAGCCAGCTAGAAATTCAGGGCTGAAGTTATAGCAGCCTCCAATGGTGTTTATCGCTCCATAACCGCCCATCGAATAACCGATAACAGCGGCTGAGGTGGCATCTATCAATGGCGAAAATTTCGATGAAGCTTGGCTTAGATGATCAAGCACAAACTGTTGGTCACGTGCTCGATTGTACAAAGTACTTGCAAAGCCTGCGCCTGGGTTTTTACTGAAATCGATCTCTCTATTGGTTGAGTCGGTGTGATCAATGCTGGCAACAACGTAACCGTGACTTGCGAGGTGCTCGGCTAGGTAGAACATCATCGTGCGGTAGCCGGTGTAGCCGTGCGACAAAACAATCAACGGGAATTTCCCTAGTGACTTGTCGAGGTCTGTGTCACGGTAGGCGTCACCCTGCAGTTCAAAGGGCTTGCCTGAACGGGTTTGGTCTTGGTAGGTCGCCTTAAGCACGGGTGCTTGTTTTGGATCTGCGGTCTTGGCGCCGATCTTTGAACTGACCTTGGCAATAGGGTGCCAGATCTCAAGGGTAAGTTTTCGATTTGCGGTGCTCAGAAAGTCTGTCGTATTTAGCTGATTAGGGTGGTCTATATTAACCGTACGCACACCGACATTATAGTCTCCTGTCTGAGCCAATTCAGGCGTCACACTAGGTTGCTTGGTAAATAACTGTTCGCCTGAATATGCGGAGGTAGGCACTAATAAAATCAGCGTTATGGCTAGTGTGGTTACCGATGTTTTTACTTGGGTTGCAAGGGTGTGCATGATCGACTCCGTTGTTGAATAATCAGTATACGACATTTCCGCTTAACTCGACGAACGAATAGAGGTGTCTAATAGAAATGTCAGTCACTTTTAAGCTTTGGGTTGAGACTCTTTAATTTTAGCTTGAGACTCTTTAATTTCAGGTTGAGACTCTTTAAATTTGGCTTGAGGCTCTGGCCAATTACTCTAAGTAAGTTACCTTCCAGCAACGATCGTTATTGGCTGCGTTTTGCGCCTCAATTGAAGACATTCCAAAGCCATTTCATCTCCTCCTAGGGTTATGTTGAGCTCACTATTGAATAGTTCGCTTAGCTCGTCGCGACGTATCCGCGACTCGGTTATACTATTCGATATTGGGGGTTCTACTAGGTGTGGAGCCGGGTACCACACTGTTGTGTAAAACATCAGCTTGAAACATCTGGTTTGAACGGATTATGAAAAAAAAGACAATACTCAGCTTAGTGCGGAGCCGCTTGTGGCAATTGGGTTGGATATCTATATTAGGTATATTTGCTTTAGTAGTGAACGTATTTGCGGTGAGCAGCTATGCACAAGATACTGAGGCGCAAGATAAGCTGGCAATAACACCGAGTCCATCAAACTCTGCCTCGTCACCTAGCTCTGGGCTTGGTAATGACACATTTCAAGATTATTACGATCAGGTCTATCAAATTAGAGTTGTCTCGCCAAAAGCTGGTAGCAAATCGTCGATAGGCTCAGGCTTCCAAGTTTCAAGTGATGGTCTAATAGTAACCAACTATCACGTGATTTCATCATTTGCTCAAGCGCCAGCGAACCATAAGATTGAGTATCAATCGCATACGGGACAAAAGGGTGACCTAGAGTTATTAGATTTTGATGTTATTAATGATTTAGCGATACTACGACACTCATCACCAAGCTCTCGATTTCTTGGTTTTAGCGACACCATGCTTAGCAAGGGTGAGACGGTGTACGCATTAGGTAATCCTCGCGATTACGGCACTAGCTTAGTCAAGGGCCCCAATAACGGCATGGTAGAGCATAGTTATAATGAGCAAATATTATTTTCCGGCAGCTTAAATCCTGGTATGAGTGGCGGGCCTGCCGTTAACGCACTTGGTAAAGTGGTTGGAGTAAACGTCGCAACCGCAGGCAGTCAGCTGAGTTTTTTGGTGCCGGCTAACAATGCGATACAACTGGTTAACGCTGGCCGAACGATTCCTCAAGCTGATTATCAGAATGAAATTGCGCGTCAAATAAAACAATGGCAACGACCCCGTATCCAACAGTTACTCGATAACGAATGGCCGGCCGAACAGTTTGCCGGTTTAGAGTTATTTGGCGAAATTCGGAAAGATTTTCAATGTTGGGGGCAAACCAACGAGTCGAATAAAGAGCGTGATATTGCGTCGGTTTCTAAAAGCTGCCGTGCCGGAAATTCTCTTTATTTGGATGCGTCTTTGACGGCCGGCGAGCTGTACTTTAGTTTTGATCAGTCGTCAGCCGTAACGCTTGGAGAATTACAATTTACCAGCGCTATTCGCCCTTGGATGTCGGCTAATAATACTTCTAATTATGAGCATTCAAGCAATTATCGGTGTCATGTTGATTTTTTGCAAGGCCGTAAAAATAGCCAGCAATTTGTTCGCGCGACCACCTGTATAAGGTCTTTTAAGAAGCTTGTTGGCCTTTACGATTCCCTGCTGATGATTGAGCGTATCGACGGTTTGCGGCAGTTCGTAACGCATCTGTCTGTCTCGGCAATAGAAGCTGATCAGATATCGTTGCTAAATCGTAAGTTTATCGAGAGGTCGCTATGAGGAATCTTATCGTTGAAATTACTGGTAAAGAAGGTTTACGTATCGAAAGGGTTAAGCTCAACCCTAATGGTCTATCAATAGGTCGAGCGTGGAATAGTGACGTTATCATTCAAGATAGATTCGTTGACCCGGATCACCTTAGGTTAAGTGTCAACCATGAGCAACAAATTCTAATTGATGATGTCAGTAGCACTAATGGTTCTAGGCTTGCCGGTAAAGCCCTAAATGGTAACAGTCAAGCATATCGATTCGGTGAGATCTTAAGCATTGGCGACACTCGAATTAAAGTGTTTGATGCAGACACAGCGGTAGCACCTGCGGCACTTAGGTCGCAGTGGTTTTTATTAGCCGAGCGTTTTAGCAGTATGAGAGCTCTTTTTATCTTGACCGTGCTTGCCGTTATTACGCAAGCGGCTCAAGAATACAGTAGCTCGATCGAACCAATGAAGCTTGAAAGTCTGGTGTTAGTGGCCTTTAGTATAGTGCTACTGTTATTAATCTGGAGTTTGGTGCTAGGCTTTGTTGCCAAGCTAATTCGGGGTGAGAGTAATATCAAAGCGCTTTGGGCTTTGGGGAGTTTGGCAACCGTGGTGCTTAACCTTGCCAGTATAATTTTATTGGTTGTGCGCTTTAATTTGCAAGATGCTAGTTTGGGCGGAACCTTATCAATATTAGTATTTGGCGTATTCTTGGTTTGGTTAATGGCCGGTGTGTTTAGTTACGCAATTCACATCCAGAATCGTAATAAATGGTTATCTTCATTTTTAATTGTAGTGAGTCTTTATGCAATCGTTAAGTCAGATGAATATTTGAAAGAACCTCACCAAAAATGGACGTCGTCAACGAATACTGAGCAGGCAACTTTGCCGCCGGCTTTTCTGTTACGCCGTGGTGTGTCACTGGATGAATATCAATTAGCCACTGACTCCCTATTCAACGACTCAGCAGACTAGCATTTATGTGCGTCTGCTGCAGTGCTGAGTAACTCGGTATCGGTCTATTTAATGCGTCTCCTTTTTGTTCAGATTGTCTGGTTTTTTAAGTCATAGAGTATTGCTGAAAAAGGCTAGGCTATAGGGCTGATGCTGTGGTGGTCTAAATGCATAGTCTTTTACCTGATTGGCGACTATAGTTGTGCTTTGCCGAAGTTATGCTTTGCGGGGCAATAGTTCCGCTGTTTAGAAAAGGTCATTTGAACCTAGGTTGAACCTAAGCTAAGGGTTGAATCTAAGCTAAGCCACCATTTCGATAATCCGCTACCTAAACTCATCGCCGTGCCAGTATATTCAGAATTAAAATCCTTAGTCAAATTAGCGGCCCCTGTGTCGTTAGCTCAGTTGTCGTTAGTTGGTATGTCAGCTACCGACGTGTTGATTGCTGGGCGCGCGAGCACGCTAGATTTGGCGGGTATGAATCTAGGAGTGAATATTTGGCACATGATTATTCTATTCTTCATGGGCATTGGCTTTGCAACTCAGCCTTTAGTGGCTAAGCGCTTTGGCGCCAAAGACGAGGCAGGAGTAAAGCATCAACTGCATCAGTCCATCTGGATGTGTTTTGCCTTAGGCATAGTGGCCATGTTGGTAGTTTGGGCGGTCGCTTGGGGTTTTCAGTTTATTAACTTCGAGGCGAGGATGTTATTAATCGCGCGTGATTTTCTGTTTGCTATTAGCTTATGCGCAATCCCCATGAGTTTGATGCCAGCGGTGCGCGGCACCTTAGAAGGTATGAGTTTAACGCGTGTCGTATTCTTAGTTAACTTCGCCGCGTTTTTGATTAATATTCCGCTCGACTATGTTCTTGTGAATGGCTTATATGGCTTTCCAAAGTTAGGTGGTGTCGGCTGTGCATGGGCCACCGTGGTATTGATGTGGGGCGCATTCTTGATCAGTATTTGGATCTTGAAATCACACGCGAAATTGAAGCATAAGGCGCTGTTCGCAGACTTTGAAAAACCTAACCGCGACACTATTAGCCGCACATTTAGACTTGGCCTGCCGATTGGGGTGTCAATCGTGATTGAGCTGGCGATGTTTTCTGGTGCTGGAATAATGATAGCCAAATTTGGCGTGATTCAAGCGGGCGCTCATGCGGTTGCAATCGTAGTCGCATCGTTGAGTTTCATGTTGTATACAGGATTAGGCCAAGGCGTGACTATTCGAGCGTCGCAATTGCTCGGTGCGGGGTTGCCTGATCAGGCATGGTTCGCGGTTAAGGTCGGTACACTATTTAATCTCACCATATCGGTGGTTATCTGCATCGCCTATCTTGTATATACCGAACCGTTGATTCGCCTGTTTACTAGCGACCCAGAAGTGATTCGAGTCGCTGTAGTGTTGTTATATTTCGGCGCTGCTTTTCAAATTGCTGATTGCCTACAGGTTGCTATGGTCTGTGCTTTGCGCGCGTATCATGATACTTCTAGCCCACCTAAATATCAGCTCTTAGCGTTCTGGGGTTTCGGTCTCCCTATTGGTGTCGGCTTGTCATTTTACGGTTGGTGGCCGGGTCTTGAAGGCGCTAAAGGGATGTGGTTTGCTATGGTGGTAAGTTTATCGATCGTTGGCTTGTTGCTGCTGCGTCGCTTAGCCCAACATATGCGAGAATTTAATGCGCAGGTCTCACTAGGGCTTAAATCAGATTAAGCTTTGATGATGAGGCCTGATAAAGTATTTACTACGGTGAGTTTTAAACGAGAGAAATATTATGGGAATTGTTGTCTGTGTTGTTATGTTGCTAGGCTTATCGGTTTTGCAGCCATCGCCCTGGAATAGCGCCAAGCGTGCGCGACATGCTTCTAAGTTTATCTTATTTACCAGCGTCTCGTTATTCGGTTTTGGCCTGTGGAACGTGATCTATGGTTATTTAAATATCAACGGATTTTGGATGTGGGCATCGATTATTTCAGGTTTGGCAATGGTCTTAGCCAGCTATTATGTCTTTAGTGAGAGGCATGAGGAGACGGAGTCGGTGTTCAGCGTTAGTTCGCTACGAAAAGCAGTGGTGGCCGTGCTGGCTCTCAGTTTTTTAGTTTATGCAGTTACCTTGATTCAATTGAACCTTGGATATTCGATACTCCATTAATCGTGGGCCTGCCGGATAATGTATTTCACTCGTGCAAAAGCGCTACTTTGGTCTATTTTTCCGTTTATTTTCGAGCAATGGAACAGTCTCAAATAAACGAAAAACTAGCCTCCGCGAAGAGCGAGCTAGTGAGTTGTACCACTTTCTACCCCGAGGGCACCTAGTCCTAGCGCAAATCATTATCCGACAGGCCCATCGCGTAACTAGCCGTGTTAACCCGAGCAATAAAAAAGGGTAACGATAATATCGTTACCCTTTTAAATTTAACCCGCATTAGTACTCGGGTTTGGCTTAACTCGCTAGTTTTGCTGCAACCCAAGCGTCGACTTTAGCTTCTACTACGTTCAGTGGTAGTGGGCCATACTTAAGGATTTCATCGTGATACTCTCGGATATCGAACTTATCACCCAGTTTTGCCTTGGCATCAGCACGCAGTTTAAGAATCTTTAACATGCCGATTTTGTAAGCCGTTGCTTGCGACGGCATTACAATATGTCGCTCTACCATTTTTACACCGTCTGAAACCGCATTCGGAGTGTTATTAGTGTAGTAGGCAATGCCTTCTTCGCGAGTCCATTTCTTAGCATGAATACCCGTGTCGACCACTAAGCGACAAGCACGCCATAGCTCCATCGCTAATCGACCGAAATCGGAGTACGGGTCTTGATAGGCTCCGAATTCTTTCGGTAGGTATTCTGAGTACAGTCCCCAACCTTCGATGTAAGCAGTGTAGCCGCCAAATTTTCGAAACTTAGGCACGTCTTTTAATTCTTGCTGAATTGCAAGTTGCATGTGATGTCCCGGGACACCTTCATGGTAGGCCAAGGCGGCCATCTGATACGTCGGCATCGCCTTCATGTCATATAAATTGGCGTAATACAAACCCGGACGCGTTCCATCTTCAGATGGGCGTTGGTAAAAAGCTTTACCCGCTGATTGCTCACGGAAGGCTTCAACTGCTTTGACATTTAATTCGGCCTTAGGCTTAGTAATGAACATTTCATCTAGTTTGCCTTTCATGTCCTCAATCAGGGCAGTCGCTTCGTTTAAGTAACGAGATTTACCTTCATCGGTGTTTGGATAATAGAACTGTTCATCATCACGCATAAATTGCATGAACGCTTTAAGGTCACCATCAAACTTGACCTTGTCTTTGATGATTCGCATTTCGTCATGAATGCGCGCTACTTCCTCGAGACCAATCTCGTGAATTTGATCTGAGGTAAGGTCAGTAGTGGTTGTGCGTTTGAGCGCCACATTGTAAAACTCACTACCGTCTTTCCACTTCCAAATACCATCGTCGGTAGTGGCCTTGGTTTCGAGTTCGCTTAGGTGAGCAGCAAGCTTTTGATACGACGGTTTAACCGAATTAGTTAACGCCAAGGTAGCCGCTTTGATTAACTCGGTTTTCTTTTCCGCGCTCAACTCGCTTTCTTCCTTGGCGCTTAGGGCATCGATCTTTTTAGTGAAGTCTGCAAGCAGTGCACTAGGCTCGCCATCATCAAAAGGCGCGCCTTTGATAATGTTATTGCTATCTCGAATAACGTGGGGGAAGACAAATTTTGGCGGAATAATGTTGGCCGCCGTACGTGCTTCAATATTGGTGATTAGCTGATCGAACAATGTTGGAACCGCGTTAAGACGGGCGATGTAATTCTCTGCGTCTTTAACGTCGCTAATACTGTGTTGGTTGATTAGTAAAGAGACAACACCTGAATGACGACCAAACATTTGGTTTACAGGGTAGTTGTATAAGCGCCATTTGTTGTCTTCAATCTCTTCTTCCATTGATTGGACTAATAGGTCGTAGCTGAGCGCGGTAGCGTCATCAAGCTTGGATCTATCAAACTCTTTGAGTTCGACAAGTTGCTTCTTGGTTATCTCGATTGACTCATTAGCATAGGCTTCTGATAAATCGTCCCATTCATCGGCACGATCTTTACGCCCTAAAAAGGTGAGCGACTCGGGGCTGCGCGCAACTGATTCTTCGAATACTCGTTCGAAGAATGCATTAGCACGCTGCGACTCGGAGACTTCTGGCGTTGCAGTTGATTGTTCTGCGACGGGTGCTGGCTTAGTTTCAGGGGCTTGGCTTGCTGTTTGATCTGATGATTGATTGCAGGCCGAAAGTAATAAAGCAGCACCGATGGCTGCTGAGTACAGTTTAAGCACGGGGGATATCTCCGATTAGTTATGTTGTGCCTCTATTGTAGCAATAAATCTGGCAACGGATAGTGTAGCGATTGTGATAATGTCGAGTGCTCTAACTGATGAATTTTAAGGCTGGGCTTTAAAGGCCTAAATATCTACTGACCAGCATGGTTTTATTTTGTTACTGTGTCTTCTGAAAAGCAATTGTTAGCTATCAATTTTTTAGCTACAAAAATACTAATTTAGCGATGAGAGTACTGAGATGATTCTAGTTGTAGAAACGTTGTGGATGCCTAAATGAGCCTTGATGTTTGGTTGCTTTATCTCGCCACTGTATTGGCGTTTATGAGTGCACCTGGCCCTAGCCACTTACTAACGTTGTCGAATAGTTTGGCCAATGGGTTTTCAACGTCGACGGCTACAGCAGCTGGGGATCTTAGCGCAATCTTTTACAAATGGCGGCGGCGGCGTTGGGCTTGGCAAGCATATTAAATTCTTCTCAAAATATCTTTATTGCCATTAAGTGGGCCGGTGTTTTGTATCTTGCCTACCTTGGTATTAAGTTGATCTTTTCAGCTAAGGTTGATTTTTCGTCAGCCAAATCGCGCTCATTATCATCATTGTATTGGCAGGGGTTTATCACCTCGGCGGCTAATCCCAAAGCGGTGATCTTCTTTGCCGCCTTGTTCCCGCAATTTATATCCACCGAGCATGATTTATTGCCTCAATTCTTAGTGTTGAGTATTATCTATCTTATTGTTGATGGTATTTTTCTGTGTTCATATGGAAAGTTTGCGCACCTGTTTCGCAGTCAAGTGCTTGAAAACTATCAGGGTTTATTAAATAAACTATCAGGGGGGCTTATTTTTGGCGGACGCGATATTACTAGGTTTAAAAGACTTTGAACAGCGTTGATTTTGTTAAAAATTTGAGCGAAATGTAGAGAGCCTCAGCTAAACAAAGGTAGAGAGCCCGACTCTCTACCTTTGTTCAGAAAAACATGGTTCAAACAAACACAATGCTGTCTACATAACCACAATCAGACCCTGATCTGCCGCTACTTTACCATCACACACGTCTTGGTAAACCTCAGCTAAGCCGCTTACGCCTTGTAATTCGGTGATTTTCAACCAATCGCGACTCTTGGCAGTGCTATTAGTCACATAGCTAGTCGATCGTTTACCAAATTCTTCGGCTCCCCAGTCTTTCATGCGCTGCTGTATGATATCGGGGGCGAAGAATTGATGGCTGCGCTCTCGAATGATGCCCTCAACTTGGCGCGGCTCATCCCAGTGCGTTAAGCCCACATTACTAGTGTAGCGCATATTGTCGCCAAGATGCCGATGCAGCCGACTCAGCACATCGGTATTAGCCGACATATCGATAATCACCGTTGGCTTGCTGGCGTCAATTTTCTCTAAATCTTGATAGCTCAACACGCTGCTATAGGCGTCAATCGAGTTGACAAAATCCAGATTGCGCTCTGACGTTAGGCCGATAACGTGATGTGGTGAATCTTTGTCATAGGTTAAACCATAGGCCAAACCGGTACTGGTTTTGCTTGAGGCGCTAATAATCACAATTTGTTCGGCAGCAAACCAATCGTTGCTCTCGAGTAAGTCATGTATACAGAAAGAGGTTAGGTGTAAGACGAACAGCAACATGCGCTCATTATCGTTTGCTCTTGTATAGCCTGGTTCGTTAGTCACTCGACGATACATATTATAGCTGGGAGGTAACTTGGCTCGATGTGCGCTGGCATCCATAAGGGTTGCATCAGTGACTCGTGATGGCGTAATTACCAGTTCATTGGCCGGTGGAAAGTATCCGAATAACCGCTCGCCTACAACTAACTCGTCGCTGTTTGACTCGACCACATCGGCAAAGCCCCAGACCGGAATGATGCCCCATTTTTCAGCCTCCTCGCCATGCGGCGAAAAGAACTGCCAGTAGCGTAATTGATCGCCCATTACGGCATAAGTTATGTTGTTTGCGGTAAAGGCAAAGCGGTCGACTTTAACCAGTACTTGGTCATCGCCAATTATGTTTTTCGGTGTTTCGACTATGCGCGATTTTGTTAGATCGGCTTTGTTAGTTTGAAATTCGTTCATTTTAGTCTCCTTACGAGTTGGCTTGGCGCGCGGCCATTATTTGCATAACTTCGGCCATTAGTTTTGGTAGGTTAGCGCCCGCTTTTGGTGCTGCTGTTTTTAACCGCATCAGCACTTCTTGCTGTTCTGGGGTGTTGTCTTGATTGGCCTGCACTAAGTTTGTAAAGCCGTCTAGGCGATTACTCAACAACCAGTCTCGCAGACCTGGTTGTTGTGACCAGCGCATCTGATTTCGCATTTGTGCGGCGGTACCAACAAGCCAATCGGTGTCGTGATTAGGCAAGGGCACAACCTTACATAATTCATTTTTAATCGCTTCGTCGTCATAATTCGCTTCAATATGAGCTATAAACCCCGCACTGAAAACCGGTTGGAAAGAGCGCACCGTTTGCACCACAACTTTGTCACCTTGGAATACGTCATAGGTTTCAGTCACAGGCACTGCTCGTGCCGAACAGTCTATATGGTTTGTGTTGTTAGTTGTAGTAATGCTGTCATCACCGAAATGAATTTTATCGGTATCGATGCGCGTCACGCGACCTTTGCGGATTACGTTTTTGATTCGGCGTAATTGGCTAAGTTCATCACGGCTAACGGTTGCACCGTGAAACATTTGAGGTTTTATATTTGGGTCCAAGCGCATTAGAACCCCTCCTTTTTCCAGCCGCTTAAAAAGATCATTGACGTTCTCAGCGTCGGCAACCGCTTCAGCTTGAGTCGCTTGTGCACCCATAGTATCCATGAAGAATTCACGTGATGGTTGGGTGTTTTTACGATCGATCCACCAGCCGTCGCGAGGCATTATCCAGGTGATCTGATCTGGCTCTATCTGGTTATCCAGTAGCCATAGAGCCGCGTCGATTCCAGTTTTACCTCCGCCGACAATGACGTAACCGTCGCGTGGCTCCAACAAATCAGGCAGGTCGTTTAACGGACCAAACTCAACACCCTCAGCGATCTCGAAACTCGGTGTATGGGTTGATGGTACCGAGGTTTTAAAATACGTGCCATCGATGGTTTTTTTGTTTACCGTTACCTGGTAAGGCTTACCCGATAGTATTGATGAAAACTGTCCGTCTCCTTGATATTCGCACATCGGAAAGTATTTGACTCGACCGCTTGGTAAGAACGTATGTTTCATTACTTGGTCAAAATAAGACATCACCTCAGCGCCAGATGCGAGCTCAGCGAGGCCCTTATTCAAGCCCACTTGGTCTACGGCTCCGGTGCTCAATTCTCGCGAACTGACGCCGTAGAAAGACGACGGCTGATGCAGTGTCACAAAAGAATACGCGTCGTTCCAATGGCCGCCCGGCTTGTGATGTTTGTCGACAATAATAATATTGGCGTCGGTTTCAGTAAGCAGTACGTCAGCGAAGGCCATGCCTACTGCTCCGCTGCCAATAATTAGGTAATCAGTTTCAAGTTGTTGAGCGCTCATGGTCGTTCCCGTTTTTCGGTTGAGTGTTTTATCAATATGGTTTGATATATAACAGTGTTATATATTAGAATAACGCTGTTATATTTGTCAAGCTGCGAGCGAAAATCTGATGGACTCTAGATCGAAAATTCTAAATGCAGCATCGCAACTCTTTTTAGAGGGTGGTGGTTCGGCCTTAAGTGTACGTGCTATTTCCAAGCGTGCAGGTCTCTCTACGTTTGGAATTTATAGCCACTTTCAAGGTAAACAAGGGATACTTGATGCGCTTTATATTGAGGGATTCAATTTAGTTCGCGAGGCTATGGACGTGGTGCCTGAGGGTAAGGCAAACAAGGCGCAAGTTTTGCAATCGTGTCTAGGGTACCTAAACGTAGGTGAGCAGCATGAGGCGCACTACCGACTTATCTTTGGTGAATCTGATGCCGGCTACCGGCCGTCAGAGGAGGCAATTGCCGCCCGAAACAGCGCCTTCTCGAAGCTGGTTCGGGTAGCGGGATCTTACTTGCCAGACAGTTCAAGCCTGTCAGAACGTAGGCAAATCGCATTGGATGTCTGGGCAATTGTTCACGGTTACGTCAGCATTAGTCATCATGTCACATCATCAAATGACAGTGATTTAGACTGGAAAGCGATGGCAATTCGAGTTGTTGACATTCAGCTTGACGCCGCTCGAGAGTGTTTTAAGTCGGTTTCTGATAGGACCTAGTTATCATACCAAAAGAGTCAAGGACAACCGTAAGCCTGTTTTGGTGCTTCCGGCAGAGCAATAGCAATCTAGAGTGCCTTTTTTCATCAATCTTCTCGATCCTCATAAAGACATGTTGGCCGAAGGGCCTGTTAAATAAGCCCTAAGTTCTTTTACAAATCTCTTGGTCTAAAATTCACTATCCGAGCAACCGAATGCGGGGCGCATGAATGAACGGACCTCAGCCGCATCATTTATTCCGATGTTAACTTTAAATACTGATGCAGTTCTGATTGTCGACTCAAAATTGGTATGACCATAAAAACACATAATGTTATGCCAATATTATTGCTTTTGGTAGACTATTTTATAAGTATCTATTGCGGGCGATAAAAAGCGCAAATGCAATATAAAACAAAAAACGAGAAAAATGAGATGAAAACAGTTACTAGAGGAGATGTTGGATTGAGGAAGCGATTGATCGTACGAAGTATATTACTGGTCACTTAAGCTCTTGGTATAGTTTCGGAGTCCAGAATGGCGTTAGCGCAATCTGGCGAAA
Organism: Arenicella sp.; assembly: GCA_046709645.1. Classification (GTDB taxonomy): domain Bacteria; phylum Pseudomonadota; class Gammaproteobacteria; order Arenicellales; family Arenicellaceae; genus Arenicella. Next base: position 172,354 of record JBKEFT010000001.1, read on the forward strand.
CTGCATTAAAAAGTTATTGTCACCACTGGTTTTAACTTTGATTCAAATGAAAACACCACGATCGGATTAGGTAACCCTGGTTTAGAGCCAGAAGAAGTTGAGTCATTTGATCTCTCAGCTGAGTGGTATTTTGCCCCTTCGGCAGTAGCAAGTATTGGTTACTTTAATAAGAAGCGCACAAATATATTTGGCACAACTACATTTGGTGCTTTATTGTCGCCTGATGGTAATGGCGGTTTCGTGCGAGAAACAGATCCGACTTGTCCCGGCGGAGGCATTTTCAATCCGATTGTTGGTGCTAATGTCTTAGGTAATTCTAATCAGCTTGGTTTATGTGTCGATTTCACACGACCCGGAAATGATCCTGATACCACTACACAGTCGGGCATTGAGCTGGCCTTCCAGTACGATCTATCCGATTTCGAAGATAAATTAGGTTGGGCTTCCGGTTTCGGCGTGATTGCTAATGCTACCTTCCAAGATTTTAAAGGCGGTTCAATAGCTGATACCACTACGGGTCGAGGATTAACTGTACTTGGCGATGTAAGCATCGAACGAGGTCTGCTTGATTTCTCTGAAACTGCTTACAATGCAACAGTGTTCTATGAGAAGCATGGTTGGTCTGCAAGAGCGCGTTATACATGGCGTAAAGGCTTTCGTAACAATGACTTCGCTGGTGGTGCTAGCACCAGTAGCACATTTAGCTTTCCTGTTTTTACAGAAGACAGAGGGCCGTTAAATGCGAGCGTCAGTTATGACATAAACGACAACTTTAATGTTGGTGTTGAAGTTACTAATCTCACTGAAGAGGGTGTGGTACAGCGGTGTGTTAGCGAAACTGGGCCTCTCTGTTTCGTCGGATTTCCTGATCGACGTATCACCTTTGGTGCTAGCCACAGCGTCTAGTATGAAAAAACGAACCAGTAACAAAATAGATGTCTTTATGGATAAAAAATAGCATCTAGGTTCGGTTGAAAGCCCCAGGTTATTGCTTGGGCTTTTTGACCAGTAACTCGCTGTTTTTACCGATAGTTTGGTCTTAAAAGTCTTTATATCATCGATAAGGGGATGGAATACTTATAAACTGGCGGACCAAATAGGCGGCTAATGGTAAAGAATTATCATACATTTTGGTATTGCCAAGATGCCCAGAATGATTGTTGGTTTACTTTTTTTAAGCAATTTTCGGAATGTTTAATTGGTCGTTAAATAAGGCCAGTTGCAGTCTCAGGATTTCTTGACGATAGCTCTCGGTAATTCCTTATTTACAAAGGCTGTCTGCAATTTTGGGCGCTTTAATGATCGCTCTAATGCTAATTGTTACCAATAATTCGGTTATTTTTTCTATTCATTTACTTAAACAAACAATAATTTACAGGAATAAAATATGTCAAAACCCGTGATAGGTTTTATCGGTCTCGGCCTCATGGGCGGCAACATGGTCGAAAACTTGCAAAAGAGAGGCTTCGGGCCAATCGTAATGGATCTGAATAAAGATGCCGTGACAGCGGTTGTCGCTCGCGGTGCCACTGAGGCGACCTCAGCTGCTGAGTTGCGGCGGCTAGTGACATCGTTATGCTTGCCCTCACAACATCGGCCATCGTCGAGAAATTGATCTATGCTGAGGATGGAATCCTAGCGGGCATCAAGAAGGGCGCTGTGCTAATCGATTACGGAACTTCTATTCCGGCATTTACTCGCAAAATAGGGGCTGATCTCGCCAAAAAAGGTGCTGGCATGATCGATGCTGCTCTTGGCCGAACACCAGCTCACGCTAAAGACGGTCTGCTTAACATCATGGCGGCCGGTGACAAAGAAACCTTTGATAAAGTTAAGCCTATACTCGACATCCAAGGCGAGAACGTTTTTTATCTCGGTGCGCTCGGTGCAGGTCACACAACCAAACTTATCAACAATTTTATGGGTATGACCTCGGTCTGCGCCATGTCACAGGCCTTCGTCGTAGCCGACCTTGCCGGAGTCGATCGCCAGACGCTTTTCGATATCATGTCGACCGGCCCATCAAATTCGCCCTTAATGCAATTTTGTAAAAACTACGCGGTGGATGGTGTGAGTGACCTCGGTTTCTCTATCGCCAATGCAAACATGGATCTCGGTTACTTTCTTAAAATGGTAGAGGATTTGGGTACAAGGGCTCAGATTGGCGAGGGAACCTCAGCCAATCTCGAGGCCGCTGTAGATGCCGGAATGGGTAACGGTAATGTGCCTGAAATATTAGATTATTTCCTTAAGCTCAAAAAATTGAATCAAATAAGGGCAATGAAATACACGCGTGTATGATTCGAAAGTTAAGTGGCTATTAGCCCGAGCCTATTAGCCACTTACTTATATATCGCTGTCATAAGCCGCTAAACGTATAGCCTTTAGCCGCTAAACGTATAGCCTTTAGCACCTAAACTGGAGCTTTTAGCGCCTAAACTGGAGCTTTTAGCGCCTAAACTTTAGCCTTATATGCTCGAGCTATAGGTGCTAAATACGAGCCGCTAAATTTGCGCAAGACTGCAACAAACAGTAATTAACCGCTTATGGTAAATCGTTCGCGCATCCTTGAGATTTTTAGCTTTGCTGCTTCGACGGCTTCTTGCTCAATGGCCGCATGCATTGCTTCCAGTAAGTCTGTGAAGTGTTCGCGCATTGACTTGCGCGCTTCATTTGCGTCACCTTTTGCGATTGCTTCGAATATCGCAACATGGCCGGCAATTCGACCGTCCTTATCTCGTTCTATACAAACTGCTTTGTGCGCGTTATTAATATGATATAGGTTTTCTTGAATGTCCCATAGGAAGCCAATTTGTTTAGCGATGACTCGATTGTGCGTCGCTTGGGCAATTATCGTATGAAATTTTCTATCTGCACCAGATGACGATGTATCTTTAACATCTTCCAATTTGATTTTTTGTAACGCTTTTTCCAGCTCTTTTAATTCTTCTGGAGTAATCATTCCTGCGGCTAATCCAGCGGCCTCGCCCTCAAGTAGTACGCGCGCTTCGAGCAATTCAAACGCGCTTATTTCGCGACTAAAGTCATCATTAACAAGATGGTTTCCGAGAACGTAAACGCCAGAGCCAGCTTTAACCGAAACCTCTTCCTTTGCTTCTAGTGCGATAATTGCTTCGCGAATAGTTGGTCGGCTAACGCCGAAACGTTCAGCCAACTCTCGCTCGGTTGGTAAGCGGCTACCCACTGGAAATTCACCTTCATTAATCAAGGTCGAAATCTCGTTAAAAACAGTAATATACAATCGTTCTTTACTGGCCATTTTTATATCTGTCTAAACGTTGGAGTGCAGCTAGGATACTAAATACGAGATAAAATTGTAATACAATCATTGCAATTTCATACTATCGACAGTGGCGATAATCGATGAAACTGGATGTTGTTGGTCTTATTAGTACTATAAATAGCACGGTGAAATGCCCCAAACCCCTAGTAAATGCAGTCTGAGACGCATTAACTGTCATCGATCTAGTGTTATTGTTAATTGGTATTACAATTGACTCAATTTTCAATCAGATTTAGTCTATTATTGGTAATACATAATTGTCTTCACCTTGCAGGTGCGCCATGTTTCTTACGAAAAGTTTTCGATACTTATCTATGAAACGTGAAATAAAAACCAATTTAATTAAAAACATGCTAAACAAAAGTTTTAACAATAGTATCGGTAACGTTGCGATCATAGTTTGTGCTTTCTACGCGCCACAAGCGGCCACTGCTGCTGAATATTTGGTTGCTGATCAAGCCGCTTATGCCGAGGCTGCGTCTAAGCTGGTGGCAGGCGATTCGATTATTTTAAAGAATGACTTTGAAATACTTTTTGAGGGTCAAGGCAGCGCTGCGAAGCCAATTACACGGGCCGCCGAAAAAAAGGGCGATGTGGTCATTAGCGGTCAGTCTAACCTCAGTTTTTCGGGTCAGTATTTGATGGTTTCAGGCTTAGTGTTCAACAATGGGTTTACCCCAACCAGTACAGTAATTTCATTCCGAAAGAGCAACGATGAGTTAGCTAATCATTCGCTGGTTACCCAAACCGGTTTTGATAGCTTTAACAACCCCGAGCGTTTTGAAAACGATAGCTGGGTAACCATGTACGGTCAGCATAATCGCTTTGATCATAATCATTTAGCACGAAAGAAGAATAAGGGTGTAACAATGTCTGTGCGCCTGAATACAAAAGCTAGCCAAGAAAATTATCACCGAATAGATCATAATTATTTTGGTCCGCGACAGATCCTTGGATCAAACGGCGGAGAAACCCTGCGAATTGGAACTAGCCACTACTCACTGAGTGATTCTTTTGCTACTGTCGAAAATAACTACTTTGATCGATGTGATGGTGACTTGGAGATTATTTCTGATAAGTCTGGCAACAATAAGTTTGTTGGCAATGTGTTTTTTGAATCACGAGGCACCTTAACAATGCGCCATGGTAACGATACTCTAGTTGAAAAAAATGTATTTTTTGCCAATGGTGCGGATCATACTGGTGGCATTCGCTTGATCAATAAGCGTCAGACGATTCGCAATAACCACATGGAAGGCTAGGTAGGTTATCGTTTCGGTGGTGGTTTAGTGGTCATGAATGGCGTGCCTAATTCGCCGATCAATCGATATCACCAGGTAGAGGATTCGCTTATTGAGAATAATTCTTTAATTAACGTTGACCATATTCAGCTGGCCGCAGGCAGTGATACCGAGCGTTCTGCTGCTCCGTTAAGAACTGAATTTAAAAATAACCTTGTCTACAATGCGGATAAGCGTGATCCATTTACCATTTATGACGATATCAGCGGTATCTCATTTACAGGAAATGTCATCAATGATGCTAAAGGGTTTCAAATACCAGTTGGCTTCAAAAATAAGTCGTTTGCGTTAAAAAGCAATGAATCTGGGTTGATGGAGCCTAAGGCTGGTGACGCCGGAATTAGCTCAAATTTACCGCCTATTGAGAAACAACAGTTAGGACCCAATTGGTACCCAAAACCCGAGGCAACGGCCGTCTTTGACCAAGGTAAAACTATTTCAGTTGAGCCTGGATTAGACACTATTAGTCGCGCTCTCAATCAGGCCGGAAACAGCGATATACTAAGTTTGGCCGGTGGTGCGTACACGGTATCAAGAGTGTTGCTTCTTGATAAGGCAATCACCTTAAAGGCAACATCTAAATCTCCCAATGCAGTGGTGTCTTATGAGCGCGCAACAGGCACTCTATGGTCTCGATAAGTCGGGAGAAGCGGGCTTTCTACAGCAAATTAATCAGTTGTTTTCACCGAATGGTTACTATGCCGAGGGGCCCTACTATCAACGTTTCGCACTATTGCCGTTTGTTCTTTTTGCAAAGGCAATTGAGGTTAATGATCCTCAGTTAAAGATTTTCGAATATCGAGATAAGGCTTTGTTGAAGGCTGATCGCACGTCGGTGCAACTTAGTTATAATACGTTTTTTTTGGCATCAACGACGTCGTTAAAGACAACGGTATCGATACCATAGAATTGGTTCACGCTAGCGCGATCGCTTACGAAATCACTGGTGACCCAAGCTTGCTTGCTGTCGCTCAGGAGCAAAATCAAACACTCTTGACCGGCTATGGATTTGCAGTTGCCCAAGCGATAGATCAAAATCTTGCTGAGCCATTCCAATATCAATCAATGCAATTACGTGATGGTAAGGACGGAGATCAAGGCGCCTTGACTATTTTTCGTAATGGCATTGAACATGGCCACCAAGCCTTGGTTTTAAAACTACCTCGCAAGGTATGGGGCATGGTCATTTTGATAAGCTAAACTGGTTTTACTTCGACAATGGCGAAGAGATCATAAGTGACTATGGTGCCGCTCGGTTTTTTAACATTGAAGCAAAATATGGCGGGCACTACCTACCTGAAAATAACACCTGGGCCAAACAGACGATTGCGCATAGCACTATTGCCGTGGACCAGAGTAGCCAATTTGATGGTGATTGGCGTGTCTCTCAAAACTTTGCGCCAGAGATAAAGATTTTCGACGTAGCAGAGAATATAAAAATTTCTTCCGCGGCAATTGATACGGCTTACGACGGGGTTGGCTTAACTCGAACAATGGCGATGATTAATATCGACGTCCTAGAACATCCACTTATCTTGGATATATTTAAAGCGGTGAGTAGTGAAGCGCACCAATATGACCTGCCACTGCATTATCAAGGGCAAATAATTTCTCATAATATGGCGTTAGACGCAAACACCAAGAACTTGTCTGTGCTTCGTGAGAGTAACGGATATCAATACCTCTGGGGCCCCGGTCGCGCGCCATTGGAGGCTTCTTTGTCGCAGCTTACTTGGCTGAATAAGGATCGTTTTTATACTTACAGCACCCTAGGCAATAAGGGCGAAGAGATGATCTTTGCACAACTGGGGGCTAACGACCCTAATTTTAATCTGCGTAATGAAAGTTCGTTGATTCATCGTGTCCCTAAAGCTAAACAACATACCTTTGTCTGAGTGCTTGAAACACATGGCGAATATAACGGCCGTGCAGAATTCACACAAGATGCGAAGAGCAAAGTTGTTTCAGTTAACTCAAGCGAAGGTGATAGATCAACGGTGGTGACCGTTGTCTTGATTGACGGAACCACTGTTAGCTTAGCTATTGCGTATGGCGGTGACGAAAACACCGTTCATAAGGTTAAGCATAACGATGCGGTTGTTGAATGGGTACGGCGCTATGCATTTTTATCCAGTGATGCAGCCAAAACTAAAAAATAACATCTGAAACCTTTTTAATCTGAAGCCCCTTTATATGAAAAATCAAAGCCCCTCATTTGTATTTGCTGACCCTGATAAAATTGAACAGGTAGATATTGGCCTTACGCGACAAGTTTTAACTTATGGTCCTGATTTAATGGCGGTAAAGGTCTGGTTTGACGAAGACGCTATTGGGTACTTGCATGAACACTATCATTCACAGGCAAGTTACGTCGAAAGTGGTGAATGTGAAGTAACCGTTGGTGACGAGGTGAAAACGCTTGTCGCGGGTGACTCATTTTTTGTTCAGCCTAATACGATTCATGGCGCTGTATGTAAGAAAGCCGGTGTATTGCTGGATATGTTTAGCCCTGCATGAGAAGACTTTCTCGAAGAGTAATTGAATAAAGTTACTCACAACAAGAATAAGGTTTGAATATCGAACAATGAAAAATCAAAGGAAAATAGATGAAACTAAAAATTTACGATGGTGGGTAATTACACTTATCGCCCTCGCGACGGTTATTAATTATATCGACCGACAAACACTTAGCGTCTTATGGCCGTTTATGGGGAAAGAAATTTGGCCCAATAAAAGTGCCGCTGAGCTGAAGGCAATCTACGGAATTATTAGTATTGTCTTTCTCTTTTCCTATGCCTTTGGCCAAGCTTTATTTGGTAAAATTTTTGACTGGATTGGGACACGTTTAGGCTTTTTTTTGTCAATTGGCGTTTGGTCAATTGCGACAGCTTTACATGCTTTCGCGCAAGGAATATTAATATTTAGCCTATTCCGTTCTATTTTAGGTATTTCAGAAGCAGGCAACTGGCCGGGTGCGGCAAAGGCCAATGCTGAGTGGTTTCCAACTAAAGAACGTGCGTTGGCGCGAGGTGTTTTTAATTCGGGAGCGGCTATTGGCGGAATCATTTCGATTCCATTGATTGCCTACTTGGCAATTTTCTTTAGTTGGAAAGCGATTTTTGTAATCGTCGGATTGACCGTCTTGTTATGGTTAATTCGATGGTTGATTCTGGTCAAAGCGCCCCCTAAAGACCACCCTTGGATTACAGCTGAAGAGCGAGAGTACATTCTTACTGGGCAGAAAATTCAAGTTGCCAGCTCAGGCAATGACTCTGCGCCGACAACACGTCAGTTGCTGTCTCATAAACAAAGCTGGGGCGTGATTATCGCAACTGCGGCCATTGACCCAATATGGTGATTATTTATTGTTTGGATTCCGACCTACCTTGTTGAAGTCTACAACATGAGCGTAAAGGGTCTCGCTATTTACGGTTGGGTTCCTTACGTGGGGGCTATGGTCGGCGCTTGGTTTGGCGGTTTGCTTGCTCAGAATCGTTTAAAAGCCGGTTGGACGGTGAGCAAAACCCGCAAATTGGTTATCACACTAGGTTGTTTGATTATGTTGCCAAGCTTACTGATGCTGGCCGATCCTGGCAGTCCGGTGAGCGCGGTACTGATTATGGCGACTATCTTGTTTGGTTTTCAAACCTCTATTGGTAATGTGCAGACTCTTCCAAGCGATTTCCTTGGTGAAAAGAGCGTTGGCTCTCTAGCTGGTTATGCGGGTATGGCTGCAAAGCTTGCCGCTGGCGCATTAATATATTCAGTTCCATGGTTTATCGCTGATGGTAATTATACGGTGGTCTTTGTGATAGGTGCCGGTTTGGCTGTGCTTGCTATGGCCAGCATCTGGTTACTTTGCCCAAAAATTGAACGATTAAAAAGTAAGCATTTGTAAGCCTCAATTTGAAGTGTTCACGGCCATCGATTTTCTACTAACTGGGCTCTTAACTTGGTTGGTAGATGATGTCGACTCACATATTTAGAAAAGCGTAACACCCGAAAATGCGGTGTTAGTGAAATTTACATAGTTAGGAATTATTATGAAGTTTAAGAATAAAGTCGTTATTGTTTCTGGTGGCGCACGGGATATCGGTAAGGCGATATCACTTAAACTGGCCGCTGAAGGTGCAAAAGCCGCAATAAATTATCACGGCTCGTAAGATAAAGCCAAAGCGACGTTGGCCGAGATTACTCACGCTGGCGGCCAAGCAATTATTGTTCAAGGGGACATGACTAAAAGCGCTTATGTAAATGCATTGATTGAAAAAACGCTTGCTGAATATGGCCCTAAAATTGATAGCTTAGTTAATGTTGTAGGCGGTCTAGTGGCTCGCAAAACGATTGATGAAATGGATGAATATTTTTTTTAACAGGTAATGGGTTTGAATCTAAATTCGACCTTTTTAACTACTAAGGCTTGCACCCCGCATATGCCGCAAGGCAGTTCGATTGTTAATTTTTCATCATTGGCTGCTCGCGACGGAGGAGGCCCCGGCGCCTCGGTCTATGCTACTTCCAAAGCAGCCGTTACTACCTTTACTCGTGCAATGGCAAAAGAGCTTGGGCCAAAGGGTATTTGGGTTAATGCTTTGTGCCCAGGTGTTATTAGTACACTATTTCATGACACCTTTAGCAAAGACGAAGTTCGTGAAAACATAGCAAATGCCACCCCCCTTGGTCGTGAAGGTGCGCCCGATGAAGTCGCCGATGCTGTGGCCTATTTAGCCTCTAATGAATCGTCATTCATTACTTGTGCCAATCTTGATATTAACGCTGGGTTGTTCTTTTCATGAACGCCCGTCCTTTTAGATACTCTATTAGCCATAATTGATTGCCGTTGGAATAACCTGCCAAGAGTGCCCATTGCAGACGACCGCGATCCTTTTTTGTATACTCTAAAATCAAATATTTATAACCTAGTTCATCGCCACATACTTTAGCTTTCTATGAATCAGCCCGTACCAAACAACATAGCCGTGTTCGGTGAGTGCATGCTTGAGTTAAGCTTGCCGCCCTTATTAGCGGATCAACATTCAGCACCAGCGAACTTTGCATTTGCTGGTGATAGCCTAAACATGTCGGTTTATCTAGCGCGCCTAGGCACTGCTGTCGAGTATGTAACTGCTCTTGGGGATGATAAGGCGAGCGACTCGATGATGCAGAGATGGTTGGCTGAAGGCGTTGGTTGAAAGCATGTAATCCAGTCTCAAGGTCAGGTGCCAGGTATGTATATGATTGAATTAGATCAACACGGAGAAAGGTCTTATCACTAGTGGCGTGCAAATTCACCGGCGGCTAAAATTCTAGATAATCCAGAGCAAGCAGATGCGGTTTTCGAGGCATTGGGTTCATTCGCCACGGTATTTTTGTCGGGTATTAGTTTAGCCATTCCTAAGCCCCCGCCACGTGCGGCCTTAATCGATTTTCTCAGTGACTATCGAGTTCGAGGGGGCAAAGTCGCCTTCGATTGTAATCATCGGCCGCACCTTTGGGTTGATCCAAGCGAAGCCATCGATTGCTATAAAAAATGTATCAAATAACCGATATTGCCTTACCCACCTTTGACGATGAACAAATGTTGTTTGGCTATCAAACGGCTGAACATGCTCTTGATGCGATTCAATCACAGGGAGTGACTGAGGTGGTATTGAAGATGGGCGAGAAGGGCTGTTATTACACCCATGATGGTGAGCATGAGTTTGTGCCGGTTGAACCGGTTAAAGTCGTTGACACAAGCTCGGCTGGCGACTCATTTAATGCTGGGTATATGAATAAACGTTTGGCGGGTGCGTCGGTTGACGAATCTTGCAAGGCCGCTCATCGATTAGCCTCTATCGTGGTGCAACATCGAGGTGCAATCATCCCTATTGAGGTGATGCCTAGCAATTAACCAGGGAGAAATAACCAGGGAGCAATAACTGGGGCAATTCAGACTTAAGCATTTGCTCTAGACTGGGCTGCCGGTTGGTTGTTTTCTTTAATTAACCCCCGCCCTATTTAGGTCGGGTAAAGTGGCTCTAGGGTAACCTTAGTTTTCTTTGCATTTACTGCAGACTTTAGCAGCGCAGTTCTAAGATCAGTCAATAATTGATCCATTTCGGCGAGTTTAGGTTTATCGCCACCTTGATATAAGTATGCATCCAAACCATTGAATTTATCTGCAAGCCCATCCGCCACTCCCAATTCCCTGCCTGATTGTGCTAGCGCATCTAGGCTTATGGGTGCCTGGGAGCCAAGCGCTTGACGCCCCCAAAGCAATAAATTATTTCGGATAGCTCGGCTATTACCCGCTTTTAGTGCGCCCTTGAGCGACGACCATGCGGTTTTTTCAGACGCATTTTGGTGTTGATCTGTATTCGCCACTAGCTCAGGTTTTGCTCGCTTGAGCAAAAAATAAAATTGTATTGCTATGATCAGCGCCAATAGGGCCGAAATCAACTGCCATAAACGAGTCGAATCTGTGTTGTTGATAATGGTCGCGTTTGTTGGCGGGCTTGTCGTCTCTATTGGTTCTACCAAGCTAATACTTGGCTGAGCCTCGCCAGTGACAATTAAGGTCTGCGGCTCTAGGGTAGATGTTTGCCACTGTTTAGTCTTGGTGTTCCACCAATCGATACTCAGCGCTGGCAAAACGAACTCGCCGGCTTTGTTTGCAACTATGGCTTCTGACTCGATACGAGTTGCGACAAAACCTTGATTGGATTTATTAGTCTCGAGTTGAGGCTGGTCTTTATATGACTTTAACTCGGCGTCTATAGCGCGCTGATCAAGCGGAGGAATCGCGCTGGCTATTTGCCCCTTTGCGGTGATTGTGATTGTGCGGGTTATCGGTTCTCCAACGCTAAGGCCTGACGCATCGCCTGACCATTTGGACGCAATGCTCACATCTTCCGCCGGGAGCCACTGCCTGTTGCCAGTCTCGGGCGTTTCTTTGACCTCTATATCAATCGATTTACTGCGCGCGATTAGCTGAGTGCCGCTATTGCCAAACACGCTACGACGGCCATTTTGTAAGCCAGTGTAGGTCATAATCGGCACCGTTAGCGGGCCAGCTTGCTTGGCAAATGCCGCATACTTGAGAATCACTATCTGCCTGGCGATGCCGTTATCGACTCGCTGGAAGTTTTGCTGATCAAAGGGTTCGACATCGGCGCCCTCTATGACTAATTGTGGGCCGCTGAGATCTCTTACATTGCGACTAGAAGATAGCTCTACGGTGACGATGAATTGCTGATTCGGATAGACTTCGATAGCGTCGCTACTCACCCGTACGTCCAGTGGTAGAGCGCTGCTTTTGCCTGCACTATCAGAGTTACTTACTCGGATTGGAATCGGCTTGCTGGTGGCCGACTTGAGGCTAAACGCGGGGATAGTTAGAATACCTTCGTTTTTGGCGACTAAGGTAATAGTCCAGGTGGTCGACGAGGCTTGTTGAGATTGGCCGTTGATCATGTTGAACGAACTACGGGTTTGTGGAGTGGCGGCAAGAATCTCGAAATTTTCCTGCAATGGGCTCAGGTCGAGTTCTGATGAATCGACTTGTTGGTCGATAGAGACCGTTAAAGTAAGGGTCTCATTGGTGCTTACCTGATTTCTATTTACCGTGCTAGTCAGGTTCGCAGCAGCCGCTACATTAAGCGCGAGCGCGACAATTACAAATGCGAGGGTGGGAGATAAGGAGTGAGATAAGGGTTTCATAAAATATCAGTATCTTTGTTGTGTCGCTGTATCGTTTTTCTGCCGCCGAGATTGCTGAACTCGCTGACGGGCTTGATAATCAAATTTACGTCTCAGCAGTCCACTAGGGTCGTCTGGGATTGTGCGAAGCCACTGCTCGCTTGAGTCTTGCAAGGGTTCGTCGGTGTCTTCAATATGTGCCACGCCGTTCGTAGACTCCGATTCTTGATTTTCATCTTCGGCATCTTTTTCGGCTTGTGATTGTTGTTCAGCACCTTTCTCGGAGGCTTTTTCTGCTGCGTCTGCGTCTGCTTCAGCTTGTTGCTGTTGCTCTGATTGCTCTTGTGATTCTTTATCTGATGCTTCAGATTCGCGGTCTGAACCGTCATCTGAAGGTTGAGACTCACTATCTGAAGGTTGAGACTCACTATCTGAAGGTTGAGACTCACTATCTGAAGGTTGAGACTCTTTATCTGAAGGTTGAGACTCACTATCTGAAGGTTGAGACTCTTTATCGCCTTGCTGTGACTCTGACGACTCGTCTTGCGAATTCTCATCCGGCGAGCTATCTGATTCTTGTTGTTGATCAGATTGTTGTTGCAATAACTGCTCGACTACCGACTTGTTGTGTTTGGCATCTTGATGGTCGGCTTGTTTGTCTAACACCTGCTGATAAGCGTCGATGGCTTCCGCCAATTGGCCCTTGAAGGCTAGCGCGTTGCCCTTGTTATATAGGCTTTTGATATCGTCCAGGCCTTGCAGTTTTTCTATTGCTTGCTGATAGTCGCCATTATTATAATTTGACAATGCGGCCCAATCTTTTTGTTCGAACGTTTTCGCGGCAGAGTCAAAGTCGCCGGCTGAAAATTGCTCGCTAGCTTGCTGATCTGGTGTATGCCATAAATTATTCCACGCAGTTTGCCATGCTGATGTAGAAACCATACTAGCTACAGATGTAGCGGCGGTCGTAGTGACTTTCGCATACGAATCGATTGGGCTCAGTAGCAACAAAGGAATACACAATGGCAGCAAATAAATTGTGCCTTTACGAAACAACACCAATGCTAGCGGCAGTATAAGCAACACTAACCAGTGACCCATATCGACCCAGGCATCGTACACTGCGCTGCTGAGCTGTGCTTGGTCAGTGTCGTCGGCGGCCTCATAGCCATCAGCCAGTAAAGAGCCATCAGCCAGTAAAGAGCCATCAGCCAGTAAAGAGTCTATATCGGCGTTATCGGATGTCAGCATTGAGAAGCGCCCACCGAGGCTAGTGGCCATGCTACGCAGCTCGCTACCGTTGACGGCTGATAAAATAATCTCACCATTGGTGCGGCGTAAAAAACCACCATTCGCTTCAGGAATCGGGGCCGCGTCGCCACCGCCTACGGCTAACACCGAAAGTCGATAATTTGTATCGATATCGTCGATGATAGTTTCTATCGCATCCTCGTTAACACCATCAGTGATCAACAGAATATCGCCTCGGCTTAGCCCCGCGTCGCGCATCAATTGTTGCGCAAGTTCAACAGCCGCTTCGGTATTACTACCCCGACTGGGCATGATATCGGGGTGTAACGCAGGCAATAAGGCTTGAATCGTTTTAGGGTCATCGGTCAGCGGGCTGACGGTATGCGCATCACCTGCATAGGCGATCAATGCGACTTGACCATCGGCTTGCAGCCGTAATACATCGATGAGTTTGTATTTCGCACGGCTTAGTCGGTCTGGTATCAGGTCTTGCGCTAGCATAGAGGGTGATAAGTCTAAAAGCAGTACCAGAGCTTTCTGGTTTTGTACCGTCGGTGCGTCCTGCTTATTCCAAGTTGGACCAGCGGCGGCGATAACAACACCAAGCCACAGAATTAAAAGTGACCACTTCCAAGCGTTTGACTGTTTTGTTGTACCCATTTGCAATGCCGCCAACATTTCTTTCGGTATGTGACTCGACCATTGCTGACCTGCTGCTTGATTTCTAAGCAAGAGCCATAGCAGTACAACAAGAGGTAGACCCCAAAGCCACTCGGGGCGTATAAAATGGAACTGGTGCAACATATCTAAGCTGATAGATGGATCCATTACAAAATCCTCCTGAATAACATCAATAGCAGACTGAAACCTAACGCAGCCGACAATGGCCAATGTAATAAGCTCTTTGTTGGTCGAAACGTTTGCTCTACTGGTATCGGCTCAAGTCGGTCGATCTCGGCGTAGATCTTCTGTAGCTCCTTAGGGTCTCGAGCTCGAAAATACTGGCCACCGGTCTGCTCGGCAATCGCTTTAAGAGTAACTTCGTCTAGGTCTCTAGATGGGTTGACCCTCTGGTTGCGGCCAAACAAGCTGCGGGTAATCATTTCGTCGGCTCCGACTCCCACGGTGTGAATTCGAATCTCCGCTTCAGCAGCAATCGCTGCAGCTTGCAGTGGCTCGGTGCCAGCGGTATTAGCACCATCGGTGAGCAAGATCAAAACCCTGCTTTCGGCTGGTCGGCCACGCAAACGTTTGATTGCCAAGCCTATAGCGTCACCAATAGCGGTGTTATTACCGGCAAATCCAATCTGCGCTTCTTGTAATTGTTGGTTTACCGTTTTGCTGTCAAAGGTTAGTGGGGTCTGTAAGTACGCTTGTTGGCCGAATAAGATAAGGCCAAGGCGATCGCTAGCACGCTTTTCGACAAACTCACCGACCACCGCTTTAACCGCGGTTATGCGATCGGTATAGCGATTATTGATCAACATATCTTGCTGCTCCATTGAGCCTGAAATATCGACTGCTAACATCAGGTCTCTTCGCTCCTGCGGCAAATTTACGGGTTCGCCAACCCAAGTGGGTCTGGCAACAGCGGTTACTAGACTGGCCCAGAGCAGCCAAAGCAATAGCGCTTTGAGCCAATTACTTGCTTGTGGGCTTACTTGAGACTGTTCTAAATTTTGCAGTGCATCGAAGAACGGCACTTGTATCGCCGAGCTGCTGGCGTCATCGCCGCGCGTTAACCAACGCACAATAAGCGGAATTGGCAATAACGCGAACAGAGCTGGCCATTGCCAACTAAGCATTTGAAACCTCGGCTTTCAATGCCTCTTCAGAATCGTCAATTGCGTGTGTATTGTGGGCCAGTAGCCAGGCCTTTAGATCTTGATGGATCGACTCTATATCTGCCTTCGGCTGTTTTTGGTAGAGCCCATTACGTAGTGCCGTTTGAGTGGCCTTTGACAAATCATTTTTGCACAGGGCGTTTAAGTAGTTGACCCAATCGTTGCCTGAGAGTTTTCGCGAAGCAGTGTCGAAGTGTGAGCAAGCGCGCTTGATCACCGAATTAGCCGCTAGCAGGTAATTGCCATCGTTTGGTTGTTGTTGCCAGTCTGAATAATAAGCATCTAGCATCGTCGTGGCGGTTCTGCGGTAGTTGTTTTTTTGTCGGTTCTGCCGCAATTTAATAACGGCATAGCAGGCTAGCGTTAGCAGCAATGCAGCCATAATCCACCACCCAGGTGCGAGTGGCCACCAGCTTATCGCCTCGGGTGTTTGTGGAGCGCGTAATTGCTGCTCTAGAATGTCATTGAGTTGTTGTTCCATAGTTAGCTGGCAAACAGCCTGATTAATGCTTGTCTAGCCGTTTGCGAGGTGTCGATATTAGAATACAGAGCGCGGGCTTTGGTTGCTGCGCTGATTAATAAATTTTGCTTATCCGAACGTGATTGTTGATACGCCCGGGTCAGCGCACTTGATAGATTGATCTTGGCCGATTGCTGGCCGTCACTGATCGCGACATTGCCGAGGTTAGGTAGCTGGTGTTCTAGTTTGTCAGACACTTGAAGCAAGGTTAGGTCGGCGTGCTTGCCTAGATTACTTAATGATTTAGCCGCCGCATGATCAAAGTCGTGAAAGTCACTGATGATAAAAATTGCGGTGCCGGGCCGAGTAATCCGGCGGCACTCCTCTAAGCTTATGGCTAAATTGGTTTTATCTGGTCGCGTTTCGGCTGCAGCCTGGTTAGCTAACTGATGGTTGCCTTCATGCACATCGTGGATAAAGCGAAGTACCGCTTGTTTGCTGCGGCGTGCCCGACTGTCGCTGGTGTTGTACTCGCCAATAACTTGCCCACCGACGCGATCACCGCCTTGTAATGCTGCCCAAGAGATGGCCGCCGCTAACTCGGCCGCAAGCACTGATTTGAACTGCACGCTAGAGCCGAAATAGAGCGCACGGCGTTGATCGACTAAAATGTGACAGGGTCTCTCCCTCTCTTCACAAAATAACTTGGTATAAGTGCCTTGCGCTCGAGCTGACACTTTCCAGTCGATGGTGCGAATATCGTCTCCAGCTTGATAGCGACGAACCTCTTCAAACTCCATGCCACGACCACGAAAACGCGAGCGTACATTGCCAAGCAATAGATTTCTAGCCGCTTGGCGAGAAAATAGAGTTAAGCCCTGGGCCCAGTGGCGAGCGCCCAACAGGCTAGCTAAGTCGGTCACGATACCGTGCTCACTCATTGCAGAAAGTTGGGCTGTTGTAGGATTCATTGCTGTTTCTAAGTTTCTGGGGTTCTAGGTTTCTGGGGTTTTAAATATCTAAGTTCGGATTGTATCGATGGACAATAACTGACCTCAAGCTACGGCCACGCGAGTAAGCAGCTCGTCGATTACCTTATCGGTAGTAATACCGTCAGCTTCGGCCTCATAACTCAATATCAGTCGGTGTCGCAAGCAATCATGAGCGACGGCCTGTATGTCGTCGGGTGAGACGAAGTCACGTTGGTTTAGCCAAGCATGTGACCGAGCGCATCGGTCGATACCGATAGTCGCCCTTGGGCTAGCGCCAAACTCTAACCACGTGGCTAAATCACTACCATAAGCCGCTGGGTTGCGAGTCGCCAGAATAAGCTGTACTAGGTATTCGTCAATTGACTCGGCCATGTGTACTTGCATGACTTCTTTACGAGCGGCCAAAATTGTTTGTTGAGAGATTTGTTGAGCCGGCTTGGCGGCTTGGTCAGCCAAAGCTTCGCCGCGAGATAGTGCTAAGATTTGCTTTTCAGCGGCGATGTCTGGGTAACCGATACGAACATGCATTAAAAAGCGGTCTAATTGCGCTTCGGGTAGCGGGTAGGTACCCTCTTGTTCAATTGGGTTTTGCGTTGCCATCACTAAGAATAGTGGCGGTAAGTCCAGGGTTTCACGGCCAACACTGACTTGCCGCTCTGACATTCCTTCTAATAAGGCTGATTGAACTTTAGCGGGTGCTCGATTGATCTCATCGGCCAACACCAAGTTATTGAAAATTGGGCCTTGCTGAAAGTCGAAGGTTGAGGTTTCTGGGCGATAAATTTCGGTGCCGGTGATGTCCGAGGGCAATAAGTCGGGGGTGAACTGAATACGTTGAAAGCTCCCCTCGATACCATCCGCTAGAGATTTAATTGCTTTAGTTTTGGCAAGCCCCGGTGCGCCTTCTACCAGCAAATGACCATCGGCTAATAGGGCAATGAGTAGCCTATCGACTAATTTTGGTTGCCCTAAAATTTGACTTGAAAGCCATTGACGGAGTGAATTGAACTCAGCATGCATACTGATTAGCCTCTTATTAGTTTTTTCTGGGTAGAACGTTTGATCGTGCCTTTTTAGTACTTATTCGGTACTTATATAGATGCTCACGAATTTTTCAACTTAAACATTGGTTAGTTGTATCGATTAGCTTGTCTTGACGTTCGGAAGTTATCCGAAACGTGAATTCAGTGCCGCCATTTCAATTTCATCGAAACCCGCTTGAAGTCGTGCTGCAATATTGAATGGGCCTCTTAGCTGGCCGTGCAGATGCCGCTCAACCATGTCGGTAAAGGTGACTCTGGGCTCTAAATCGCGCTGCTTGCATTGGTAAAAAAACCATTGTGAGCCAAGCAGTACATGGCCAATTTCATCGTTGTATATCACCTTTAAAATATCGACCGCAGCTTGATCGTTAACGCGCTGAAATTTTTCAATAATGCCAGGGGTTACATCCAGTCCACGAGCTTCAAGTACACGCGGAACTAAGGCCATACGCGCGACCACATCATGCTGTGTGTCGACCGCCATTTCCCACAGTCCATTGTGTGCTTTGTAATCGCCATAGTCGCAATTATGTTGATTTAGGTAATCGCGAACCAGGCCGAAGTGCCGAGCTTCATCGCCGGCAATTTGAATCCAGTCTTGATAGAATTCTATCGGTTGCTCGCGAAAACGATAGGCCGCGTCAAGCGCTAGATTTATCGCGTTAAATTCGATGTGGGCGATCGCGTGCATCAAGGTATTGCGGCCGTCTTGTCCTTGAATTCCTCGGCGTTTCAACTCTCTAGGCGCAACCAATTGTAAGCGGGTCGGATAACCCGGTTCAAGTATTTCCACCGCCTGAGTGTGATGATTAAGCGTGAAATTGCTTAAGTTTGCCGCGAGAGCATGGGTGGCCTGGCACTTCTCGCTGGCGTCACCGATAAGAATGATTCGAGCTATCTCTTGAAACAGATCACTCATTGTTTCTTTGCTTCTTGGCTAATAGCGTCTTTTTTGCCGCAAGTGCAGCGCGGTAGCTGGTTGATGTCTTTGTGCAAGGTGATCTGGCTAAAACCGTTTTTGCCTAAAAGCTCCGCTACTTCTTTGGCTTGGTTAAAGCCATGCTCAACAATTATCCAACCATTATCTTTAAGATATGACGGTGCCGCTTCGATTATATTTCTGATATCAGCAAGGCCGTTTTCGGGTGCGGTGAGTGCGGTAATAGGCTCAAACCTTAGGTCGCCTCGTTGCAGGTGCGGGTCGTTCGGGTCAACATATGGCGGGTTCGATGCTATCAGGTCAAACCGCTCAGATTGGTCAATCGAGGCAAACCAATCGCTTAGTCGAAATTCGACATTAGTGACGTTGTTATTTAGCCCATTTTGTTTAGCAAGCTCGAGAGCCTTGTCGTGATATTCAATTGCAATGACGTTCGCCAGTGGCCGTTCTTTGGCGATTGATAGGGCAATTGCGCCGCTGCCGGTACCCAGTTCTAACACATCGACGGAGCGGTCTTTGGATAGGCGTTCTAAGGCTTCTTCAACTAACGTTTCGGTATCGGGTCTTGGTATCAGAACGTTCTCGTTGACCGTCAACCTTAGGGTCCAAAAATCTCGCCAGCCAATAAGGTAGGCAACCGGTTGCCCGCTATGGCGTTTTGCGATTAGGTCATAAAATGCCATGCTGTGGTCTGCACTAGCCAGAGTGTCGCCATAGCCGATTAGCCAAGCAATGTCTTTTTGCAGCACGTGCTGCATCAACACCTCGGAATCTATCCGGGGTGTTTCAGTAGTGTCGTATAGCTGTTTGGTGGCGTCGTTAATAAGCGCCGTGTAACTAAGCATAATGAGTCGAATTTATGGTTAGAGACCTCTGTTAGTCAGTGCTAGTCATTGTCGCCCAATTCAGCCAGCAAGTTGGCTTGATGTTCGGTTGTTAGCGGGTCGACTACTTGGCCTAAATCGCCGCCTATAATCGTGTCTAATTTGTAGAGCGTTAGGTTAATACGATGATCAGAGATTCTACCATCTGGGTAGTTGTAGGTGCGAATGCGCTCAGATCGGTCGCCGCTGCCGACTAAACTTTTACGTGTCTCGGCTTGCTCGGCGTTTTGTGCTTGGCGTTCGGCGTCTAAAATGCGGGCTTTTAGCATAGACATCGCACGGGCTTTGTTTTTATGTTGCGAGCGTTCGTCTTGGCATTCAACTACTGTGCCTGTTGGAAGGTGTGTTAAGCGAACAGCTGAGTCGGTTTTATTTACGTGCTGACCACCTGAGCCTGACGCTCGGTAGGTGTCAATTCGTAAGTCTGACGGGTTGATTTCCATGTCGCTCGCTATTTCCTCAGCCTCGGGAAGAATTGCCACGGTGCAAGCGGAAGTATGCACTCGGCCTTGAGTTTCGGTTTTAGGAACGCGTTGAACTCGATGTGCGCCGGATTCAAATTTTAATTTTGAATAAGCTCCGTGACCCACGATGCGTGAGATTATTTCTTTATAGCCTCCATGTTCGCCCTCATTTTTGCTCAGCACTTCGACTTGCCATTTTTGCGATTCAGCATAGCTTTGGTACATCTTAAACAAATCGCCAGAGAATATTGCGGCTTCATCACCGCCGGTGCCGGCACGGATTTCTAAGAAAATATTACTATCGTCGTTCGGGTCTTTAGGCAGTAATAGCTTTTGCAGGTCACTTAGTAAGACTTCCTGACGAGCTTTAATCTCGTTCATTTCATCGTGGCCCATCTTGCGCATTTCTTTATCGTCTTCATCGATCATCATTTGCGCTGCTTCGGCATCGCCTTCTAATACTCGATACTCTTGGAAGTTTTCGATGATCGGGGCAATTTCGGACAGCTCAATACTAAATTTTCGAAAAACGTTTTGGTCGTTCATCGTTTCTGGTTGCGACAAAAGTGCGTTCAGTTCTTCTTGACGATCGACTAGGTTTTCCAGCTTAAAGCGGATGGAATCTTTCACGTTGTTTCTCTTTTAATTATCTAGGCCGAATAGCTCTCGGGTAGCCGAGAGTAGGGCTTCGTCATGTTTTTGGCGCAATGATTCAGTTGGGTGGTGCATGAATTTTTGCGAAAGTGCGTAAGCGAAATGTTCAAGCACAATATTGGGGTCTTCGCCTGCTTTTAAACGTTTCTTGGCGTTTACTAATTCGTTTTCAGTGATCGAGCTGGTGCGATCACGCAATTGACGTATGGTTGGAATCGATTGTAAGTTTTGAAACCAGTGCATGAATTGCAAGGTTTGCTCGGCAACTATTTTTTCAGCTTCAACGGCCGCGTTTTTACGCGACTCTAAATTGTCAGAGACGACTTTCTGTAAATCATCGACGGTATAAAGGTAAACATTGCTTAAGTCGCCAACTTCTTTCTCTACATCTCGAGGAATTGCCAGATCGACTACCAGTACCGGCTTGTTCTTGCGTCTCTTTAAGGCGCTTTCAAACGCGCCCTTGCCTAGGATCGGCAACGTGCTGGCAGTAGAACTGAAAACCATGTCGGCGTCACTAAGGCGAGTGGGTAATTCGTGCAGTGAAATGACCTGAGCGCCGAACTCCTTAGCTAGGCTTTCGGCTCGCTCGACGGTGCGATTGGCGACTATGATGTTGCGCACGCCCTGAGCGTATAGATGTCGGCAGGTGAGTTCGATAGTTTCCCCGGCGCCGATCAACAGCACCGTTTGCTTCGATATATCCGAGAAAATCTGCTTAGACAGCGATACCGCGGCATACGCGACTGAAACTGCGTGGCTACCAATGTTGGTGCTGGTACGAATCTCTTTAGCGACTGAAAAAGTATGTTGAAATAAACGGTTCAATACCTTACCAGTGTTGCCGTTTTTGTGCGCTTTAGCGAATGCCGTTTTCATTTGCCCTAGTATTTGTGGCTCGCCGATTACCATCGAATCTAAACCAGCCGCCACACGGAACGCGTGTTTAACCGCCGCTTGATCCGGAAAGGTGTACAAAAATGGCGCTACTTCATCTTTTCTTAATTGGTGAAAGTCACACAGCCAATCGCTAACCACGTGGATATTTGATTCAGGGACTTGGCAATAAACTTCGGTTCGATTGCAAGTGGACAGAATAGCCGCTTCTTCAATACCGGTGCGTTTTGATATATCCAATAAGGCATCATCCAAGTGCTCGGCCGCTACAGCCGCGCGTTCGCGCACCTCTACGGGAGCCGTTGTGTGATTTAAACCTATGGATAAAACGTGCATAACTTAGATGATTGACCTTACTTTATAAGTGTGAAAACGGCGTCGAATGGTTTAAATCGCGTTAAATGGTTAAAAACTCCGTTTGCGATTTAACTCTAACCTGCCTCAACAATGCATTTTACCCTGTTTTAAACTCTTCTAGAACAAATCGTTACTAGGTTTCTGGGTAAAATTTTTAATTAATTGCGGTACCGACCGCCACCATAGTAGGCACGCGATGGAAATTAGCAGCAAACCACTCGCCGCATACGTATAATAGGCCATGGCCAGCCAGTTGAGGGAGATTATTATCGTTTGCAGCAAACCCAGAACAATTAAAACGCCGCTAGCGAGACTGAATACTGAATTCTGCTTGCCTGTCTTTGCTTGCTTTAAGCTCATGCCAAGCATTAAATGGGCGACCAATATCCAGCCCAAGATGCCTATTATCAACCATATGTCGATGCTAATACCATTCGAAATAAAGTAGCTGGCTGAAACGAATATCATGATTGCTTGTAGAATTTTAGACTCGACTACTAATGAATAGATATTTTGCGTATTGCTCTCTTCGACCGTCAATTGAACCGCACAATTGAGCATGAAGCTAAAGCCCGCGAAGCAAAGTGCCGCCAATAAAATGGTGTTCATGAGGGTGCCAGATTCGGTTTGAGTGCTAATCAGGTGCAGTGTGCTGGTGATAGCCAGATTCAAGTGATCTAGGATATTGATCGATTCGCCCCAAATCACATAGTGGGTTTTCCAAGCGCCGATGCCCAATGCCGATGCCAAGCTGAGAACTAATAGAATCATAAAAATTAGGTGTACGAAGCTACCACCTTGTAGCCGACTGAATTGCTCTACGCCTGGTTCGGCCTGAATTGGTTCGGCCTGAATTGGTTCGGCCTGAATTGGTTCGGCCTGAAGGGGTTTAGCTTTGCTTGGTTCGACCTGACTTTCCTCTTCATTTAAAAGGCGTATTAACAGTGCTGAGAATCCGGCGAAGATAATGAGGCTAATACTTATAAACGATGGAAGACCTTGATCGTTGGCCTGTGCATGGTTGATTGGCGCATCGAGACCGGGTTGCGACAATAGCATTTGCGCTGCCATTGCGATCACCAGCAGAACAATTATTAGGCCAGCAAAAGATGAAAGGTCTTTTTTAAAGCCAGCGTCTTTCTCCAATCTGAACACCGCCACCGTTAAAACTGCGGCGATCACTGTAGGGTTGTTGAATCGCAACCATGAAACGGTTTCGCCTAACGGCGCCCAATCTCCGTAAATTGAAAAGCCTAGTTGGTTGCTAAAGGCCAATCCAACGGCGAGTAACACCAGCGCCCCAAAAATTCGTGCTGCCAATGGCAGCGCTGAGCTTGGGTGCCGCAACAGTGTTCTGGCAGGGAGTAAAAAAAGAAGTGCAAATAAAAGCCCCGATTGGCGGTCTATTAGAGTTGCAAGTAGCGCAGTGACCACGCTCATTGAAAGCAAAAAGAAGGCTTGAATAAGGCCTTGCTCGACAATCGCGAGCTTGCTGTTTTCGGCTCGCAGTAAGTAGTCGGCAATACTATTGCTTTGGCCTCGGCCGTTTTGAGACGTGCTTTGCGAGCTGTATTGCAGTTGGCCGATGGATTCGACAAAGAGATGAAAAATGAGCAACCAAAGTAATGCCGGCCCCCAGCCCCAGAAGAGTAGCAAACTAGTGGCCGGTAAACTTACGAAAAAAGCGCTACTGCCAAGATTGCTCAAGAACTGACTGGTGGTGATGCCGTTCAGGTATTGTTTGACGCTAACTTGCCCCAAGCTCTGCTTGCTGAGTAGTCGAAGCAGGCTTAAGTAGCCAAAGGCTACGAAGGCGAGTGAGCCAAGAAACGCGATGAGGCTGCTGTGCATAAGAATTGATAAAGTGTGAGGCCTCATTTAACCACTGCATAAACATATATTGCAGGTAATGAAAGAGGTCGCTCTGATTGTTAGCGGTGTAAACTAGTTAGTAGATACTACAGCATAGCGACATCAGGCTGTAAATTGATCGCATTTGTTAATAGTTTCTAAACTTTTTAATAGTTTTCAGTATTTTGTTAAAAACTTTGCTATACAGCGCTCAGTTATTACATTTTCTTGAGCTATTCAGTCATTACTGTCTGCGCTGGAGTTATGCTTAGTACTCGATCGTTGTATCCACTGAATGCTGATTGTAGTTATTCCTTCTGATAAAGTTAAGCTATCTTGGTGAAAATCTAGATCAGGATAGTTAAGTTCACCAAATTAAAAGATGTTACACATGCCTAAAACTGTTATCAACGAACGTGGTTTGAAGAACCTTACTCTAAGTTTGAAGGGTTTCGGCTCAAGTATGTTGCTTTGCCTATCGTTGGCTGCGTGTGCGGCAGGCTCTAATTCGCATCAGCCTCGCTTGTCGCCAGGTGTTTTGGCAGAGTGGGCGCAACAACATGCAGATCAAGCCGAGCAAAAGAGCCGCGACGTTGTGATTGAAGCGAACCCCGACCAGATTGATGTTGTCTCCGATTCTGAGCTGATTCAAGACCCTGACCTGCCATTGCAAGATCTAGACGCCGATACATTGGAACAGTTGCTAGTGATGAACTTTGCCTCGTTTCAAGGTGATTGGTCTGCAGCGGTTAGCAGCGGCATCCTCGCGGCTGATAAAAGTCAAGACTTTCGCGTTGCGCGAATTGCAACGATGCTGGCGTTGAGGGATTCCGACTACGATGCCGCCGCCCAGGCCTCTCAAACTTGGTTGAAGTTGAAGCCCACAAGTATCAATGCTCAGAACATGGCTATTTTGTCGTTAGTCGGTTCGGCACAAATTGATGCAGCAAAGAGTGCCATTGAAGTACAAATAGGTGATCAGGACGTTGACTCGTACATTAAGCAGCTTGCTGGTTTGTTGGTGCGTCAAAAGAACTCTGAGGCCGGGTTTGATATAGCTGACTATATGGTTCAAGAGTATCCAAAGTCGGCTCAGGTTCTATTAAGTTCGGCTTACGTTGCGCAGATATTTAACAAATACGAGGCGGCTGAAGTTTGGGTTGATCAGGCTTTGTCGTTGAAACCCGGTTGGGATTTAGCCGCTCAACTCAACGCTAACCTGCTAAAAGAACAAGACAAGCTCGATGAGCGTGCCGCTTTTATTGATCAGTTCGTGAACGAATATCCGCATTCGGTCGCCATGAGAATTAATCATGCCTCTGAGTTAGGTCGCGCTGAAAACTACGCGGATGCTTATGCGCTGATACTAGAAGTGCTCGACGATGCGCCTAGAAACGTCGGTGCGCTGCAATACGCAGCGGCATTGGCTGAGCAGCTCGATAACAATAAAGACTCTAAAGAACATTTATCTAAGGCCTTAAGTGTTGAGCCAAATAACGATGAGGTTCGCTGGTCGTTGGCTCGCTTGTCCACGATTGAAAAGAAGTTTCTGACCGCCGAGCGACTTTTTGATGAGATTAAGGACCCTGCAATGTATGTGCGGGCTCAGATTCAAGTAGCCAATATGCAAAATGAGACTCAAGGCGTTGAGCTTGCAGTGAATACCTTACGTGCTTTGAAGCCTCGCACCGAAGATGACTATTTACAAGTTGCTATTACCCGACACTACTTATTGATGGGAGCGCGTGAATACGATGAAGCATTTGGCTACATCAATGACACTCTGGTTTATTTGCCCGGTAATTTTGAACTACTGTACGCGCGCGCTCTGGTCGCGGCCGAATTAGGTAAAATCGACATTACTGAGCAAGATCTAGGTGTCATCATTGCTCAACAGCCAGAGCATGCCAATGCATTAAATGCGCTTGGTTATACTTTGGCAGATCAAACCGATCGCTATCAAGAGGCTAAGGAGTTGATCGTTAAAGCCTTAAGCCTACGGCCTAATGATGCGCATGTTTTAGACAGCATGGGCTGGGTTCTATATCGTTTGAAAGATTTTGGAACTGCGGTGGAGTTTTTGCAAAAAGCCTATGAGGCCAGTCCTGAGCCCGAAGTGGCGGCTCACCTAGGCGAGGTTTTATGGGAATCTGGCGAGCAAGAAAAAGCGCGCGAAGTGTTTTTGAAATCGTACAGTGAAGAAAGCGATAACGCTATTTTAAACGAAGTTATCAAGCGCTACGGCATTGATCTCGATAGTCTTGGCTTAGATAGTCTCCGCTTAGAAGGTAGCGGCGCTGCCAGTTCTACATCTCAAAGTGGATCAGAGTAGTTTGAGTCTAATTTCCAGTAACAGATAATAGATGCTATTTCCATCGTCAGCATTCCCATAGAGAGATGATTTTGAACGCTTGCTTAGATCGCTTTTCCGTTAAGCTCTGCCGCTTATTAGTCACCATTGTGTTGCTTTCTTTTTTAGCGGCCTGTCAAAGTCGGCTCAAACTCCCTAGTGATGAGGCCAAGGTAAATTGGCACTCTAGTTCTGATTTTTTTGTTGAGCGGCAACAGTTCGTGCGAAACCTTAATGCATGGCAATATTCCTCTAAGGTTGGCTTGTCTACACCAAATTTGAATGAACAAGCAAATCTGATATGGGAGTTCTCGGATCAAGCAAACAGTGTTCGGATGTTTGGTCCGCTCGGTGTTGGTGCAATAAAGCTTGAATTTGATAAGGTCGGCGTGGTGCTTTCTGACAATAAGGGGCTATTGCATAGAGGTAATAGTGCCGAGCAATTGCTGACGCGGATTGTCGGCTGGCCAATACCGATAGACGCACTTAGCTCATGGATGTTCGTGTTACCGGCAAAAGGGGCGTCTTATCGGTATGCGCTAGATCAAAATCGACAAGTTGAGCGTCTAGAGCAACTAGGTTGGCTTATACAGTATTCTGATTATCGTGATTACCAAGGGCAGTTAATGCCTAGAAAAATTGTTGCTAGCAAAAAAATATCACGCGCAGGCAATTTATCGCGCAGCGACAAGCGCGCATCGGTAAACAAGAAAAGCGCTGCTGCGGATGGAAGAAACGCTGCTGCGGATGGAAGAAACGCTGCTGCGGATGGAAAAAGCGCTGCTGCGGATGGGCAGATAGTGGTAAAGCTGATCACCAAAAGTTGGAAACTATGAGTGACCTGAGCTATTCAGCAAAAAGTGCGTGGCCAGCGCCAGCAAAAATAAATCTTTTTTTACATATCGTCGGTAAACGGCCTGATGGTTATCACAATCTTCAAACGGTGTTTCAATTTATTGACTACGGTGACGATTTATATTTCGATTTAAATCAGCAAGGCCGAATTAGTCGACGTTATGATCTTGGCTTCTCAGAAGAGGTCGATTTGTGTATGCGCGCCGCAAAGCTACTAAAGCACTATGCCGCTAAGGACTGTGGTGTCGAGATAGGCATCACCAAGCGTTTGCCGATGGGCGGCGGGCTTGGCGGTGGCAGTTCTGACGCGGCAACGGTGCTGATTGCTCTGAACTCTCTTTGGGGTGTTGGCTTAAGTCGTGAAAAGTTAGCCGAGATCGGCTTATTATTAGGCGCTGATGTGCCGGTATTTGTGATGGGTAGATCTGCTTGGGCCGAGGGTGTTGGTGAGCAATTAACACCGCTAGAATTGCCAGAAACATGGTTTCTGGTTTTAAACCCTCAAATAAGTGTGTCAACAGCGCAAGTTTTTAGCAATAAACGTTTGACAGCGACCCCTCAGATGAAGAAAATACGCGCTCTCGAAGAAGGCATCGATTCAAGCTTTGGTGAAAATCAGTTAGAAGCGATTGTTAGGGCTGAATACCCGCAAGTAAATAGTCTAATCGAGTGGCTTAGCCAATACGGACAACCCCGTATGAGTGGTTCAGGCGGTTCGGTTTTCATGCCGGTGTCTAATCAACAACAGGGTTTAGAAATATTGGCGAAGCGACCTTCATATTCAGTTGGTTTTGTTGCTAAAGGGCTTAATATTCACCCTTTATTGAATCTAGTTTAAATATAATGCTTGAACTATATTCTAATAACGTTAGAATTCCCTTCGGTTTACGGAGTGAATCATATCGCTAGGCAAGGAAAGCCAAGAATTGTGATAAATGAAATGAGAATGGGGCGTGGCGAAGTGGTCTAACGCACCGGATTTTGATTCCGGCATTCGAAGGTTCAAATCCTTCCGCCCCAGCCATTTCTTTAACATCGTTTTAGCGCTACTTTAGACTCTCAGCGTGGCCTTCCAATTCAACTTTATTTGATTTCTAATGTGTGAGACCTGTTAAGAGTTTGTACGCTTTCGCGTCAGCAATTTTTGCATCGATACAGTTTCTGCATCTATGTTATTTGGCTGTTGATCTGATTTTGGCTACTCTCGTTTTTAGCTACCTTGAAATAAAAAAAATGTCGACGATGGTCGGCAGCACGAGGCAATAGTGACAATTGACAATCTGCTAGTTTTTTCCGGTAATGCAAATCCCGATCTATCAGCTCAAGTGGTTGACTATTTGAAGCTCCCACTGGGGAAAGCTCGAGTAGAACAGTTTAGCGACGGTGAAATTGCTGTCGAAATTCAAGAGAATGTCCGTGGCCGTGATGTGTTTATTATCCAGCCGACCTGTGCCCCGAGTCACAAAAACCTGATCGAATTATTGTTGGTGATCGATGCATGCAAGCGTTCATCGGCACAACGCATTACCGCGGTAATGCCCTATTATGGTTATGCGCGTCAAGATCGACGCCCGCGTAACTCTCGAGTGCCAATCAGCGCTAAGTTGATTGCGTCGATGATTAGCACCGCGGGTGCCGACCGAGTTTTGACGATGGATCTGCACGCAGACCAGATTCAAGGCTTTTTTGATATACCGACCGACAATATCTATGGTTCGCCAGTGTTGTTGGACGATCTGAATAAATTAGATAAAGAAAATCTGATCGTTGTATCGCCAGATGTCGGTGGCGTGGTTCGTGCGAGAGCGCTGGCTAAACGCCTTGGCGTTGACTTAGCCATTATCGATAAACGTCGTCCGGCAGCTAATGTGGCTAAAGTGATGAACATCATCGGCGAAGTTGACGGCCGAAGTTGTGTGCTTATTGATGACATGGTTGATACTGCAAATACGCTTTGTAAGGCGGCCGATGCATTGAAAGAGCACGGTGCGACAGCCGTGCGTGCTTATGCGATTCACCCAGTTTTGTCTGGTGAGGCGGTCAATAGAATTAACGCATCAACAATGGATGAGGTGGTTGTTACTAACACTATCCCGTTGTCAGATGCTGCAGCAGCAAGTAGCAAGATTCGACAATTGTCGGTAGCTCACTTGTTGGGAGAATCGATCCGACGAATCACTGTAAGTGATTCGATCAGTTCGTTGTTCGTTGAAGAGTAATAATCTTTACGGTTAAAAGCTCTAGTTATTAAAGCCAATGGCTTAGATAACGACTTAGAACACATTTTGGTTGCGGCCAGTTTGTGATGGAAATAAGAACTTTGTTAAACAGATTGGCTCATACCCATCGTTAAGAAGCGTTCTTAAAACAATTCATTTAAAGAGATATTTAAAATGAGTGCTAATTTTATAGTAGAAGCTGAAGTAAGAACTGGTTCTGGAACAGCAGCCAGCCGTCGTGCGCGACGCAACGGTCAAGTCCCAGTAGTAGTCTATGGCGGTGGAGAAGATGAGCAATACCTTTTGGTCGATCACAATAAGATGATTCTCCAACTGGACGTTGAAGCTTTCCATTCAGCCTTGGTTCAATTGCATGTAGGTGATGATTTGCAACGCGCTATTTTGCGTGATGTGCAAATGCATCCTTTCAAGCAACAAATCATGCACCTTGATTTTCAACGTGTAAGCCGTACAGACACCATCACCATGACCATTCCGTTGCACTTTAAAGGTGAAGAAGACGCACCTGGTGTTAAAACTGAGAATGGTGTGATGACTCACAACATGACCTCGCTTGATATTACTTGTTTGGGTAGTGATTTACCTGAGTACATTGAAGTCGACGTGTCAGCACTATCAACGGGTGATTCGGTTTACTTATCGGCAGTAACTTTGCCGAAAGATATTGAACTTTCAGCCAGTTACTCAGAAGATGATATGGAACTTCCAGTTGCCTCTGTATTGGCATTGAAAGGCCCAAGTGCGGCAGCTCTTGAAGAGGAAGCCGCTGCTGAAGCCTCTGCTGCCGCCGCTGAAGGCGCTTCTAAAGAGTAAGTTTTATGAGTCAATCGCCAGTTAAACTGATTGTCGGTCTCGGCAATCCGGGCGAGCAGTATGCGAAAACCCGGCACAATGCCGGGTTTTTGTTTTTAAACCAATTGTGTCGTCATCTCGGGGTAAGCCTCAAAGCAGATAAACAGTGTTTTGGTCACAGCGCCAAAGCCACGATCAACGGCCATGAGGTTCGCTTACTCGCCCCCGATACTTTTATGAACTTAAGTGGCAAGGCTGTTAATGCAGCTACTAAGTATTATAAAATTGAGCTGTCTGAGGTGTTAATAGCCCATGACGAGCTTGACTTAGACGCGGGCATTGCTCGATTAAAGTTGAGTGGCGGCCATGGTGGCAATAATGGCCTACGCGATATCATTGAGAAATGTGCGACTAAAGATTTTGCGCGTTTAAGGATTGGCATAGGACACCCCGGCGTCGGCCGCGATGTATCAGCTTATGTGCTAAAACAAGCCAATAAATCCGACCAACAGAGCACCGATAATGCTATCGCCGAAGCGCTACGCGTTATTGATCTAATTGCACAAGGCGATTACCCTCGTGCGATGAACGAATTACATACAAATCTAGCTAAATAAATAGCGAGCACCATCAGGAACACATCATGGGATTTAAATGCGGCATCGTAGGCTTACCCAACGTTGGTAAATCAACCCTTTTTAATGCACTTACCAACTCAGGCATTCAAGCTGAGAACTACCCGTTTTGTACCATCGAGCCAAATGTCGGGATGGTTGAGGTTCCAGACCCTCGCTTACAGCGCCTGACCGAACTCGCTGTTCCTAACAAAACTATTCCCGCGACGATGGAGTTTGTTGATATTGCCGGCTTAGTAGAAGGAGCCTCTAAAGGTGAAGGTTTAGGCAATAAGTTCTTAGCAACCATCCGCGAAGTAGATGCTATTGCCCACGTTGTTCGTTGTTTCAACGACGAGAACGTGATTCACGTTGCCGGAAAGGTTGACCCTGCATCGGATATCGAAGTGATTCATACTGAGCTTGGTTTGGCTGATATGGATACGGTCGAGAAGGGCATTGAACGTGTTGCCAAGCGCGCAAGATCGGGCGACAAAGAGGACATGAAGTTTAAAGAGCTGCTAGAAAAAATTCACGCTCATCTGGATACCGGCGAGCCGGTTCGCTCGATGGGCTTAGATAAAGACGATTCTGAAAAAATTAAGCCGCTTTGTTTAATGACTGCGAAACCGACCATGTACATCGCCAACGTCGATGAAGCAGGTTTTGAAAATAATCCTCATTTAGATACGGTTAACGCCATCGCTGAAAATGAAGGCGCAGGTGTGGTGGTTATTTGTGCTGCTATTGAAGCTGAGATTGCCGAATTAGACGAGGAAGAAAAAATCGAATTCCTAGAGGAAATTGGTCAGCAAGAACCAGGTTTAGACCGTGTGATTCGCGCCGGATATGAACTGCTTGGCTTGCAAACGTATTTCACCGCTGGTAAAACAGAAGTGCGCGCTTGGACCATTCGCAAAGGTTACACCGCCCCGCAAGCGGCGGGTGTCATTCACACGGATTTTGAACGAGGTTTTATTCGCTCAGAAACTACTGCTTTCGAAGACTATGATAAGTATGGCGGAGAACAAGGCGCTAAAGAAGCCGGCCGTTTTCGCTTAGAGGGAAAGGATTACATCATGCAGGACGGGGATGTCGTACATTTTCGCTTTAACGTTTAAATTGTTTTAGCAATTGTATAAATACCAAGAAAGCTAATAAAAGGCTGCTTTGAGATTAATAAACACGCTTGCTTATATCTTAGATCATCCGCTGAATAAGGGGCGGAGGTTTAGCACGCTGTCGCGCTTCGTCTGGTGGCAGTTGAAATCTCGATTAAGTTCTAGTGATATCCAATATAACTGGGTCAACAACGCTAAAATATTGGCCTCTACGGGTGAAACCGGCGTCACAGGAAACATTTACTGTGGCTTGCATGAGTTCTCCGATATGGGGTTCTTACTGCATGTTCTCAGGCCTGACGACCTTTTTGTCGATATCGGTGCCAATGTTGGCTCCTATACCGTATTGGCATCAGCGTCGATCGGTGCCAAGACTATTTGTTTTGAACCGATTCCACTGATCTATATGCGATTAATTTCAAATATAGACGTTAATAACATGGCTCAGAAAGTCACGGCATACAATGTCGCGCTCGCTGATACACCGGGGGAGCTGACATTTTCGACAGATCAAAATTGCATGAATCACGTGATCGCTGATCATGAATCCTCGCCCGCTAGCGTGATCGTGAAAGTACGCACTTTGGATGAATGTCTAAAAGAGGCCCCCTTTTTAATAAAAATCGATGTAGAAGGCTATGAGATGCCGGCGCTACGGGGCGCGGTCTCAACATTATCTAATCAAGGCTTGTGTGCGGTGATATTAGAGCTAAATGGCAGCGGTAGGCGTTACGGCTTTGACGATGCGCAAATCTCGCAGCTTATGTTTGAATACGGTTTCGAAAGCTATGAATACGAGCCTTTTAAGCGTCAGCTTACGGCACTCAAGGGTAAACACTCTGCTCACGGCAATACCTTGTTCTTGCGCGATCTGGAATCCATTCAAAGACGTATCGACACTGCCTCAAAAGTCGAGGTTCATGGCACAATTCTTTAAGTGCTAGAACAATGATTTAAGTGGCTGAACGGCTCTTCGAGTGTAGAAACGGCTTAGCGAATAGTAAAAAAGAAAGAAGACAATGAAAATCAACAAAGTATTAGCGGCTCCTCAAGGGCCGAAGCTGTCAGAAATTGTTCAAGGCTACTGGCGTATGGGTGACTGGGATAGGAGCTCTCAGCAGCATTTGAGTTTTCTGAAATCGCATGTTGAACTTGGTGTTACCACGGTAGATCATGCCGCTGTTTACGGCGATGGGCCCAGCTGCGAAGAACTATTTGGTAACGCATTAAAGCTTGACCCGAACGTACGAGACCAGATCGAGATTGTATCCAAGTGCGGCATTGAATTAGTCGCGGATGATGGCAAGCATGTCAATCATTACGACAGCAGACCGACCGCGATTGAGAAATCGGTAGCAAGGTCTTTGTCGCGCATGGGCATTGAATCGCTTGATGTGCTGCTTATTCATCGCTCAGACTGGTTGATGGACGTTGATGCCATTGCCGAGTCGTTTACTCGCTTGAAAGCCTCGGGTAAAGTTCAGCACTTTGGTGTGTCTAACTTTACCGCGACGCAATTTGCATTATTGCAATCGCGTTTAGATTCCCCTTTGGTGACCAACCAAGTCGAAATCAACCCCCTTAATCAAGCCGCGATTACCGACGGTACTCTCGATCAACTACAGCAGCTTCGAGTGCGGCCGATGGCTTGGTCTTGTTTAGCTGGCGGGCGTGTATTCACCGAGCAAAGCGACCAGATGGGCCGTTTAAACGCAACAATGAGTGAGATTGCTGATGAGATCGGCGCCGCGTCGATTGACCAAGTTCTTTATGCTTGGTCGATGGCTTTGCCATCAAATCCGATGGTCATTGTTGGTAGTGGAAACATCGAGCGAGTTAAAGCGGCTGTAGATGCGTTGAAACTAGCGCTAAGTAGCGAACAATGGTACCGAATTTGGGTCGCGGCAACTGGGCATGGGGTTCCTTAATTAGCGGCTTCTTAGCGATATTTGCACTTATGACTTAAATTCGGGACTCAGCTAATTAACTATCTCTGGAGGCAGTTTGAAAAAGATACTTATATTTGGTAATTCCGGTTCCGGTAAAACCACGATGGCAAAGAAACTGGCCGAGCAGCATGACTTAGCCCATTTCGACTTGGATACAATCGCTTGGCTTGCGACCCAGCCTCCCCAACGGCGGCCACTTGATGAATCGTATACGACAATTGATTCATTCTGTCGTGACAATCAATCATGGGTGATCGAAGGTTGTTACTCGGACCTAATCGGCTATCTATGTGATCGTGCGAATCAAATGGTGCTGATGAATTTACCGATTGAATTGTGCGTGGAAAATGCAAGGCGCAGGTCATGGGAGCCACAGAAATATCAATCTAAGCAACAGCAGGATGAAAACTTGCCGATGCTTATCGAGTGGATCAGGCGCTACCAAACGCGCCTAGACAGCTTCTCCGAGCAAGCGCACAGGGATCTTTATGATCAGTTTCAAGGGGCTAAGAACATGAGAACTTCGAATGATTAGGGATACCAAATTAATGTGACGCAGCGGCACTCACGGACATAGTTAACTATTACTTTTTAATACGGTTGTCACTTTTGAGGAGCAGCCGATCACCGCACTCGACATGTCGAACCGAATTACTGAGGTGACCGATGCTGAGTTACCTTGGTTGGTCGCTGAGCAAAACCACGTGATAGTGGGCTTCGCCTACGCTAGTAAGTGGAAGGGGCGTTGTGCTTACCGTTACTCAGCCGAAGTGACGATATACTTATCACACTCAATGACCTCTAAGGGCATTGGCTCGGCCCTGTATAGCGAGCTTTTTCTGCGCTTAAGGGAGAATTCAACACACGTCGTTTTGGGTGGTATTTCGCTTCCAAACGATGCCAGCATCGCATTGCACGAAAAATTTGGAATGAGTAAAGTCGCTCACTTCGACGAAGTCGGTTTTAAATTTGGTAATTGGGTTGATGTTGCGTATTAGCAGGGCAAGCTATGAAAATAATTGAAGCGAGTAGGCTCGGTGCCTGGTCGGCAGATTGGTGATAAACTTTGATTTTATTAAATAAATGAAATTTCAATCATGCATATTTTACTCGGCATTTTAAGTGCATTAGTTACAATAATCGTGCTGTTTAAGCGGCTTTCGGACGCCGGTATCGATATTGCTTGGCTTAACCCTTTTACTTGGCGCCGTCGTCGCGCGTGGCATAAAAGCTATCAAGGAAACCCGATATTTTCCTTATCAGACCCGTTAGAAGTAGCGGCACTATTGGCAACTACCACGGCTAAAATTGATGGCGATCTTAGCTCTGAAGAAAAGACAATTTTGCTTCAGTTGTTTCAAAGTGAATTTCGTAAAAACGAGAAAGAAGCATCTGAGCTATTGATGTCGAGTATCTATCTATTTGGTGACGGCGAGGATGCTATGAGAAAGCCGGATAAAATTCTTCGCACATCACTTACATCTTTCAGCCCTGAAAAGGCACAGTCGGTAATGAGTTTACTCAAAGCGATTAGTAATATTGACCAGAAAAACCAAGCCGCTAAACATGCCTATGTTGATAAGATAGAAGCAATATTTGATGCTCATTTCAAACCCAGCGACCAGTGGTAGTGCTGCATTCGGGTATGCTACGATAATTTAATTTTCAATTAACGGCACGGAGCAAATAAGCATGACAACAAAATCAACTACGTTACCAACTGGGCTAAAGGGAAGCTGCTTATGCGGCAAGGTAAGTTATTCGCTGACAGAAAAACCTTCGCAATTCTATTTCTGTCATTGTCAACAATGCCAAAAGGTAACCGGCTCGAGTTTTGCAGCTAATATTGTTGGCCCAGTTGATAGTATTCGTTGGCTATCAGGTGAAAGTTTATTAACTCATTTCGATCACCCATCACGAGCATTTTCGAAAACCTTTTGTTCTTTATGTGGCTCAGGCGCACCATATATAAATAAGAGTAAAACCAGTTTGGTGATTCCGGCTGGTTCGCTGGATCACGCCCCGGCCATGAAACCAACAGCGAATATATTTGTAGGTGAAAGCCCTGAATGGCTATCTATTGGCCTGTCAGCTAATAAGTTTAGCGGCTACGCTGATAAAAAAAGCCCTGATGACGAAAAATAGATTCAGCAAATGAGACCCTAATCATGGATTACCAAGCCGTATCTAAAGATACATTAATCGAATTTTTTGATAACGAGTTTCCAAACAACTCATTAACCATCGAGAGCGTTGGCGATAAAAAAGCATGTATTCGCCGAACCCCAAAGCAAGAGGATCTGAGGCCGGGTAACACCGTATCTGGACCCTTTATGATGTCGTTAGCTGATACCGCGTTGTATGTTACGGTTTTGGCTGAGCTTGGCTTAGTCACTTTGGCGGTGACCACCAGTTTGAACTTTAATTTTCTTAGAAAACCAAATGCTAATGCAGACGTGATTGCCAAATGCACCTTACTTAAGGTCGGCAGGAAGCTGGTTGTCGGCGAAGTTACGCTCTATTCAGGTGGCGACCAAAGGGCAATTGCTCATGCGGTTGGCACCTATTCACTACCTTCATGAAGCGCTAGATTAAATCAAGCACTTGATTTAGGTGTTGAATATGATGGGTTGGCCGCTCACTCAAATGAACGAACGACTCCTCTAGCAGCAAATCTCCCGGGTTATAAAACACGCCGCCTAAACCCGCACGAATAGCACCGGCGACGTCATTTGTTGCATGATCGCCGATCTGAATTGCTTGTTCTGCTGACACATTTGCGCGCTGTAAGGCAAGCTTGAACACTGGTGCGTGAGGCTTGTGGGCTCTGGCTTGGGCGCTTACTGTAACGTGGTCCACTTTGTTATGGATATCTAAGGCGTGAATTTTACCTAACTGAATTTGTTCCATGCCATTAGTGATCAGGCCGGTGATAATCCCGCGGCTGTTCAATTGTGCTAAAACCTCAACCGCTCCATCATGGAATACCACATTATTCGAGCTTAAGCTTTCATAGTGATCAAACATGTTTCGCCCGATTGTGAATGCTTGCTGGCCATCAGCCGAGCCTGTAGCTTTAACGCAACTGGCAAAACAGTTTACAAATTGCTGTTCGGGGCTGATCTGAGACTCAAACATGTTAGACCATAGATTGGCTGCTTTGACCCTTAGTGCAGTGAAGAAAACCTCTTTGTTGTTGGCGCCTAATTGTTCTTCAAAATCGAAGTACATTCTGGAGAATAGCTCTCGTACCGGAATTTTGTTTTTGACTAATGTCTCATCTAAGTCGAAGAAAACGGTTTTTAATCTGTTGCTCATAGTATTTGCTAAGAATCGTGTTATTTGTCTAGTATTTGAGTGCTGATGGCCTAGTTAAGCCGTTTAAAGTTGCCAGTGCTTTCTTGCCATGCTCGTTTTAATACAAACTCTCGATCAAGACCTAAGGGAAAGCCAGCAACCTTTATCGGCTGGTATCCGTCGTCTTCAGATAACTCGCTTGAGTTAAGAGTTTTTTCCAAAGACGTACCACTAGCCGCCGCTGAGTGACCGATAAGCGCTAATTGACGAATCATATCTTGGAAGCTAATTAAGCCCGCACGATTGCTTGTATCACCATGACCGGGGATTACGGTTACAAAATCTAGTGCTAACATGGTATCAATTGTTGCCGGCCAAGCTTGAACTGACCCTCCGGCTTCGAGGTCGATATTTGGATAGTGCCGATTGAAAAATAGATCGCCGGTGACCAGCGTTTTGTCTTCCTCAAACAATACCACCAAGTCTCCGTCAGTATGGCCCCGGCCAGGATGTAAAAGCGTGATGGTTTTGTTACCGAACTTGAATTTTTTTTTGTCCACGAAGGTGTCGTTGGGCAGCAATTTCGCATCGTCACCTTGCCAATTATTAGCATCCAACACCTTCAGGTGTGACAGGGTTCTCGCAGTCGATACGACTTGGATGCCCGGCTTGAAGCCTGGGTTGCCGTGTGTGTGGTCAAGATGGTAATGAGTGTTCACCAGCAAGACGACTTCTTTGCCGGTTAGCTGCTCTGCTTGTTCACGTATTAACGAGCCCTGCATCTTGAATGTCATGCTGTCTATTACAACCGCCCCCGCGTCTGTGTTGAGTACCGTAGTATTGCCACCTACGCCGCGAATAACATGAATATCGTCATTAATTCTTTCGACCGATAGACTGCGAATGTTGAGCAAAATGTAGATTATAAAAATTATTACCAGTATTAGCAGCGCAAGAATGCACTTTTTCCAAAATTTCATGCTTTAGTATGCCTATCGGCTTGTTTTTATTATAGTAAGACACTATAAACCATTTCTAATGAGCGTCGCGAAAACCGATTCACGGCACGCAGAAAGAGGAGACCTATGTCAGACAACACATCAGAAGCGAGAATTGAACTAGTGCAACTAGCCAATGGCGATATCGCGTTGCGCCGTTCGGACAATCCTGAACAGCCATTAGTGGTAATTACTATTTCTGATCAGGTCGATGATTTAATGCCTATGGATAAAATCGATATTGCTGAATCGATGGTTGAAGCCGGTATTGAACGCTATCGAGATATTCAGATTGAGCGTGTTGAAGAATCGCAAACTATCAACTCTGGGATGTTGCACTAAATGTGGTACGCGGTAATAAGCCAAGACGTAGAGAATAGTTTGCCGTTGAGAAAAATTCATCGGCCTGCACATTTGCAGCGGCTAAATGAGCTTAACAGTGCTGGGCGACTATTAATCGCTGGGCCTCACCCTGCTGAAGACAGCCCAGAGCCGACTGAGGCGGGCTTTACAGGCAGTTTATTAGTGCTCGATTTTGAATCGTTGGATGACGCCAAAGAATGGGCCGATGCTGACCCGTATTTTCTCAATGGCGTTTATCAATCTGTTACCGTAAAACCGTTTCTCAAGGCATTGCCCTAAAAGTTAAGGCATTGCCCTAGCTTTCAGTTTCGCTGAGGGTGTCTAATATTGCATAGCCGTTAGCGTTCAGATCATTGGCCACGGGCTGTTGTCAGTTACTGCCCAGAGCGCGGTAGAAATTACTGCCCAGAGCGCGGTAGAAATTACTGCCCAGAGCGTTCTTGAAACTGAAGTTCAGACAATCGACGGTAGAGTACTGAACTCTCTAGTAGCTCATCATGTGTTCCTTGGGCCAACAAACGCCCGCCATCTAAAACCGCTATTGAGTCAACGTTGCGAATGGTCGCTAAGCGATGCGCAATAATCACGGTAGTTCGACCCCTCATTAAGTTTTCCAGAGCTTGCTGAACTCGATGTTCGCTTTCGGCATCTAATGCGGAGGTCGCTTCATCAAGAAGTAATATTTTTGGGTCTTTGAGTATCGCCCGTGCTATTGCAACCCGTTGACGCTGCCCGCCGGATAAACGAACACCTTGTTCGCCTAGGAAACTCTTGTATCCATCAGGTAGTTTTTCAATGAATTCATGCGCGTTGGCGGCTTTAGCCGCCTCGATTACTTCAGCCTCACTTGCCTCTGGCTTGCCATAGCGAATGTTATGCATTACATCACCGCTAAACAAGGTAGGTTGCTGAGCGACTACAGCCAATTGTGAGCGTAAGTCTAAAGGAATCAGCTCGCGGATATTGATTGCCCCCAGAGTCACCGTGCCTTGATCGGGGTCGTAGAATCGTTGCAATAGTTCAAATACGGTTGACTTGCCAGCACCCGATGGCCCCACTAGAGCGAGAGACTTACCTTCGTCTATCACTAGACTTAGATTTTCTAAGGCGGCTTGATCAGGCCTGGATGGGTAATTGAATGTGACCTTATCGAACACTATTCGAGAGCTAATACCTGCGGTGCTTTTCGGCTTATCAGACAGTTCAATGGTAGATTTAATCGATAAAAGTTCGAGCAACCGTTCGGCTGCGCCAGCGGCACGCTGTAATTCACCGATCACTTCTGAAATTGTCGCGACTGAACCAGCTACAACGATTGCATAGAACACAAAAGCGCCTAATTCGCCGCCCGTCATTACCCCGTTGATTACGTCATTGCCGCCAACCCAAAGCATCGCGGCAATGGCACTAAAGATAAGCGAAATAACCACTGCGATTAGCATTGCCCGTTGCTTAATTCGCTTACGAGCGATGTCGAAAGCGCTTTCTACGTGGCCTTCAAAGGCTTTACGTTCGTTAGCTTCTTGAGTATAACTTTGCACCGTTTTGATTTGCTGAATGATTTCGCCGGCATGACTGCCGACATCGGCGATGGTGTCTTGGCTTTGACGAGATAGCGTTCTAACTCGGCGACCGTAAAGAAGTATCGGTACGAGTACAATTGGTACCCCAGCGAGCACAAACGCGGTGAGTTTTAGATTGGTTATCAGCAGTAGTATTAAACCACCTATAAAGGTAAAAAATGATCTCAACGCCATTGATGCGGACGACCCGATCACGGTTTGCAGTAGGGTGGTATCGGTGGTCAGTCGAGACATTATTTCGCCGCTGCGATTCTCTTCGAAATAGCTTGGGTGTAAGGTGATTAAGTGATCAAACACAGCTTGTCGGATATCGGCCGAAACACGTTCACCAAGCCACGAGACTAAATAGAAACGGGCGTAAGTACCAATTGACATTAACACCGCGATGGCGACGATAAACAGTGCCGCGTTATTCAGCTTATCAACAGACCCAGCGACAAAACCGTCATCGATCAATATTTTGACACCTTGACCCATCGCCAGAGTTACACCAGCAGTGAACACTAATGCACAGCCAGCGGCCACCAAGGTGCCTTTGTAGTTTAGTAGGAAGCGCCCGAGTTGCAGTAATACTGAATAGTTTTTGCTTGGCATACAGTCGATTTAGTCCATTTGTGGTGCTGAGGTCCTAGTAGTTATACTAACAAAATAAATATAATAAAGGCTTTGCCTTGAATAAAAAGACTCAATAGTTCGGCTGCATCTACAAATTTTCATGGTTCTATCGTCAAAATACTTTACTATCTGAGTATAAGAGACCTGTGTATAACTCGACCAACGGATAAAAAAGTCTGTAACTGTTTTTTTTTGGATTGAAATTCGCCAAGTTTGAGTTTGAAACTCCGCAAATTTAAGTTGAAACTGCTCCACTTTGAATTGAAAAAGTTGCCAATAGCACGCTGTCAGCCATGTTTTTCGACTCAATTGCAGATATTTTAATCTATTTTTATCTCGCCCCTGAGTCATGCGGAGGTCTCTATGAGTTGCAAAAGTTGGGAAACCATCGTTGAGATGCTCGACCTCTTTACAATAGTATTGACAACCAAGTAAGTAGAAATTAGTAATATGCCAACCCTAGCCTCGATTGAAATTGAAAAGTCCTATCTACATTTTTCGGCTGCACATTTCACCATTTTCTCAGCCACTAACCGCGAGCGTCTGCATGGACACAATTGGCGTATTGCGGTCGAAATTACCGGGGAAATTGGTGATAACGGTCTATGCTTCGATTACGCTATTTATAAGCAAATTTTGAAAGATTTATGTGCTAAATACGATGAATACACCCTAATAGCGGAGCAGTCGCCGTATTTGAAAATAACCGAAGACAGTGAATTTTACCATATAGAGCACAATGGCCGCACTCAGCCGCTATTGAAGACCGATACAATTTTGATGCCGGTACAAAATATCACTATTGAAGCGCTGGCAAATTATT
The DNA here is from genome assembly GCA_046709645.1 of Arenicella sp. GTDB lineage: Bacteria > Pseudomonadota > Gammaproteobacteria > Arenicellales > Arenicellaceae > Arenicella. The sequence goes on from JBKEFT010000001.1 coordinate 213,876, forward strand.
TTTTGCATGAGATGATCAAAGACAAGGCGCATCTCGATCAGTTAAAGATTCACGCGTTTGAGATGCGAGTCTCGTCTGGTCCTAATCAATGGGGCATTTGTCGCTGGAGCCGTTAATGCCTGACTTTGCTATTCCAAGTAGTGCAATTCAAGAGCGTCGTGAGCGTGTGTTTTTAGTCTTGGCCGGCTTCTTCTTATGTGCGATGACATTACTAAACGTAATTGGTATAACGCGTTTTGTTCAAGTAGGGCCTATGCAGTTGGCGGTTGGCGTGCTGGCCTACCCGTTGACATTTTTATGCACTGATTTGATTTCTGAGCTGTATGGCCGTGCGCGAGCGAATTTTATGGTCACTGTTGGTTTGCTGCTTAACATTTTTATTTTGGCGGTAATGTGGCTAGCAAACGCACTGCCGGCAATCGATATCGGCACTCAACCTCCTTGGCAAACCTTATCACTCGCTAGCGATGTAGGTCTACCCAACGGGTCTTCGGTTAGCGGTTCGGTGGAATTATTCAGTTTGATTTATGCCAATACCGCCGGTGCGGTATTCGCTTCGATGGTGGCCTACATTCTTGCGCAATACATCGATGTATTTTTGTTTCATTGGATAAAACAAAAGACCAACGGCAAGCATTTATGGTTGCGCAATAACGGAAGCACCTTGGTCAGTCAGGCGGTCGATTCGGTGGCCGTGATTAGCATTACGTTCGGTGCGGTGCTGCTGGCCGGTGACATATCCTTTTCTGTAGTGCTTGGTTTAATGCTCAGCAATTATCTGTTTAAAATGGCGTCGGCAGTAGCTGACACACCGATCATCTATTTATTAGTGCACAAACTGCGGCCCTACCTCGAACTCGGAGAGCATGAGAAAAAGAATGATGATATTGGTTCATCCCAAGGAGACAAATTATGAATAAAGTTTTGCTTATTACCGGTGCAAGCAAAGGGATAGGTTTAGCGACAGCCAAGCATTTCTCAAGTCGAGGCTATCGGGTTATCAATATTTCACGTTCGCCATGCGAGGTTGAGGGCGTAGTCAATTTTGCCGTCGACATGAGCAGTCATAGCTGGATAGCGGAGCAGGGGGCTGCTTTACTCGACGAGGTCGGAGCGCCTGAGCAGATTGTGCTGGTGCATAATGCCGCGATGATGAGCAAAGACACCGTCTCGACTATAGCTGCCGAGACTTTGAGAAGTGTGTTGCAATTGAACGTGGTGGCGGCAGCTGAATTGAATGTCCTGTTAATACCTAAAATGAACCAGGGCTCATCAATTGTGTACATTAGTTCAACCCTCGGTCGAAAAGCGGTGGCTAATACCCATGCGTATGTCGTCTCTAAACACGCCGTAATCGGGCAAATGCGAGCCACCTGCCAAGACCTTGCAGGCAGTATGATTCACACTGCCGCAGTTTGCCCCGGCTTCACTGAGACCGAGATGTTGAGCGAACATTTGGGAGCAAACCCAGAGATCTACGAGCAAATAATAGCAACCATCGCGCATCGGCGTTTAGCGCGCCCGAGTGAAATTGCTGATACGATATGGTTTGTAAGCCAAAATCCGGTTATCAATGGTGCTATTATAGATGCTAACCTTGGTCAAATAGAGACTTAATCAATTAGGGACATAGTTAAGTAGGGACATAGTTAATTCGAGACTTAATTAATTCGAGACTTAATTAATTCAAAACTTAGCGTAAGTATAAGTTGTTGACCCTAGAATCTCAGTTCTAAGCCGTTTGTCGCTGTGACAACGGTCCTCTATAATGAGCTCAAATACTAAGAAGACTACCTTATCTCTTGAAACAGCCTATCCTTAAACTAAAAGAAGACTTAGATTTCCATGCCTTGGCGACCGCTAGCATAGAGAATTTGTATCGGATTTTTACTGTGCCTGAAGCACCTAATAGTACTCTGGGTGCGATTGACAAGGAAATTTCAGATAATTTGATGGGCTTTCTTGGTGACCGTATTGTTGCTCGCGAGCGCTCGCTGACGGCAATTGAGCAAGACTTCTCAAACCCTAAGATTCCCGAAGTTCCGCAATTTGTGTCGGACTACACCGATTTTGTTCTGAATAAGCTTGTCGCGCACTCGGTTCATACCTCGGCGCCGGGTTTTATCGGCCATATGGCGACACCAATACCCTATTTTATGTTGCCTTTGTCGCGCATCATGGTGGCACTCAATCAAAACTTGGTGAAAATTGAGACGTCTAAAGCGTTTACCCCGCTTGAACGCCAAGTTTTGGGGATGCTGCACGGATTAGTTTATGAGCGTGACAAGGCTTTTTATCAAGAAAACTTGCACAACAGCCGCCGTGCTCTAGGCATTTTTTGCTCGGGCGGCACTACCGCTAATCTTTCGGCGCTCTGGGTGGCCAGAAATCAAATGTTTCCAGCAACGTCAGATTTTGGCGGCATTGCAACAGAGGGTTTGGCTCGCGCGCTCAAGTACAAGGGCTATGACGATGTGGCGATCGTGGTTTCAGAGCGCGGGCATTATTCATTATCTAAGGCCGCCGATGTGTTGGGTATTGGTCGCAATAATGTGATATCGGTTAAAACAGATCAAAACCATAAAGTTGACGCAGATGCGATGCGTGCCAAGTGTGCGGAGTTAAGGGCTAATAATGTCGGTATTATTGCGATCGTCGGCATTGCTGGTGCGACCGAAACAGGTCAAGTTGACCCGCTGGATAAATTGGCTGCAATTGCGGCAGAATTTAAGACTCACTTCCACGTTGACGCGGCGTGGGGAGGCCCTACGCTGCTGTCGAATACACACAAGCATGTGATGAAGGGCATCGAACTCGCGGACTCTGTGACTATAGACGCTCACAAGCAGCTATATGTTCCAATGGGGGCCGGGATGGTGGTATTCAAAGATCCGACGGCGATAGCGGCGGTGGAGCATCATGCCGAGTATATTCTTCGCGCCGGGTCAAAAGACTTGGGTCAGTACTCTATTGAGGGTAGCCGACCGGGTATGGCGATGTTAGTGCACGCCGCGTTTCACATCATCGGTCGTAAAGGTTACGAAATCTTGATTGATCAAAACGTCGATAAGGCCAAAACCTTCGCTCGAATGATCGATGCGCAAGACGACTTTGAGTTGATTACGGACCCAGAGCTGAACATTCTCAATTACCGCTATGTTCCGGCTGAGGTTCAAGTCAAGCTTGAGGCTTCAACCCATCAACAACAAAAAGTAATTAACGAAATACTTGATCGAGCCAACAAACGCATGCAAAAACAACAGCGAGCAGGCGGCAAAACGTTTGTCTCGAGAACACGGTTCTCTCAATTTAAGTATGGCGGTGAAGCGGTGTCGGTATTTCGAGTAGTGATGGGCAACCCAATGACAACACTGGAGACGCTGGGTGCTATATTAGTGGAGCAACTTGACCTAGCAACACGCAAGGGAACCGCCGAAATTATCGAAGAGATTGCCGCGCTACCGAGTTAAGCTGTTCAATCATCAGCTTTAGCATCAAAAAAATGAGGCCACGCTTAGGTAAGCAATGGCCTCCAATACCCTACAAGGAAAGTTTTAAGGCTTATATTTTAAGGCTTATAGGCAAACAGGCCTGCTTGCGCTACAAACAACCTCTTTGAATGCACCAGACGAGTCAGTTAACTCCTTCATGCTGAAAATTCTGGCGTTGTGAGCCGTGGCGATTTTTTCTATATCAATGTCTAGATTTTTTAGCGGGTTAAACATTTCAACACTGCTCAAGCTAGCATTAGGCAAGCCTTTGGCAAATGGCGATCCATAATGATCAGCGATAAACACGGTCTTTTCAGCCGGTGCATACATCACCAAGAAGCTGGCCGCATGAGAGGTAGAAACTTCGTAAACCTCAATGCGATTTCGACCGTCACCCAAGGTGGTTCTAGGCCCCGAGCGATAAAATACCGTGTCAGCTGGCTCTGGAGTTATTGATTGTTTAATCGTCTCGACATTGTGATCGACGGTTACCAAGCGTGCTCCAAGCTGAACGGCTTCGCCTAAGCCACCTATATGGTCCGAGTGATGATGTGTCACTATTTGGTGGCTAAGTGGCTTAAAGCGGCCGCTTGCTTTAGCAAAATTTTTCAGGCGCGCCGTGAGCCCCGCATAACCGCCAGCAGCAACAGTTCCGATAGAGGTATCAGCGAACAGTGAAAAGCCGCCGTTTTGACCGATATGGTAGACACCATCAGATATCTTATTGATCACCATTTCTGAGGCGTCGATCCGCTGGCCCTCAGCCTTAAGGTCACTTGGCAAAGTAACGCTAGAGGGGTCTAAGGGCTGATTGAATGTGAGAGCATGCTTAGTGCTAATAAGATTTGGCTGACCGTCGATGAAGAAATTGATACTGGTCGCTGAGACTAGCTCGCCAATCTTGGTGTGGCCCGAATACACGTACGACAGGTCTCCTAGGGCTGGGTTTTCACGTACCATTTTAGATATCAGCGATGTCTGCGCATCAATATATAGATTTAAGTCAGAGCTGCTAAGGAACGGCATCGTAAGCACATGATGTGGACGATTCATAAACGACACATCCTCTTTTAGTACGGCTTTATCACCCGCCTTAGTAAGCTCATAGGCTAACACTGTGCCTGAGGTTCTCATTGAACCACCGGCGAACACGTGTGGGTCGGCGTTGTTTGCATCACCATAAGTTCCCGCCGGATAGTTGATGGTATAAGCTTTCTCTCCGTCACTGATTATCGAACCCTGAAATGCGCCAGAGCGGCCTTGGTTCCAAGTGTCGTAGATAGCGCGATTATTTTTTAGATCAACTTGAAGTACTTGCTTACTGCTTGATACTTCCATTAGCGAAGGGCTGTGGCTTTGCCCGCTGGTCGGAGCTAGAAAGTGATCTACAATTTTGTAGCTAGAAAGGCTAGTAAGTGCCTCGCCACCGTAAGCTTCGCTTAGCTTTTCGATTAGTTTATCTTCTTTCTCGCCGGCAATTGAGTTGCTAGAGACGGCCAGTAATGTAAGTAATGAGACAAGTAAACGTTGGGTCATAATGTTCTCCTATTGAATTCCATTGGTGTTTCTATTGGTGTTTCTATTGGTGTTTTTATTAGTTCTCAAAGTGGTGCTGAGTCTTCTATGTCCAATTCGGCGGTTAACGGCCGTTAACATTGGCAACTTAAAAATAAGGATGCCGATAGACCTGAAAAGGTTTCACTAAAATTTTAATCGGCGAGCGAATAGAAAGCCCGACGCGCCGTTGACGATGACTGGGTTAGGGTGTCATTAATTATCAACGTGAGAAACATATGACCCAAAAACGCATCGGCTTATTTTGTTTTACTAATGACCTGAGATTGCATGACAACCCAGCGTTAATGCGAGCTAATTTATTGCTTGATGAGTTGTTATGCCTGTACGTATCAAGTTCGAGCGCCAACTCGCCATCGCCTTATTCGATGACCAATGCAGGTCCAAGTAAGACGCTTTTCTTACAACAATCGTTGGCCAATCTAGAGCAAAACCTCAGTGCCATTGGTCAACATTTAGTTTGCCTTCAAGGGCAGGCTAATGAGGTTCTAAACAGTGTCCTCGAACAATTCGGCATCACTGATGTCTTTCGAAGTGATAATGCAGGCTGGTACGAAAACCAAGTTTGGCTGGCCCTGCAGCAAAAGCATCCAGCTATTCGCTTTCATACAATTGCCAGCCACACGTTATTTGAAATTGAAGATTTTCCGTTCGCTCTGTCTGATTTGCCTCCTAGTTTTAGCAAATTTAAAAACGCAATCAAGGATTGTCAGCCGATCAAGCCGATTAGTTCTTTGAGCTACCTACCACCCCAACCGGCATTAACGAGCGAAATATTAGCGACGTCTAATGTATTCGATATCACCTTGGATTCAACTCGCGGCTATTCTGACTCGTCTTCTAACATTAGCTCTGGCAAAGAGGAAAGTCTCTTTAACGGCGGTGAAACAGCCGGGCTCAGGCATTTATCCGACTATTTTGAGACCAGTAAACCGTGGCATTATAAGGAGGTTCGTAATGCCATAGACGGCTGGGATAACTCCTGTAAGTTCTCACCTTGGTTAGCAAATGGCTGTTTATCAGCAAGGGAAGTCTATAGCGCCTTGCTCGACTATGAGCGTGAGCGAGAAGCCAATGACTCAACCTATTGGATCTATTTTGAATTGCTATGGCGAGAATATTTCCACTGGTATGCGAGTAAACATGGAGCAACGCTGTTTTCCTTTTCGGGTATAAAAGGGCTTAGCCCGTTGAACAGCTTTTATCCAGAACGATTTCAAAAGTGGCGTAATGGTTCAACACCCTATCCAATTGTCAACGCTTGCATGAACGAGCTGAAGGCAACCGGCTTTTTGTCTAACCGTGGTCGTCAAATTGTCGCTAGTTGTTTTATCAATGAGTTGAGTATGGATTGGCGTTACGGTGCGGCGTATTTTGAAAGTGTGTTAATTGATTACGATGTGGCGTCCAATTGGGGTAACTGGCAGTACTTGGCGGGCGTGGGTGCCGATACTCGAGGGAAAAGACATTTCAATCTCGAAAAGCAAACGCAGCAATTCGACCCTAACGGCCGATACATTGAGCTATGGCAAGGCAACCAAGACCTTGCACCGCTGGATTCTGTCGATGCTGCTGACTGGCCAATCTGAGTGGGCGATAGACAAAAAATCAATCTGGTCTGGCTTAAGCGTGATTTACGTGTCAGTGACCATGAGCCGTTAAAGCGTGCCGAAGAAGCTGGCTTGCCGACTTTGTTGTTATATGTTTTTGAGCCAATGCTACTTCAAGACTCCCATTATTCTGAACGGCACTGGCGATTTGTTACTGAGTCCTTGGCGGATGTTAATAGTAAGATTTCGGGCAAAGTTTCGGTTGCTAACTGCGGCCTTGTCGAGGCATTGGTTCAACTCAATGAACACTATCTAGTTGACTCGATATTCTCATATCAAGAGACTGGATTAGCCAATACCTTTACTCGAGACAAGACAGTTTCTGGCTGGGCCAAGGAGCAGGGTATCAATTGGTTGGAGAGCCAGATGGCGGCGGTGATGAGACCCTGTAACAACCGTGATTCTTGGGATAAGTATTGGCAACAGGTTATGAACGCCGAGCTGATTAACAATCAACTCGACAAGCTCAGGCTTATCCAGCATAAGTTTGATACCAGTCAATTGCCTGCGTATTGGAAAATTGCAAACCCAATGATGCAAGCGGGCGGGGCGAGTCAGGCAAAACACGTTTTGGCTGATTTTTTTGAAGCACGTGGCAAAGACTATCATTGGCTAATTTCGAAACCATTGCAAAGCCAAGTAAGCTGCTCCCGAATGTCGCCCTATCTCGCTTGGGGCAATATGAGTTTGCGTGAAATGTATCAAGCGGTGCTGCAGCATAGAAAGCGTGACGGTTGGCGTCGAGCGTTAACGGCCTTGTCTTCTCGCTTGCATTGGCATTGTCATTTTATTCAAAAATTCGAAAGTGAATGCCGTATGCAATTTGATCATATTAATGCTGGTTACCAATCAATACCCTACCGTGATGATGATCGAGTAGATTCAGACTTAGCCGCTTGGAAACAAGGTCAGACTGGCTACCCATTAGTCGATGCGTGTATGCGCTGCTTGATTGAGACTGGGTATATAAATTTCAGAATGCGCGCCATGCTGGTTAGTTTTTTGAGCCATCATTTACAAATAGATTGGCGTCGCGGGGTTGAGCCGTTGGGCCGTTTATTTTTAGATTTTGAGCCGGGAATTCATTACGCTCAGTTTCAAATGCAAGCGGGTGTTACTGGCATTAACACTGTTCGTATTTACAATCCGACTAAGCAGGCCAAAGAGCACGATCCGCAAGGTGAGTTTATTCGACGATGGTGTGTTGAACTTGCAGATCTACCGAATCAGCTCTTGTTTGAACCATGGACCTTAACCGCCATGGAAGAACTCATGTACGAGCTAAGTATTGGTATTGATTATCCTGCGCCGATAGTCGATACATCGATAAGCTATCGTCAGGCCAGTGATCGCCTATGGGCTTGGCGCAAACGAGCCGATGTAAAGCGCGAAGCAAAGCGCATTCTAAACCGGCACGTGAGGTAGGGCCGGGATGGCGCATAGCAAGAGTAATTTGCCGAGTAAAATTTGTTTAGTTTGTCGGCGACCGTTCACATGGCGTAAGAAATGGCAACGAAATTGGGACGAGGTGAAGTATTGCTCAAAACGTTGTCAGAGCAATCGCAAATCCACAGATCTCCTGACCACAACTATCCTGACAGCAACTGATTACAATGACCTTGACAGCAACTGATTACAATGACGAATAAAACTAAAACTCTAAGACTGATATTAGGTGACCAACTCAATGCATCGCACTCTTGGTATCGAGATAAGGACCCGAATGTTCTGTATGTAATCGCTGAGCAGTATCAAGAGGCGAGTTATGTAAAGCACCATATTCAAAAGATAGCCGCTTTCTTTTTAGCCATGCAAAAATTTGCCGATGCGCTCGACGCAGCTGGCCATAATGTTCTTCACCTAAGCTTGGACGACAGCGCGGCTTTTACTGATTTACCGGCGTTAGTCACCGAGCTATGCAAGCAATATCAGATTGGCCATTTTGAATATCAGCGCCCAGATGAATACCGTTTGTGCAAACAACTTGACGATCTCGACCTCAGTGACGCTAATATCAGTAAGGCTTTTGTTGAGACTGAGCACTTTATAGTTCCGTTTGATCAGCTTAAAAACTATTTCACCGCTGGCAAAGGAACGCGGCTCGAAGGCTTCTACCGAAAAATGCGGAAGGCTAATAACATCATGATGGACGGTGAAGAGCCGCTCGGAGGGCAATGGAACTTCGATGCTGAAAACCGCAGCAAGCTAAAGAAAACTGATTTACCAGCTATCCCTGAACCGCTAATTTTCGACAATCAAATAGGCGACTTATTAGCACGCCTTGATAAGCACAAAATCACTCACTTTGGTGATATCGGAGACAGCTTAGTCTGGCCTGTAACGCGAAAACAGTCGCTACAATTACTAGACTACTTTTGTCAGCATGGGCTGCCAAATTTTGGTCGCTTTCAAGATGCCATGACCGCGAATAGTGAGCATGCCTGGAGCCTTTACCACTGCCGGTTGTCGTTTGCGATCAACGCTAAAATTATCAGTCCATTGACGGTGATTAATCGAGCCATAGAAGAATTTGAATCCCGACCAGACGATATTAGTCTTGCTCAAATTGAGGGCTTTGTGCGACAAATCATTGGTTGGCGAGAATTTGTTAGAGGTATCTACTGGGTTAATATGCCGGACTACGCAACGCAAAACGCCCTTGATGCCAAGCGAGATTTACCCGATTACTTTTGGTCTGGCGATACCAAAATGCGCTGTATGCAGCAATCATTAACTCAGTCATTGGAATACGCTTACGCACATCATATTCAACGCCTGATGGTGATCGGCAACTTCTGCTTGTTGACCGGCATTGACCCAGATCAAGTCGATCAATGGTATCTGGGCGTTTATATCGATGCTATTGAATGGGTCGAAATGCCCAACACCCGGGGCATGAGTCAGTTCGCCGACGACGGGCTAATTGCCAGCAAGCCATACACCGCAAGTGGCTCGTATATAAACCGCATGAGTGATTATTGTTCTGGCTGCCATTACAAGGTTAAGGAAAAAATTGGTGAGTCAGCTTGCCCCTTTAACAGCCTGTATTGGCACTTCATGCAAAGGCATAAAGACAAGTTTGGTAATAATGCCCGCATCGGCATGGTCTATCGCAACTTAGAGAAAATGGACGAGTCTTTGCGTGTTGATACGCTGAAGCGGGCGGACTGGATTTTAGAAAATCTCAATGAGATTTAGCCCTAAAGGTGCGAGCTCATGCTTGCGCCGCTTATCAGGGCTGGCGCAATCGATCAAAGCTGGCGCTATCGATCAAAGCTGGCGCAATGGCAACTCGGTCGAATTTTTAATTTCGGTTACCGAAATGTGTGAGTGGACTTCACCAATCATTGGCACGGCGAGTAAACGGCGACGCACGAATTTTTCGTAGTGGCGGATGTCTTTTACTACGACTTTTAACATGTAGTCCCATGCGCCGGTCATGGTGTAGCATTCGACCACTTCATCAAGTTGCTTCACGGCGTCTTCGAAAACTTCCATATTTTTATGCCCAGCCTGACTCAAGTTTATGGTGGTGAACGCGACTAATTCCATTCCGAGAGCTTCTCTGTTGAGAATCGCGACCTTTTTCTCGATCACACCCTCCTGCTCTAATCGATTGATTCTACGCCATGCCGGCGACTGGCTCATATTCAATTCTTCGGCCACCTCGCTGGAGCTGCGGTCACAGTCTTGTTGTAATAGCTCTAAGATTTTAATGTCTTGTGGTGTCAGTTCTATAGCCATAAAGGTAATATTTATTCGTTTTATTATATAAGCAGGTCTAATTTAGACTAAAGTCGATCTCGGCGCGACTCACTGAGAATAAAAAATGCGTTCTTATCTGGATATACTTTTGAAAATTATAAAAACAATTATCGAGGATGGAACATGGTCACTGGTCACCTGCAACAACAGCCGAAGACTGACGAAATAACGCTCAGAGATGTATCGTTGGATGATAAGTATTCCTTAGGCACGGCAAGAGCCTATTTGACCGGTATCGATGCCTTAGTGCGTCTGCCGATACTGCAGCACCAGCGTGATCAAGAGCGGGGCCTTAATACTGCCGGCTTCGTGTCTGGCTACCGAGGTTCTCCGTTAGGTGGCGTCGACCAGGCTATGTGGAGTGCTAAAACTTACCTCGATAAGCACAATATTCATTTTGTTCCAGGCGTTAACGAAGACCTCGCTGCGACCGCAGTACGAGGCTCACAAGAAGTAGGCTTGATGGCGGGCAGCCAATACGATGGTGTCTTCGGCATGTGGTATGGCAAGGGCCCAGGCTTGGATCGTAGTATTGATGCCTTTCGGCATGCAAACGCGGCAGGGACTGCTATGCACGGTGGTGTGCTCGCGGTGGTTGGCGATGACCATGGTTGTAAATCATCTACGTATCCATATCAGTCTGAGCATTTGTTTATGAGCATGTCGATGCCGGTGCTAGCGCCGTCGAATGTTCAGGAAGTATTAGATCTTGGTATTTACGGCTGGGAACTTTCACGCTATTGCGGTTGTTGGGTGGGTTTAAAAGCGATTACCGAGAATATGGATTCCGCTATCTCGGCTGAGATTGACCCTGGCCGTGTTTCTATCAGGCTTCCTAAAGATTTTGAAATGCCGGAGGGTGGAGTCAACGTACGTTGGCCTGATTCACCTTTAGAGCAGGAAGAGCGACTTAATAAGTACAAGATTTATGCCGCTCTGGCGTTCGCCAGAGAAAACGAACTGAATAAGATTGTGATTGATACGCCGACGCCAAAACTCGGCATTATTACCTCAGGGAAAAGCTACTTAGATGTATTGCAAGCCTTCGATGACCTCGGTTTAGACGAGGAGCTTGCCAGCAAAATTGGCGTGCGTGTTTATAAAGTGGGTATGCCTTGGCCTTTAGAGCCGGTAAAGACACATGAGTTCGCTACCGGCCTAGACGAAATTTTAGTGGTTGAAGAAAAACGCTCGGTGATGGAAGACCAACTTACCGGTCAACTTTATAACTGGCCGGTTGATGAACGGCCTCGAGTAATCGGCGAATATGATGAGAACGGCAAAGAGCTTCTGACTAACCTATCTGAGTTAACTCCGGCTATGATCGCTCGTGTTATTGCCAAGCGTCTTAAGCGATTCTATTCTAGTGATGTCATTGATCAACGCGTTGACTTTATTAACCAAAAAGAACGTCGCCTGTCGCAGCCAAGAGAAGTGTCTGAACGTAAAGCCACGTTTTGCTCTGGTTGCCCACATAACACCTCGACTGAGGTTCCTAAAGGTTCGATCGCAGCGGGTGGCATCGGTTGCCATTATATGAGTACTTGGAGTAAATCGCGGCCAGCACACAATTATACTCATATGGGTGGCGAAGGCGTCACGTGGGTTGGCATGTCACCGTTTACCACGACTAAACACATATTTCAAAACTTGGGCGATGGCACCTATTTTCACTCAGGCATATTGGCGATTCGCCAAGCGGTCGCAGCCAAGGCCAACATCACCTATAAAATTCTCTATAACGATGCCGTAGCCATGACTGGCGGGCAGCAAGTTGACGGCAGTTTGACCGTGCCTGAGTTGGTTATGCAGCTGAAAGGTGAGGGCATCAAGCGGATCGAAATTGTTGCTGAACAGCCCAAATTACATACGAGATTGAAAGACTCTATTGTGAGTGTAAGCCACCGAGATAAGTTGATTGAAGTGCAAGAGTCGATGCGAGAAACAAAAGGAACATCGGTGCTTATCTTTGATCAAGTATGTGCAACAGAGAAACGACGTCGACGTAAGCGCGGTACTATGGCTGTGTCACCGAAGAAAGCCTTCATCAATGATTTAGTCTGTGAAGGCTGCGGCGATTGCTCGGCTAAGTCGAACTGCTTATCAATTGTGCCGAAGGAGTCTGAATTTGGTCGCAAGCGTAAAATAGATCAAGCTAGTTGCAATCAAGACTTGTCTTGCGTGAAAGGCTTTTGTCCTAGTTTTGTAACCGTGACCGGTGGCCAACTTAAGCGACCTGAAGCCAAAAAAGCATCGCAGATCGAGCTGCCGGAGCCAATTCAGCCCGCGCTTGATCAACCTTGGAATGTATTGGTAACGGGTGTTGGCGGAACCGGTGTTCTTACCGTGACCGCGGTGTTGTCTATGGCCGCTCACCTTGAGTTCAAGGGTGTTGCTACCATGAATCAAACTGGTTTAGCGCAAAAATTTGGCCCAGTGGCAAGTCATTTACGGATTGCCAAACAGCAGCACGAAATTCACGCCGTGCGTATTCCCGCGGGCGACGCCGATCTAGTACTGGGTGCCGATTTATTGGTTACCGCTACCGACGACGCGCTGGCAAAAATGCATTATCAGCGAAGTCATGCCGTGGTTAATGATACCGTCTCAGCAACCGCTGAATTCATCGATAACCCTGATTTGGTGATTAAAGTCGGTGCAATGAAAAATAGCATTATTGATGAGCTTGGCGAAGGTCGGGCAGACTTTATTGCTGCCGGCGAGTTATCCGAGGGCTTACTTGGCGACCCAATTGCGACTAATTTATTTCTCGTTGGCTATGCCTATCAGAAAGGCTTATTGCCAGTCTCGGCAAAAGCAATTCATAGAGCCCTAGAGCTTAACGGTGTAAGGGTTGAATTTAATCAGCAAGCGTTTAATTGGGGGCGTAGAGCGTTTCTGAATTTAAACGAAGTTGAGCAAGCCTCAGGTGTGCTGGCAAAGCGATTCACTCCTCTTGAGCAAGTCAATGACATAGTTGAGCACCGCGTGACTGAGTTAACCGCCTATCAAAACGAGGCCTATGCCGAACAATACAAATCAGTGATCGACAAAGTAATGGTGGCTGAGACTGCGGTGTTGTCTAAGCCTAATGATGAGCTTATCTTGACTAAAGCGGTGGCTAAAGCCTTATATAAAACGATGGCTATTAAAGACGAATACGAAGTCGCTAGGCTGTTTACTGACGGTCGTTTTGAAGCGCAACTCAAAGAGACATTTGAAGGGTCACCTAAACTTAGTTTTAATTTAGCGCCACCGCTATTGTCTCAAATGCTGTCGAAGAAAGGCTCGCCTCGTAAATTTGAGTTCGGCTCGACTATGTTTTCGGCTTTTAAGCTGCTAGCCAAGTTAAAAGGCTTACGTGGCGGAACTTTTGACGTTTTTAGTTATACCGCTGAGCGTAAATTAGAAGTTACTCTAATTGACGAGTTAAACCTGACTATCGATTTACTACTCGCCAGTCTAAATAGTCAGAATAAGCAGCTAGCTACCGAAATAGTTGAGCTTTACCTTGGCGTTCGAGGCTATGGACATGTCAAGGAAAAGAACTATCATCAATACCGGCTCAGGCTCAAACAGCAATTGTCTCGTTATGCAGAACCTACATCGCCGCTTAAGGCGATTAATGTAGAAGTTGCTAACGTCGCGTAAGCTTAGGTCAGATAAACTTAGTTAGGCAATCCTTATGTCAAATATTAAATTTTGGAACAGTACCATGGACGTAACCTCTTCTCCCTCTTTCGACGATCACCAAAAGGTTGTCTTTGTTGATGATACCGACACTGGCTTACAGGCGATCATTGCGATTCACAATACTAATTTAGGCCCAGCGGTCGGAGGCTGTCGAATGTTTCCCTACGCCAGCAAAGCCGATGCGCTCGAAGATGTACTTCGTTTGAGTCGCGGAATGACCTATAAGTCGGCGCTTGCAGGTTTGCCAATGGGCGGTGGCAAGGCAGTGATTATCGGCGATCCGGCGACCCAGAAGACACCGGCACTGTTGAGACGAATGGGGCAGTTTATTGACTCTCTTAATGGTCGATACATCAGTGCCGAAGATTCGGGTACCAGCGTAGCCGATTTAAAGTTGATGGCATTAGAAACCGAGTATGTTTTAGGCATAAACGAGCAGCAAGAGTTTGGCGGAGACCCATCGCCGCTAACCGCGCATGGTATTTTTTGTGGAATTCGAGCCGCGGTTCAATACAAGTTTGGACGCACAAGTTTGAATGGCGCACGCATCGCCGTTCAAGGTGCCGGAGCCGTCGGGCGTCATTTGAGCAAAGAGTTGATAGCCGCAGGTGCCGAGGTATTTGTTGCCGATATTAATACTAACAATGTGCTTGCAGCACAAGAGCTAGGTGCACGCATTGTTGCTGTCGACGATATCGTTGGCTTCGATGCCGATGTGTTTTCACCGTGTGCGATGGGTGCGGTTATCAACGATGTTAGCATCGCCAAACTGTCGGCGCCGATTGTTGCTGGGGGCGCGAATAATCAGCTCTCTGTGCCGCAGCATGGGGAAATGTTACGTAAACGCGATATTCTCTATGCCCCCGATTTTGTTATTAACGCAGGTGGTATTATCGAGATCTGCCGTCAGTACCAAGATAGTTCGAATGCTGATTGTAATGCTCAGATTGAAAATATCGGCGACACCTTAATCGAAATTTTTGAGTTAAGCGGTGATAAGAAGGTATGCACCAGTGTTGTCGCCGAGCAGCTCGCTGAGCAGCGTTTCCGTCAATCCCCTACGAGTAAGTAGTCTGATTAACTCTGTCTCAGAGGCCTTACGGCGGCAGCGACATAATTCCTTATTATGATATGTGATATGGCAATCGCCAAGCTAGCTATTGCCGGTAAGCTACAAAGCGAGTAATGGTTTTGTGCCGGTTGGCACCGAGAGGCTATTGTCGAGGCATCTGGAATAGATTTAAAAGCCGCGATTTCTGATTTGGCTATAAAATACTTTTATATTATTTCTCTCGGCCACAATTAATCGCTAACAATATATTCTTGGGTCGACGCTATAAAATTGTTCGCCGCAGGCCGATTGTACTACCAGCCGATATTAAACCGCCCCTTTCTGGCTGTTCTGCATAAAATATGTGCTGTTGAGAGGGGTGATGAACCCAACATGACCTGAGCCCAATAGCCGGCATAGGCGATATATCTAAAGTCCATAATTAATAAAAGGTATTTGAATGTTCCAATTTGTCAGTGGTCGAAACTCATTTAGCCCTGATGAAAAAGGTTAAAATCGACATAGCTTGTCTGCAAGACCCTCGTGACTTCTGAAATGCTTTTGTGACGCCGCACCGCACGAGTAAAGATGTCGGTGCACTGTCCATTATTGGTGCGTAAGTAAATATGCTGCCTATTATTGATGCAAAAATAATTCAGTTAATAGGTATCGCCTCGTATATACGTATATCTAATCCAGTCTACTCCGAGGATGTTTTAAGCTGTGCTCAGGGCGTGAATTTAGACCAATAACATACTCAATTAACTTTACTAAGATGGCCAATGGCGAGAATAAAACGACAAAAATTGGTGAACGTTAAAATCACGTTTTGTTAGGTGCATAAGCTTTTTGACAAACGGATCAGTCGCTATTACGAGTATAGGCAAAAAAAAACTAATTATTTTTCAAGGTAATCTTACAAATAATAATAGACATAAGAACATAAACAACAGTCTCTTACAATACATAGTGTTAGTTATTTAAGCTTGATTTGGCTCTCAAGGTCCAATGCTAGGCGGCTGACAATTAAATTTGGTTAGAGTTTACTGCGAGATCAATTGATTCATGGCTAGTTTTGACGCGGATTGTCCAAAGTTACAAGGATATTCTAGTCTATGAGTGCCGACTTCTTTACATCTGTATTTCGACTAAATCGTGCGCCAAACTTATGTTTGGCATGATATTTGCTTTGGCGTAAACGTAATCAGATTGTAACGACTCGGTTATATAATTTTTTAAAATCGTGAAAATTATAACGGTAGTGGCTCAGATGCGATGGTCCCAATTGGCACTAGAGAGTTATATATTTTTTTTTGATTTGAGAATGCTGTTGTGTCGGTTGAAAAGTAATAAATGTTAATGGTGGTTTTTTGGCTACTGTGTCGTTAGACGAGGGAGAAGAGTGATGGAAAAGTCTAAGAAGGTGTCTGTTTTAAGTAATGTAAGTCATGGATTAGGGCGTTCAAATTTCCTTGATACAGTAAAAAAGCAAGTTGCGTTGCGACCAGATAAGACCGCATTTGTTATGCTAAAAGACGGTGAGTTGCCGGAACGGTTTCTTACCTATGCTGAGTTAGATCGGTCTTCGATGTTGTTGGCGGAAGCCATTAACGCTAAGTCGGTTAAATCTAAAAGTGCCTTGATTTTGATTCATAGTGGCCTAGATTTTGCGTTGGGTTTTTTAGGGGCTATGTATGCAGGAAAGGTTCCAGTTCCCGTTTCTTTTCCGTCGAAGAAGGAGAAAGACTGGATTAAAGTGGCGAAAGTGGCAGAGGATGCCATGGTCGATACGATTCTTACCACATCAAAGCATTTAGAATATGTTCAAAGCCAGATTGAAGGTCTATCGGTGTTTAATGATGTGAACATTATTCTGATAGACGACTTATCAAGCGACGCATCGGTTTGCGCGAACTGGGTCGACCCGCAAGCTAAAGCTTGTGATTTAGCTTTTTTACAATATACATCTGGATCTACTGGTGACCCTAAAGGGGTCATGGTTAGCCACGAAAACCTTCTCCACAACCAGTTTTTGATGAAAGAGGCGTATCAGCACAGCCATGAAACCGTGATTGTATCTTGGCTGCCTCTGTATCACGATATGGGTTTAATCGGCAACGTTCTACATACATTGTACCTAGGGGCCACTTGTTACTTAATGACGCCAGTGGCTTTTTTACAAAAGCCGTTTCGTTGGTTGAAAGCAATTTCTGACTATCAAGCGCATTCAAGTTTTGCACCTAATTTTGCCTATCAAATGTGTTTAGATAAAGTCACTGAAGAGCAGTGTAGTCAGCTCGACTTGAGTAGCTGGAAGATGGCATTAAATGGTGCTGAACCGGTTAAATCAAGCACCTTGAACCGCTTTCAAGAGGTATTTGAAAAAGCCGGTTTTAGCGCTGAAACATGCTACCCCGCATACGGTCTTGCTGAGGCGACGTTATTCGTCTCGGGCATTGGTATACCTGAGCATCCAACGATTGTTAATGTGAGTAAGCGAGGGCTAGAGCAGAATATGATTAGCTATTGTGACCCATCGGAAGAAGCCCAAGAATTGGTTTGTTGTGGGTTATTAAATACAGATCAAGAGATCGTTGTTGCCGATCCCGAAACACTTCAGCAATGCTCGGACAGGGTCGTTGGTGAGATTTTGATAAAAGGCAAAAGTGTTGCTCAGGGTTATTGGAATAAACCAGAAGCAACAAAGGAGGTTTTTCAGGCGCACATTGTTCGTATCGATGGTGAGCTAGATACCTCCAGCGACTTTTTACGAACCGGTGATCTTGGGTATATAGACAGTGATAAGTTGTATATTACTGGCCGAATTAAGGATGTCATTATTTATAATGGAGCCAACTATTACCCGCAAGATATTGAAGGCGCTGTGCAAGCCTCTGATCAATCATTTCGTGTTGGCTATGGCTCTGCGTTTACTATTAACGCTGGCAATCAGCAGGCTGTCGTCGTGGTTCAAGAAATTGAGCGAACCTCGCTGCGCAAAATTAACGCTCTACAGAAGTGTGAAGAGATCCGATTATTGGTGGTAGAGCAGTTTCAGCTACCAGTTGCCGCTGTGGTGTTAATTAAGCCGATGACATTACCGTTGACTTCAAGCGGCAAAATTCAGCGACGAGGAAGCCGTGCCGCCTTATACGCTAATGACTTAAAGGAAGTGGGTGCATGGTTTCAAAGTTCTCTTATTGAGGGAACGATTAGAGGCAAAAGTGTTGACACCGCGAAGGTAGTTCACGTCAAAAAAGTCAAAGAGAGTGAGTTTGAAGACTGTCGCCAATGGCTAAGAAACTTCGCTGAGCGAGCAATAGACTCTCGAACTATTGACGAGCGCCGCTGTATTCCACCTCACATTATTACTAATTTTGCTAACCGTGGATTGTTTGGCTTGCGTGTTGCAGAAGAATTTGGCGGACAAGGTTGGTCTAACCAGCAGTCTTTCAAATTATTTGTTCAATTAGCGGCTATCGATACGACCGTTGCTTCAATGCTTGGTGTCCACCATGCTTTAGGAACCAGACCAGTTCAGTATTTTGGTAATACTGAGCAGAAGAAAACATTTTTGCCGCAGCTCGCCAGTGGCGCGATCTTGGGCGCGTTTGCCATTACAGAAGAGGGTGCAGGCTCTAACCCTCGAGAAATGAATAGCGTGGCAAAACCAGCACTGAACGGCGGCTGGCTTATTTCTGGCAGTAAATGCTGGATTGGTAACGCCGGTTGGGCTGGCTTATTTACTGTTTTTGTTCAGGTGATGGATGAGGTTGGTCAATCAAAGGGTATTACCGCGTTTATTGTTGAAGCTGATCGACCAGGTTTGCACGTATGTGAAGAAGTGATGACGATGGGAATGAGAGGTATGGTGCAGAACCGTATTGAATTTATTGACATGCATGTTACTGAGCAAGATTTACTTGGTGAGGTAGGTCAAGGAATGGCCGTGGCACAAAATGCCATGATGCATGGTCGTTTATTGATTGCGTCGATGGCATTAGGGGCAATGCGCCGATCTTATCAATTGATGGTTCGTTATGCTAAGAACCGTATGATTGGTGGTGAGTCATTAATGAGTATCCCTGCAACGACCAACTACTTACACGATACAAATTACGCGATGATGGCCGTTGAATCGATGGTCGAGAGAACGGCATTGATCCTTGACCAAGTAGAGGAGGGTATTACTGACGTATTAATACCGGACGAAGTTTACGCGGCAATAAAAATTATTTCGACCGAATTTAGTTGGGTGGCGGTTGATCGCCTAGTACAAATATTAGGTGGGCGTGGTTACGTTGAGAATAATGCGGCACCTCAACTGATGCGTGATGTACGTTTATTTAGAGTGTTTGAAGGTCCTACTGAGACCTTAAGTTCTTTTCTTGGGACTCGCATGATTAATGATTTTAGTACGGTTGAAACCTTTTGCCGGCGAGCCTTCACAGATCAGAGTGAGTTGATCTCATTGTCAAAACGTATCAATGAATTGCCGGAACTGGTTGCCGATGCGTGTGACGGCGATCAAACCTTAATGGGTCGAGCCACACGATGGTTGCAGCCGCGGATTGGTATGCGGGGAGCGCTATCAATTTGCCACGCATTCCTAAAGGATGCTGCCGCGCAACAACCAGCGGAGAAGCTGGCTGTAGTAAAGGCGTCGTTGGGGTGGTTAGAAGATCAGATAGCGTTTGAAGAATTTAAGTTTCAGCGTGAACTGCCTAAGCTCGATGTTATTTTGAACCAAGCAACGGTGGCACAAAATGAGTCAGATGTTAATGATCTTATTGGCTTGGCGGCCTATCGGCACAGCTATATGCCCGAAAACTGTATTGATTTAGCGCTTGAAGCTAAGCAAAGGACGGGCCTTAACCGTTCAGATGTGGTTCCTTTTGTGGCGGCCAACATTGAAAAAGCGGACGTAGCTGAGACTTATCAACCATCGTTTACAAAGCAAACTGTGTCACTGATCAGTGAGCGACAGAATTGTGACCTTAACTTGAATGCAGTGGCTTTACATATCTGTGAATGGATTAGACAGAATTTAAAAAACCTAGTAATTCCTGTGTCGGCCAAGACCCGATTTAGCGACATCGGCATCGACTCGGTGCTGGCGGTTGAATTGTCGTTTGATATTCAGGAACGTTATAAACTGGATCTGGATTCGACAGTGATATGGAATTATCCGACAGTTGAATTGTTAGCCCAACATGTGGTGGAAAGTAATCAGCAACTTGAAATGCCTGCGAGCGTGGACGTTAGAGCTAATGACGCGGCACATAGTGACTTGGTGGATGTTAAGAAAATAAGCGATGAGGAATTGCTTTCAGCAATGAGTCAAGAGTTATCGATTAAGTAGATACGCATTCATAAATCCATAGTCCGAGGGAGTCAAAGTGACAGAACATAAAGTTTCTATGCGTCAAATGCTTGAACAAAGTTATTTAAAAATTCAAGCATTGAAGGCCGAAAATGAGAAGTTAAAAAAAGAGTTTGCCGATTCTAAAGATATTGCGGTAGTGGGCATGGGGTGCAGGTTTCCTGGCCAAATCGCCAATTTGGAACAATATTGGGAGCTACTCTGCAACGCAGGCATAACAGTTTCTAAAGTGCCGGGTGACCGTTGGAATAGTGATCAGTTTTATGACGAGGACCCAGGCACTCTAGGAACTATGTATACGGATGCTGGTTGTTTTATCGATGATATTGCTGATTTTGATCCTGAAATATTCGGCTTAACACCACGCGAAGCGAAGATGATGGATCCGCAGCATCGCTTAATGTTAAAAGTGGTCTACGAGTGCATTGAGAATGCCGGGATGCCGGTTGCAAGTTTAGAGGGTTCGAATACTGCTGTTACGTTCGGTATAGGGTCTGATGATTACAGTCGTTATACCAATTTTTCATCCGATGTTGAATCAATTGATGCTTACACTAGTCTCGGTACTGCCCGAAGTATTGGCGTTGGCCGCTTATCGTACGTGTTTGGTTTACAGGGACCTGCGCTGCAGTTAGATACATCTTGCTCTTCATCATTGCTGTCAATTCATCTTGCTTGTCAAATGTTGAAAAATGGTGAGGCTGATTTGGCTTTAGCTGGCGGTGTTAACCTCATGCTGACACCGGAGATGAGTATTGGCTTTTCAAAGCTCTCAGCACTATCGCCTAGTGGCGTTTGTCATGCTTTTGATCAGGCCGCTGATGGCTATGTGCGTGGTGAGGGGTGTGGCGTTGTGATGCTGAAACGAGTATCAGATGCCGTACGAGATGGTAATAATATTATTGCGGTTGTTTCCGGATCGGCGGCGAATCACGACGGTAAAAGTAATGGTATGACTGCCCCGAATGGTATCGCGCAGGAAAAGGTTATTAGGAAATCACTATCGGTTGCCAATAAACAGCCAGAGCAAGTTCATTATGTCGAAGCGCACGGCACTGGTACCAAGTTGGGAGACCCGATTGAAGTAATGTCCCTAGCCCGAGTTTATGGTGAGAGAGAAGCCGGGAGTAAACTCAAGATCGGTTCAGTGAAGGCCAATATTGGCCACCTTGAAGCATCGGCTGGCGTCGCCGCATTTATTAAGACGGCGCTCATGATTAATCGTGGAAAGTTATGTCCACAGGCAAATTATTCCATCGCTAACCCTCATATCCCATGGGACAAGATCAATGTGCAGGTTAGTGATCAATTGAGCCCTTGGCCCGCACCCGCGGGGCAAAGAGCGGCAGCGGTAAGCTCTTTTGGAATGAGTGGTACCAATGTTCATGTGGTAATGTCTGATTACATTGCTGAACCACAGCTAGAAACTGACAATGTTGTTGCCGATAAACAACAGTTATTGATTTTATCGGCCGCGACGCCTCGCTCGTTAACACTCTTAGCTCAGGCTCATATACAGTGCATTAATAAGCAAACGAAAGAGTTTGATTTAGCAGATTACGCGTCCTGTTTGAACACCAGTCGTTCGGTGTTACGGTATCGTGCCGCTTGCATCGCTAGTGATCAAGAGACATTGCTAACCCAGTTACGTAATATCACACAAAGCGATGATTCATCTTTTGAGCCAAGTAAGCAGACTATGTCTCCGGTGTTTTTGTTCTCGGGCCAGGGCTCTCAATATCTGGATATGGGACAGCTGCTTTATCGACAGTGTCGTGAGTTTCGAGCGCACTTTGATATGGTATCCGAGGCGCTTTCGGATGCGCTAGGAACTGATTTCAAGGCCACCGTATGGTCGCTGTCAGGACAAAAAAACTATTTGCAGCAAACGCAATACACACAACCTGCCTTGTTTGCGATTGAATATGCATTAGCTCGAACCTGGTTGGCATGGGGAGTAACTCCTCACGCAATGATTGGACACAGTGTTGGCGAGTATGCAGCTGCCTGCGTTGCCGGTATTTTTACTGTTGGTGACGCCTCGAAGTTGATTTGTACGCGTGCTCGTTTAATGAACCAATTGCCCGCTAAGGGAAAAATGTTAGCGATTAAAGCGGATCTGGCTTTTGTTTTAACCATGGTGTCTGAATATGCCGAGGTTGTGTCAATCGCGGCAGTCAATAAAGAGGATCAAGTGGTGGTTTCTGGTGACAGTGCGGCTATCGACAAAATCGCGATGAGACTCAGCGACAAACAAGTTGCGAGCACCGAGTTAAGCGTTTCTCATGCCTTCCACTCACCGCTTATGCGGCCAATGTTGGCAGAGTTTCGCGAGGTCGCTGAAGGTATTCATTACCGAACTCCGTCGATTAAACTCATTTCTACTGTTAACCCTAAGGGTGATGCTTCGGCGATGTCATGTGCTGACTATTGGGTTGAACAAATCGTTGCACCGGTCAACTTTGTAGCGGCGTCGGAATTAGTCATAGCACAAGGGGTAGATCAGTACATTGAACTCGGGCCTAAATCTGTGTTGCTTGGCATGCTGGCAGACAAAGTAGGCCAATCGGCTAGTTTATTACCCAGTTTGCGGGGGCCAGAGGATGGTTTAGGCTACCTATTGAATATGGTCGCTAAGCACGTTGTACGCGGCGGCGAGTTTGATTTTGACTGCTTCCACGGTGATCAATCCTTGCCACTAAAGTATCTGTTACCCAATTATACATTCGACGACAAAGCTTATTTTATCAGCGGCCCTACGGTTGATCGCTATTTTGATAAAGCGCAGCGCTCGATTACTAAAGCCCATCCATTATTAGGTAAACGTATTACCGACTTAGCTGACTCGAAAGAAGTAACTTGGCAAAACAGTATTTCATCGGCGGCTCCGCATTATATGGCGGATCACCTGCTATTCGATCAATTGTTGGTTGCTGGTGCGTCGCATGTCGTCAGTCTAGTTACAGCGTTTGAGCAGTTGTCTATCGACTATAAGCCAAGCCTCAATGCCATTTCTTTAAGCAATGTTATGTTTGCAAAACCGTTAGTATTAGACGATTTAAACAAGGTTGAAGTGGAGGTTTGTTTTAGCGCTGATGGGGCTGACGAGGATGGTGCTGAGTATTTCAGTGCTCAAGTGTGTAAGCTCATGCCAACAAAAAGTGAGACTAAGCCTCGTCCATTGGTGGTCGCCAAGGGTCAAATTCTTAATGTAGCCCCTGCGTTCATTGCAAAAGCAGAGCTGATAGATGAGCACGGCGAGTGGCTTGATGGCGACGACTTTTATCAACAGCTAAACCTTGGTTTTACGTTTGGTAAGACCTTTAAGTTGATTAGTAAGTTATGTAAAGTTGATGATAGTCGAGCACGTTTGCGGGTAGCGCCAATGGCCGATGTTCTGGAGTACGATGCTCAAGCAACAAGTTACGCTATTTACCCGGGCCAGTTAGACGCCTGTTTTCAGGTGTTGGGGTGGTTGATGAATCTCCAAGTTGATACGTCAGAAGTGACATTCGTGCCGTTTACACTGCAAAAAATGCTAATTCAAGGGCAAATAGACCCGCGTAAAGAATTACATTGTGAACCCCAAATCACAGAAATTGGCAAGCAACAGGCAACTGGCGATATTGCTATTTGGCAAGACGATAATCATTTTTCGATCGACATTCGAGGCTTTCAGTTCCGCAAGGTCAGCAATCAAAGTATGCGGCAAAGTTTACTACAGGCTAAAGTCGAGAATCGGCCGCTGGTTGATTCTACTTTTTCTCTAGAGTGGCAGGACGTGCCAAATGAATATGATTTCATTAAGCATGAAAAGTCTCGACCCACGGTTGTCTTTACTCAGCAAAACAATCGCATAACCGATGTTCTTGTTGACAAGTTACGGCGTTCAGGCACTCCTGTTGCCTTGGTTAGTAAAGGTCAACAGTATGCTTGCGAAGGGCTTAATTACACTTTAAATATTGATCAGTCTGATGATTTTTCTCGTTTAGCTGAGTCATTGAAGACTGAGTTTGCAGCTTACGATGTAGTGTATTTATGGTCGCATGATGTTGACTTGAGTCGCAGCGACTTTGAACAGATGCATGCCCCTTTAAAAAGCTTCTTATATTTGTGTCAGGCTTGCCAAGGCATTCAGCGAATTGTCACTGTTGCCCAGGGAAAACAATTATCTAATCAAGCGTTATTGGGCTTTATGCGTTCTTTTCGATCAGAAAATGGATATATCGACATAGGCTTAATTGAATTAGCCGGACAAGATAGAGAACTTGAGGCTGAATTAATCGGAGCTTGGTTACAGCATACTCAGCCGCACGAGCATTTGAGCCTCTCAACTCTGGGCAAGCTTTCGAGATCGATCCTTAAACCCGTCGCCACAGTTAACAGTTTGATTAAACCTAACGACGTCATCCGTTCTGATCGAAGTTACCTTGTGACAGGCGGACTAGGTGGTGTTGGTCGCCGCTTACTTAATTGGCTAAGCGAGCAAGGAGCCGGTAGTGTTGTTGTTATTTCTCATCGCCCAGTAAGCGACTCTGAACAGGCATGGCTAAACACACTGGATAGTGACATTTCTGTGCTTGAGTATGATTTGTCAGTACCGGATATTTCAACGTTATCAGACTCTCTTACTAAATTAACACAACCAGTTGCCGGAGCGTTTCATTTGGCTGGTGTGTTAGAAGATCGCCTTTTAAATGCAACTGATTGGTCTGCATTTGGCCGCGTTTTTAATCCTAAAGCCTTAGGCGCACAAAATCTGATTCGTGTGATGCAAGTAATCTCTAAGCAGACAGAGATTGACTTTATTGCACTTTTCTCCTCTATCTCGAGCGTCTTAGGTTCACCAGGGCAAGTAGGTTACTCAACGGCAAATGCTTATTTAGACACGCTGTCTAGGCTTGCACGAACAAATAAGCTGCCCGTGCAAAGTTTTAATTGGGGGCCTTGGCAAGGCGACGGTATGGCCAGTGATCTAACTGAGAGGATGCGAAGCATCGGTATTGAGATGTTAGATGCCGACTTTGCCTTTACCCGGATGGCTGAACAGTTAGCAACGGCAAGGGATTATTCAGTAACCCAAGCGCAGTACGTTATTGGTGCTATTGACTGGCAACGCTATAGCCAAACAGAGGGTATTAGAAATGATGAAAATAGTCTTTTAGCGCACTACGCGGGACTGCAAAAGGAAGAGTCATTTGTTATTGATAGCTCAACAACACAAAGCAATGAGGTTGCCGTAGATAACCCTCTCGTTCTGCTGGCTAAGTTGCCTGAACTAGCGCGCCGCAAAGAAGTTACTCGACTAGTGCAAGGTGCTGTATCTACGGTCATGATGACCGATGTCAGTCGCATGGACAATGAGCGCCAATTGACTGAGCTAGGGATGGATTCCTTAATGGCGATTGAAATTCGAAACCAACTGTCAAAAAAAATACAGCAAACGTTGCCGTCAGCATTGTTGTTTAACAATCCGAATGTGAATGCTTTGGTGAGTTATTTTTTATCTGACCATATTGAACAATATGTGCTCGACAATGAGGTTGAAGTTCAAGGCCAACCCAATGCTGGTAGTGACTTTGAAATCGACGACTTATTAGAAATGTCCGACAGCGAGATAGACAGCTTGTTGAAGCAAGCATAAAAGGAATATAGGTAAATATAATGCAACATTTCTTAGAGAAATTGTCATTGCTTTCAGACAAACAACTGAAATTATTGGCGCTTCAACAAAAGAAGAAATTAGACAAGGTTGAGCGCTCTATGAATGAGCCGATAGCCATTGTTGGCTATTCGTCGCGTTGGCCTGGCGCTGCCGACTCAGACCAGTTTTGGGAAAACATCGTAGCGGGTAAAAGCTCAATCATTGCCAGTGATAAAGAACGCTGGAACATGGCTGCCCACTACAGCGCGGATAAAAAAGAAGGTGGTAAACTTTATACCAAGCGCCTTGGTCTAATGGATAGCTTACTTGACTTTGATGCTGAGTTCTTTGGTATCTCACCTAAAGAGGCTGAGCGTATGGATCCGCAGCAGCGTCTATTATTAGAGACATCTTGGCACGCTCTAGAAAAAGCAAACATTCCTCCCAGCTCCTTGGTGGGCAGCAAAACGGGTGTTTTTGTTGGCTTATGTAACCAAGATTACACCAACCTACGTGTGGGTATGGCAAACAATCATGGCTATGACAAGATAAGCTCATACGATGGTATAGGCTCTGCATTCAGTACCGCAGTCGGCAGGCTATCCTATTCATTCGGTTTTCAAGGGCCATGCTTATCAATTGATACGGCGTGCTCATCGTCATTAAATGCTATTCACGTGGCAGCCAATAGCCTGCGAACTGAAGAGTCGACCGTCGCCTTGGCGGCTGGTGCGAATGTGATTTTAGACCCGATCACTTCGGTGATCTTTTCTCAGGCCGGCATGCTTTCTGAAGATGGCAGATGCTTTACCTTTGATGAGCGAGCCAATGGTTACGTTCGTGCAGAAGGCTGCGGCGTTTTAGTTTTAAAGCGTTTGCAAGATGCGCAACGTGACGGCGATACAATTTTTGCCACTCTTGTTGGCAGTGCCATTAATCAGGATGGTTTTAGCCAAGGTTTGACAGCGCCAAATGAAAAGTCTCAGATTGCTCTGATTAAAGATGCCTTAGCGTCAAGTAATTTGACTGCTGATGATATTGATTATATCGAAGCGCATGGTACAGGTACGCCATTAGGCGACCCGATTGAATTTGGTGCATTAGCCGCAGTGTTTGGTAAACGGCCAGACCGCGCCGCATTAAAGGTAGGGTCGGTTAAGACTAATATCGGGCATGCCGAAGCGGCCGCAGGCATTGCTAGTGTCATTAAAGTGCTTAAGTCAATGCATCATAAAGTAATTGCACCGCACATTAACTTTACTACGCCAAGCAGCAAAATTGATTGGGACTCAGCCGATATCGAAGTACCGTTAACCGCCCTCGAGTGGCCCAGTATTGAGGGTAAGCCACGTTATGCTGGAATCAGTTCTTTTGGATTTGGTGGCTCAAATGCACACTTAATTCTAAGCGATGAACATAATAATGACGCGGCCGATGCGCAGTTAAACCAAGTAGACGCAAATGTAATTAGGCCATTGTTGTTGCCAATATCAGCTAAAAATGTCAACGCTATAGCGGCTCAGAAGATTAATTTTTGTGATTTTCTGAGCCGCTCAAACGGCACTAATGTTGCGCCTATTTGTTATGCGGCCGCAGTAGGGCGAGATCATCTCAAGGTTCGCCAAGCTTATTTAGTAGATGTGCACGGTAATTCGAAGGAATCGCTAATTAATGCATTAAAAACCGAACACCAAGCGACCGAGATTGTGCAAAACCTCGATCAAAATGTGGCGTATTTATTCACGGGTCAAGGGTCTCAATACGCAGGTATGGGGGAAACACTTTATCAAAGTGAAGCCCTATTTCGTGATGCCATTGACCAATGTGCGACTTTGTTAAATGATGAATTAGGTTTTTCATTGCAGGATTTACTTTGGGGCGAACAACAAAGCAAACTTAGTGATACTCGCTATACACAACCAAGTTTATTTTGTATTGAGTACGCCTTATTTCAATTGTGGAAAAGTTGGGGAGTGCAGCCAGCAAGTTTGCTGGGCCATAGTGTGGGGGAATACGCTGCTGCCTGTTGTGCCGGAGTCTTTAGCTTACAAGATGGCTTGAAACTTCTAAACGCACGGGCTCGATTGATGTCGTCACACTGTTCTACTGGAGCAATGTGTGTTGTGTTTGCTAATCCAAAACAACTGAGACCTATATTGGATGAATATTCGAGCGAATTGTGTATAGCTTCGTATAACGGCCCGACAAATTTAACATTGTCTGGGTCTCATACGGCTATTAGTGCATGTAAACAGTGGTGTGCTGAGCATAAATTTGAGGTGCGCGACTTAGATGTATCGCATGCTTTTCATTCGCCTCTCATGGAGCCGATGCTGCAAGAGTTTAGTAAAGTGGCTGAGACGATTGAGTATCACACGCCGCTTATACCGTTTGTCTCGACGGTCACTGGCACTATGGTTACTAACGAGCTGTGCGATCCTGGTTACTGGGTAAAGCATGTGCATGAAGCAGTCCATTTCTCGCAAGCTATGGAGGTATTACTGGATAAAGAAAAAATTGATTTGTTCATCGAGATAGGACCCCAAGCGAGCCTTTCTTCAATGGCCAAGCGCCTACCCGTTAGCGATAAGCGATCACGTTATTGGGTCGCATCTATGTCAGCCAAAGAACCTCAAATAGCGACTGCTTACTACGCATTGGCTGATGTTTATCAACTTGGCTTATCAATTGATTGGACCGGTTTTTACCAAGACTATGCGCTACTCGATTCAACATCAGGGGTCGTAGGATTGCCAAGTTACCCGTTTCAAGGCAAGCGCTATTGGCTCGATGGGGATGTGTCCTCAGATCAATTGTGTATACCCGTTGAGCGAAATTCGACCACTATTTTGAACGCTGATTCACCGCATTCATTGTTAGGCAGGAAGGTAAGCTTGGCATTGCCTGAGGCTGTTTATTTTGAAAATTTATTGTCGCTACAAACACCGAGTTATATGGCGCAACATTTGTTGTACAAAATTCCTGTGGTGGCGGGAGCTTCACATATTGTACAAACATTACAGGCCGCTCACGAGCTCTTAGAAACCAGTGCAATTAGTTTAAATAATATCGAGTTTATAAAACCACTGGTGCTCAGTACGGATGCTCAAAACAGTAAGAGGGTACAAATGGTAATGAAGCCGTCAGGTTTAGCTGAAACGGCTAAATCCTATCAGGCAAACTTATTAGGCTTTGATAGCCAAAGCTCCGAATGGCAGACTCATTTTACTGCAGTAGTAACTGACAATAAACAAGCTCGGCCAAAGTTGATGAAGCCATTGTTGCCATCGCAACTTAATGAGCAATGGCACGCTGATGTATCAAGCTCTGACTTTTACCAAAACTTTTGGGATAAAGGCTATACCGTTGGCGATAAGTTTCACTGGTTCGGTGATGGTTATGTTACCGACCAAGCGGCGGTGAGAGTATTAGAGATAGAGTCACGGTCTGAAATGGCCGAAGATTTTCTGATTTACCCCGGATTGCTGGATGCCTGTTTTCAAGTTATTGATGGTGCGCGTAAGTTTTTGCATGAGGGGCAACTTGACGAGAGCCTGTTCATTCCTTCGGGTATCCGAGTGTTAGATTTTTACGGTATTCCCGCGCAACAAACAAAACTATATTGCCACGCTAAGCTCAGCAATGAATCTACTGACGACAGCGTCATCGGCGACATCCAGCTGTACACTGAAAGCGGAGACTTAATTCTCTCTATCGAGGGGTTTGAAGCTCGTAAAGTCGCCCGTGATACTTTGCAACGATTAGTTCTAGCTCAAACGCCGACCGACCATGTTAACTGTCTTCAGGTTGGGTGGCACGAAAACAAACACATATCGGAGTTAATTGAGCAGCCAAGCTCATTAAGTGACACCGTTGATATCTTTATAGGCGCCACCAATGAGCAGCAAAAGGTAGTTGCCAAATTATCTGGTGGTAACGCATATTGCGTGACGTATGCAGAGCGGTTTGATTTTGATGTGGCGCAAAGGCACATCACTATAAATGATGATGAGCCACAGAGTTGGACACGACTATTAAACGAGTTACAACAGCATATTAACGGCCACTACCGGTTGCTGTTTTTGTCTGACGGGGTTGACCATTTTGACGTCGAGTTAACCAGCCCTTGGTCAGGCTATAGCGGCCTTATTGCATTAGGCCAGGCGATTGCCAGGAGTGGTAATGAGACGTCATTAAGCGAATTAGTAGTAGTAACGCAGGCGGCATTTTCTATCACCGAGGCAGATGTTGTTCAGCCATCTGAGCGGATGCTAGCTGGCTTTTTGACGACACTATCAATGGAGCTTAGTCAAAGTGTTAGGCTGATCGATGTTGAAAAGTATGCCGAGCAACTTGACCTAGCCAGTCTATGGCCGCTGTTCAGTTTAACTGACCAGTTGGGTGATGTGCGTCAAGTTAGTGTGCGTAACGGGCAATATTTCACACCGGTATTACAGCCAGTGACTGCTGGTAAGACTCAACAGCCAACCGATGTCGCTAATCAGGACGGCACGTTTGTGATCACTGGGGGATTAGGTGGTATTGGTTTGGCCGTGGCTAAATATCTAGTTCTAATAGGTGTAAAAGAGATCGCATTAATTAGCCGCAATTCACCTAGCCAGGCGGCAAACGAGGCTATTTCGATGATGCGAGAACAAGGAGCCCTAGTAACTTGTTTTGCTCAAGATGTGTCGGACTATGATGGCCTTGACGCGTTGCTGTCAGGCTTGCGTCAAACTAGTAATATTGTCGGTGTGATTCATGCGGCTGGGGTCCTGGGTGACGGTCTACTGACTGACTTGACTGTCGATGACTTCTCCAACGTCTTAGCGGCAAAGGCTAACGGCGCCTCGAACTTGCATCTGGCTACGCAACAAGATCAATTGAGTTGTTTTGTACTCTTCTCGTCTATTACCGCCCAAGTTGGCTCGATTGGTCAAAGTAATTATGCGATGGCTAATGCTTACCTTGATGGGCTTGCTGATTATCGACGATCACTGGGAATGCCTTCAATCTCACTAGCTTGGGGTGCATGGGATGAAATTGGCATGGCGACTCGGTTGGTTGACGTTCAACGTGACCGCATTAGTAAACAGGGTTTGGCTTTTATGTCGGTTGATCAATGTTTAACTGCGTTCGGGCGTGCATTACAAGCTACCAGCGTAAATTGGCTTGTCGCTGATATCGATTGGCCGGTGTTTCTAAATAACCGTCGTGACCTACAAGGCAAACATTATCTAAATAACTTATTTTCAGGTTTTCTGGAGGGCAGCGATGGTGCGGCTAATGAAGATAAAAAAAGCCACTTGATGGACGACCTACTGCGGTTACCGAGTGAGCGCAGGGCGTCTAAATTGTCACGTTATATTCAAGTATATCTGACTAAGGCATTACGACACGACTCCAGCTTTAGAATGAAGTTGAGCGATAAATTTTTTGATTTAGGAGTCGATTCATTGGCCGCCGTTGATATGAAAATAGATATTGAACAGCAATTAGCGGTACCACTGAGTCCCACCTTGTTATTTGATTACCCCACACTAGGCCAATTAGTGAATTACCTTGAATCCTTAGTTGAAGATAAATTGGGAGAACCTGATGTTAAGTCAACGCAAGATAGTGTCGCTGAGGAATTGGATAAAAAAGTAGTGCCAATGACAAATGCATTGTCTGATATTGAGGCTCTACTCAATAGTTCGATATTGGATGAAGCAAAAAAAGTTTTACATGTTGATTAGGAATAGAAATGAGCGAAAATAATAAACAAACTTCTATTAATGATCAGCTGGTTGAGCGTTTGCGACAATCATTGGGGATGATCGAAGAGTTAACCCAAAAACTTGATGGTAACCGTGCTAAGAGCAAGGAACCGATTGCGGTGATTGGTATGGGCTGTCGCTTTCCGAATGGTGCGAATGGCCTGAACCAATACTGGTCCTTATTGTCTGAGGGCAAAGATGCAATAACATCGGTGCCAGGGAATCGCTGGGACATTGATAAATACCAAAGCCAAGAGCCGCCAATGGTTAGCTCTCGCTTTGGCGGGTTCATAGACGATATGGATTTATTTGATGCTGGTTTTTTTGAAATTAGCCCTCGCGAAGCACAAGCACTTGATCCTCAGCAACGACATTTGTTGGAAGTTGTTTATCACACATTGGAAGACGCCAATCAAGATATTTCAACTTTGCGCGATAGCAATATTGGTGTTTTTACGGCTATTTGTGGTTCCGACTACATGCTCTCGCAAGCGAAATATGGCGGTGAGCAAAATATAGGTTCGTATTATGGTTCGGGCAGTTCACACGCGACTGCGTGCGGTCGCATTTCTTATTTTTACGGTTGGCAGGGGCCTTGTTATTCGGTCGATACGGCGTGCTCATCCTCGTTAGTTGCATTACACAATGCATGTGCCAGTCTGCGCCAAGGTGAGTGTAGTTCGGCTATTGTTGCGGCATCTAATTTGAATCTTACCCCTGAGATAAATATTAGCTTTACCGCAGCCAATATGTTGTCGGCTGATGGCCGTTGCAAAACCTTTGATCAAGCCGCTAATGGTTATGTTCGCGGCGAAGGTGTTGGCGCGGTAATGCTCAAACGACTATCAGATGCACAACGCGATGGTGATCTGG
Organism: Arenicella sp.; assembly: GCA_046709645.1. GTDB lineage: Bacteria > Pseudomonadota > Gammaproteobacteria > Arenicellales > Arenicellaceae > Arenicella. Next base: position 246,720 of record JBKEFT010000001.1, read on the forward strand.
TGCAGGCTGTCATTCTAGGCTCTGCAATTAATCAAGATGGTGCCAGTGGCGGTTTAACCATACCCAATGGTGTTGCTCAGCAGCGAGTGTTGCGTGCTGCTTTAAAATCCGCAAACCTCGAACCTTCTGATGTTAGCTATATTGAAGCGCATGGAACAGCAACACCACTGGGCGACCCTATTGAGATAAATGCCCTTAACGCGGTTTATCGTGCCGGTCAAACGAGCAACTCGCCGTTGAAGGTAGGGTCGGTGAAAACTAATATAGGACACCTTGAAGCGGCGGCTGGGATGGCGGGCTTTATCAAGGTGGTCTTAGCGATGAAGCACAAAACATTGCCTAAGCATCTGCACTTTGAAACGCCCAGCGAGTTCATTAATTGGAAGGATATGCAGATAGACATTGTTGACAAAACACAAGCTTGGGATGATACACCGGGTGCTTTGGTCGCGGGTGTCAGCGCCTTTGGTTTTGGCGGTAGTAATGCACATATTTTAGTTGGTGAGTCGCCTTTAAAAGCAACCTCGAGTTCGCTCGAATCCAGTGACGATATTTTTCCAAAAACGACCCTTTTAAAGTTGACGGCAAAATCTGCCGCTGCGATTCCGGAACTCGCTCAGCGTTATTATGACTACTTAAGCAGCGACCTGACACAGCTACGTAAACGCTGTGCGGTGGCAAATATTGTTCGCGACGACTTACCCTTTAGGCATGTCGTTTCAGTTGATTCAGACAAGCAGATTCTGCCAGCATTAGCGTCTCTTGCGGCGATCGATAGTTCGACGATTTCACTTTCTGACTCTGAGCGTAGCGTTGCGTATTTGTTTACTGGGCAAGGCTCTCAATACGCGGGTATGGGCCAAGCACTCTACCAGCGCGAAAAGGTTTTTCGTCAGGCAATTGACGCATGTGCAAGTGTGCTCGACGAACAATTAGGCTTCCCATTGGTCGAACTTTTGTGGGGTGACGAGAGCAGCCAACTAAATGACACTCAATACACTCAACCCGGTGTGTTTTGTATTGAGTACGCGCTGTTTCGGCTGTGCGAAAGTTGGGGAGTGCTGCCAAGCGTGATGCTAGGTCACAGTGTCGGAGAGTATGCTGCAGCCTGTTGTGCTGAGGTGTTTAGTTTGGCAGACGCACTTCGCTTATTGTTGGCGCGGGCAAATCTAATGACATCACTTTGCGAAACCGGAGCGATGTGCGTTGTATTCTCATCTGAAGTAGCATTGGTTGACCTGCTGAATGAGTTCGAAGGGGAGTTATCCATCGCTTCCTATAACGATGTTGAAAACATAACACTCTCGGGTTCACATCAGGCGATCGACGCGTGTGTTGATAAATTCGAGAGTGACGGTGTACGAGTTCATCGATTAAGCGTTTCGCATGCTTTTCACTCGCCGTTGATGACGCCGATGTTGGCTGAGTTCAGTAAGGTTGCGCAGCAGATTAGCTACCATCAACCGAAATTCTCGTTCGTGTCTACAGTTACCGCAACGCTGGTGGATGAGGCGTTATGTGATCCTCAATATTGGGTTAGGCATGTCAGTCAACCTGTGCGCTTTTCTCAGGCAATGGAGGTGTTAAAGGTGCATGAAAATGTTGAAATATTCATCGAAATTGGACCCAAGCCAAGCTTATTAGTGATGGGCCGCAAGTTGTTATTTAAACACGACTCTCAGAGCCATTGGGTCGCTTTAATGACGCAAGTTGAAGGAGATGTGCCCGAAGTTTACCGAGCCTTAGTTGAACTTTACCAATTAGGCGTGAATGTTGATTGGCGGGGCATTTACGCTGAATATCTACAGACCCAGCCATCGATTAATAACGAGTCTTTACCTAATTATCCGTTTCAACATAAACGCTATTGGCATGAGGTTATGGATGCCAACGCTGCGCTTGTTTCTAACACCGAAGCCGCATGGCTCAACGTTCTACGTCAGCAGTCGCTGGATGTTCTTGATCAGCCACTAGCGCGGCTTGGATCTAACGTTAGCGTTAGTCAGCAGACAAAAACGGAATTAACGTCACTCATTAACGTGTTGCGTGAAGAACATCACGATGCCTCTAATTCATTAGATCATTGCCATGTCATCAATTGGATACCGCTTAACGAGCAAGTTTTAGACAAAAGCCAGATTCCAAGTCATTTGGTTGTCGTGAGCAATCAATTAGTGAGCATCGAGCCACTGGTTCTTGCCTTGCAAGCACAGGGAGTAACGGTCGTTATAGCGCTGTTGCAAGTAGGGTGTGATGAATTCACAAATATTGGTGAACATCAAGTAGTTCTGAATCCAGATAACGAAGAGCATTGGTTAGCATTTGAGCAGGTGTTACAGCCACTCAGAGAGGTGTCTAATGGTGCCATACAAGGCCTTTATTTTATCGATGCAAACAAAAACGTCTCGCCGATTCCAATCGCCACCGCATGTGCGGCATTGACTCGGGCCACGGTTTTATTTTCTAGCTGTGATATACGGGTCAGCTTATTGACCGCCGGTGGCGTGCATAACACCGGCATTGTGTCGCCAGAGTTAATGGCTGGCGTACAGGGTTTAGCTGAACAAAGTGCATTAATAGCGCTCGGGCAGTCTTTAGCCGCTGAAATGCATGCTGTGTGGCACGTCTGTTTGGATATTACTGTTGATGATCAGTGTCTCGCGCTATTTGATGATGTAACGGTTGAGCAAGTCATCAATGTGCTTTGTTGTGAGATGGTCTATGACGTTTTATCTTGTCGCCAAGGGTTGCTGTATGCACCCCAGATCGACAACGCTAACCTTTCCAATGGTGTATCGCCTTACCAATTTAAGCCACAATCTAAATACCTAATTACCGGTGCAAATGGTGGTATTGCTCGCGCATTAACGCACCATCTACTCAGTAACACTCAAAGCCATCTAGTGTTATTAAGCCGTAAACCTCTGGCAGACGATTATTTAGCTCAGTTGCGCGATCAACATCGTGATGTCGATACCCGAGTTAGTTTGCTGGTCGATGATTTATCCAGTGAGACTGAGCTACAAGAGACCATAGCCGTCTATTGTCAAGGCAACGGATTTCTCACCGGCGTTTTTCATACTGCCGGGGTTAGCGGTGGCTTGTCTCAACCTAAAGATTTAACCGCCGAGGACTTTGCTAACGTATCACAAGCAAAAGTTGGCGGTATGCTTAACTTATGGGCTGCGCTGAAAGCGACTGAGTCGCTAGAGCGGTTAGATTTCTTTATGAACTTTTCGTCGATTAGCTCAGTGTGGGGTGCGGTTCAGCAAGCTCCTTACTGTGCGGCTAATGCGTATCTGGATCGTTGGTCTTGGTTACTACGAAATGCCGGCTTTCCCGTAGTGTGCATAAATTGGGGGCCCTGGAAAAAGCTTGGTCTTGCGGCTGAACTGGATGCCGATGACAAAATTTCGTTATTAGGCATTCGTGGTTTTAGCTCGGAACATGCCATTGAGCTACTAGAATCAGTGTTAGCTGCCGAGCGCAGTAATGTGGTGTGTGTAGAAGCCGAATGGCTGCGCTTATCGAACATTATTAGTGCTAACCGTTCGACGTCATTATTTATTGCCAAGTCAGAGCAGAGCAATAATGTTGCGTTGCCTAGCGCCGACGTTTGCGCATGGATTGATGATTTTTATGCAACCCCGCAGGAACAACGCGCAGATCTAATATATGACTACCTTGATAGACAAGTTCGACGGGTATGCAAACTCGATAGCGACGCTGACATTGACGGGCAATCTGGCTTTGCGACTTTGGGCATTGACTCATTGTTGTCTGTAGAGCTTAAGGAGTATTTGGATCGTGACTTACGCTTGCCTTTGTCATCGACATTGTTATTTGAGTATCCAACCTTAAACAATTTGTCGGCTTATCTTCTAGGCCAACTCAATGAGCAGGCTGGCGATGCACCAGAGATAACAACTCAACCAGAACTTGCAATATTACAGAACGATGCCGAATGTAATTCACGTGCTGAGCTTGAAGCTGTATCGACTGATTCTCTCGAAGCGATGCTGTTAAAGCGCCTTAAAAAAATTCAAATATCCACCGCAGAGTAACGGAACGTAATTAACATGGAACAAAAAGACGATACTAATTCTACAATGATGCAAGCGCTATTAGCGATTGATTCATTGGAGCAAAAAATCCAAAAATTGGAAGCCGCCAAACACGAGCCGATTGCTATTGTTGGGATGTCTTGTCGCTTACCTGGTAGCAGCGAGACGCCAGATCAATTTTGGGACTTGTTGATTAACGCACGTAGTGGAATCGTTAGTGACGACGATACTAAATGCCGCTGGTCTCGTGAAAAATATGTGGCTAGCGAGCGAGATGAGGTGGGTAAAACCGTCACACTCAATGCCGGCTTTATTGATGAATACGATAGGTTCGATACGGGTTATTTTGGTTTAGCTCCGCGCGAAGTTGAAACGATGGACCCGCAACAGCGGCTTTCATTGGAGCTTAGTTTTGCCGCGATCGAAAATGCTGGGTACCCAGTTGAACAGGTGAGTGGACAAAACATTGGAGTTTATTTAGGAGTCGGTGCAAATGAATACTCCCGTTTGTGTTTAGCCTCAGACAATGAAGACGCCGGTTTTTTTGTTACTGGTAATACACAGAATGTAATTAGCGGGCGAGTTGCCTACGCATTGGGTATTCACGGACCTTGTATGGCAATTGATACTGCCTGTTCGTCATCATTAGTTGCGGTGCATACCGCGGTTCAAGCATTACGGAATAATGAGTGCGATAGCGCATTAGCCGGTGGCGTGAATTTACTCGTAGATCCAACAACATTTGTGTCGTTATCTCGTGCCAATATGTTATCTGAAGATGGTCAGTGCAAAACCTTTGATGAACATGCTAATGGCTATGTTAGAGGCGAAGGCGGCGGGGTGTTGATGCTAAAAAAACTCTCTAAAGCAAAGCAAGATGGCGATCATATTCTTGCCCTTATTCGTGGTTCAGCGGTTAACCAAGATGGCCGCAGTAGTAGTTTGACGGCACCGAACGGAACCGCCCAACGCAGTGTATTGCGCAAAGCATTGGAAGACGCCGGTTTATCAGCCGAGTCTGTCAGCTATATCGAAACACACGGAACCGGAACGCCGCTTGGCGACCCTATTGAGGTGAACTCAATTAAAGATGTTTATTGTCGTGGGCGACAAGGCAAACCTTTGGCACTTGGCGCGCTAAAAACTAACATTGGGCATTTAGAAGCAGCGTCGGGTGTTGCTAGCCTAGTTAAAGTTATCATGAGCTTGCAGCACCAACAGATACCACAAAACCTGAATTTTAATCAGCTGAACCCGAAGTTAGAAATCGATGAGACTGGAATCTACTTCCCTGAGCAAGCGACCGCCTGGGAATCACCGCAAAGTGAATTGATTGCAGGCGTTAGCTCATTTGGATTTAGTGGAACAAATAGTCATATTTTATTAAGCCAAGCCCCGCGAGATCAACAGCCAAAACCTGACAGCGAAAGCGAGACAAATATCTTAGTCGTATCGGCTAAGTCAGCGGAGTCGTTAGGCCGTACATTGCAACGTTTTGAAACTTTTTTTCAATCCAAGCAGAACCTTAAAGAGAGTGAATACAGTGTGCATGATGTGTGTTGTTCATCGGTTTTTAACCGGAGCCATCACGCGTATCGTCACGCTTTCGTTATCGACAGTTTCTCGGATGCAGCGCAACAAATAGAGGCATTTCTAGCCAGTAAAGGTACTCATAAAGTAGCCTTACGTAAGCCTCGCATCGGTTTTATGTTTACTGGCCAGGGTGCACAGTACGTGGGTATGGCTAAGCAACTGTATCTTTCTGAACCAGCATTCAAATTGTCATTTGATGAATGTTTAGACACCATAAGTGACTTAGTTGATTGTGATTTCAGCAAAATAATCTGGTCAGACGACAGCGAGCTACTTAACCAGACGCAATACACCCAACCTGCTCTGTTTGCTGTTGAATACAGTCTTGCGAAGCTATGGCAGTCGTGGGGCATCACGCCAGATTGCCTTATTGGTCACAGCGTTGGCGAGATCGTAGCGGCGTGCATCGCTGGGGTGTTCTCACTGCATGATGGCTTAAAGTTGATAACCACTCGAGGCAAGTTAATGCAAGCCTTGCCAAACGACGGAGGCATGCTTGTGGTAATGACAAGTAAAGCTGAAGTGGTTCGCATTGCTGATTTGTTTGACGTCGATATTGCCGCCTATAACACGGCCACCCAATACGTAGTTTCTGGGCCTTTATCTCAACTGGAAAACATCAAGGCATACTGCCAAGAGCATCAAATCACCACGTTTGATCTACCCACATCACATGCGTTTCATTCTCGCTTAATGAAACCTGTTTTAAACGAGTTTAAAGCTGTTTGTGAATCAATTAATTTTACTCCACCAGCGATAGCATTATTATCAAATGTGACGGCAGAATTTGAAACAGACCAATATTGCCAAGCGCAATATTGGGCCGATCACATTCTTAAACCAGTAGTATTTTCTGAAGGTATCGCCGCATTCTCTGAACGGGTAGATATAGTTATCGAAATAGGGCCAAAGCCGACGTTAACAAATTTGGCCAAAAAGAATATAGATTCAGCTACCGATATCATTTGGACGCCCAGTTTACGTGGTTCAAAAAATGATCTTCACGAAATGTACTCAAGCCTTGCTAATGTGTTTAAACACGGCGGCAAAGTAAATTGGCAAACCGTATATTCTGAAGGAGAAACACCACTGAGCTATCGTCGAAAAGTAGCACTGCCAACGACGGCCTATGTACGCCATCAATACTGGGTAGGACAGCCTAGCTCAATTGACAGCCACGTGCTCTCATCTACCCAAAAGAGCCACCCATTGTTGGGCGCGCGACTCACGTTACCTAGAGTCGATACGATCGTCTATCAGTCGGCGTTAACCGCTTCCTCTCCGGGGTATTTAGAACATCATCGCCTCTTTGATATGGTTATTGTTCCTGGCGCTTCACATATCTCAATGGTAATAGCGGGGATCCAAAATAGCCTTAAGTATGAAGCGTGCACGCTGAATTCAGTTGTCTTTCATCAAACCATCGGCATTCCTGACGAGCAACACCGTATGGCGCAAATGGTGTTGCTTCCAAATGATGACCAATTGTCATCAACGGGCAATGTCGCCGGGCGCTTTGAAGTGCTGTCGAGTAAGGACCAGTTGAGCGAGTTGGAGTCAAGTTGGGTAACAAACGCAACGGGTCATTACTCTGTTGCAAGTAGTGTCGTTGTGCATTCGGATTTGTTTGAATTAGATTCAGTCGTATCGGCTATCGCTGAAGTCAACGAAGATCAGTCAAAACACCAAGAGTCGGGACAAGAATTTTACGCGCGTATCTGGGAGAGTGGCTACACATTAGGCAGTGCGTTTACATGGATCGGCGACTATTTTATTGATTCTAAACGCGATTTAGCAATTCACCGAATGGTAATGCCTGATTTGCCAGATGACCAACAAGTTTACCCTGTTTATCCCGGTTTTCTAGACTCTTGTTTTCAAGCATTTGGGAGCTCTGTGGAGCTAAGTGCTGACGAAGATGATATTTATATTCCGTTTAGTTTGGAGAAAATGAGTTTCTTCGAACAGCCTGATTCAAGTAATGATTTGTGGTGCGTTTCCCGTTCTAGGTTGAATGCCAGTAATGATGATTCTCGGTTTATTGGTGATCTAATAATTGTTGATTCCGTCGGTCGAATCTTTTTTGAGATTACGGGGTTAGAATTACGTAAATCCAGTCAAAAGTTATTGAAAAATAGCCTCGTTAAAAGCACTAAAGAAGAGTCCCATGTTTATCAAAATACGTGGCAGCCAATTGCCGTCGATACAAGCCTAGAGCGGGATGGCGCTGTTGGCAAGTGGTTGATCTTTACAGACACCAGCCCCAACCAACAGCAGCAAGAGTGTCTTGACTATCTGCTTGACGGATTCGCTGACCAAGGTATTGACTGGATGCGAGTCACACCTGGAGAGTCGTGTCAGCGCATTAATGCGCAACAGTTTGTCATTGTCGCTGATGAGCCCCAAAGTTACGACACCTTACTTTCTCAGATAGGCGATGAACCGATTGCTGGCGTGGTGAATTTATGGCCACTTAATGACATCGATTCAGTCGAATCAGATCAGTTAATACACAGCTGTTTACGAAGCGGTGCACTGGCTCAAGCGCTGTCGAAACGTGTTTCCGAGCATATCCTTAAACTTGTGTTTATAACGCAAAATGGACAGCGCCTTTTAAGCTCTGACAGATTGAATGATAACCAGCATGCGCTCTGGAGTTTAGGCAAAGTACTGCGGGTCGAAAAGAACAATATCGCAACTCAGTTTATTGACCTTGATGAGCATGTTGATGATGAATTGCTAATGCAATTAAGCGAATTTATTCTCAGCACAACACCACAATCTGAACTTATGTTACGTGATTCGCAGTGCTATTCCCTGAGATTGAATGCGATTCAAAATACACCACATGATTCCTCTTTAGATCAACATTTATCAGCCGATAAAACCTATGTCCTAACTGGCGGCTTAGGCGGCATTGGTTTCGAAACCGTACTGCAACTATTAATCGCAGGTGCACAAAAAATAGCCTTACTTGTTCGTCGCGATTTATCAACAGATCAGCAAAAGAGACTCAAACGCTATCTTGATGCCGGGGCGCAAGTGGTTTGCTATCACTGTGATTTAGGCGATTCTCAAGCAATTGAGCAAACCTTATCGAAGATCACTTCACAACAAAGCTCGATAGGAGGGGTGTTACATGTCGCTGGCGCGGTGGACGATCAGTTTATTGAGTCTCAAACGATTGAGAGTTATTCCAATGTTTTCACACCAAAGGTGTCTCCAGTACAAGTGCTCGATCGCGTAACCCGAACCGGGCACTGTGATTTCTTTATCTGCTTCTCATCTATCGCAGGTTCGTTTGGCACCCCAGGGCAGGCTAACTATGCCGTCGCCAACGCCTACCTTGATGCTGTGTGCCAAAACCGAATGGCAGAAGGTTACGCGGGCTTATCAATAGCATGGGGCCCCTGGGATGAAGTTGGCATGGCAATGCAAGGGAGTGATAAGAAACCTGGCAGTAAAATGCGTGAGGTCGGCATGATACCGATGTTGTTGGCTGATGGTCTGTCGCTAATTTCTGATGCAATTATCACTTCTGCTGTTGGCCAGCCATCGACCATGGTGTATGCCGAGTTCGATTGGCCAGTTTTTTTACAACGTTTTCCTGGTGCTGAAATCAATGCCTACTTTAGTCAAATGCGAGAGCAATTTTTACCGCAACAGCAGCAACGCGGCGAATTATTACGTGAGCTAGAAGCTCAGGCGGTATATGAGCGCTCAGTAATGTTTGAAAATCAAGTTAAGTCAGTGATTGTTTCGGTTCTCAAAGTCGCTTCAATCGCTGATGTCAGTGTCGATATGGGCTTTTTTGATTCCGGTATGGATTCATTAATGTCGCTGGAGTTTAGACAAAAATTAGAAAAAGGCTACGACATTGTTCTACCCCCAACCGTATCGTTCAACTATCCAACTGTTGGCAGTTTGATGGCTCACTTGAAAGAAGATGTGTTGACTATCAACTTTGACGTCACGCAGGAAAACGAATCGACCGCTGATGAGCAACTAGAGACGCTGTCAGAGGATGATCTTGCTCAGATGTTAACAGAACAGCTAACGGCTATGACGGAGGTATAACAATGTCTACAACAACTTCTGGCAACGACAATAAAGCCTTATTAACAAAAGCAATCGTTGAATTAAAAAAATATCAAAATCGAATCAAAGAGTTAGAAGCCCAACTGACTAAGCGTAAAGGTCAGGAGAGTAGCGTCCAGCACGTGGTCGGTAATAACGAAGAGGTTGCGGTAATTGGTATGGCTTGCCGCTTCCCTGGCGGGGCTAACTCACCTGAACAGTTGTGGTCTTTGCTTGATAATGGTGTGAACGCCGTGTGCGAAGTCCCAAAGACTCGCTGGAATATTGACGATTACTATGAATCTGAACCAGGAACTCCAGGGAAAATATATACAAAATACGGTTACTTTATCGACGACATTGCTGGATTTGATCGTGATTTTTTTAATGTATCTCCAACCGAAGCTCAAGCGATGGACCCACAGCATCGTTTACTGTTGGAGACTACTTGGGAGGCATTTGAGTACGCCGGCTACGATCCACATGCGTTTAACGGTGGTCAAGTCGGGGTGTTTGTCGGTGCAATGAATTCAGACTATTCACATTTTAGTATCCGTGAGTCTGATTCGGCGTCGATGTATACAGCCATCACCAATGGTAATGGAATGGCCGCTGGTCGCGTGGCGCACAACTTTGGATTTGAAGGCCCTACTATCGCAGTTGACACGCTGTGTTCCTCGTCATTAGTGAGCACTCACTTGGCGGTAAGAAGCTTACTCAATAATGAATGTGACCTTGCTGTAACCTCAGGGGTTAACTTGATGCTAACGCCGAGTATGTACATTGTTACCTGTGCTGCGCAAATGTTGGCGGCAGATGGCCTATGTAAAAGCTTTGATGCGTCGGCAGACGGTTATGCTAGGGGCGAGGGCTGCGGCACGTTATTGTTAAAACGTTTAAGCGACGCGCAACGAGATAATGACAATATTCTCGCGGTGATCAAGGGCAGTGCGGTTAACCAAGATGGCGCTAGTAGCTCTATAGCAACACCGAACGGCGGAGCACAAGAGAAGGTGATTCGAGCGGCATTGAAAGATGCTGGTGTGAGCCCCGCCGATATTGGTTATGTTGAAGCTCATGGTACCGGTACGGCCTTGGGAGACCCGATTGAAGTAGAAGCGTTGCAACGGGTATTCTCTGAACGAACAGGCGCTAAACCTCTGATTATCGGTTCAATTAAATCAAATATTGGTCACACCGAAGGGGCCGCCGGTGTGGCCGGCTTAATTAAAACGATTTTATCTATGCGTAGTGGAACTATTCCGGCGCATTTAAATGTATCGAAATTAAGTGAGCATATCGATTGGAAGAACATGGTAGTCAAAGTTGCTACCAGCCCTGTTGCCTGGCAGGACGCAACGACTAATAAACCGTTTGCTTGTGTCAGTAGTTTTGGATTGGGTGGCACTAATGCCAATATTGTTTTGGCTGCGGCCCCTTCGCAAGAGAGTGTTGAATCTGACGCTAGAGTTAATGGCCAGGCATTCGCGCCGATATTGACACTATCAACAAGGACTCAAGACGGCTTAAGCAGACTCGTTGAGCGATATCAAACAAGGTTAACAAAAGAGCCTCTTAATCTGTCCTCACTTTGCTATACAAGCAATGTTGGGCGAGCTAATTTTATGCACCGAGCGGCATTTATTGCTACAACTACCGATCAGCTGATAACTCAATTAAAAGCGTTTCAAGCGGACCATACCGAAGTGCAACTCGCGGGCTCTTATTTTGGTAATGCAAACCAGTTTCGAAACGGCGCCACGTTATTGTTTACCGGAACATGCGATTCGACTCTATTGACGAAGCTGCAAGGCTTATATGGGGACAGCCCGGTATTTCGTTCTGTTGTTACTTTGGTGCAAGAGCAGGCAGACGTCAATGATTTGGTCGCGATCTTGAGCCGCACGCAAGCAGATCAAAAATTGAGTTTTGTTAGCCAGTTGATGCTTGAGATTTGCTTGGCCCGTTTCCTCAACGACATCGGTGTTCAAATCAGATCTGTAGCCGGTCTGAATTTTGGTGAGTACAGTGCGGCGGCTTTTGCTGGCGTAATGGATTTAGTTCAGCTGAAGTGCTTAGTTGATGATCAACTGCAACCATTGTTGACAAGTAAATCAGATCTATCGGTGTTTTCCTTGGATTGTGATTCCAAAAAAGCGCGTGCATTATTACGCCAATTAAAACAGGCTCAGGTTGAGGCCGGCTTATTGGCAATTCAATCTCAGCAGTGCTGTTGGATTTTTCTGACAACCGAGAGTATCGATACTCTAAACCGTCTTGCTGACGATAATCAGCTTGTTATACAAGAATTAGAGTCTGTCGATGCTTCGCTTTTAACCTGTCTAACCGATTCGTTGGATGGCATCACACAATGGTTCTCTAAAGAATCATTTCAGCCTCCTCAGTTACGCTTCTTGTCGGGCGTCAGTGGCCAATACGCCGAAGGTGATATAACCAACGAACGCTATTGGTTGAGACACCTACGCAGCCCTTCAACGCGTTATAAAATGCTCGACACACTCAATTCAACCGAAATGGGTGGCTATATTGTGCTTGGCAGTGACCATTATGGCGAGCTTATGTCGGCGACTGAAGGTACCGAAAAAAGTGATGACGTACTTGCACTTAACTCATCGATAGATGCATCGCACTGGCTTTCTAAGCTTTGGTCTGTGGGCGTTTCAATTGATTGGCAGGCGCTGCATGAAGGCCAGACTTATACACGTCAAATACTGCCGTCCTACCCATTCGAGCATCAAGATTTTTGGCTTGAACATGGTTTTTATAAACAAGGCAATAGTGACTCGGTCAATACCGACGAGGCTCCTTTAAACCATAGCCAAATTGTTGAACAAGTCTACCAACTTGTTGCCAATGTGAGAGGGATTAATCGCAATACAATTGCTGATACAGATACCTTCTTAGATACCCTCGGCTACGATTCTATGATGTTGATGGAATTGAAGGGCAAGCTTGAGCAGCGGTTGAACGACAAACGGAAAATCCCAGCGAAAGACATGATGAGTATTACCACAGTTGGCCAACTAATCGACTACATCAAAAGTTCTAATACGTATAAAGATATTGTCTAGTCAATTGCCTAAACCCATGAAATTAACCTTAACAATAAATAAGAATTAGATGAATCGAGTAAAAATAATTGGGGTAGGCACTCATTTGCCAGGCCCGCAAATTGATAATGAAAAAATTCAAGAAAAATTTTCGGTAAATGCTGAGTGGGTCGAACTCATGATTGGCAATCGCTTTCGCCACCTTGTAGTGGACCTAGATACAGGGGCTATAAATGCATCGCTAGCTGATATTTGTACTGATGCAGCACTTGCTGCACTAGATCGTGCCTATACGGATGCGGATGAAATTGAATTCATTGTTATGGGAACCGCAACCCCTGATCAGCTAATGCCTGCGACAGTAAACATGGTGGCGCAAAAGTTAGGCATTAACGGTGTCTCAACTTACCAACTCCAATCGGGTTGCGCAGGTGCCATACAAGCACTTGACCTCGGGCATAAATTAATTAAAACAGGTACTTTTCATAAAGGCCTGGTTATTGGTGGCGATATATGTGCTAAGTACATTGATTTAAAACAAGATTATAGTGATTTAGATCCTGCTGAATTGGTTAATTATGCGTTATTTGGGGATGGTGCTGGTGCCGCAGTGCTATCAGCCGACGACGGTGTTGAGGGTATTGAAATCCTACACACCCTCAATCGTTGCGAGGGGTTAAACCGAGAGCCAGGGCAAGAGCTCAATTGGCGAGGCTCGTTTGTTGACGACGATGCGCCGCAGCCGTTAAAAGAAGGGTATCAAGCCATTGAAGCTAATGTGCCAGATATGGCTCTGGAAACGATGAATGAATTAATTGCCAAAGCAGGGTGGAAGCTTGAGGAAATCACTCATTTTATGACGCCCCAGTTAGCTGGCAACATGACTGATAAAATTATAACTCATATGGGCGTAGCGCCCGAAAGGGCACTAAATTGTGTTGCTGATACTGGCAATAACGGTAATGGTTTGCCTTTTTTACAATTGCAGATGTTGCAAGATAAAGCTCAGCCAGGTGATACCGCTATTACGGTCGCAATTGAATCATCTAAATGGATTAAAGGAGGGCTGGTATTACAGGCTGGTTAAGCCGCGCAATACCTTTTTATGCATATGCTTCAAACAATGATTGATAAAGACACCTTAAAGAAATTGAGAGCGATTAAAGGTCAGCTTGATGAGCCTCAACGCGCACGTGATGTAATTGAATGTGTACAACAGTTACAACAAACCTCCTCGTTGGCAAAAGCTGGGTTTTGGCTACGACAGGCACGCTTTGAGCAATGGTTGGCGTGTGACTCGAGCTTTAAATCATCTCGCATAGCGATAATCGGCAGTGGCACATGCAATGAAATCGAAAATTATCTACGGCCGCTCTGTTTACGTAGTCAAATTTTTCCAGAAATATTAATTGGTGAATACAATCAGTATTTATTTGATTTGCTCAATGAAAATAGTTCATTAGCTGAATTTGACGCTGACTTGACTTGCTGTTTGATTGATGAATTCGCGATTTTGAATTTGTTACCGAAAGCGTGGACATTAGCCGATTTTAAGCAAGTTCTGTCATCATTTCTTCAAACGTATACCCAAGCATTAAGCCGTTACAGCCAGCATAAACAATCGGCTATAGCGATCAATACTTTGGTTTTGTCAGCACAGACTTATCAGACATTTACTGACTTCGACTCTCGCGCTCAATTGAGTAAACTGTTAGCAAATTTCAATACCCAGCTAATTGAATTTACTGAGTCATTAGCCACTTGCAGTGTGTTAGATACGGCTACTCTTTTACAAAGTGACGACGTCGCTCTGGTCGAGCAACGTAAGTCTGTCTTTGCCAAAATGCATTTTAGTGATGCCTTGTTGGCCGCATTTGCTGGACAGTTACGCCGAGTGCTACAGGCGAGCGTCGGTAAGCAGAAAAAATGCTTAATCTTAGACTGTGACAATACTTTATGGGGCGGCATCATTGGCGATGATGGGATTAATGGTATTACCTTAGGAAGTTCACCTGAAGGCGAAGCATTCGTTCAATTCCAGAAAGTGATTAAACAACTAGGCAAGCAAGGCGTCATTCTGGCGCTTAATAGTAAGAATGAACAAGCTAACACCGATTTAGTCTTTAGTCAGCACCCCGACGCTGTCTTGGCACTAGATGACTTTGCTATTCAGATGGTTAATTGGAATCCAAAGCATGAAAATATTAAAGCCATTTGTAAGCATTTAAATATAGCTACTGAACACTGCGTCTTTGTCGATGACAGTGCTTTTGAATGCGATATGGTGCGTAATTTTTTACCCGAAGTTATGACTCTACAGTTGAGTGATTCACCCGAGCTGTATGTTGACGAGCTCCTTTTCAATGGTTGGTTTGACACCCTGAAACTAACTGAAGAAGACTATTCACGTGGTGAAAAGTACCGAGTTGAGGCATTGCGCTCATCGTTTCAGGACAACTATCAGTCGGTTGATGACTATCTGCACAGCTTAGAGATTGAGGTCGAAACATTCTACGCCGACAGCTTTTCTATCCCGAGAATTGCACAAATTACTCAGCGTACAAACCAATTCAATTTAACCACAGAACGCTTTACTGAAGCTCAAGTCACAGAGCTTTGCCAAGACCCAAATTGGCTAGTGATAGGTTTTAATGTCGCTGATAAGTTCGGCAGTAGTGGCACATGTGGTGCTGTTTTCGTAGAAAAAGTATTTAAACAAAACAAAATAGAGCTGCATGTTCGTAATTTCTTGATGAGTTGTCGTGTTTTCTCACGCGGTGTCGAAACGGCGGTACTCAATGAAATCAAATATTACGCTGGTTTAGCCGATGCAAGCCGCATTGTTGGATACTTTCAGGCAAGTAATAAGAACACTAAGGTTGGCAGTTTTTATCTCGATCATGGTTTTTCTGAACAAACAGATAGCTCTGATCAACAAGCTTTTGAGTACCACTTAGATAAGCAACGTGATACCACGCGGTCAGTATCGACGTCAGTGGGCTGGATTAATATTAACCATTTAGAAAAAGCGCTAGAGAAAGAATATGTTTGAAAATGAAGTGATTTGTGAATTAGTTGTTGATGTCCTAGATTGTGATGATGTCTCGTCTTCTACCCGTTTTGACTCTATCGAAGGGTGGGATTCAGTTAATGCAATGCGTTTGTTTAGTGCTTTGGAAAAGGAACTAGGTATTAAGGTTTCTCTTAAGACGTTTTTAAAGGCTAGCAAAGTGGGTGACATAGTCGACCTTGTGAACGAGGCTTAATACATAATGAATAAGGTTATTCCCTTTCCAAAGCATCGCCAACATACGCTGAATTTTTTATCATTGGCAGGCAAAAATGCGCCGGTGTTACTAACTGCGGAGTTGGATATGTCGCGGGTTCAATTAAGCCGAGAGGGTTTTAAACAACAGGGGCATTCTGTTAGTTATATTACCTTGCTAATGAAATCTGTTTCTCAGGTAGTTGCCGAGTTTCCGTTAGCGAATTCAATCTTTCAAAGCGGGTTTTTCAACAACAAAATTGTGTTGTTCGAAAAGGTAGTTGCGAAATTTGTCTTAGATAAAGTGGACGACAGTGGTCAACGACTGGTGGCTACCGCGACAGTCGATGACTGTGACCAGCTTTTAGAACTGCAGATACAGCAAATTTTGGATGGTTATAAACGAGCCAATTACGCAACATCGGATCTGTTCGCCAAGGTACGTAAGTTGAATCAACTGCCACTAGTTGTGGGGCGTTTACTCTACAGATTAATGTTAATGAAGGCCTCTTTTCGTCAATCCGTACAGGGATCTTTTACTATTTCATCTCTAGGCCATCAGCCGATAAATCAATTTGTGCCAATTAGCGCCAATACGCTTACTTTTGGCGCTGGCTCTGTTAGTCCGAAAGTAGTTGTGATTGACGGCAAAACTCAAACTTTACCAACCATGACATTGAGCATGGTCTTTGATCATCGGGTTATGGATGGTGCATTAGCGTCGGAAATCTTAACGCGTATTAAATATCAAATAGAAAACTACTCCATGGAGTCGAATGAAAGTAACCAAATCAACCCAAATAATTTAAAAGGTCATACATCATGAATGCATCACAGGCTGTCAAAATAGACGAAAATATCAATCAAATAGAAACTGACATCTGCATTGTTGGCGGCGGTCCCGGTGGCGCGCTGCTAGGTTTCTTATTGGCCAGAGACGGAATTAACTGCCACGTTATTGAAAAAGCAGAGGATTTTAATAGAGATTTTCGCGGTGAATCACTTTCACCAGACGCGAGGAAGTTATTAGAAAATTACGGCTTCAAAGATTTCATGGATGAACATGGCTACTTAGAATCAAAATGTTTGCATTTATTTGAAAACAACGAAAGTTTGATGAAGTTTGAATTTGATGAATTTGATTATGACAGTCGGTACATGATTGAGTTTCCACAACCGGCTTTATTAGAAGGCATTGTTGAAAAAGCGAAAAAATTTGAGTCGTTTAATATCATGATGGGAACCAGTTGCCAGGACTTGATCATCGAAGATGATGTTGTTGTTGGTGTTACTATTTCTGACCGCAAAAAGGTTAAGACTCAAATTCGCGCTAAATTAGTAGTCGCAGCGGATGGCCGATATTCTAGGTTGCGTAAGAAAGCAGGTATTGAATCAACTATTACTCAGACCGACCGCGATGTTATATGGATTAGCTTAAAACGGCCTGAGGGTTGGTTTGAAGAATCCAGAATTAAGCTTTCAAAGGATAAGCATTTGGTTGTTTTGCCAACCTACCCTGATAATTTACGCATCGGTTGCAACATTCCTTCAGGAGGCTATAAAACATTCAAAGAAGAGGGCGTGGAAAACCTTAAGAAACTAATTATTGAGTTAGAGCCATCTTTAGAGCAGATCGTTAATGATCAAATTAAGGACTGGAAGGGTATTTCCTTATTAGATATTTTTATCGCGCATGTCGATGAGTGGTCGCGAGACGGTCTGGTGTTAATGGGTGATGCAGCGCACACAATTACCCCAATGATGGGGCAAGGGATTAAACATGCATTATTCGATGCACAGAAGCTCCATGAGGTAATTGTTCAGCGCCTGAGTGAAAAACCAGAAGGAGCTATTTTGAGCGAAGAGCTGCAGGGTTATCAGCTGACCCGGAAAAAACAAACGGACTTCATCTCTAGCATTCAAAGTCGCCAAGAGAAGGTATTTAAATTTTCCAGCCCAGCGAAAACGTTGTTACGCCGTACGATATATCGAGTGATGAACAAGCTCGTTTTTCTTAAGCACGCGATGGTGCGTCGAGTTTATTTCTCACAATACCCCGTTGCTCAAAACACAAACGACCACTAGGTGATGTTGAAATGAGTAAGCACCCATATACTGTTATGTCGAGCCAAGAGTCATCGCCCGATGAGTCATATCGTAGTGAATTAGGCTATTTAGTTTTGCTTCATGCCGTTGCACAAAATTTAGATATAGCTAAATGCCGCGAAACCATTGGGAAAATCCATACGTTAGAACACAGTCATGAGAACAGCTGGGTTTATCAATGGAATGAATGTGCCAAGGCGTATCTCGATAAAGGAGACTTTTTAAATGCGTTTCAATATTTTAATTTAGCACGCTTTCCGTTTCCCTCGAATAAGGCCATGGAGTTAGCCCACCAAGACTGCGTGGACACGTTCAAGCAATGGACCCTTGAGAAAAATATTTCGTGCGAACGTCGTATTGTACAAATAGGTAGCCACAGTGTTCCATTTTATTTTTCGAGTAACGCAGAGAACCTACCGCTTTTGATTGTGATGGGCGGTATCGTCTCGATAAAAGAGCAGTGGAATGGCTTTGTCAGCGCGGGTAAAAAGCTTGGTGTCTGCGTTGTACTGGCAGAAATGCCTGGTGTTGGAGAAAATCCAATGCCTTATGACAACGACTCCGATTTGCTATTGGATGCACTGGTCGGTGCTGTAGAGGGTGAATTCTTTAGCCAGCACATTCATCTGGTGATGATGAGCTTTAGTGGTAATTTGGGGCTTAAATTTGCGGCACGTGAAAAGCGAGTTAAAGCTGTCACAACAGTAGGCGCGCCGGTAAAGCATTTTTTTACCGACCAGCAATGGTGGGTCAAAGTACCACTAACGACAAAGCGAACATTGGCATATTTATGCCAATGTTCGGAACACCAAGTGTTTGACGCGATTAAGGATTTTGCAATACCCGAAACCATGCTGCAAAAACTTACTATCCCCGTTTATTACATTCAAAGTGAACATGATGAAATCATACCCAGCGAAGAAGTTACCTATTTACGAAAGCATGTAAGTGGTTTGCACGTCACTCAATACCCCGATGTTCATGGCTCTCCAAGGCATATGTCACAGATGCAGAAATGGGTTCCTATTACCGTTTTAACTGAGACGAAAGGTAATTCTCTGGTGTTGTTTATATTAAAGACCAGCTTAAAAGTTAAACAAATATTTGATCGGCTTGCGCCAAAAAAATGAGACGTCCAGATGTTAGATAATACCTTGTATCAAAAACAAACTATTGATTCAGATGGTCCACAATTGAATCAATGGTTACCAAAGCTCAATGCAATGCCTAGCAGTAAGGCCAGACTTTTTTGTTTTGCCTTTGCTGGCGGCGGCGCCTCGGTCTATTCCCCATGGCAGTCTTTATTAGGTGATCATATAGAGGTATGCCCAATACAGTTACCAGGAAGAGAGGAGCGAATTAGAGAAACATGCTTAACCTCAATCGATGATGTTTTAGATCAATTAATGCCATTAATGACGTCATCGTTAGACAAACCGTTCTTGGTCTACGGGCACAGTCTTGGTGCTCATATAGCCTATGCCTTCATTGATAGAATCAAACGCGAGTTTGGCAAATCACCACAAGCCTTTTTAGTCGGAGCACAACGTAGCCCTGATATTCCATATCCATACCCGAGCGTATTAGGTGCGACTCAACAGCAACTCCACCAAGTGCTCTCAAAGTTTGATGGAATGACCGCGAGGGTTATGCAAAGCGAGGAGTTAATGGAGCTCATGATGCCAGTTATTAAAGCAGACTTACAGCTTTGTGAGTCGCTACAGTATTGCGGAGAATTAGCATTAGATGGACCGGTAATTGCTTTTAGAGGAACTCGTGACCGAGCTATTAGTGCGGCTTGTATGGCAGGTTGGAGCCAACACAGTAAGAACCAATATCAGTATGAAGAAGTAGATGGCGATCATTTTTTTCTTAAAACCCACGGAAACCATGTGGTCGAGAAAATTCGTCATTTGGCTCAATTCGAATAATTTGACAAAGAGAAGGTAAAACGTAATGAAGAACACAATAGAAAGTCGTATCAGCATTGATGTGCCTGCTGCGGTTGTCTGGAATAACCTTATACAATTGAAAGATTATACGGACTGGAATCCATTTATTATTCGCGCTGAAGGTAAACTCGCACTTGGCGAAAAAATCAGTATCGATGTACAGCCAGTCGGTAAGTCACCGATGAAATTCACGCCCACTATTATTGATTATCAAGAGGGGGCTAGAGTGGCGTGGCTTGGCAAGTTCTTATTATCAGGAGTCTTTGATGGTAAACACAGCTTCGAGGTTCGCGAACAAGCGAATGGAGGTTCTGTATTTATTCAAAAAGAAGAGTTTAACGGTTTGTTAGTGCCGCTTATGAAAAGCGCAATTAACGGTGGCATTTATCAAGGATTTGAAAAAATGAACCAAGCGCTTAAGGCGCGTTGTGAGGGCCAGTAATGAGTTCTAAAAAATCGTCATTAGAACT
The DNA here is from genome assembly GCA_046709645.1 of Arenicella sp. Lineage (GTDB taxonomy): Bacteria > Pseudomonadota > Gammaproteobacteria > Arenicellales > Arenicellaceae > Arenicella. The sequence goes on from JBKEFT010000001.1 coordinate 267,318, forward strand.
CTCGGTCTTCAAACGCTCTTTGCTTTCGGCGGTGATTATTGCAACCTTGTTTTCAATATGGACGTACTTCGTAAATGCTTCGTATTCTCCGGAGGCACAATTAAAGGCGGCGTTAACGCAATGCGGCGTTTCCCTGATATTTGGATTTAGTATGACCTTATTATTGGAATGGTGGTTAATGAAATTTCAAACCAGCTCTAACTCTTTGATTAAATTCGCTATGCCAGTAGTCTTAACGATGGGGCTGGTTATTTTGGTTACTGTGACGGCCCATTGGATGATGCAGACGCCGGAGATACTCACAACTATCTTACTGCCGGCGTGTGCCGGTATATTCTTTTGTTCTGCCTATGCTTTCAAGCGTAGTAAATCGCTTAATATTCATCAACAAGAGACGACAGCCTAATGATCAGCCATTCTAAAGTCGGGCAACTTTTAGTGCCATTGGTTTGCTTGTTACTTGTTTTTGTGATGATTGCCGGTATCAAAGGTTTGTCACTAAGTAATGATTATACGATTTACTTTGATCGCGAAGAGCCTCGCCTCAAACAATACGAAGCCTTACTCGACACCTATTCAAAGAATGATAATATTTTAATTGGTGTAAGTCGTAACGACCAAAGTAGCATTTTCAATCGGCAAGACCTGAGTGTCATTGAGGACTTAACAACAGCGGCTTGGAAAATTCCGTACTCGCGACGAGTTGACTCACTGACTAATGTGCAGCACTCGTTTGTTACCGGGGACGAACTGGAGGTCGCTGATTTAGTTCTCGACGCGAATCAAATTTCCAATCAACGACTTAGCGTGTTGCGCGACGTTGCTGTAACAGACCCGCAAATTGTTAATTTTTTAGTCTCCCCAGATACGACAGCGGCAAGCGTCAATATCATCTTTCAATTGCCGGGCAAATCATTGCTTGAGGAAACCCCCACATCTGTCAATGCTGTGCGTGAATTAGTTGATACATTTGAGCAACAGTATCCTCATTTGGAGTTTCATTTGGCGGGCCAACTGATGTTGTCTATGGCATTTCCTGAAACCTCTCGCGCCGACATGAAACAGCTTTACAAGATTATGTTTCTATTAATCATTGTGCTATTGATTTTTTTCCTTCGCTCGGTGACTGCCGTCATTTTGACCATGGTGGTGGTGGTGCTCTCTGGCCTCGCAGGTATGGGTACTTTTGGTTGGTTTAATGTTCAGTTAGCGCCAATTGCTACTGCGGTTCCAGTAATGATTATGTGTTTGGCATTAGCCAATTGTGTGCATATTTCATTGGCTTACTTTAGTCAACGATCGGCGTCTGATGTGACTCCATTACTTGCTATGCGCGAAGCGCTTAGGGTAAACATTCGGCCAGTTATCATTGCCAACGTAACAACGGCTATTGGCTTTCTGACGCTTAACTCCAGCCAATCTCCGCCATTTCAATTGCTGGGCAATATGGTTGCGGTTGGGGTGTTAGTGTCGGCGGTATTGAGTTTATTGTTTTACCCGCCCTTATTACTTTTGTTGGGCTCTAAAAAGGTGCCATCAAGGTCAATTAAAGCTAGTCTATTCGACAATCTTGGAGACTGGGTTGTCAAACACCCAAAACAAATACTGCTCGCTACGGTGTTGTTTTTAGTATTAGTTTTAGCGCAAGTACCGCGTAACGAGTTAAATGAAACAACCTTAGATTACTTCAGTGAAGAAACTCAGTTTCGTCAAGACAGTGACTGGGTTAATCAGCGTTTGACAGGGGTTATGAGTGCGCATTTCTCTATTCCTAGTGGGCAACAAAGTGGTGTTACCGACCCCGTTTATTTACAACATCTTGACGAGTTTACGCAATGGCTGAGAACTAACCAAGGCGTGGTTTCAGTTCGCTCTTTTGCTGAAACGATGAAAAAATTAAATCGAAATATGAATGGGGGCGATGAGGCATTTTATGGCTTACCGGATGAACAGCAACTGGCATCACAATATTTATTACTTTATGAGTTGTCTCTGCCTTACGGTTTGGATCTGCGTTCCGTATTGAATGTCGATAAATCGGCCTCCAAAGTGTCGGTGAGCTTGAAAAAAATGTCATCGGTCCAATTGCGCGACTTTGAAGCGCGAGCCAATACCTGGATAGAACAAAACTTACCAACTCAAATGCAAAGTACCGCATCAAGCTCTAACATTATTTTTGCCCACATTGGCCAGCAAAATGTCGAGAGCATGCTGTCTGGTATTGCGTTTGGAATTTTATTGATCTCTATTATTGTCGCTTTCACATTACGCTCGCTATTACTAGGAGCCATTAGCCTGCTATGTAATGCGCTGCCATTCTTATTAGCATTGGGGTTCTGGGGTTTAGGTGTGGGAGAAATCGGTTTGGGCGTATCCGTTGTTGCTGGTATGGCATTGGGAATTGTTGTCGATGACACGGTACATTTTTTGAGTAAATATCAATATAATTTAAAACAAGGCCTTGGCTCGAGAGAGGCGGTCAGTCGAGTCTTCGGGCAAATAGGGTTAGCATTAACAGCAACCACAGTTTCACTGGTCGCCGGGTTTTTAATTTTAGCTAACTCTAATCTATCGCTGAATGTGGATATGGGCATCATGACGGCACTCACAATTGGCATTGCACTAGTATTAGACTTTTTATTTTTACCGGCCTTACTGATCTTGTTTCATAAACGGAGTGCGCATCATGGCTAGCCATTACAATTGCGTTAAGTGGCGATGCTATTTACCAACATTTTTTGGATCATGCTTATACCTCGTCACGTTGGTAAGCTTAGCCGCCGACTTTGAGGTAGGAGCTCAGCTTAGAATTTTCAATTCAGTTGCCGATCCGAAGAAAGAGGTGCTTAACCCTGCTTTATTTGCTTCTGTTGAGGAATCTTATGTGTTGCCCGATAAATCAAGTATTAGTTTTGAGTTGTATGGTCGGTATGATAGCCAAGACGAAGAACGTAATTTAGTCGATATTCGTCAACTTAAATGGCAAAAAAACTTTGATAATTTTGACATAACATTGGGTTACGACGTAATTTATTGGGGTGTTGCTGAATCTCAACAACTGGTTAATGTGGTAAATCAAACAGACGCTGCAGAAGGTATTAATGTAGAGCGTAAACTAGGGCAACCGTTGTTAGGCATTAATTATATATCCGATTGGGGAAACTTCGAGTTCTATTCGTTACTAGGTTTTCAAGAGCGCTCTCTTCCGGGCCCTGATGGACGTTTGGGTGGAATTGTGACAGTCGATTCTGATCGTGCCTTATTTGAATCTAATAAAGGCGATGACCACGTTGACTTTGCTGCTCGTTGGTCCTCGCATTACAACGGAGTAGATATTGGTGTTAGTTATTTCAGTGGCACCAGTAGAGAACCCGATTTAATCTTCGATACAAGCGCAGTGATTGAAGAAATTGATGACATCCTGCTGATACCCAAATACAACCAAGTCGACTCCTACAGTATCGACGCGCAATATATTAGTGCTGGTTTTCTATGGAAACTGGAATGGATAAAGCGTGATTTTAAGCAACAAGCAGATTATAACGCGCTGACATTAGGTTTGGAGTATACCCAGGTAGGTGTGTTTGGAACTCGCTCTGATTTTGGTTGGGTAGCGGAATACTTATACGACGATCGGGGTGATAGTGCCCCGAATGCAGCTTTTGAAAGCGATTTATTTTTAGCTTTACGTTGGGTTCAAAACAATCTTGACAACAACGAAGCGCTGTTTGGTCTGATTTATGACCCAGATAGTGGTGAAAAAGTCTTCAGCCTAGAGTACCAATTTTCGCTAACTGATTCGATTAAAATTGAAATTGAAGGTCTTTTATTTGAGGGCGGCCAAGCCCCTGCGTTCGAGTTAACAGAAGTTTTAAATGCGCTGCAACAGCCCGATCCAGATAATCGCCTATTTTTCATTCAAAATGATGACTTTTTAGGTATCAAATTACGCTATTACTTTTGACCGATATTAAGCAATCAATCCCCTTATTACATTTTACATCACCAACTGCAGAGACTCATAATATGCGACTTCATAGATTATCCCTGATAACTTTTACCTTAGTAATATCAGGTTTATTACACGCCCAAGAACTTGACCGTGGAATGGAGGTTGCTTACGAAGTAGATAAACGAGATTCTGGTTTTGTCGATTCTATCACTAACATAACAATGACTCTGAAAGACAAAGCCGGCAAAGAAAATGTTCGACAATTAAGGATTAAAACACTGGAATCGGAGCAAGGTGATAAAAGTGTGGCAATTTTTGACTCGCCTAAGGATCAGCGTGGTGTTGCCTTGCTAACACACAGCTATAAGATTGAAGATGATGATCAGTGGATTTATTTGCCCGCGATCAAGCGTGTAAAACGTATCGTTGCTCAGAATCGTTCAGGTCCATTTGTCGGCAGTGAGTTTGCTTATGAAGATATCAATCCAGCGAATGTTGAGCGATTTACGTACCAATATATTGGAGAAGAAGCCTGCGGTGACACGACGTGTTTTAAGTATGAACGATTTCCTATTGATCGTTTTTCCGGTTATACAAAACAAATTGTTTGGGTTGATCGAGAGCACTACCGTAATGTTAAAATTCATTATTATGATCGCAAAGAAAGCCATTTAAAGACGCTGAATTTTTACGATTATAAACTTTATTTGGAGAAGCTTTGGAGACCTGATTACACGATTATGACAAACCACCAGACCGGAAATTCCACCCGTTTGGATTTCAATTCGAGACTATTTGGGTCAGCTTTAGTTGAAAACGAATTTGTTTCTTCGAGGCTACCTAAAATACGCTAATATTTTAGTGGTTGTGTTTAAACTCCTTTGTTTTCATGCGCTAACATCATCAAAGGGTTTGGCTGGAGTCGATCTTCAAAATTCCTAATCATCGCACTGAATTAGAAATATGATATTGACTCCAGTTTAGGCGAACAGACTGTATTTTTCGGTGTTAGAGCGCAATCGATTATTTAATTGGACTTGCCACTGGTGTTGCCTAATCATCAATTATTTTAACGTTGATTTTGCGACACCGTAGGAAACCGTTTTAAACGAGATGCATTAACGCGGTTGGCGTTAGCCAGACCTACTTCCAGTATCAAAATAGTCTGATTGCAATACTCAAATCAAAACTATTGGTGCTATCAGAGGTCTCTATCAGGATAAAAGAGCGCCAACAGTATAAAAATCACGTGCTAAGTAGCGTCACTAAGGCGGTCCTAAAGCCGTCGCTGCCCCAATTACCAAGCACCGCTTGGAAGAATTTCCTGCCGGTAGCACAAGCTCGGAGCCAATAAGCGTCGCTGCGATATACCCCTATTTACTTGAGTGTCGTCATGGCGCGGTTTAAGGAATTAAATGCCGTTTGCCAATGGTCGGATTAGCTATTGCTAGTAAGCTACGAACCGATCCGTTAATATGTCGACAAATACTGAAAAACGTACGGTCTCAAGACTTTTCAGGGGTTATCACGTCAGATTCACTAAAATAAGAAAACAACAAACAGGGCACAGCCAATGATTATTGTGCCGGTTGAAAAAAGGGTCGATTGGAAGCGGCCTCCAGTTGTGCTGATATTGTTGGTGTTGGTAAACGTATTAGTATTCGCGTTTTATCAAAGCGGTGACTCATCTCACCTAAGCAGTGCGGTTCAAAGTTACCAGAGTCGCGATCTTCTTGACCAAGAATGGGCGGCTTATAAAGCTTACGCACGGCGAACAGACCCAAAACGCAAGTTGGATAAGTCTGACCCAACAACGCCTTGGGTAATTGTCTCAGATCCAGGTTTCGATCGGTTTATCGAAAAGAATCATCGACACTATATTAGCGAAAAAAATTACCCCAGGTGGCGAAGAGCGCGCGATCGTGTAGAGCAGTCCTCGTCAAAAATGAGTGCCGCCGCCTACGGATTAAACGCCGCCGAGATTAAGCCCCTGCAGTTGCTCACCTACCAATTTTTACATGGTGGGTTCATGCACATACTCGGCAATATGGTGTTTCTGGTTCTAACTGGCTTTGCTGTTGAGGCGGCGCTAGGAAGTTTCCGTTTCTTGGGTTTCTACTTATTATCCGGGATCGGCAGCGGCTTACTATACGCTTTATTTGAGTCTTCTGGTGGTTTGCTGGTCGGTGCATCTGGTTCAATATCGGGCGTTATGGCAATGTATGTGGTGCTATTTGGCATGCGAAAAATTCAGTTCTTCTACTGGTTCTTTATTTTTACTGGATATGTGCGGGCAGCGGCAATAATTATGCTGCCGTTTTATATCGGCTTTGAGATAGTTCAGTATTATAGCAATGATGGTTCAAATGTTGCTTACACCGCGCATATTGGAGGCTTTTTAGTCGGCGCTGCATTAGTGTTTTTAACTCAGAGTTTGAACAAGAGGGGCATAGATGAAAGTTATATCGGAGGGCCAGAAGGAACGCCCGATCCGTTTGCTGAATCAATAACCAAATTGTATAGCTTAATTGCCCAATGTGATTTTAAGCGCGCTTGGGGAATCTTAAAGCCGCTTAAATCTCAGTATCCAAATCGCCAAATACTGATCGAAATAGAGTTTAATTTAGTGCGAGCTCTGCACCCTAGAAAACTTCAAGAGTACTTGCTGCACCGAATGGACAAAGCCGGGAATAACAAGGCATTAATCTTTGCCCAGTTAGACGCCTGGAAAAACCTTGGTTCCGAACAGCGACAGAAAATCAGCTTTGTTAAAAAGAGCACGCTACTGCAAAATTTACTCGACTACGATGTGTTACAAGGCGCTGAAGCATTGTTCAATGAGCTCAAGCTCGAAAGCGATCATGATTTAGAGATAGCTATGCTGGCTCAGCGTTTGGCGACCTATTGCCAGACCATTCATAACACTGAAAAAATGTTGTTATACCGTACATTGGCTGGTCAGTTTGCAAATACGAATGCCAAACTTTTGGGCTCAGAGCTATGATAGGCCATGCTTATGTTGGGAACAGCAATTTGGTGGGTTTAGGACTATGGTGGGTTTAGGACTATGGTGGGTTTAGGACTATTGAGGGTTTAGGACTATGAATAGCGTGCAATTAAGCAAGTGTAAGTTTCATCCATTAGACTCGGCTATGAATCATTGCGAGCTCTGTGATGCCGACTATTGTGAATCGTGCTCTGATGAATCGGCCGCACTCGCTGTGACTCGCACTCGTGCCGATAAAGTCGACCATAGGTGTTTTGTCTGTGCCGGGCCAATGACGCCACTGCAGGGCTTGCAGCGCGTTGCGCCGTTTTGGAGTCGTCTGCCAGAACTATATCGCTACCCCTTCAATCTAGATGCCGTGTCGGCGCTACTAATCGTGTCCCTTGTTACCGCATTCATAGGAAATAGTGGTCTGTTACAGATTATTCCGTCGGTTGCAATGATGCTTTATTCGTTTGCCTGTTTACGCGAGACGGCAAAGGGTAACCTTAAGGCGCCAGGGTTCGAGGCCTGCTTCGAGGGCTCGATTGCACCGGTTTTTTATTCGCTAATAGTTATTTTGCTACTCGGCTTTGTCGCTTATTTGGCATTCGGCCTAGGCCTTGGTTTCGGGATTTTGGCACTGACGTTTTATATTTTGGCATTACCGGCGGCGATTATTCTCATCGCGATTGACGAAAAGCTGCTTCCCGCTTTGAGCATATTCGCTTTAGCCTCGGTGATGAAAGCGGCCGGTATCTCTTACTTTGTGATGCTGTTGTTCATCATTATTATGATCTCATCGGTATTTGCCTTGATGTCTCTTTTTGGTGGTCAAGCAAACTCCTTTCTCGGTAACCTTTTCGAGTCTCTGATCAGCAATTACTACAGTGTGGTGGTGTACCATATTATGGGTTATTTGGTTTACCAAAACCAAGAAGCTCTTGGTTTCAAAAACACCGCTAGTGGCGTTGAGGTTAGTGCCCGCTCGGATGCAGATCGCCGCAAGGCCCACGTAGAGGCGCTAATTAAAGCTGGAGATTACGACAAGGCACAAGAAGTTGCTGGCAAACAACTGCTCGATCACGATTCGACGCTATGGGATTGGTCGCGTGCCTTTACTTTATGCTGTGTGGCGACACCAAGTCACAAAGCGGAGCAGGTTTTTATTGACTATGCGAGTAAATTAGAAGAGGCCGGCGAGGCAGATAAATTGGCTGATGCTTATCTCCAGCTGAAAAAATATCAACCGAAATTTGTGATTAAAGATCATCAGCAACGGCTCTCCATTGCCAACAGCCTGTTTGAAACGGGGCAGTACTCGCAGGTGGTGAATATGCTTCACATGTTTCATCAGCAAAGCAGCGACCATAAACATGTAGAACGTGCACTCAAATTGTTGAGTGAGAGCCTATTATTAATTCCTAATAGAGAAAAATTGGCTAAGCAATATGGCACACTTTATCAGTTGCAGTTAAAGAAAAGCAGTTAAAGAAAAGCAATTCAAGAAAGGCGCTTAAAAAGATGCCGTTGTGACGCGCCAAGTGAGACCCTGGCAAGAGCGCAGTACGGCACAAAAAAGCAGCTTTCGAAAACAGACTTCGATGATTCTGCGATAATCTTGAAAATAGGGTACATTTTCGTCTAGCACTGAGGTTATGCTCAGGCCTGGAAAAAATTAATCAGAGTAAAATAAGAGGACGATCAATCATGCGTAATACCTTACTAACTATTGTCATTGGCCTAGCTCTCGCTGCCTGCGGCAATCAAGAGTCTGCTGAAAAACCAGCTGACCAAACTAAATCAGAGAAAATTGTTGAATCGTCGCTGCCAACAGTAGACGCAGAATCTCAAACGGAAAAACTGAATCAATGGTTTGAGCAACAATTCGAAACAGAGCTGATGATGAGCCCCATGTCGCTTACCGTATTGGGCCGCAAAGATCGTTACCAAGAGATAGACGACATGAGCGAAGCGGCTGAGATTGAGCAGCTCGAATGGAAGCGAAACTCAGTGCTCGAAATGAAAGATAGTTTCGACTATGAGCAATTGTCTGATGATGCCAAACTTTCGTATGACCTTTGGGAGTATCAGTACAAACAATCAGCAAAAGGCGCGGAATTTCGACGTAGTAGCTACGTGTTTACCCAAATGAGTGGCGTACATGCTTATTTACCAACCTTCTTAATGAGTTTTCACAAAGTGGACTCCTTAGAAGATATGCAAGCGTATATTGCACGTATTAGTGAACTTGGCCGAGCCATGAACCAGCTGGTTGATCGCGCTAAGTTAAATGCATCAGAAGGTGTTCGACCGCCACGCTTCGCGTATGAGATTGTTGGAGATGAAGCTCGCGCAATTATTTCGGGCACTCCTTTTACAGAGTCGGAATCAGAGTCGGAATCAGAGTCGGAATCAGAGTCGGAATCAGAGTCATCGCTATGGGCCGACGCCCGTGCAAAGATAGAGGCTCTAACTGAGTCGGCAAGTATTACTCAAGCGCAGGCAGAACAATTGCTGGCATCGGTAAGAACCGCATTGGTTGAGAAGTTAGCGCCATCGTATGAAAATTTAATTAGTTTTGTTGATGCCGACATCGAAAATACCTCTAAACAATCGCAAGGTGTGCATGCAAATCCCAACGGCGATGCCTATTACGCCTATCGTTTAAATGCCATGACCACGACTGATATGACAGCCGAGCAGATTCATCAGCTTGGCTTAGATGAGGTAAAGCGTCTACGCGCAGAAATGAAAGCGTTAAAGGACAAATCTGGTTTTGAGGGAACATTGCAAGAATTCTTCGTCTACATTCGAGATAGCCAAGACGACGAGAAATTTTACTTTGCAAATACCGACGAAGGCCGCCAAGGCTACATAGATCAGGCGACCGCAGCGATTGATAATATCAAAAAAGAGTTGCCAAACTATTTCGGTATTTTACCCAAAGGTGATTTAGTGGTGAAGCGAGTTGAATCGTTCCGCGAGCAAGACGGCGCACCGCAGCATTATTATCCAGGTACTCCTGACGGTTCGCGGCCAGGGGTTTATTACGCTCATCTTTCAGACATGAGTACCATGCCTAAGAATGAGCTAGAGGTAATTGCCTATCACGAAGGCTTGCCTGGGCATCATATGCAGATTGCTATTGCGCAAGAATTAACCGGCATTCCTAAATTCCGAACACAAGCTCGTTTTTCCGCTTACACAGAGGGCTGGGCTTTATATTCGGAGAAGCTGGCTAAAGAAATGCCCAATACGTTTACTGATTTACATTCTGATTTTGGGCGTTTAGGCAGTGAAATATGGCGAGCGATTCGATTGGTTGTTGACAGCGGAATGCACAGCAAGAAATGGACTGAGCAACAAGCCGTTGAATACTTCTCTGAAAACTCTCCAGCACCGATAGGGACAATCAGAACTGAAATCCGTCGCTACATGGTTTGGCCGGGCCAGGCGACATCGTACAAAGTCGGTATGATTGATATTCAGCGTTTACGTAAAAAAGCTGAAACTGAGTTAGGCGACAAGTTTAATATTAAAGCATTTCATGACTGTATTTTGGGCGGTGGTGCGTTACCACTGAGCATGCTCGATCGCAAGGTCATTGATTGGATTGAATCGCAGAAGTAGCATTGTATGATTAACTTAAGGTGGCGTGCTGCCGATCAAACGATCGGCCAAAACTACATGAAACGATGGCACCTAGTTCGCAAGCCGGGTGTTCGAAACGTATATTTGCACCTTTATCTCGGTAGCGACGATGACCGAGCATTGCATGATCACCCATGGTCATCGTGGAGTATTTTGCTATGGGGGCATTTGCTCGAAGTAACTGAGGCCGGAGAAAAGCGAATCTGGCCATTTATTCCCAAGTTCAGATCAGCCGAGTATAGTCATAGACTAAAGCTTAAAAGCAGCCGTGCTCTTACGCTTTTTTATACCGGCAAGAAAACCCGAGAGTGGGGTTTCCATTGCCCAAACGGATGGGTTCATTGGACCGATTTTTCAGATACTGAAGGGAATCAAACTGGGGCTGGCTGTGGGGAAGATTAGTTTGCGTGTCAGCAAAGTGAGTGTAGCTGTTTAAAGTCTTTAAATATCTGTTTGATATGCTTGCCTTTAATTATTTACTCGCACACAGTCTAGCTAAGGGTGTATCACGTCGTCTTGAGTCTAAATGAAATCGAATAATCTCAAGTAAAGTCCCATCCTACATTTTGGTTGGGGTATATTAAAAACTGACGTACTGGGGCGGATATGCAGTTTTCACATGGATAAAAAAGAAAAGAAAGAACTCAGCGAATCGGATATCAGGGCAAAATTCATCACTCCGGCAATTCTTGATGCTGGTTGGGATGAAATGACGCAGCTAAGACGCGAAGTTACGCTTACACCAGGACCGGTTATTGTCCGCGGCAATTTGTCATCCCGTAACAGCAAGCGTAAGAAATTCGCTGACTATGTTCTGTACAAGGAGTATGGAGTTCAAGTTGCGGTTGTCGAGGCTAAGGAAAACAACAAGTCTGTGAGCGATGGTATGCAGCAAGCCCTAGGTTATGCAGAACTCTTAGAAGTGCCCAGCGCCTTTAGCTCCAATGGCGATGCGTTTGCGTCTCATAATAAAGTCCCCGAGGATGACGAAGACATTGAGACGGAGATACCCCTTAACGCATTTCCCTCACCAAATGAGCTCTGGGAGCGTTACAAAACGTTTCACAACATTGAAGATGACGAAGAATCGTTGGTACTCCAACCATACTACAAAGATAACTCAGGTAAGGAGCCGAGGTATTACCAGTTAGAGGCCATTAATCGCACCGTAGAAGCCGTCGCAAAGGGGCAGAAACGCGTGCTGCTCGTTATGGCCACCGGCACGGGTAAAACCTATACAACGTTTCAAATAATATGGCGATTGTGGAAAGCTGGCGTAGCCAAACGTATTTTGTTCCTAGTTGACCGCAATATATTAGCGGACCAAACACTTACCAATGACTTTAAGCCGTTCGGTTCGGTGATGACCAAAATCAAGAACCGTAAGATTGACCCATCATATGAAATCCACCTTGGTTTGTACCAAGCTATGACGGGGCCAAATGAAGAGGATAAAATCTATAAGAATGTCTCTCCCGATTTCTTCGATCTTATTGTTATTGACGAGTGTCATCGTGGCAGTGCCGCTGAAGATTCGGCATGGCGAGAAATTCTCTCGTATTTCGATAATGCAGTGCAAATCGGCTTAACCGCTACACCAAAGGAAACCGAGTACGTTTCTAACATCACTTACTTTAACCAACCCATATACACCTATAGCCTTAAGCAAGGTATTGATGATGGTTTTTTAGCACCTTATAAAGTTGTGCGTATCGACATCGATAAAGATGTGTTGGGCTGGACCCCACCTAGGGGTATGACAGATGACTTAGGGCGACAGATAGAAAGCCGCGTCTATAACCAACAAGACATGGACCGCATTCTCGTTCTTAATCAACGAACCAAGTTAGTGGCTGAGCGCGTTATGCAGTTGCTCAGGGCAACCGATGTAATGTCAAAAACGATCATCTTTTGTGAAGACATCGACCATGCAGAACGAATGCGTAAAGCAATTGTTAATGCCGCTGGAACGTTAGCAACCGATAACCCTAAATACGTAATGCGAATAACCGGAGACAATGCAGAAGGTAAAGCAGAGCTCGATAACTTCATTGACTCTGAGCAACCCTTCCCAGTAATTGCAACAACATCAGAGTTAATGAGTACCGGGGTGGATGCCAAGACGTGTAAATTAATTGTGCTAGATAAATCAATTAAGTCGATGACCACATTTAAACAAATCATCGGTCGTGGGACTCGAATTGATGAAGAATACGGTAAGTTCTACTTCACCATCATGGACTTCAAAAAAGCCACCGAGCTTTTTAGAGATCCCGAGTTCGATGGAGACCCAGTAGTGATTTATGAGCCGGGCCCTAATGACGACCCCGAGCCACCGGATCCTGAATACCCTGAAGGCGACCCTGATGATGGCGGAACAGAAGAAGAACCAGGCACTTACAAAGTAAGAGTCAGTGGTGTTGATGTCAGAATCATCGCTGAGCGTGTTGAATACATGGGTGAAGATGGCGAACTGGTGACCGAGTCTTACAAGGACTACAGTCGCAAACAAATTAGAGAAGAGTTTGAGTCACTTGATGAATTTATCAGCAAATGGAATTCAGCCAAAAAGAAGCAGGCTATTGCCGATGAGCTCGCAGAACGAGGCGTTAGTTTTACCAATCTTGCCGCCGAGGTGGGCGAGGGTTACGGTCTGTTTGATCTCATATGTCATATAGCCTACGATCAGCCACCGCTAACGCGGAGCGAACGTGCCAACAATGTGCGCAAACGTAACTACTTTACCAAATACGGCGATCAAGCCAGAGCCGTGCTAGAAGGATTGCTCAGCAAGTACGCCGACGAAGGCATCGGCACGATCGAGAGCGCCAAGGTATTGCGTCTAAAGCCGTTTACTGACATGGGCACGCCGCTTGAAATCGTTGATGAGATTTTTGGTGGTAAAGCCAGCTATGAAAACGCTATCCAAGAATTAGAACAACAACTATTTACGCAGGACCAATCTGCATGAGCTTTAAAACATGAGTAACGTTTCAGGTGCTATAAAATCCATACAAGACATCATGCGCAAAGACGTGGGTGTCGACGGTGATGCGCAGCGCATCAGCCAACTTGTTTGGCTGTTCTTTCTCAAGATATTTGATGATCGCGAAAAAGAAATCGAAACCTTTGATGACGAGTATAAGTCGCCAATCCCTGAACATCTGCGCTGGCGTAACTGGGCCACTGACTCAGAAGGTATAACGGGTGAGGCACTTGCCGACTTTATTAACGATCAATTGTTTCCAACCTTAAAAACCAAGCTTGCTGGACAAGGCGAAACGGGCAAACGAGCGCAAGTAGTGCGCGATATGTTTGAAGACACATATAACTACATGAAGTCGGGCACACTATTACGCCAAGTCATCAACAAGATTTGTGAGATCAACTTCAACAACACCAAAGACCGCCACACTTTTGGCGGCATCTATGAACAAATTCTTAAAGACCTCCAGAGCGCAGGCAACGCTGGCGAATTTTACACACCCCGCGCCGTTACCCGGTTTATTGTTGACCGCGTAGACCCTAAGCTAAACGAAATTGTGTTCGACCCAGCTTGCGGCACGGGCGGCTTTCTAGCCTGCAGTATTGATCACAAACGCGAGCGCTATGTTAGTTCAAGTGACGATGAAGAAGTGCTCACGCAATCAATTAGAGGCGTAGAGAAAAAATCACTGCCGCATATGCTGGCCGTCACCAATATGATTTTACATGGCATCGACACTCCAACTAATATCAGACACGACAACACGTTAAGCCGACCTTACAAAGACTACACCAACAAAGATCGAGTAGAGGTCATTGTTACCAATCCGCCATTTGGCGGTACCGAAGAAGATGGCATCGAGAACAACTTTCCCGCGACCTATCGAACCCGTGAGACCGCCGACTTATTTATGGCGTTGATAGTCAAGCTACTTAAAAACGAAGGCCGCGCAGCCGTAGTATTGCCAGATGGCTTTCTATTCGGTGAAGGCATGAAAACTCGCCTTAAGCAGGACTTGTTAGAGCAATGTAACCTACACACTATTGTTCGCTTACCCAACGGCGTGTTTAACCCATATACGAGCATCAAAACTAATATTTTATTTTTCACCAAGAAGGCAAAGCACGACCAGCCGGCGACGAAGCAAATCTGGTTTTACGAGCATCCCTACCCAAAAGGAATCACCAGCTACAACAAAACAAAACCAATGACCTTTGAAGAGTTTCAAACCGAGAGTGACTGGTGGGGCGATGAGAGTGATGGCTTCGCAAGCCGAGTTGAATCTGAGCAAGCGTGGAAAGTATCAATCGAAGATATTGTGGCTCGCAACTATAACCTTGATATTAAGAATCCTCATGTTGGCGAGCTGGTTAATCATGACCCTGCGGAACTCCTAGCGGAATATGCAGCGCAGCAAGCTGATATCAAAGACCTGCGAGATCAGTTGAAGACTATCTTGGCTGATGCGCTGACCGGTAGTAAGTAATGTCAGAGATTGAGAACCTAATTACCGAGAAATTGGATATCTGGACTGGGGCTGTTAAGCCGAAATCTAGTGTGGGTCGTGGACGGGGAAAAGGGAATAGCGGAAAGTTTGAGCTTTATGGCATTAGTAAGCTTCGTAAACTTATTTTGGATTTGGCTGTTCGTGGGTTGTTAGTGCCTCAAGACCGTCATGATGAACCTGTCAGCGAACTTCTTAAGCAGATAGCGATTGAGAAAGCGAAACTTGTAACAGACCAGAAGATCAAACAGCAAAAGCCTCTGCCGCAAATCGACGATAGCGAAACGCCGTTTGCTCTACCTACGGGTTGGGAATGGGTAAGACTAGGAGACATCGGAATCGGGTCGACAGGGAAAACTCCTAGCACAAAAGAAGTAAAGTATTTTAACGGGAAAATCCCCTTCGTCGGGCCAGGTCAAATTACACCTTCAGGCGAACTTCTCGAGCCTGACAAATATTTATCAGAGGAAGGCCTTGAGCACAGCACGGAGGCTCTGGCAGGCGATATTTTGATGGTGTGCATTGGTGGTTCTATTGGTAAAAACGTGATTTGTGGACGACGTATAGCATTTAACCAACAAATAAACGCAATCAGACCTTTGTTAATTAATCCTGTATATCTAAATAGTGCTATGTCAACCGAGCATTTCTTCCAGTGTGTTTTGGACAAATCTTCTGGCACCGCAACCCCTATTATCAATCGGTCTAAATGGGAAGAATTATTGATTCCAGTATCCCCTATACCTGAGCAACGCCGCATAGTCGCAAAAGTCGACGAACTAATGGCACTCTGCGACCAACTGGAACAACAAACCGAAGCCAGCCTCACCGCACATCAAACCCTAGTCGAAACCCTGTTAAGCGCACTCACCAACGCCGCCGACAGCAACGCCTTCAACGACGCATGGCAACGCATCGCCCAACACTTCGATACCCTATTCACCACCGAACAAAGCATCGACCAACTAAAACAAACCATCCTTCAGCTCGCTGTGATGGGCAAGCTAGTCCCACAGGACGCAAATGACGAACCTGCCGCAGTGACCTTGAGTCGAATTTCAGATAAAAAAGCTCGCTTGATTGATCAAGGGGCAATTAGAAGGCAAAGTGAGCTACCTAAAATCGAAGAGGGTGAGAAACCTTTTCTTTTACCAAGTGGATGGAGCTTTTCTAGACTAGATGAAGTTTCTTTAAACTCGGAAGCTGGCTGGAGTCCAAGGTGTGAGAGCGTTCCAAGAGAAGGTAGTAACTGGGGTGTCCTGAAAGTCAGTGCTGTCACGTGGGGTAAGTTTAACCCAGGCGAAAACAAAGCGCTTCCTGAGGGTTTGCAATCACGACCGAGGCTTGAAGTTCGTCCGGGTGATTTTTTGATCTCACGAGCAAACACCGCTGAACTTGTTGCGCGGGCTGTAATAGTGCCTCAAAGTGTACCTCGTAAGCTGATCATGAGTGATAAAATCATTCGATTTGTTTTTCCAGATGAGGTGAACGCTCACTATGTCAGTCTTGTCAATAATTCTATTCTTTCACGTTCTTACTACTTAAAAGTGGCAGGTGGCACAAGTAGTTCGATGAAAAATGTATCACGTAAACAAATTCGCAGTTTAATAATCGGTGTTCCACCGTTAAGTGAGCAATATCGTATTGTTGCTAAAGTTGACAAGCTCTCATCGGTCTGTGACGAACTCAAGAACAGCAACAAAGAATTTCTAAACACTAAACTTTTGCTCGCTAACTCAATTGTAGAAAAATACAGGTAACGGAACCATGTGGAGACTAGGATGGTTTTTAAATACGCTCAATTTTCAGATTGAAAAGCAGCTATATGATTGGAAAGATGGAAGCGAAGTTCTATCGTCAACTAGATGGTCGCTGATCGAGAGATTCGTGTTTAGACTTTCGAAAATTAGACAGCCCATACTGTTTTTCTCGATGCTGATTGCCTTCTTTGGAGTCGTTTTCTTAACTCCCTCTATAATGTCGAAATTCATCCAGTTAACCCCGAACTTTAACTCGGAAAAATTGAATGAAATCGTTGAGTGGGACTTTATTATCGTAAGTTTGTCATTAAGCTTGGTGACATTGATAGTTCCACTAGTGCTAACGTTTGTTGGAAATAGTGTCGCCAAAGCATCTTCTTATGATGTTCTCTGGAAAGTCTATTTTGATTACGCTGGTGTGTGGCCGTTAGTAACATCTTCTTTTGCTTTAACGTTTTGCGCGTTGGTCAGCCAATATTTCGAGCCATTCGTTGCTCTTAATCTAAATATTAGGGTAAGTGCTTTATTAATTCTTTGGCTACTATGTAACGTCATGTTTTTGTGTTGGTTCTTTCGAGCTACGTTTTTAATGACAGATCCTGTTCAACGAAATATTCTCGGCAGTCGATTTTGTTTAAATGATGCTCTCACTGATGAACTTAGACTTCGGTTGTTTCGATTAATTCCAACCCAAGCCAGAGAGATGAATTTACTGCAATTCGGTTATCGTCGAAAAGAGAGATCAAAATCTAAGGCCAAACTGATTTTGATGGTCTCAACCAACGATTTCTTATCTGATGGTGGCGATAATTATACTATTCATTTCGATACCGCGCGAGCAGCCCATTTTGTATCATTTAGACTGATTTCCTTGCTGTCATGGATTGTTTTTTGTGAAAGGTTTTTAGTCAGTAAGTACCGAAAACTCCGCGGCAAATTGAATAAGGAATACAAGATCACTTATCCTCACCACCCGGGCTATGGTCAAAGCAAGAGTTTCACGTTATTAAAGTCTTCGGGATTTAAGTTGCGTCTTCATCATAAATTATTGGCACGTTCAGCTTATTTATTTAAAGTTGATGGAGGCCCAAAGGAATCCAATTTTGCCGACTTGTTGTCGTTATCAACCGGTTATGTAAAAGACGCGATACGCATCGATAATTTTCATCATTATGAAATTGCTATTGGTAATTTAGAAGAGTTGGTGGTTAGCATGATTGACGCTTGCAATATTGTCGATGAGCAGGGAAACCAGCAGAGTTGGTTAGACATTGGTCGCGATAGTTTCGCTGGTTTCAGTATCTTCAATGGTATTGAGAGAAATGTAGCGGAGCTGACCAAGGAGTCGCTCAGCCTTAACGATAAATCCCCCGAGTATTTTCGTAAGCTTATGTACATGCAGCCTCGGATGTGCGGTTATAACGAAAGTCGGATTGCACCGACCATTACCAAGTCATTAATTGATACAAATTATTGGCAGTGGCAACAATTGCTGAACTGGCGAGCCACGCGAAGAGGTCTAAATGGACAGAAAAAAAATGATGATCCAAATTCAAGTAGCCTCCTCGAATTCATGGGTTGTTGGGAAAGTTGGTGCCATCATTTCACTAGTTTGGATAGCATTAATACAGTTGACGCACATGAAAGGCTGAAACCCTATCTTCGACATCTAGACAATACAGCATGCATGCTGATTCACTCGGTTAGGGTGGGTGATCATAACGCATCTAAATGCGCGGCGGATCTACTCATAAATTGGGCTAGTAAGATGTTTTTGGGTAAGTCTCGCCCTTATAATTTTGGACGACACGGTAGGTTGCTTGAACTAGACGATCTCAATGCTGATTTCGATAGCGACAAGTTGAAATTTAAGTTTGGACGATACTTTCGGCAAGATGCAAACAAGGATCCAAAGTGGGCTGGGGAGTTCTTAGAGCAAGTATTGCTAAATTATTGGACCGATGTGATTTTGAGTACTAGTGCTTATATTTTGCAGCGTCCACGGGATGGTCTGAGTGAATTAACTGATTCAATTGCATTGCGATTAGTTGATGAAAAAGATTACTTCGGCAAAGAACGACATCGGCAGAACTATTTAGATTTAGGGCGAAACGGACTTGGCGATTCCTTTCTCAGGCAACAATGCTTATCGAACTACCCGAAATCTCATCACGGACGGAGACTTGATCGGCTTTTGGGTCGGTTTAATGATCTTAATCAAGATCAGCTTATTATGGGGCGAATTTACACTAGTGGGGGCATGGTGGACATCAGCAGTTTGAATGTTGGGTTCAAAGCTTTGATGCTTTATAAAAATAATACTAGCGAAATAATAAGCAAAGACCTAATAGGTTTTCTAGAGTTTACAGACCAAAGTCATAGAGAGTTACTGCCTCAAAAAATCGCAAGGTTATTGGATGCCGAGTCGTCAGACGCTCATATTTTTGATTCCCATGATGATTATGCGAAAGCAGAAACGTTGTTCCATGAGAATTTGAGAAATTTCTCAATGGAAGTTATCTCTATGGACCAAGACTTAGTTAGTAGAGCAAATTTAGATAGTGCTAGGCTAGATTTACTCAGCTCATACGCTAATAATGCAATCGTAGATGAAGGCACTGTTCCATTCCCTCTGAATCAATATCTTCCCTTTGATTTATTGGGTCAGCATGACTTAACAGAACATAAGTTTGATTTGAGTGGGTACCCGCGTTCAAATGTAGTCGAATTGGCTGGCGTCAATACATCAATCAATGAGGATGAATTTACTCGCTCGCAAATGGGACGGTTCTTGGTAAATGACTTAGTAAAGGATCTATGGGCTACCCTGAAAGAAAGGTGCATTTATACAAAAAATGATGACAAAGAAATTTTCGAATTTGTAAAAAATAGAATTAGAGAAAGTGAGCATCCCAAGGATGAATATGTTTTTATTGTAAACCAAATCGATCTCAAGTTATCTCTTGACAGAATGATAGGCGGCTATGACGAAGATGCGTGGTTCAATAATTTCTCTATCACAAAGCAAGACGGTATGCCGGCATCTTACCTATGCCATTTTGAAGGTGTGGCTGTATATTGGGCATACTGGCGAGGTTGCCCAAATATATTGATGCACCGAACTTTATTTGGGAGTCTGAAATTGTCGAAGGTAGATGATTCTGACTATTATGTAAAAGTAGATTACGAGGATGATGTCGAGGCTAAGGTAAATATTGGTAAGTTGTCATTTACGGCCTTTTATGACCTTAAAGTTGGTGAGGGAGAATGCTTTCTCGTAACAGCGCCCGAGATTGAATAGCTAGAGAAAAAATATGCCAATACAACACGGAATATGGAAAATAGGCGATAAACCACAAGCGCTGAAGACAATTCAAATGGATTCAGAAGAGTTGCTGGAAGAACAGATATTCAAAGATATTTCGATTCTCAATGCCAACTGGCTTTTAATCGGCCGCCAGGTCTATACCGATTTTGGCAAGCCACTTGACCTATTGGCGATCGATGCTTCGGGTTCTTTGGTTGTCATTGAATTGAAGAAACACAAAACACCGCGGGATGTCGTTGCTCAGACGATAGAATATGCCTCTTGGGTTGAGGAGCTAACGGCTGATGACTTAGTTCAAATTTACCGTAGGTTTGCGGAAAAATATGGGATCGTTAATACTAATTTTGATCAAGTGTATCGAGCCAAATTTGGCATAGCGCCAGTCGAGTTAGAGAAAAAGAGCGCCCATCAAATGGTGGTCGTTGCTGCCGAGCTAGATGAAAGTACAGAGAGGATTGTTAATTACCTTAATGATAAAAATATATTGGTAAATGTTGTTTTCTTTTCTGTATTTGAAGATAAGGGTAATCAGTATTTAAGTAGGGCATGGATGATTGATCCTAACGAAACCGAAGAACGTGCGATTAACGTTGGAGAAAAGGAACCATGGAACGGAGAGTTCTATGTTTCATTTGGAATTGACGGTCATCGATCATGGGATGATGCTCGAAAATACGGGTTTATCTCGGCAGGAGGTGGGCGTTGGTATACACAAGGGCTGAGCAACTTGGAACCTGGTGATCGAGTTTGGGTAAAGAATCCAGGCACCGGATTTATAGGCGTTGCGAAAGTGATTGAAAGGGTAAAGTCTGGTAGTGAATTTCTAACAGCCAATATGACGTTAAACGCTAATTATTTGAGAACTGAAGATGTTGGTGAGGATAATGCTGAATACTTCGTTCCAGTTGAGTGGATTGTGTCGGTAGACGACTCTGCAGCTTTTAATGAGATAGGTCTGTTCGGTAATCAACACATTGTATGTAAACCTAGAGCCGCAGTTTGGCCACATACGGTTGAAAGATTAAAAGAAGCTTGGAGTATCGATTGAGTGAGACACAAAAAACATTATGACTGAACTTATATGTGCCAAAACAGGGGCCCCGATCACAGGAAACGGCGATGCTTACTGGGATGATGGAGAATGGGTCAGCTGGGACTACATAGACTCCAAGCTTTACACAGACAACATTAATAAAAGCTGGGATGATTACTATGAAATACATCCGGTTGAAAATTCATCGTCAGGGCATGAGACCTTACGTCTATCGGAAATGCTCGGAAAACTGGTAGAGGTAGCACGTGCGTATTTAGCCTCTACTGGTCGACACTTACCAATATACGGAGAAATGGGCGAGCTCTATGGTGAGATCAAATACGGCATTAACCGCCACAAAGAAAATACACCAGGCTCAGACGGCCGTTTAGATGATGACTGGGTAGAGATCAAAACAATTAGCCCCCATAAATCAAACGACGTCGTTCAAGTGAAAAGAGCCGGCAATTTTAACAAACTATTAATTGTAAAAATTAGCGATGAGTTTAAATTCAAGGCTCACATGGTGGACCGAAAGGATCTCAAAAAAGGTGATGGGAAATTCGCCAAAGCATCGTGGCCGAAAGGAAAGTAACTAGAGTAAAGGGATAAGTTCTGATGTGAGGTTATTCCGTTTGGAGGCGGCAAGAAGGTCTAATTTAAACGCTCGTAAGCACAAGGCTTAGATTGTATTGAGGCTTAACTTCTAATTTCACTAAGGAGTATGTAGGTAATTTCGTCAGTAGAGAGCGCTCGTGGCTTTAAAATGTATTAAGTTAGTGATGGACAGTCGTTTGGGTTGCTCTATTTTTTCGAGGCTTACAGCGCAGTCTAAGCGGTCACATTTTAGTTTTTACACAACTCGCTCTCAAACTCGCCATTTGGTTGCCCTCTGTGGGCTTGTCGGAGTGAAGTGTAAGACTTCAAATTTAAAACCTGTCTAAAGCAAAATATCAACGACTTATGGTACACAGACTGTATTGTTAACCGGAAATTTAAACCTTCATTGACCCGAATATTCACCATATTGTCACCATTACAAATATTATTATGTTTATTGATCTTGCGAGCGATATTAGTCGTAATAAGGTAAGTCAATACCCAGTTTGAAGTGGGCATTGACGTGTTCCTGAAGTTTAGCTAATCATCGTCACCGCGGTATTCGTCATTGTTGGGGTTAAGTTGATCTGCATGGTTGTCTAAACTGTCCCAATAATCATCATTGTTTGGGTTCATGCTGTCACTACGGTCATCATTACTTGGATCGGCCATCATTATTTTCCTGTTTTTTTGTTTGTTGACTGCTGGATTTGTTTACTTCGATTACCATGAACTTGGCTGTTTTGCTTATTTGTACCCGCTGTACCTTTATTGCTATTGTTCATGTTTGCCTGATTACTTTGTGTGTTAATTTTACTCATTCAAATCTCCTAAAGGATTGGTTTATGCTACGGGGAGGAGAATCTCATTATTGTTTTTCAAAAAAAGGGACACTTGACTGAAATATGAAACTCAAAGGATTTCAAAGAGGGTTGATTTTCAATCACTTTCCAAAACTTATGTTTTTCTCGACTGGTTTTTGCGACTCAGACTCACATATTTTTTTGCAAATTAGGCGCTTAGCTAAAGACGATCCAAGCATTACCTCTGATGAGCAATTTCATCGTGACGTCCGGGCAAATAAACTGACTCCGGAAGAATTTGCGGACGGCCTTCTTTGTGATAATGAAACGTTGAAGAATGAGATGTTGAATAACGCATTGTTAAATGAATGCCCTGAAAATATTGGAGGGTGGCATGTATTAGCAAGTATAATTACGGGGTTTAAAAGGACTGTTAAACACAAGGATATTCGTAAATATTTATGCTTTTTGGAAGAGTTCTGTTTAGTTGATAGAAAATATATTGTTCAGCAGCAAGATACGTCTACTAGTACCCCTTTCGATACGAGCAATCAAGCTATCAACTTATGGTTAGAGACTGGTGATATAGACATCACAAACCCGACAGAAGAAGCTAAAGCAAAGTATTTGATTGCATTAGTTCTGCACTGGGCCGCGTTATACGAAACTTTTTTGTTTGTTCAACTGAGGGCGCTAGCGTCAGACAATTGTGATTGTTATTCATTGTTTCTTAATTGCTTGCCTGAAATTGACAGTAATGGAAAATTAAAGAGAAGCAATTCAATGCTATTAGATCTTAAGAAAACCAATTGGGCTACTTCGGAGTATGAAACCAAAATATCATGGGTTAAATTCCACTCTGATATTGCAATAGCGAGATCAAAACAAGGGTTATCAAACACAAGGATTGAAGACGAGACTCTAGATTTAAAAAAACCAAACCAACAAATTAGGAAAAAATTGGATAGGTGGAGAAATGGTTATTTAAAAAAAGGGCAACAAACACTTTCTTTCATATCGATTGATGATTTCAAACAATACATCGACATACTGGAAACTCCATACGATCCAGAGTATTACGATACTGCCTCAGTGCGTCACTTATTCATTAATATATTTGAATTTGTTCAATTCGAATTACAAAAATCATCTGTCTCAGACCAGTTTATTGTTGATGAATTTGCTAATTACCCTAGGTATCAAAAATTAGTAAATAAACGGTTTGAACATTTTATTGATACCGGGGTTTTAGAGCCTTAGCGGTAAAATAAGACTTACTAGTCAAGGGTTACTCCGTTTAACGTGTTATTTCAGATATTCGGAAGAATTTAAAGTCGACTTGTTTTTTACCTTTCCAAAAGAACGAGAATGGGGTTTTTTATGTCCAAAAGGCTGGGTTCATTGGAAAGATTTTACCGATTCATCGGGTCAGAAGAAGGGAGCGGGTTGTACTGAATAGTCTTTCAATGGTTCAGTCGACCCTAAAGCAAAAAAGAACTATAAACTTACTAATAAGACTCAATCAATTAAGAGGCAAAATATGAAGGCAATTTCGTTACTGTTACTAAGACTGTCGACCGGCATCTATTTAATGCTGTGGGGCTTTATGAAGCTTGGCGCTAAAGACAAAGCCGTGGGCGTATCAGAGAAGTATTACGATGGGCTATTAAGCGGCGATTTTGTCAATTACAGCGTAGGTGCAATCGAGATGTTGATTGGCTTATTGGTGGTTTTAGGCTTATTTCGTAGCGTCGCGTACTTAGGTCAGCTGGCTTTCTATTTTGTTGGTGCGGCGGCGATTATTACTAGTTTGGTAGATCCGTTTGGTCTTTATCTTGCAGACTCAGCACGGCTCACTTTTTTCCCATCGTGGACCTTATTATTTGCCAGTCTGGTTATTATTGCGTTTAAATCTGATGATACGATGTCATTGGATGCGAAACGAGGTGCTTAGGCGCTTGGTTTGAATTTTAGTGACTTGGTGACGATTAGTAAAGATGAGGTCCTTCGGCTACGCTCAGGATGACACTAGTCGAAGCTTAGGAGGACACTAGTCGAATTAGAAAAGGCCGTATCGACTAAGCTCGATACGGCCTTTTTACTTGAGTTTGCTTAAGGTTTAATTAAAGGTTCAATATTCAATAACACTGCGTATGCTCTTGCCAGCATGCATTAAGTCAAACGCATCATTGATTTTATCCAGCGGCATTTTATGTGTGATTAAGTCATCAATATTGATCTTGCCGTCCATATACCAATCAACGATCTTGGGTACGTCGGTACGGCCTCTGGCGCCACCAAATGCGGTGCCGCGCCATACCCGTCCAGTTACTAGTTGAAACGGTCTGGTAGAGATTTCTTGGCCGGCTCCGGCTACACCGATAATGATACTCTCGCCCCAACCTTTGTGCGTGCATTCAAGTGCTTGACGCATTGTGTTTACATTGCCAATGCACTCAAACGAGTAATCGGCGCCACCATTAGTTAGGTCCGAAATTGCCTCGATTAAATTCTCGACCTTTTTTGGATTGATAAAGTCGGTCATACCGAACGCTTTGGCGGTTTCAACTTTGCTTTCGTTAATATCGACGCCAATAATCTTATTGGCTCCAACCATTTGTGCGCCTTGAATAACGTTTAGCCCAATGCCGCCTAGGCCGAAGACAACAACGTTCGAACCAGGCTCGACCTTGGCATCAAAAACCACCGCGCCGACGCCAGTAGTAACACCGCATCCGATGTAGCAAATTTTATCAAATGGCGCATCTTTACGAACTTTAGCCAACGCGATTTCGGGCAACACGGTAAAGTTGGCGAAGGTAGAGCAGCCCATGTAGTGCAGTAGTGGTTTGCCTTGGAAGGAGAAGCGAGAGGTTCCGTCCGGCATTAACCCTTGCCCTTGAGTTGAGCGAATGGCCTGACATAGATTGGTTTTCGGGTGCAAGCAATAATCACATTCGCGGCATTCAGGGGTGTAGAGCGGGATCACGTGATCGCCGGGTTTTAATGATTTAACACCCGCCCCTACTTCGCGAACAATGCCGGCACCCTCATGACCTAAAATAGCTGGAAAGGCACCTTCAGGGTCGTCACCTGATAGAGTAAACGCGTCGGTGTGGCAAACACCGGTTGCCATAATTTCGATCAGCACTTCGCCGGCCTGTGGGCCGTCAAGTTGTACGGTTTCAATGCTCAATGGTTGGCCAGCGGCAAACGCAACAGCGGCTTTAGTATCCATAAGGGACCTCATGATTGTTTTCAGTAATGACTATCAACTGAGTGTACACCTGAGTCGGTTATCAAGTTAAGCAGAGTTTGAAAATTAGCGGTCTAAATTTGGCTGTTTTTGATGACAATAAATTGACCCCTATCCGGGTCTTCACAAAGCATCTCCGTTGCGACGCGTTCAGCCACTTTTTCCACGCTAACGAATTGCCAAGGCATGATCCAAGATATTGGTTTGAGAAGCGTGTCGAGTGGGATGGATTTTCCATTTTCTTGGTAGCGCCGCCCATAAATTATGCCGGGCTGAATCACGATTGCTCGGTGCTCGCTAGACAGCTTAGAAAAATCTTGTGCCGCTTGCATTGCAATTTTCTTTCCTTGGGCATAACCAAAGCTCTCTCTGCGCATGAAAAATGGAAGTTGTGCGCCAAGTAGGACTACCCGCTTTATGCCTGCTTCGCCAGCTGCTTTGATGGCCTCAGCGTTGGTTGTGCCATTTATAAATACTTGCTCATCATAAGCTTCTTTTGAAAAAGTCGGTAATGGCGGCGAGCCAACTAAGGTAACTAAACCGTCTAAACGCTGCAACAATTCAGTGTCCGGTTTGCTCGCGTCGCCTTTGCACCAGCGCACCGCCTCACTCCACCGTTGATCGCCTAGGTGCAGCGGTTTATGCCCAGTACGGCTGAGGCACACGGCGCACACATTACGCGCCAAAAGTGACTGCGCGACACGAGTCCCAACAAACCCATTGCCCCCATACACGGCTATTTTAATCATGTGTTTGATTTCTTTATTGTCACTTACATTATCTTTCACATCCCGAGGATAGCGGCAGAGTTGTTGAGGAAATGTGTTCTGCTGTGAACATCACGTATTTGGTGGTATAAACAGACGATGAAACTAAATAATAAAGTAGTCGTTGTAACTGGCGGCGCAGGTGGTATAGGGGCGGCTTTATGCCGAGCTTTGGCAAGTAAAGGTGCTAAGGTTGTAGTCTCAGATTTAAATCTTCAAGCGGCAGAACCTGTCGCATTAGAAATATCGGGTTTAGCGATAGCCTGTGATGTCAGTAGTGAAGCTGATATACAGCGCTTGATAAATGAAACAGAGTCGCAATTAGGCGACATTGATTTATTCGTATCTAACGCGGGTTTCGGTGTTGGAGAACCAGACCATGTAGCCTCAGCCAGCAATGATGTATGGCAAAAAAACTGGGAGCTTCATGTGATGTCACATGTTTGGGCATCGCGCGCTTTGTTGCCAAAAATGATTGAGCGTGGCGATGGCTATTTGGTAAACACAGCCTCGGCCGCTGGCTTGTTAGTGCAAATCGCTGACGCCGCCTATAGTGCAACGAAGCATGCCGCAGTCTCATTTGCTGAATCTTTGGCAATTGGCCATGCCGATGATGGCATCAAAGTGTCGGTGATTTGCCCGCAGTACGTTAATACCAATATTCTTGCAGTACCAGACGAAGAGCGCGGTAAGGCAATGCAAGGAGTGATAACGCCAGAAGATTGCGCGGCAACCATTGTTAAGGGCATCGAAGATGAAACGTTCATGATATTGACGCACCCAGAAGTCGCCGATTTCTACCGTAATCGAGCAAATGACCCATCAAGATGGCTCAAGGGTATGCGCCGATATCGTGCGGCCATGTTGGATGAGAACGGAAAGTTTGATTTTCGTAAGGTGTTCAACATTTAGTTGCAAGCCGCATATTAATACTAGCTAGCGGCATATCAATACTAGCTAGCGGCATCTTAGGTTTAAACTATAATCTTCAAAATTACGCTCTACTAATTTTCTTAATCTTCCGGCCAGTCATCAGATTGGCCTTTGTTATTATCTATTATGCTTCCAGTTCGAGACGACAATCCGCAAGTCGACACACCGATAGCCACCTATGTGCTAATTGGTCTTAATGTGCTGGCCTGGCTTTTTCTTCAGGGATTAGGCGATGAACAAACGCTGCGATCATCTGTGCATCAATTTGGCCTAAAGCCCGGTGAATTATTCTCTAACCAGCATTACACTGGCCAGTGGAGTGAGTTGATTTCGTCAATGTTTATGCACGGAAGTTGGATGCACATAATTGGTAATATGTGGTTTTTGTGGATCTTTGGAGACAACATTGAAGACTCAATGGGGTCGATTCGATTCGTTTTGTTTTATCTTCTTTCAGGCTTGGCTGCGGCCGCTGCACAAATCGTTGCAGACACTGGTTCAATGATACCTATGGTTGGCGCTTCTGGTGCTATAGGCGGGGTCATGGGCGCATACATCGTTCTATATCCTAAAGTTAAAGTGCATATGTTGGTATTCATAATGATTATCCGCGTGCCGGCGATTGCTATGTTGGGGTACTGGATGGGCGTGCAGCTTATTGGCGGTGTATCGTCAATCGGTGCCACAGGTGGAGGCACGGCTTTTTGGGCTCACGTAGGAGGCTTCGCGGCGGGAGCTATCTTGGTATGGTTTTTTAAAGATGAAGAAATGCTGCTCAATCATCCGTATTATGGTTGGAAGCAGCGGGCTAATCCCTCCGATATTTGGCAGGACCCCAGTAATCGTCAGTAAAACCCGCAAATATAAAACCCACAAATAAAAAACAAAGCATGTGAGATACCAATATGCATAAACGGGGAGAAATACAGTGACCGATCTATTACAAACAACTCAAGTACGAGCAATGTACATGAGTGACACAGGGCCAGTGATCGAAATAATTAACGATCACGATGAAGACGATGGCGAAGCCGCTGAAGCTGAGTTTCAAGACGAAGGCGTTGAAGGGCAATTTGTGCTGGTCGACGACGAAACCGTGCTCGGAATCAGTGGTTATCGTGACGTTGAAAATTGCGATGGTACTTACTATCTTTCTTGGACCTATCTAGACGAAAAATATCGTGGTCAAGGCTTAGGTAAGAAAATGCTTGGTCACGTGCTTGATCATTTGCGGGAATTGGATGCTAGAAAGATATTTGTCAAAGTTTCAGACTATCAAGAAGAGGGCGTCGGTATTTATGCTGCTGCGCTCAGTATGTATAAGTCGTTTGGCTTTGAAGTAGAGGTTGTTGGTGAGGATTTTTACGATCAAGGCGAGTCTCAAACGATACTCGGGCTTGAATTTAAACCGCAGTCCGATGAGATCGTTGTAGCTGACGAAAAGCCGGTTATTCGCTTTAATGGTTTGTTCGAAATTGCCGAAACCGACGGCGCTTATACGTTTGAGTGGATAGTAGAGAAATCAGCTGGCTTTTTTGGTAAGCGTAGCTTTAGCCCTGAAGACCTCGAGGTTGGTATTGGCTCAGTAAAAGAGCAGGGAGGTCGAAAGATCTTTTTGACTTTCCCGTCTAATTTGGTTTTAATCCATAGGCCTCTTCAGGCGGTTGGGTTCAAATACGTAGGGCAGCTCAGGGATTACTATGAAGAGGGTCTTCATGAACTGCATTTTTCGCATGACCTTGAGGGTGTTGGCGAACTCCCCTAACAACTTAAAGAACAGCTAAAGAATAACTAAACAATAAGCAATTCGCCATTTAGAACAATCAGTGAGACTGGCGGATTGAATAAAGCGCACAGAAGAACATTAATAAGATAAAGTTTCGATAAACCGAAACGGAGTAACCATGAATAACTTGATTCGCTATGTACCCATCGCATTAATAGCTGGCTATTTTTTGTATGCCAATTTCTCTGGACCGAGCAGTACAGATGATGAGCTTGACCTCAAGCAAGTGTTGGATGTAACGGTAGAAACCATTTACGCTTTTGAAGAAAATAACCCGCAGCTGGTTGCGGCTAACGAAGGCGATAACGAAAACGCCGCGTTTGTTAAATTCAGCGAAGACCTAACGGCTAATTACAACGCCGCGACACCGGCAATTTATAAGGAGAGAATTACCGTAGCGCCTCAGCAAGACGCCTCGCTTATTGCGTTTGTAGATGCCGATGCCAACGGTAATTTCGACAGCGGCGAAGAGGCACTTTACATGATTGAAGTTGATGGTGAGAACTCTCGTGTTATAGCTACCAGTGGCAACGGTGCGGTTAGCGATTCGCGCTTTAGCGGCGCAGGTTTACTAACCGGAATGTTGATCGGTAGTATGTTGAGCCGTCAACGTGCTTCCGGTGCAAACCCGGCGAGTAAGACAACACAGACTAGCAAGCAAGCCCAAGCTGCGCGCTCTCGCGCTGGCTCAGGTAGTCATTCGCGCGGTAAATAGTTTTTACTAGAATAGGCAGCTTGTGTTGCTAACGACTTGTGTTGCTAACGGCTTAGGTTGCTAACGGCTTTCGTTTCTAAAGGCCTAGGCGATTGCTTAGGCCGTTTTTATTTTTACATTGAGCATGTATTGCTCATTACACCATGGGCCTTACTGTGTCTAATAACTCATCGCCAGTCTCCACGCTTACTAGTGCTCAGGCGGGTGTGCTGCTGTTTTCGATTCTTATTGTTGCTCTGTGTGGCATCGTTTACGAACTTATCATTGGTACCGTTTCTAGCTATTTATTAGGTAATAGCGTTTATCAATTTTCGTTGACTATCGGCTTCTTTATGTTCGCTATGGGCGTAGGCTCGTGGCTTTCGAAGTTTTTTGACAAAGAGTACATTCGTAACTTTGTGACCATCGAAGTGGTAATTGCCCTCGTCGGCGGTATCAGTAGTACTTTGCTATTTATGGCGTTCCCGTTTGCTCGGCCGCTGTATGAGCTAACCATGTACACATTGATCTTAATCATTGGTGCATTGGTAGGTATGGAGATCCCAATTCTGACGGCGTTGTTATCACAAAAAAATGAAGTTCGAGACTCGATCGCCAACGTCATGTCGCTCGACTACCTGGGCGCCTTAATTGGCTCTGTTGCGTTCCCATTATTGTTATTGCCCAGTCTTGGATTGGTTCAATCGTCGTTTGCTATCGGCTTGATTAACATTTTGGTGGCGACCATCAATGTGGTATTTTTTCGTAAGCATCTAAAGAATTTCCAGAACCTATTGTTCGCCTGCATTGCCATTCTAGTGATGCTTTTTATATTTATCGTCTACGGTACGCACATCACTCGTTTTGCTGAAAAGCAACTATACTTTGATCAGATAGTGTATTCAGAGCAGACTAAATATCAAAAATTGGTGGTTACGCGATCAGCGGCAACCAGCGATCAGCGCTTGTATATTGACGGCCATATCCAGTTTTCATCACGCGATGAGTATCGCTATCACGAGTATCTGGTTCACCCGGTATTGTCGATCCCTGGCGAAATTAAGAATGTGCTAATTCTCGGCGGCGGAGATGGCTTAGCGGTACGTGAAATTTTAAAGCATGACAAGGTTGAGCAGATTCACTTGGTAGATATCGACCCTGAGATGCTGCGTATCGCGTCTGAATTGCCAATGCTCAAGCGGCTGAATGAGAACAGCATGGCATCGAGCAAATTAACCACGTTCGCTGAAGATGCGTTCAGTTTTATTAATAAGCCCGGTTTGATGTACGACCGAGTAATCATCGACATGCCAGACCCGCATAACGAGGCGATTAATAAGCTGTATTCAAGAGAGTTCTACACCATGATTCAGCGACGAATGGTGCCCGATGGCGTATTAGTAACGCAAAGTTCATCGCCGTTTTTTACTCGTAATGTCTACTGGTCAATTGAAAGTACCTTGTCGGCCGTGTTCGACACTACCTCAAGCTATCAGACCTCACTACCGTCGTTCGGTATCTGGGGATTTCACATGGCCCGTAACCAACGAGGCTTCCCCGAGCAATGGGCATTCGATATTGAAACCAAATCGTTAACAGCCAGCACCATGCAAGCCGCAACCGTTTTCGGCAAAGACATCGCCAAGTTAGAAGCACCGGTTAACTCAATAATGGAGCCCAAGCTCTATCAGCTCTACGTAGCTGACCTGAAGCAATAGACAAGCGTCAGCTAGCTAATCAGTATTAATATTAATCAGTACCACGATTAGCTACCTGAAAACAGAATTTCCTTCGCAATCTAAATCACTCGATACGCCGCAGGCTAATGCAGGGGCCTGCCTGCCGCTAAACAGCATTTAAGTTAGAAAGCGCCCGTAGCGTAGTGTTGCGCCTGCGGCTAATTAAAGATAAGCGCCTGCGGCTCAAGGCAAAGCGCCCGCAGCGTAGTGTCGCGCCTGCGGCTAATTAAAGAGAAGCGCCTGCGGCTAATTAAAGAGAAGCGCCTGCGGCTCAAGGTAAAGCGCCCGCAGCGTAGTGTCGCGCCTGCGGCTAATTAAAGAGAAGCGCCTGCGGCTCAAGGCAAAGCGCCCGCAGCGTAGTGTCGCGCCTGCGGCTAATTAAAGAGAAGCGCCTGCGGCTCAAGGCAAGAGATCGGCGATATAAGGCTTACCCTCTGCCAGCTCTTCCACCGTCAAACCTTTCAGCTCATGCGGGAATACTAACCAGCTGTCGGTTTTATTAATAAAGTAATCTGGTGTTCTGTTAGTAACGTTGCGATCAGGCTTATACCAAGGGCAAGCGATCTTGACGTTAAGGGGCATGTTGCGGCGAGTTTTTAGTTGTAGGCTCTTAAAAATTGCATCGATACTTCGGCCCGAGTCAAAGACATCATCTACCAGCAAAACATTATCGTCAGCATTGATATTTTCGATAATATAATCTAAGCCGTGCACCCGCACTGTTTTTTCTTGTTGATCTATACCCGTATAGGAAGACGTACGTATGGCGATATGGTCAGTCTTAACATCTACGTAATCTAAGTATTCCTGAATTGCTATTCCGACTGGCGCACCACCACGCCAAATACCAATAATGAAATCGGGGTCGAAGTCGCTGTCATGCACTAGCTTGGCTAGCTTAAATGAGTCACGAAGAAGCTCTTCGGCGGTAATAAAAACTTTTTTCATAATGATTTCTAAATAATGTTTATTAAGTATGGTGTTGGCGTGCTGAGTTGCCTACCCGAGTCCAGAAAAGCCTTGAGCACAAGAATCGTGATTATAATTAATCATCATTACAAAAAGCCAAACTTGAGCGCGAATACAACGGCAATAACATATACCGCGGCTGGGCATTCTGAGGCGCGCCCAGCAAGCAACTTAATCAATGCATAGGAGATGAAGCCAATGCCAATGCCATCGGCGATCGAATAGCTCAATGGCATGCTTATTGCACCAACAATCGCAGGAGCGGTTTCGGTTATGTCGTCCCAGTCTAGGTCGGCGAATGATCGAACCATTAAGCAAGCGACGAATAGTAGTGCCGCTCCGGTAGCGAAACTAGGAATACTTTGCGCCAGAGGAGAAATAAATAGGCATAACAAAAACAAGCAACCAGTAACCACAGCGCTCAGACCTGTGCGGCCTCCAGCTTCGACACCGGCGGCGCTTTCAACGTAACTAGTGGTTGATGAGGTGCCCAATAGGGCACCGACCGTGGTGGCGCTAGAGTCGGCCAACAAAGCTTTACCTAAACGAGGAAGCTTGCCGTTTTCATCCAGCATATCAGCCCTTGTTGCTACGCCAACAAGTGTGCCCGCAGTATCGAATACATCGATCAGCAATAAGGTGAGTATTACCGTAAGCATCGAAACGTTAAGAGCCCCGGCGATATCCAGTTCAAGTAGCGCGCTGGCCGATGGCGGAAGAGATACCAGGCCTTTAAATTCGGTCAAGCCCATGAGCCACGCAATTATGGTGACGCTTAACACACCAATAATCACCGCCCCGGTGACTTTACGAGCGGTTAAAGCGGCGATGATCACAAATCCCAGCATCATTAATATCGGCCCAGCGCTCGCTAAGTCGCCAAAGCTAACGAGCGTTGCGGGGTTATCCACCACCACCTTGCCGCCGGTGAGTGCGATGATGGCTAAAAATAATCCTATACCCGCCGCCATGCCGAGCTTCAATGACCTTGGTATTGAGTTGATTAGCCATTCCCGTATCGGCAATATACTAATGATAATAAACAGTACGCCAGAGATAAACACGGCCCCTAACGCCACTTGCCAGCTATTGCCCATGCCAATACATATACCGAAGGCGAAGAACGCGTTTTGCCCCATGCCAGGCGCCAACGCGATAGGGTAATTGGCATACATGCCCATAATGATGCTACCGACCGCGGCGGCAATACAGGTGGCGACAAACACGGCACCGAAATCCATACCCGCTTGAGACAATATCGAGGGGTTGACCACAGTGATGTAAGCCATTGCCAGAAACGTTGTTACGCCGGCAATTACTTCAGTTTGTATCGAGCTATTATTTTGTCTAATTTTAAAGAATTCATTCAACCAATTTTGCATGTTGCTTCTCCTTGCTTAGCGATTCGCCTGCGTGAGCCTAAGGCGTCGGTACATTATTGAACCGCATAGATATATTTAGTTTTGGCGCTTTTTAAGCATTTCAGCGATTTTCATGATGGCCGACTCAAAGCTCTGGCTGATTTTATTTTCACCTGTCTCGAGCGACCCAATCATCATCAAATTATCTTCCATCTTAAAATTTTCGATACTTTGGCCATGCACATCAAAGCCTTGTTTTTCTTTCGACAGCGGGTAATATTTGGCAACTCTATCAGCGTATAAGCCTGGTTTTTCATCGTTACCGTAAAATGGCTTTGCGTCATAATATGCGAATACAGGTTTCTTCAGGCCAGCCATATAGCCCATTTCAAACGCCGTTCCTACGTCCATACTTGGCCCTCTGAAACGAACCATGTTGGCGGTTATGAAGTCGGCCTTATCCATTAATGCAATGTTAGCGTGGTAAATTTTGATTCCGGTTTTGTAGTCTGCGGCGAAACCTTCAATCTCGTTGTCCATCGGGTATAAGCCGACCAAGGTAAACGGCCACTTATTGTCTTTATTCAAGCGAGCAATGGCGGCTTTCTTAGCAATTCCAGCGCCGATTGGGTCAGGTAAAAATACTTCTGGCCCAGCTAGATAAATATAATAGGTAGATTGGTCTACCGCCGACGTCGCGGCAGGCGACCCTACAGTAGATAATGGTGTTACTGTACTGGCACAGCCTTGGGCCAAGGCCATAATTAAGGTAATTGCCAAAAAAAGCTTTAAACTAGTCACCTGAGAATCTCCAATTGAAGTTGTTTTTCTATTCAAAACCCAAACCCAGCTGAGCACATAAATAAGTCGGGCAAGCGATAAAATGCTTATTGTTGTGCGTTTGTACTGATGGTTTGCTGAGGTCTGGGGCTATAATAACGATAATACGTCACTAAAGATATTTTACTATGAGTCTCGAGTCACAACAGCATTTTTCTAATTGGGTCGCAAGTTTGCCGAAAGCCGAATTACACCTGCATATCGACGGTAGCCTGCAAGCGCATCGGCTTTTGTCATTGGCGCGAAAGAATTCAATTGAGCTGCCATATTCGAGCGTCGATGAAGTAGAAGCAGCCTATCAATTTGAAAATTTACAGAGTTTTTTGGATCTTTACTACCTTGGTGCCTCGGTGCTTATCGATGAAGACGACTTCTATCATTTGATGATGGACTATCTGCTCAAATGTAAAGAGCAGAATATTGTTCATACTGAAATCATGGTTGAGCCGCAAACCTACGCGCCAAATGGTGTGTCATTTGCAACGATGATGTCGGGCTTTCAACGCGCAATTAGCGATGCTAGCGAGGGCTGGGGCCAGTCGGTGTTGTTGATTCTGAGTTTTTTGCGACACATGAGTGAAGATGACTGTATTCAAGCGTTAGCAGATGCCCAGCCCTACAAAGATTCTTTTGTCGCAATTGGTTTGGCCAGCGCTGAAAATGGGAACCCGCCTAAGAAATTTAAACGTTTGTATCAAATGGCAATCGAACAGGGTTATCGCGCCACGGCGCACGCAGGCGAAGAAGGGCCGCCGCAATATATTTGGGACTCGTTGAACGAGCTTAAGGTAGAGCGAATTGATCACGGCGTTAGATGTGTCGAAGATGAGGCCTTGTTAGAACACTTAATAGAACAACAAATTGCCTTAACGGTTTGCCCGCTTTCCAATACTAAATTGTGTGTTTTTGATTCGATGCAGCAACATAATGTGCTCGAATTGCTAGACCAGGGTATCGCGGTGACCATAAACTCTGATGACCCAGCGTATTTTGATGGTTATCTGAATGAGAATTTTGACGCATTGCATCAGTCGCTGGCATTGACAAAAGCTCAAGCGCTTACGCTGATTGAAAATAGTTTTAAGGCGAGTTTCTTGACGCAGTCAGATAAAGACACGTATTTAGCTTCATTAGCCACGCATTGCTAAATACTGTTTAGACAATAGCCCTTTTCTAATCTGAAACGGGCTTAAAAATTTAATTTGTTGGGTGTTTGGATATAGGTGAATTAGTTCTTGCTATTGCCCGCGTCATTGACTATATTGCCCCTCCACTTGATGTTGCGGGGTGGAGCAGTCTGGCAGCTCGTCGGGCTCATAACCCGAAGGTCGTAGGTTCAAATCCTGCCCCCGCTACCATCAAGAGCCCGTCTATAAACGGGCTGAGTTTTTGACCATACTGCTCAGTCAATTGCTTCGGTATTCCATCCTTTCATTGCTTTCAGCAATCTATAATCTTACCGTCATATCGGCCGCTAGATTTTTTCTTCCCGAAGCTCGCGTAAATGTTACCTTGCATGTTAATGCGCGTTTATACGCCAACGCTATTGATCAAAGCGCACCAACCTATTTACTCGTAAGATCGGATCAAACACGAATGCGAGGCATGCAAACAATAGTCACCTCAAGTCGCGATACAATTAAATTTATAGAAGAAATAAACCGCTACCAATTAGATTGACTCAACTGGCTATCGAGAGTAATTTTTGGCTGTTAAGGCTGATTTAATCATGCCTACCTTTTAGGCTTTATAACTAGCTTGGAGAGTTGCCGAATACTCTTGCAACGGGCCAGTTAAATCACGGTTTCCAGCATGCTAACAACAAAATTTCTACCGCTTGCGGTTCTTGCATTGGCGCTCTTGGCGTTGGTTCTACAACGACTTTTTTTTAGTAAACGATATTCCAATGTGCTCGGCCTTATCGCAGCCATCTCGTTTGGGCTTGGGTTTACTCTATTTGATCAAATCATTGCCCCTGAGATAATGAAGGTCGAGCAGCTTGCTTGGATTAATCTTGATCAGTTGAAGAAAGTCAACGGCGCGCTATTTTGGCTTAGTGTTGCTTACTTCTGTAATGCCTTAGTTAAGCACTTCGTATATCCCCGCAGGCTCACATGGGAGGGTGATTCTAAGGTGCCGCTACTGATGCAGTACTTAGTCACCGTACTGATCTATTTAGCCGCGACGGTTTGCATTGTAGGTCTAATCTACGGCCAATCGATTACAGGATTAATAACAGCGTCAGGTGCCGTTTTGTTGATAATTGCCTACTCGGCTCGCGCGCTTATTGACGAGGTATTCGCCGGTATCGCGATCAATATCAATGCCCCGTTTGAGAAGGGTGATTTGATTCAACTTAACGACGAGTGGGGTTATGTAAAGGAAGTTGACTGGCGCAGCATTACCTATTTGGATATGGACAACAACAATGTTGTGGTTCCAAATACCAAGTTAGCCGCCAGCAAGATTCGCAACCTCGACCGTCCGCGCTCACTGACAAGGCGTGTTTTGCATATTCGTGTTGAGTATAATGTGCCACCAAAAGTGGTAATCGATCAATGCCAGGCGGCAATGAAAGAATGCCCGCACATAGTTCCTCACCCTTGGCAGTTTACCAGTTACTTAGATGCCGACGAAAAAGGCCTGCGATATCGGCTGCACTTTTATGTGCGTCACTTTGACGACTGGTGGTTGGCAAGTGACGAGCTGATGAATGCGGTTTGGTACCGCTTTGCTAGAAACGGTATTCGCTTCGCTCAACAACGTAAACTGAACTTCACTAATGCCGACGACGCCAAACGCAGTTTGCCCGACTCCGCCTATGATGATGCCACCTGGCGAACTCTAGTAGAGCGTTTTAATCAGGTGCCCATGTTCGAAGGCATGACTCCTAAAGACATGGAAGAATTAGCTCGTTCTGCTGAACTGCATATTATTGGCCCGCCGGAGAAAATTATCGAATCTGGCTCAACACGCTCATCGATGTTTTTAATCGCCTCGGGTGCGGCCGACGTTTATCAGGTCGACGAAAATGGCATCGAAACCTTAATGGCGA
This sequence comes from Arenicella sp., assembly GCA_046709645.1. GTDB lineage: Bacteria > Pseudomonadota > Gammaproteobacteria > Arenicellales > Arenicellaceae > Arenicella. The sequence continues at coordinate 305,324 of JBKEFT010000001.1, forward strand.
CGGTCGGCGAATTCGAAACGCTGGGGCTTATGGCCCTACTGACCGGTAGCCCTCAGAAAACCACTATTCGAGCTAAAGAAGAATGTGCTGTTTGGGAGATTGGCAGTGAGTCCTTGCATGTATTATTTGACCGAAAACCTGAAATTATGGAGGCAATTGCTAAGAGCGTTGCGCGGTGGCAAGCCGAAGAAGATGATGCCATCAATGCAATTGAAATGAATCGCCAACAAGAAAAGCTTTTCATACAGCAACGCACTAACCGTTTGAGCAATCGCATCGCCGGGTTCTTTAAGCGCGAGGTGAAGCCAGAAGACACTGGTGAGGAATACACTAACTACTGAGTTCTTAGGTAGGCGGGCATTAATAAATTTGCAGTGACAGAGGTGCCAATAAAAAGGGTATTTAAGGGTACTATGGGCCCAAATTGAGCGGCCACGTAGAGACTAAGATAATCAACGCCAAAAATTAGACGAGAATGCTTGACGAAGCATCTGTAGACGTGTATTTTTCGGATCCTGTTCGCTGATAGCGATCAAGATCGTGTAATGGCTATGTAGCTCAGTTGGTTAGAGCACAGCATTCATAATGCTGGGGTCGGTGGTTCAAGTCCACCCATAGCCACCAATCGATTAATGAATAAAATCAGTCACTTAGGGCTGATTCTTTTTGGCCTACAGATTAGTCATTTTTTGATTGAGACCAAATTGAGATCAGATTGAGACTCAATAAAAAACCGATGACATTAAGGACAATATTCATTCGGTAATCAGCACTAGAATCAATCAACTAGCCGAGTCTACGCAACCTCAGACAAAGTCTCATTCAATCGTTCCTTCGCAGCTGAGCAGCTAGCCCAATTTTTTCGACTCTTTCTCAATTGAGAATAACTCGCTGAGCTCGCAACCGAGATAATCACAGATTTCCTCCACTACGTCGAGATCAACTCTGATGGCTGTTTCATGGCATAGGCGAGTTATCACTCCCTTATTTATGGTCTTGTCAGATTAACTTAGAGATCGAATGGTAAAACGCTATAATCTGAAAATGCGCAAGAAAAATCGATTCAAATACGTCAAGACGTCACACGAGATTATCCGGTTGGCTGTCATGTATTACGTACGTTATCCACTGAGCTTTCGGCAGGTCGAAGATATACTGCATGAACGCGGAATTGATATCAGTCATGAAACCGTTCGCTTTTGGGTAGAGCGGTTTGGTCTGGAGTTTACTGGGGCAATTCGTCGTAAACGGAGAGGCTCTCAATCCAATTGGCGCTGGCACATGGACGAGGTTTTCGTGAAGGTTAATCGAGAGCTACACTACTGATGGAGAGCAATAGATCATGAAGGCGAAGTACTTGAATGCTACGTAAGTCAGCGTCGAGATTTCTTAAGAAGACGATGCGAAAACATGGTGTGCCGAAGCAAATAGTGACGGATAAATTGCGCTCATACGGGACTGCGTTGAGGGCGATTCAATGCTCAAACTTACAGGAAACTGAGGTCTACTTAAATAACGCTTGTGAAAACTCGCATCTCCCATTCAGGCGAAAAGAAAGGTCGATGCAAAAATTTAAGAGTGGGGTGACGTTACAGATTTTCACCAGTATCCATTCACAAATTTACAACCACTTTAACCACCAGCGACATTTACAAAAGCGAGATATTTTCAAACAACAGAGAAACAATTCACTTTCAGAATGGAGAGGGTTTTGGGCTGCGTAGGGCAAGTTCCAGGTTTTTGGGTTTTTTGGGCCTGTTAAAGTTTGTCTGACAACACCGTTCAAACATGTTTTCTAACTCTTGTGCCTTCTATATGTCTTTGATTAAAAACAAACTATCAATCATTAAGTAAAAATTACACAGACATTAAGCATCTCACACCAACACGCCATATAGTCCTTTCATCGCTTTGATCAAGCACTGATTTAGAGCGTTCTAAACACGTTAATAGAGGATATTTTTTTGGCATTGAATCGTAAAAAGCTGTTGTTATTAATGCTTTGTCTGGGTGGCTGTTTGGCATCGGAGCAGTCCGAGATTGCAATTGTAGCGTTGATTGCGAATGCGGGTCAGTACGACCAGCATAGTGTTAGCACTTATGGCTTTTTGAAAAAAAAGCATGACGTTAGATTGTTCATTAACAGAGAGGACGCGTTTAATAATAATCGCTTCCATTCGATTAAAATCGATGGACTGTCTGATCATGACCTTGCCTCGATTGAGCCCTGCATCAATCAATATGTTTTGGTATCCGGTACGATTAATTCAAACCAAAATGGACTTAGCTTTGAAGATGCGGTTCAAATAAAAGGCAAGTCGGAAAATATTTACTCGAAACTCGTATGTAACTATAATTTTAATTAGGAAATAACAATGAAGCAGCTCAGCATACTCTCTACCTTTCTGTTTACTCTTCTGATGTCAACCAGTGGCACGGGTAGCACGCTATCTCAGAACCTATCTTTTTCAGACACCATTTACCCCAGTACGCTTTGCCGAATTTGTCCGAAGTGTTGTAAAGCAAACTAATCCTGAGTATCCGCAGAACAAGAATGAGCTTGATTAGATCAAGCTCAAGGTTAGCTTTTGTTTAAGCAATACGTTTGTTCGAACTAGCGCCCATTAACTAAACGATCACTAGTTTTTTCCAAGACTTTAATTTCGGTCTCTTCATTCAATAGCTTAGGGTACAGTATGAGAGTTCCATCTTCAGAGACGGTGTAATCTATTAGCGGGTTTACTATTACTTGGATTGGTGTCACTTCGCCAGTCTTCAGGTCGTAAAAATTAAGTACATTTTCAGTATCACTCACAGCAACATAGAAAAAACCGTTATTTCGCGCGTAAAGGGCGTCATAGGCATATATATTGCTGTCATCAACTAGTTTTACTTCAGAACCACTATCGAGCTGCATCTTCCAAATGCCATCTTGATGGTATTTGTAGTAGAGCATGTCTCCGCTATTGGTAAGTTCTGGGCTATAGCCGCCGCGCTCTGTTACTTTTACTGTTTGAGTATTTGCAGCAAGATTTTTTTTGTAAATTTGCCAGTCTCCGTCGATGTCAGAAGAAAAGTATACTGAGTTGCCATCTGGAGCCCAACTTGCGGCCTCGACTCTTGAAGGGTGTGCCGATCGCCAAATAGTTTTGTATTCTTTAGTTTCCACATCGATTGTGTATAGCTCATTATTAGTCGATGCCAACACGTACTGATCATTCGGTGACCAACGAATACGTTGCACGACTCGGCGGTCAGAAAACTTACTTAATTGATACTCTTTGCCATTGTTTTCCTTAATCCATATTTGCGGATGCCCACTCCTCAATGACATGAACGCTATGTCGCTCGAATTGTTTGCAAACTCGGGATAAAGATCTATTTCACTGGACTCAATGAAGGCTGATTCGGGCTCTTCTATGCCCAAGCGTTTGCCCCAGATATCAATCCCTGTTTCACCGGTCATGATGGCTAATTTATCTTCAGTCTTGTGACTGCTGATTGAATGCAAGGTGTCTGAGTTTTCCAATACCTTTTTATGAAAACTGTATCTAATCGAATACGCGTTTATATTGTCATCTTTATCAATATAGTACAGATTTTGATCATCAAATGACCACGCAAGCGCCTTTCTCCAGCCGCTCAAACTAAACAGGTCGGTCACCTGTTGGGTTTTCAAGTCTAATAACTTTACCTGAGTTGCTCCCCAATTTTTGTCTCTGGTAAATGCTAGCTGGCTTCCATTGTGGGCCAAGGCGATATGAATGTCGCCTTTTGAATTGCCACTTACGGGGTTGGTGAGTTGTTCTTTTTTGGATGTCTTTAAAGAGTACTTATAGATCTTATACGGATCTACCGCTGACAATGAGTCAGTGTAGTAAATATTTCCAGAAGGCCCCCAGACGACTTCATTGGCAAGGCCGCTGGTATTGCAAGCTACGACTGTTAGCGGGGTTGTGCTGTTTTCCTTAATGCTGATTCGCATAATATTACATGCGCCCTCAACGTGCCTTACAAAAACTAGCTCGGAACTGTCCGGCGACCACGACGCGGAAAAATCATCGCCGAGTTCCGTGGTTATTTGTCTTGGCGATTTGCCGTCAACCGACTGTATGTAAATCTTAAGGTGCTGGCCCGACATCGGCAGGTGGCTATAACTTATGAATTGGCCGTTTGGTGAATAACTTGCATCCTTTTCTTTTCCAATTAAGACACTAAACGGTTTAACAACATCAAATTTTTTTATAGCGTCATAATTCATTGATTGAATTAAATAGCTGGCGACGAACCAAATTCCTAGTGCAACTAATGGTGCTGCGACGATAATCAGCCAAGGCTTGGGTGAAAATGTCCTAGATTTATTCGGTCTTACATTGGGAGGATCAAGATGTTTGTCACCTTCTGGGGCAACCGAATCTACCCATTTAACCTGCGGGTTTAGCTGATAACCTTTTTTACGAATCGTTGTTATGTAACAAACATCGGTGTCTTCACCTAATATCTTTCGAATCTGATTGATAATTCTATAAATAGCATGGTCACCAACCACTCGACCTTTCCAAACATGGTCGACAAGCTCTTCAAGGCTTATTACTTTGCTAGGGTTTTTTGCAAAATAAACTAAAACAGCCATGGCTAAAGGTTCAATGACGTAGTCTTTGGCGTTGAGCGAGAGTTTGTTTTGGTCTGGCGTGACGTACCAAGCACCGATGATGACGTTACTGCTCATGAACTTATCGTAGGGAAAAAAGACTGAATCTTTACTCTAGCATAGTCCTAAGATCACCACTAGCCGATTGCTACAGACGCTTGGATAGTTGCATCATGAGTAACCTTAACTCGGGGTTTAATTAGAAAGTTGTGGCGCGCTTACAGCCTAAATCTTGTTGATAAGGGCGTGATTAGTGCTCTAAATAATTGCCAGGGATGGCGAGGACAGATTTTTTTTAGAGCGACAGTATTAGAATGCCCCCTAAGCTTCAAAAGAGTCGGTGAAAATTGATTTGACTGGCGTTTAAGCTGTCAAAGCAGTTCTTGCACCGACCCTTTTAAATTAAGCAGTTGGTTTACTGCGGTTTTACGATAGTTTTACTATGGAATAACAATAAAGTTTTCCGTAGAAGGGCATTGGCCAATAACGTCAACGCTATAATTCCAGTCAGCTGTAGTGTCGCCGAAAGGCGGTTTGGCTGTTTTCAAATAAGCTCGGGTTAGAGCGCAATGCTTGGGCGAGGCCGAATAAGTCCGACCGTTGCCTCTGGGATTGTCATAGTAAGCCGTATATACCGAGAACCCTTTACCAATGCCTGGGCCAGTGCCACGAAACTTATTGGTAAAGCATAGGCTTGAGGCTAGGCAAGTTGAATCACTTACCTGCTTTGAACCTCTATGTACATGGTGGTTGTAGCTTTGTGATTTAGTTGCCTCGTTAAGCTTTTGAACATTACTTGAAAGCCAGCTTAGTAAATAGGTGCCTGGTGTTGTGGTGGTAATGTTGCCAGTGTTGTATTGGAATGGGTGGACGCAGTCGGCCCACTCTCGTGTTTCCCTGCATAAATCCATTGCAATACTGATTTCTGCTTCTGAGGTACCACATTGGGTTGGTCTATTTTGACCGTATTCGCCCCAAGGATCGCAGCGTTCTTTGTGTTGCACGCTTATGTCTAACCAGCGCTTCATTTGCGCTAAAGGTCCTTGGTTGCCTGAGTACTTAGAAAATATTTGTTCGTGCGAGAACGCGCTGTACACGGTCGGTCGTTGATATAGATTGGTGCTGTAATCAACCGCGGCCCAGTTGGTAGGATTAGTATCTTGAACAAATTGATTGTATTTCTGCATCACATTTGTCGGATTAATGCTGGCTGCTAAACCGATAGGGCCGCCTACTTGATCGGCATTTATTTTGACCTCTAAACGATTGAGTACTTCCGTCAATGATGAAGAAGACCCAGACGAACCGTTGGCTGAAAATAGGTCTCCGATTTTAAGGCCGAGTTCGGCTTTTGCACTCTCACGCTCTTCGTAGCTATACTTTTTCGCGTCGAAGGTGAAAACCAAATACAAGGCTGATCCGAGGTTGGCGCTATTGATGAAATTGTCACCACAGCGTTCACGGAAATCGGCTTTAGCTTCATTGTCGTTTGGCGAAAGGACTTGGCTGACTAGTTCTGGATAAATCGCGTCTGTAGGGGTATTGAGCTTCCAAAATTCTCGACGATTGTTAACTTTGACCACGAACCGGACATGACTTTCGTCTGTGACTGATTTTACATATCGTTCTTTTTCGCCAGAAAGGCCTAAGCTGAAATCATCACCAGCGAAGCCAATTTGTGCCGATTGAGACACCTCTAAAAGTTCCGCTAGTTGGCGATTGTCATTAACATAACTTATGTCAAATGTGCTCGGTTGAAGTGGCGGCGTTTTAGTAATCACGAACCCAGGGTTGGTAACATCTAAACAAGTTTCCTTTAAGGTTCCACGTACTAAGTCAAACCCATCTCCAAGGTAGAAGCGATTTTCATCTGTGGTAGTGCGAACGTTGCCTTGACCGGCCATTTTTGCCCGTGACAAGACTGTCTTTGCGCCTTGCGTAGATGAGCGAAATTGCTGGTTCTTTTGATCCATAGCTAGCATGGCTGATGAATAATTGGTGTACAGATTATCGTCTTGTCGCGGGTTAATAATAGATGTGCTGCCGGTGCGGTATGAGCTTTGGTAGCCGGTGTTGGTTGCCCGTACCTTGTAGCTGTATTTACCAGCTGGTTTGTTGCTTAGAGTGTAGCTTCGACTATAGCCATTATAGACTTGGATCCAAGATCCAGAATTTCTGCGTTCAAGTAACTGATAGCGAACTGAGAATCCGTAACCTTCACTTTGACCCCAGCTAACCCTGATAGTCTCGCCATTTGTATAAGGGGCGTAACTTATTGAACTGGGTGTGCTCGGTGCTCTGTAAGGACCACCACCTCCGCCACCGCCACCGCCATCATCACAAGGGTCTTTAATAGGGATTAGCTGCATTTCTGAGTTCGACCCGCCAACGTCGTGCTGTATTATGCAGTCGCGGATATTTAAAGCGCCAGCTTGTAGCTGATCATCTTGCAGTTCACCTGCCGTTGATACCGCCATACCGGCGATTAAAACCGCTGGCGCTAGCGATACCATTGTAAGTATCTTTTTGTATTTCATTGAAACTGTTTCCTGTGGTGTTTATTAGGGACGCTCAATTTCTCACAAACGGGTGTAATGATGGTTATGGACAGTTAAGGCGTGCCTTATTTCGATCTAATGGAAACGTAATGGTGGCATGTTTACTTGCTGTGATCTTCAAATAGTGTGTATTTCAGGTGTGCAAAGGAGGTGTGGATAGCAGCATGCTGAAAGCCGTCTAACTCCTATATTCTTTATGAAATAGCTAAATAATCAGAATGATTTTGATCGCTTGAAACGCCTTTCTGAATGCATCCTTGGCGTTTAAAAAAGGTGGATTATTCTCAATCTAGAGAAGGGGTATTCTTGAAACTTTAAGTGATTTGCTTGAGGGTAAATCAGAGTATGTAAGCTTATTACCTGCAGCTACTAGTTTTGCGATTAAAACTAAACCGTTGCTTATCAATGATTAATAAGCAACGGCTACATTACTCTCTACTTTTTATTTTCCCAAAAATGAGCATTTTTTATGCCGAGCTTTATGGGATCAAACGTGTATTTAGTAACGCCTGCGGCTTTTTGTGCTTCGTAATCCTTGAGCGCACGCATTGCTGGGCGGCCCATAAAGAAAATGATCAGTATGCCGATAATGTTGACCCAGGCCATGATTCCTAAGCCAATGTCGCCTAAGCTCCAAACGATTTTAGCTTCGATTACTGCACCAAAGAATACGGCGGAGACTAATACTATTTTTAATAATGTCATCGCTCCCGGCATTTTGATCGAACGTCTAATGTAGGCTACGTTGCTCTCAGCAATATAATAGTAGGCAAGCAGGGTTGTGAATGAAAAGAAAAACAGTGCTATAGCGACAAAAGGGTTGCCGAAGCTTGGCATAACACTTTCTATTGCCATTTGAGTAAAGGCTGGCCCTTCATGCGATACATTGGCGGCGATATTCTGAACAATGAAACCCGTGTCACCATCGCTGACGTTAAACATTCCAGTGATTAGTATCATAAATGCGGTTGCAGTACAGATAAATAAAGTGTCGATGTAAACCGAAAATGACTGAACTAAGCCCTGTTGCGCGGGGTGGTCAACTTCAGCCGCAGCGGCTGCGTGTGGGGCGGTACCCTGTCCTGCTTCGTTGGAGTAAACTCCTCGCTTTACGCCGATGCCAATTGCGGCACCTAGGCCAGCCATCGGAGTAAAAGCGTCGGCGAAAATCGAGCCAATAACCGCTGGTAGTTGGTCGATATTTAAACCGATAACCGCAAGCGCTGTAAGGATATAAGCCAGAGCCATAAATGGCACCACGACTTGAGCGAAGTTAGCAATACGCTTAACTCCACCGAAAATAATAAAGCCAAGCATTGTGGAAATGATTAAGCCCGTTATTATTTGAGTTGAATTGAAAATACCCATAGATGTTTCAATTGCCGAGCCCGCGCCGAGGGTTTGCACAATGGCGCCACCGATGGCGTTACTCTGAACTGTCGGCAGTAGTAAGCCACAGGCAATGATGGTAGCGATTGCGAAAACCCACGCATACCATTTTTGGCCCATCGCTTTCTCAATGTAGAATGCCGGACCACCACGGTATTCGCCCGTTTCACTATCGTTTTCTTTGTAAATTTGGCCAAGAGTTGCTTCAATATAAGCAGTTGCTGCGCCAAGAATTGCAACTACCCACATCCAGAAGATCGCACCGGGACCGCCTATGCCGATTGCTGTGGCGACACCGGCGATGTTACCAACGCCAACTCGCCCTGAAAGCGACACCGCTAACGCTTGAAAGGATGATATTCCCTGCACCGAGCTTTTATTCGACTTTAGTAAACGCACCATTTCCGAGAACATTCGAACCTGAACGAAGCGTGTTTGAACGGTGTAAAACAAGCCCGCGAGTAAACATAGAATGACGAGTACTGGGAAGACTGAAAGCCCCCATGTTCCCCAAACTACATTGTTAATAGAGTTGACGATTGATTCCATGATTATTCTTTATCTCTTATGAGTAGTTGTTCATTTGCCAGCAGTATTTCTCAATACTATGACGTCGAGTACTACCATTATATTGGATTTTTCTTAGAGTCTGACTATATCGGAAATCGTCGCTAATTCCGAATAGTATGCTGTGTGTACTAAATTGGTTCTAGCTCGATTCTAGCAAAGCAAAAAAAACGGGCACCAAAGGCACCCGTTTCTCAATTACTTACTAACGACATTGTTGTCGTTTCAGCTACTTTTCCTAGAAGGCGTAACTAGCTTTGCCGTACAAGAATGTACCGTTGAAGCCGAAAGGTGTGAACTGGCTGTATTCCAAACCAAGTACCGCACCAAAATCGAAGCTACCAACGTCAGCAGCACGATCGCCTTGCTCATCAGTCACGTTACGTGCGCCGAATGAGAAGTCAATCTTGTCTGAGTAAGCATAACCAATCTCAAGGTCAAGCAGATTGTTTGAGCCAAACACGCCGCCCGCTTCGTTATCATAGTAGTCACCGTAATGGCTCAAGCGCGCCAATAGGCGAACTTTATCCATCTGATGATTAGCTGTGAAGTTCCAACGAGTTTCAGGTACGCCGTCTTCGATTTGACGTACGCGGTTATCACTTAACAAATTAGCGTTACGACGAGTTACCGTAGTTTCTGTTTTGTTGAACGCCATATTCCAAGTTGTCGCGCCCCCAGCCCAATCTGTGTTCCAAGTGGCAACGATATCGACGCCTTCTGTCTCTGTATCGAATTGATTGGTGAAGAACGAGAATGTAGCAAGGTCGGAGGCATCGATACCTTGACCCGCGAGGGTCGCAAGGTCAGCAGGAGTTAAGCTGAAAGTGTTTGAAATATTCAAACGATCTTCAAGGTCGATTTTGAAAAAGTCAACCGTGATGTCAACTGGGCCGGCTGAGAAGAAACCACCAAAAGTGAAGTTTTCTGACTCTTCTGGACCAAGCGCTTGGCCGCCACGTAATAATGCAGCGGGGCTAGTCGATGGAATCACACCTTGGTTAGTCAAAATGCCGTTTACTAACTGAGTAGAGATGTTAGATGCATTTGATTGGCCTGGAGTCGGAGCTTTGAAACCTGTGCTAACCGTACCGCGAATACCCGCTGAATCAGATAGTGCGTAATTAGCGCCCAGTTTGTAGTTGGTAGTACTACCAAAGCCGTCAAAATCTTCAAAACGAATTGCAGCAGCGACCAATAATGCATCGCTCGCTTGCCATTCTAAATCACCGTACACAGAGGTGTTAGCACGATCAAACGATCCAGCAATTGCAGGTGAAAAACCAGGGAAGCCGTTACTTGAAGTAGAGAAACCTTGAGAGCCTAATCCGCCGTCAATATATGATTCTTCTTGACCAGCGACAATTGTAAACTCTTCTTCACGGTACTCAGCGCCAAAGGCGAATGAAACAGTGTCTGAAAGAGGCATGCTGAAATCAGCGTTTAAGCTAAGGTCTTGTTGCTCGTATGCGCCTGGATTGAAGTCACGAGGCGTGGCTGAACCAAGAGAAGCGTTTACTGTGTTGTTGATGAAGAAATCAGCTTCGTTCTTACCGTAATAAGCATTAACTGACCAGCCAAAATCACCGTCTGTTACGCCACGCAAACCGATCAACAAAGAAGTATCTGTTACTTCGCCGCCGAAACTAGGTGTGAAGCCACCAGGGATTTGCTCAGCAAAGTTAAAGCACTCTGGGCGCGCAGCCGCGGCTGTAAAAGCAGCACTGGTTAAACCTGCCGCTGTTGCTGGAATATTAGATGGGCAATTGCCTGAACCATCCGCGGTTAAGTCAGCAAACAACAAGTTGCCATCAGCCGCGTTTACACCGCCACGGTTTGACGGATTACGGTAGTAAAAACCACCAATAGCTTCTTTGTTATTATAGTTGGCGTTACCAAAAAGCTCCATGCCGTTGCCAAGTTCGGCACCGAAGTTAGCCCATAATTTAAGGTCGCCATCAATTTCAGGTGTGCCCCAAACTTGCGCAGGTGTGTTTACATCTTGAACGCCAGCAGCAATCAAGCCTGCTGCATCAGCACGTTGTACTGAACGATCTGTTGCTTCAGCTTCTGTAAGCTCAGCGGTTAAGTTTAGGAAGCCATTTTCGCCAAGTGCAAAACCTTGGTTTACAGCAAGAGTGTACTGATTCTCGCCTTCAGTATATTGGCCATATTTGATTTCAGCCGAACCTTCAGAAGCAGAGTTCTTAAGGTTGAAGTTAATTACGCCAGCAATCGCATCTGAACCGTATTGTGCCGCAGCACCGTCACGTAGTATTTCAACACTTTGCATTGCCAAAGATGGGATCGCAGAAAGATCAGGTCCTTGTGAACCGTCAGCCAAGCCAGAGCCTAACCATGTGATTACAGATGCGCGATGACGACGCTTACCATTAACCAGTACCAATGTATGGTCAGGTGCTAGGCCGCGAAGGTTAGCGGGGCGAACTAATGTTGCCGCGTCTGAGATCGGTTGGTCGTTTACGTTAAACGAAGGTACAACGTTACGTAACAGGTTGCTGGTGTCTACGCCGCCTTGTGATACGAAATCACTTGCCGAAATAACATCCACAGGCGCTACCGATGAAGTTGCAGAACGCGGCTTACCACGTGTGCCGATCGTTACGATTTCTTCGATCACTTGTTCTGACTGTGCGAATGAGGGTGTTGAAACCCCACCGGTGGCAGCCATTGCGACAGCTATTGCTATCAATTTAGGTTGAAACATTCTCATAACTTGAAACTCTCCTGTGAATCTATCAGATTCATCTGTTGTTGTCCGGGTCGCGGCTTGCTGTTGTTTTAGACGCAGTAAATGTATGGCAAAAACAACAACAGCTATATTACGCCGTTTTTTTTAAGTCAACAAGCCGTAAATAAAGACGAATTGTCTGTTAAAGTATCAAAAACTGATGATTATGCTTTAAAGTAAGTTGCTCAACGATAAACCGCATAAAATTTTGGTGGGAGTGTGTTGCCACCTTGGTTATGATGTTTAGCTGATGAACAACTAAGCACAATTAATAGGCGACTCATGACAAACCTTTCATCGACTCCTGAGGTCGAACAACACAGCATGCATTTAGGCATAGCACTACTGCCTATTGTGGTTCTGATTTTAGCCCTTGGCTTCAATGTTTTATTCGTTTACGGCGATGATGCACTGAGTGGCTCGAGCCAGATGATAATTATTTTAGTAGCCGGATTTGCCGCCGCCATCGGTTTAAGTAGAGGCGTTTCGTGGAAGACCCAGCAGGCAAGCGTTGTTGCTACTATCGGTAATGCGATGCCGTCGATATTAATTCTTTTGTTAGTTGGGGCCTTGGCAAGCATCTGGCTACTCTGCGGTACCGTTCCGGTGTTGGTTTACTACGGTGTAAAATCATTAAACCCTACTATTTTCTTATTGGCCTGCTGTATCGCTTGCGCCTTGACTTCCTTAGTGAGTGGCAGCTCGTGGTCAACCGCGGCGACTATCGGCGTGGCAATGGTAGGTATAGGTCGAGCGCTTGGCATTCCAGATGGCCTAATCGGCGGCGCTATTATTTCGGGCTCATACTTTGGCGATAAGATTTCGCCGTTGTCAGATACCACAAACCTAGCCGCCGCCGTAACTGAAACACCGTTGTTTGACCACATTCGCTACCTATTAATGACGACCGGGCCATCAATAGTCATTAGTCTAATTTTATTTACCGTGATCGGTCTCAACCTAGATACATCGCAATCGGCGGTTGATGCGAGCTTAGTGCTAAATGCAATTGATCAGAAATTTAATGTGACATTATGGTTATTGTTGCCGCCCGCGATCACGCTTGCCTTGATCATCAAGAAAATCGACGCGATTCCAGCGTTATTTGTTGGCGTGCTCGCTGGCGTGGTTTGTGCATTGGTATTTCAGCAACCGCTACTTAATGAAATAGTTGGTCAAGACTCTTACCCAATGTATCGATTGGTCATGGGCGCGTTGTATGAAGGGGTTAATATTATCACGGCTAACCCCCAGCTCAACGATTTGTTTGGTTCTAAAGGGATGTACGGAATGCTTGGCACCGTATGGCTTATTTTAGCGGCGATGACCTTCGGTGGTGTAATGGAGGCTTCGGGAATGATCCCTCGAATTATGCAGTCGGTTAAATCCTTAGCGACTAATTTTTTCAGCCTGGTGGCATGCACAACAGGCACTTGTATTGTTACTAATATCAGTACCTCTGATCAATACATAGCGGTCGCCTTACCGGGTCGCATGTATGCCGGCCTTTATAAGGACATGGGTTATGCTTCGGAAAATTTGAGTCGAACACTTGAGGACACCGGCACCGTCACCTCAGTACTGGTTCCGTGGAATACCTGTGGTGCCTATCATGCGGCGGTGCTGGGTATTGGCACCTTGACCTATTTGCCGTTCGCATTTTTCAATTTACTAAGTCCAATAATGACACTGCTATTTGCTTGGTTCATGATTAAGATTAAGCGTATTGAGCCAATGACGGACGCAGAGGTTATCAGCGCTAGCGCTAAGTAATTAATAACTGAAATTTTACTTGGCTGGCGGGATGAGAAAACCAATACTGGTAAACCTTGTGTTGCTGTTCATTGCGGTAATTTGGGGTGTTGGTTTCGTGCCTCAGAAACTGGGCATGGAGTATCTTGGGCCAGCGGCGTTCAATGCACTGCGCTTTGCTTTAGGGGCATTAACATTGGTGCCAGTGATGCTGTTAATGAAATCCGTTTCTCTCTCAGATTTTATCAACAAGTCAACTCTGGTGATGGGTTCTTTGTTAGGGTCTCTGCTATTCGGCGGCGCATTATTACAGCAAATCAGTCTGCAATACACGTCAATTGCTAATGTCTCATTCATCACCGGCTTGTATGTCATCGTGGTTCCATTGATAGCTTATTTCCTTGGTTATCGCTATGGTTTAATTGTTTGGGGCGGAGGCCTTATCGCGGTGGCCGGTCTATACTTGATGACTAGCGGCGGCGACATGGGAAGTTTGAAAGGAGATTTGATTGCCATGGTCGGCGCAGTGCTCTGGGCCATGCACTTGCTGCTTATCGCCGAAAAGGCGGCGAACTTTAATCAAATTGTATTGTCGTTTTTTCAGTTTGTTTTTTGCGCGCTATTGAGTCTTGTTGTGGCAGCAGTCTGGGAGTCAAAAATTTTGCCGACAGAGATTCGTGGTTACTTATGGCCGATGGTCAACGGTATCGTGGTAGTCGGCGCCGCTTATACTCTACAAGTGATTATTATGGATCATGCTGAGCCATTTGCCGCCGCGCTTATACTGTCTTTAGAGGCAGTGTTCGGTGCAATTGCTGGCTATTTATGGCTATCGGAACAACTCGGTATGGCCGCCATAGTGGGAGCGGCCATGATGTTATTCGGTTGTCTACTCGCACAAATGCCGGGCACCACCAAGGAAAAACTGGAGAGTTAGAGAAACTCTGCGACGGTGTCTTGTTCACTAAAAAGGGTTATGCCGCTATCATCGATCTCTCTGGGATTTGGAACGCTATAGTAGTTGGCTTGGGAGTAGTTGACCTGATCGGATTGCGGACTCGCGTCGAGAGGTTCACCCAGGCTTAATTGCTTAATCGCCTGCATTATATTTACGCATCCAGCGCGATAGATATTTAGCACATTCCACAAATAGGAGCGTTGATAATTTGCCTCGGTTGACGAGGCTAGAATGATCGAGCCAGTGTCGATCTTGTTATCTTCAATAAAATGCAGTGTCGTGCCAATATGACGCTCTCTATTACATAGACCCCAGAATGTAGCCATAACGCCTTGATAAGCGGGTAACGGTCCCGAATGCAGATTAATAACGCCGAGCCTTGGTGTATTGATAGCTCGGTCCTTTAGTATTGTCATGTAGCGGATGCTCACCACTAGTTCGGGCTTGGTATCTGCGAATTTCTGGTAATCAAGCGTATTTACTTTGTTTAACTCTCGAGCGCCAAACTCATCAAAGCCGATTAAGCTTGTTGATTGGCAAAGCTGTCGTGATTCAAATTCAGCTAGCTCCGCGAGTTTAAGGTTTTCAATCTTTTTATTAGAGCTTTTTTTCTTGCTAAAGAACACGCTAATTTCATGCTGCTTTAATGCGGGAATAAGATAGTTTAACGCTAATAAAGCCGGCAGATCATGATTCACTAAGAATGTAATTCTCACCTCACAGTGCCTCGGTCGCCTTTTTCGTTAGCTGTGTCACTAGGTTGTTTCTTCCGGTCTCATTTTTTCTTCTGGTCTTAATTGCAGCGTTAGACCTTTGATAAAATTTCGTAAGACTTGATTGCCACAGGCGCGATAGTTTTTTTGATTTGGGCTTCTGAATAGCGCGCCGAGTTCACTTTTAGACATGCTAGTGCCGCCTTGCTCTAGGGTGGCGAGCATCTCTTCTTCTTTAAACGACATCGCAATACGCATCTTTTTTAGCACGTCATTTTTACTTAGACGGAAACCATCGGCTCTAACCGCTGGCTCGGGAGCGGGGTCACGCAAGCCTCGTTTCGACACAATCAGCCCGTCTAAAAAAGCCGCTAGTTCGCCGTCACTGCAGGCAACAAAGTCTTCGTCTTCGTCTTTAGCTAAGCGTTTCAGAAATGTGGCTTGTGTCATCTCAGCGCTAGAGCTTGGATCGAGCTTAAACAGCGCGACCGAATCCTTATTAGAAAAGTCGAAGGCGAAACGTAAGCGTCGAAGAATATCGTTATTGTTCATGATTAAAATTAGCTCGAGTAGATTAGCTCTGTTAAATGCGGTGAAGTTTTTGGGATGTTTGCCTGCATATTATCGTTTGCTAAAACGACATAATGCAATTTCGCCAAATAAATTGGGCATGGTTTTTAAGCCGATGGTTTGTTTGCCATCGGCGCGCACGGCAATAGATGATTCAATTTGAAAGCCCAATTGGTCGCACAGCTGGTGAAAATCATTTAGCGTGCAAAGATGAATATTGGGCGTGTCGTACCATTTATATGGTAGCTCATCGCTCACTGGCATACTCCCACCAACGGCGATTTGCCAGCGGTTGCGCCAGTGGGCAAAATTTGGGAATGTGACGATGCCCTGACGCCCGACACGCAACATCTCTTCGAGTAGGGGTAGTGGTTTACGCATCGCTTGCAACGTCAATGACAGAATAACCGTATCGAAAGAGTCCGAATCAAAATGGCCTAAGCCTTGGTCTAGGTTGAACTGAATGACATTAATATCGTTATCAATGCATTGGTCCATCATTGCTGGATTAAGTTCAACCCCATAGCCAGCTACGTTTTTACTGCTTTGTAGATGCTTAAGTAATGAGCCGTTGCCGCAGCCTAAATCGATGACCCTGCTGCCCGGGGCAACCCAGTCTGAGATTATTTGGTGGTCATAACGCGACAGAGTCGAGGTGTTTAGCCGCTTAGACATGCTGGGGCTCATCCATTGAGGTGATATTGGCTTGACTATTTAAGTCAGACTCACGAGCAATTCTGTTTAGGTAAGATCGCATTACTTTGGTGTAATCGTCTATGTTTAGCAAAAATGAGTCGTGCCCGTTTAGGGCGCTTACTTCAGCGTAGCTTACGTTCAACTTATTGCTTTGTAGTGCGCGCACTATCTCACGTGACCGTTCGGGAGAGAAACGCCAGTCGCTACTGAATGAAACCACTAAAAAATCAGCCGTGGCCGGAGATAATGCTTCGGTAAGGTCGTCATTTGTTTCTGCCGCGGGGTTATAGTAGTCCAACGCCTTGGTCATCAATAGGTAAGTGTTGGCGTCAAATTTATCGATAAACGCGTCGCCTTGGTAGCGTAGGTAGCTCTCAACTTCAAACTCAGGTGTGAATTCGTAATCGAACTTGGCTTTTTTGCGAAGGTTGCGGCCGAATTTCTGGCCCATGATCTCTTCAGATAAATAGGTAATATGGCCGATCATACGAGCCACCCGCATGCCGCGAGAAGGTGCGCTGTGGTGTTGATAATAATTGCCATTGTGAAAGTCGGGGTCGGTACGTATGGCTTGACGTGCGACATCATTAAAGCCGATATTCTGAGCGTTTAACTTAGCCGCGCTAGCAATCACTATGCAATGCCGCAAACGCTCTGGGTAGCTAATACTCCACTGCATTGCTTGCATACCGCCGAGGCTGCCGCCGATTATCGCAGCCCACTGCTTAATGCCAAGGTGATCACTTAATTTACTTTGCGTATAGACCCAGTCTTTTACTGTTACTAGCGGAAAGTCTGTGCCATAGGGTTTGTCAGTGGCTGGGTTAATTGAACTTGGCCCAGTGCTGCCATGACAACCGCCAATATTATTACTGCACACCACGAAGAACTTATGGGTGTCGATTGGCTTATCCGGGCCGATTAGTAAATGCCACCAGCCATTGGTTTTACCAGAATCATCGTAGCGCCCGGCAACATGATGGTCGCCGCTCAGAGCATGGCAGACTAAAAGTGCGTTATCGCCGCGAGCGTTGAGCTTGCCGTAAGTCTCATACGCCAATGTATAGCCGTTTAACTGCCCGCTACTCTCAAGCACCAGTGTTTCGTCAAACCTAACATACTGAGGTTCGACCAGCTCATTTACATCTGATGTTTTAGTAGCCATCAGCCTGACCTATCTATAACGGTAGTCGGTATAGCGGTGCGATTAATAGTATTTGGCTTACTCGTAAGAATAAAATCACCAACATCGGAGAAAAATCAATGCCGCCCAGAGGCGGTATTAGTTTTCGCGCTGGCGCTAAAAGCGGCTCACTGATTGAGCGCGCGATTGTTAGAATCGGGTGATAGCTATTAGGGTTTAACCAGCTCGCGATAATGCCAATAAAGATCGCAGCGAGAAATACATAGATACTTGAATCGAGCACGGTGGTAATAGCAACGCTGAGTATTTTTAATATCGAATATGAGCTTAGGCCGCCGCCTGCCACCAGCACCAGCACATAGACCTTAACCAATGCGATAAGCACCGCAAGTAACACCGTGGCTGTATCGATCACGCCAATGCTCGGTATAATCCGCCGCATGGGAACGATCAATGGGTTGGTCACTGAGATGATAAATTGGCCGACTTCATTGCGAAAATCGGCACGCACCCATTGCATCCAGAACCTAATCAAGACAACGTAAAGTGCGAAATTAAAGAGTGCTTCGATAAGGAAGGTGCTTGCGTTTTGAATATAAGGCATAGTTTTAGTCGAGTTCTAATTGGCGGCTAACCGAGTTCTTTTGCGAGTTCTTCTGATCGAGTGCGTGCCGCTTCAAATGCGTCAGCGATCACGTTTTTTAACTTGGCCTGCTCGAACGATTGCAGCGCCTTTTCGGTAGTGCCGTTCGGTGAGGTAACATTATCTATTAAAGTTTGTAGCGGCGTATCGCTAGCAGAAATTAATTTTGCTGCACCGGCAGCGGTTTGCACAGCAAGTGCTTTAGCTGTGTCACTGCTTAAACCGGCGGCTTGTGCCGCTTCGATTAAGCCCTGAATAAATAATAAAAAATAAGCCGGGCCACTGCCAGAAAGTGCCGTGACACTGTCAATATCGTTCTCATTAGTAACCCAGGCGGAGATGCCGACCGTATTACAGAGATTGCTGGCGGCATCACGTTGTGGTTTATCTACACGTTTGTTGGCGTACAAGCCGCAGGCTCCCATACCAACTAACGCGGGTGTATTTGGCATCACTCTAACAATAGCAAAGTCGCCGTCAAGCCATTTCTCGATTGAACTGGCGGTAATGCCCGCGACTACCGATACAATCAATGGCTGTTTGGCTTTGAAGTCTAGCGCCAATGGCGTTAAAACCTGTTGCAGCACTTGCGGCTTGACGGCAATAACGACAATGTCTGAGTTGCTAATAAGTTCGGCGTTGTGTTTTGCTACATTGATGCCGAATTGCTGTGCTAAGGAGTGTGCTTTTTCGGCGTTAGGCTCGAACACAGACAGTTGCTTCGGCGCGATGTCTCCTTGCGAAACGATGCCGCCAATTAAGCTAGCGGCCATATTGCCGCCACCGATAAAGCCAATTCTATTAGTCACTATTTTATCTTGCCAAGAGTTAAAAACGGTTGAGCTTAAATTGTACCGTTTTAGAGCGCATTAGGCTAAGCCTAATCGCTTAGTAAACGCCAGCAAAGCCCTTTGTTTCAAGCGTCGATAGACGCTGGGTGACTCACTGAGGCGTATCAGGCCTGATTAGTCGCGCGCACCAAAAAGGTCGGTGCCAATGCGCACCATGGTGCTGCCCTCAGCGATGGCCGCTTCTAGGTCACCGGACATGCCCATTGATAGTTGGTCAAGCTTGAGTCCGTAGTGTTGATTACAGTGCTCTAGTAAGGTGCGTGCCTGAGCAAAAACCGCTCTTTGTTGATCTTGCTGCTCCCGCGCTTTAGGAATCATCATGAACCCACGTAATACGGCGCCATCGATTTCGGCGATTTGTTGACATAGCTCGGCCGCATCATTGAGTGCTACACCGCCTTTGCTGTCTTCATTATCTGGGTTGAGCTGAATCAGCAGGTTAATCGGAGACTGCCGCCCGTGTTGCACGGCTAAGCGCTTGGCAATTTTGAGGCGATCAACCCCATGTACCCAATCAAAGTGTTGGGCGATCAATTTAGTTTTGTTAGATTGAATTTGACCAATAAAATGCCAGCTAACCGGCAAGTTTGGTCGCTGACATTGTTTGTCAATCGCCTCTTGCAGGTAGTTTTCTCCTAAGTCGAGCAGACCGGCATCGGAAAATTGCTGGATTAATTCAATGTTTTGTTTCTTGCTCGCGCCTATTAACTTCACGCTATCTGGTCGCCGTAGGTTGGCCTCGCACGCTTTCGATATGCGCGCTAGAACGGTGGTCAATTTTTGGCTTACGTAATCACTATTACTCATGGTTAAATTTGTGGTTATACTTGCTTCAATAAATTTATCTAAAATGTACAGCAAATAGCCCCGGAGTTGATATGGATATTGCCGAGTTACTCGCCTTTAGCCACAAAAATAAAGCATCAGATTTGCACATTTCGGCTGGTATGCCGCCAATGATTCGAGTTGACGGCGACATGAAACGCATCAACTTGCCTACGCTTGATGACGAGACTGTGTTGAAAATGATATTTGATATCATGAATGACCAACAACGTAAGAGTTACGAAGAAGATCTTGAAGTGGATTTTTCATTCGAAATTCCGAATGTTGCTCGCTTTCGTGTAAACGCATTTAATCAAGATCGCGGTCCTGCGGCTGTATTTCGTACTATTCCGTCAGTAGTGCTAAGTTTAGATGATCTGAATGCACCGCAAATTTTTAGAGAGCTGGTCTCCAAGCCTAGAGGCTTGGTGTTGGTTACTGGACCCACGGGTTCAGGAAAGTCCACTACCCTGGCGGCAATGGTGGACTACATCAATGAAAAGCAACGTTCGCATATTTTGACGGTCGAAGACCCGATCGAATTTGTGCACACCAGTAAGAGATGCTTAATTAATCAACGAGAGTTGAATAAGAATACGCATAGTTTTGACAATGCCCTACGCTCGGCTCTGCGTGAAGACCCCGACGTAATTCTAGTTGGCGAGCTGCGCGATTTAGAGACAATTCGACTGGCCATGACGGCGGCAGAAACCGGTCATCTGGTATTGGCCACTTTGCATACAACCTCAGCACCTAAAACGGTTGACCGTATTGTTGATGTATTTCCAGGTGAAGAAAAATCAATGGTTCGTTCAATGTTGTCTGAGTCAATTCAGGCGGTTATTGCGCAAACCTTAATTAAAAAGATTGGCGGCGGCCGAGTCGCTGCACATGAAATTATGGTCGGTACATCGGCTATTCGAAACTTGATTCGCGAAGATAAGATTGCGCAAATGTATTCGATGATTCAAACCGGCCAAGCCGATGGCATGCAGACACTTGATCAATGCTTGGAGGGCTTAGTACGCGACCGTTTAATTACCCCAGGCGACGCTCGCGCTCTTGCTGTTGATAAGCGCAAGTTCGTCTAAGTGTTTTTGATAACTGGTAAACCTACCCCTACTCGGAGTTACCCTAATGTATAAAATGGCCGATTTGCTGCGTGCAATGATGGTGAAAAATGCCTCAGACATGTTCATCACCGCGAACGCAACGCCTAGCTTTAAAGTTGATGGTAAAATTTTCCCGATTGCCGGCAATCCGTTAAATCGTAAAGACTCTCAAGAGCTTTGCTATAGCATCATGAACGAAGAGCAACGCCGTGTCTTTGAGGGTGAAAAAGAATGTAATTTTGCTATTCATCCGAAGCAAATTGGTCGCTTTAGAGTAAACGTTTTTATACAGCAAGATAGCGTTGGCATGGTATTGCGAGCGATTAAAACCAATATTCCGACCACCGACGAGCTGAAAATTCCTGAAGTCTTGAAAAAGATGATTATGAAGAAGCGTGGTCTGCTGATTTTTGTTGGTGGCACCGGTACAGGTAAAAGCACCTCAATGGCGGCTCTGGTTGATTACCGCAATCGCAATTCTCAAGATCATATTATTACGATTGAAGATCCGATCGAATACTTGCACACGCATAAGAAATCGATTATCACGCAGCGTGAAGTGGGGGTAGACACCAATTCATTCGATACCGCGCTCGTTAACGCGATGCGCCAAGCACCCGATGTGATTCAAATTGGCGAAATTCGTACTCGCGAAACGATGGACTCGGCCATTGTGTTCTCGGAAACGGGTCACCTGTGTATCGCTACTTTGCATGCTAACAATGCTTACCAGGCGCTTGACCGAATCTTTAATTTCTTCCCGGCTGATCGTCGCGACCAATTGTCTATGGACTTATCGATGAATCTTTACGGCCTAGTCTCTCAACGCTTGCTGCCAGTAAAAGGTAAAGAAGGTCGAGTCCCGGCGGTAGAAATATTAATCAACAGCCCGATGATTTCAAACATGATCAAGGATCATCGAATTGACGAAATCCGTAGTGCTATGGAAAAATCAGTAGAGTGGGGAATGCAGACCTTCGACCAAGCATTATTTGATTTGCATGAGCGCGATTTGATTACTTATGAAGACGCTATCAAAAATGCCGAGTCGGAAAATGATCTACGCTTAGCGATTAAATTAAGAGGCAAAGATGCGGCGAGTACGGAGTTTGGAGAAACCCTGGCCAATGTTGGAATCGATGAGGGTGATGATGACCCCTATAACTAGAGAACCTTTCACCGATATCAAGCGTTGTCTTCGAGGTATCAAGCTTTACCTAATAACATCGCTAACAACGCCATTCTCACTGGCACACCATGGCTTGCTTGCTTGAAATAAAGTGCATTTGGCAGATCATCGACCTCGGTTGAAATCTCGTCAATACGTGGCAGTGGGTCTAGTATAAGGCAGCCGGAATTTTCTACATCGGCTCTATTTAAACGGTATTTTTGACGATTTTCCTCAAAAATTACTTTGTTCTCGAATCGCTCCTCTTGCAGTCGGTTGACGTAGGCGACGTCGTATCCATCATGTAAATTGACTTCGTTGGCCATAATGCATTCAGTGCCAGTGGCTCGCAAGTCGGCTAACAAGCGATCGCTTGGTTCCAACTCTTCAGGCCCAGTGAAGGTGAACCGGTTACCTTTATACTGAGATAGCACACGTGATAATGAATGGATACTGCGCGATTGCAGCGAATCATAGCCGAATACGATATTCAGCGAATCCAAGCGGCCTTTTTCTTTGTGGATAGTATAAGCGTCGATTAATGCTTGAGTCGGGTGTTCGTTGCCGCCGTCGCCGGCGTTTATAAAGGGTACTTTACTTATTCTTGCGGCTATATCGGCACTGCCTTGTTGCGCATGACGCATCACGATAATATCGGAATAGGCCTCGACCATGCGAATCAGATCTTCTAGACTCTCGCCTTTTTCAAATGATGTGCTGCTGGCATTTTGAGCAAATACCATGCCAGCTTTTAGGCGTTGAGCTGCGCTTTGAAAACTCATCATCGTTCGAGAACTTGGTTCGAAAAAAAGTAGCGCGACGACCTTATCGTCTAGTAAGCCTATGCGCCCTTTAGCGTCAATATCGGCCGCCATTTTGTCGGTTACGGTGAAAAACGTCTCGATAATCTCAGGTGTCAGTTGTTTAGAGGAAGTAAGAGATTTGAATGGCAGCATTTGATGTGTCTCATCGTCAGATTGGCGCAAGAATAGCATAGCTTATTGAGCAATATGGGCCTGTCGGATAATGATTTGCGTCAGTAGAAAGTAGTGCAACTCGCTAGCTCGCCCTTCGGGGAGGCTAGTTTTTCGTCTATTTGAGACGTAATGATTGTTCCATTGCTCGAAAATAAACCAAAGTAGCGCTTTCGTACTAGTGAAATCCATGATCCGACAGGCCCAATATATCAAGCTCAATCGAGCTAATAAACTTCACGCTAACGGACTATTCAGATTAACGGACTATTCAGATTAACGGACTATCCAGACTTAACGGACTAGTCAAGCTAACCGGCCAAGGAATTAAAATATGTTTCAAGTATAAGCACGGCGGCGACTTGGTCTCGCAGCTCGGTCTTGCGCTGTTGGCTTAAGCCTCGTTGCTCAAGGCTTACATTTGCGGCCGACGATGTTAGTCGTTCATCGACGTCGATGATCGGCAATTTATACCAGCGATGAACGTGGCTCTTAAACCGATTAATTGCCTTATTTAGGTGTGGATCAGCGCTTTGTGGGTCGCCGATAATAATCGTATCGGGCAACCACGCTTCGATCAGTGCATCGACGCTAACCCAATCATGACGCCCATTATTGACTACAATGGTTCCGGCTGGCGTAGCCGTTTTGGTGAATAGGCTGCCGCTAGCGGCGCCAGTGCGTTTTAATCCGATATCAAATGCAATAAACGTTTCAGACTCGTTGATACGGTCTTTTTGGTTCTTTTTCCTAGCCACGTTCGCGCCTAGCTGAGGAGCTGGTGACCTGATTATTCTTTAAGAAATGTATCGAGCGAGTGATTACCAGGATATCAGTTTCTCTGAAGAACTCTTCATCAGGAAAGGCTTGAAAAGGAGATGCGTCTCGAATAATGCGCAACGCCGAGTCATTTAAAATTTTGTGCGACGATGGGGTCAGAATCTCGATGTCATTTATGGTGCCGTTACGATTTATTTCGACCGAAACAATCAAGCTGCCGTCTAATTTATTGGCCTTAATTTTGACCGGATAATTGGCGTTACCGACTTCAACTAGACGCTTTCTCCAAGTATCTAAGTATTCTGCCGCCCCATGCTGTTTAGTTGTTGGTGATAAAAACGCTTTCTTCGGACGTTTACCGTAATCAAGTTGGTCTTGAGAAATCTTCGCGAGCAACCGTTCTCGTTCAAGTTTACGTGCGTTAATATTAAATTTATCTGGCCCTTTGGCCGCTTTTTGGTTTTTTAATAGTGTTTCTTGAGGCGTTAGCCGGGGAACACTAATTTCACCTTGCTTGGCGGTGATTAGCTGGTTGGGCGTCAAGCTGGTTTGCCGTTGTTGGTCAGCAACTTTCTGAATTGATTCAATCTTCGATGGAGTTACAGGCTTCCAATCTTGAGGTGATTCTGACTCCTGATCAAACTCTCCGCCACCGGCGTTATTTGAGCTGGAGACAATTTCAGCCAGCTCAGATTTTTCGTTGTTTGAGGAGTTTAATAACACCACATCCAAGGTGTTATCGGTGCTCGGGCGCGAAGCAATGTCGGGCATACTAAAAGTTACCAAGAAGATAAGACATAAGTGCACCAATGCCGAGAAAAACGCGGTAACGCTGAGTAAGTCTTTTTGCGTATCGGTACTCACTTGAACGAATTAAGCGACAAGCTTTTGTTCAATCGCCTTGAGCAAATCTAACGCAATGTTAGTGCCATAAGCTTGATTGATTTCCATGATACAGGTGGGGCTAGTAACGTTGATTTCAGTCAAACGATCGCCGATAACATCTAGGCCTGCAAACATAATATTACGCTTTACTAATTCTGGCCCAACAATCGATGCAATGTGTCGGTCGGTCTCGCTGATAGCTTGTGCCACACCTCGACCACCGGCCGCCAGATTGCCCCGTGTTTCGCCTTTGGCCGCTATGCGTGCCAAGACATAGGGGATTGGCTCTCCGTTAACCATTAATATACGCTTATCGCCGTCGACAATCTCAGGTATATAACGCTGAGCCATGGCATAGACACTTTCATGTTTAGTCAGTGTTTCGATAATCACACCGACATTGGGTGAATCAGTTTGCACCCGAAAGATCGATGCGCCGCCCATGCCATCAAGTGGCTTAACGATAATGTCGTCATGCTTGGCTAAGAAAGCTCTAAAGTCACTACTCTTACGGGTAATGATGGTGTCTGGGCACACCTCTGGAAACCAAGCGCAATAGGCTTTCTCGTTGCAGTCTCGCAATGCCCTCGGTGAGTTAACCACCAGTGCGCCTTGCTCTTCGGCGAGCTCTAAAATATAGGTCGAGTATACGAACTCCATATCAAACGGAGGGTCCTTACGCATCAAAATAGCGTCTAAATCACCGAGTTTGATGCGACGGCTTGCCGCTAGATCAAACCAGTGTTCGGCATTTTGATATGCGCTAAGCGATCGAGCATCACCATAGGCAATGCCATTGTCGATGGATAGATCGTTCATTTCTAAATACTCGACATCCCAACCTAATAGCTGAGCCTGCCAGATCATCTCGAAAGTACTGTCTTTTTTTATGTTGATGGAGTCGATGGGATCCATTACTACGCCGATTTTCATGCTAATTGAGTCTCAGGTTTGCGCTTGCTGATTTGGCTGTTTTTAACTTTGGCTATGTTACCTCGAATGTGGTCGAAAGTAACTCACGAAAATGACTCGTTAAGCTGACATTATTGTAACCATCGACTATTGCTCATCCTCAGGCCCATGATAGCCTCTGTAGTGTGAAATAATTTTTAAGCGACCGATGGCCGCGCCGGCAATAAGGGTGAATTATGATTGCAGTACAAACCGAGCGAGTAAACCTTCGCCAATGGCGTGCCGAAGATAAACCTCTATTTGCCGTAATCAACGCCGACCCAAAGGTAATGGAGTATTTTCCGAGCACGCTTTCTAGGGCGCAAAGCGATGCCTTGGTAGACCGGGTTAGCAATGACATTAATCTGTCGGGATGGGGGTTTTGGGCTGCGGAGAGAGTCGATACGGCTGAATTTATTGGTTTTGTCGGCATTAATTATAGTGCAGACAGCCTGCCATTCGCGCCTTGCGTCGACATTGGTTGGCGTCTGGGCCGCCAGCATTGGGGGCAGGGCTTAGCGACTGAGGCGGCTCATGGCGCTATGGCTTTCGCTTTTGCTCACGCCAGTATAGAAAAATTAGTGTCGATGACGTCGCTGGCAAATACAGCTTCAGAGCGGGTTATGCAAAAACTTGGGATGATGAAATCACCGAAAACATTTTTGCATCCCAAAATAGCTCAGGGACATTTATTGCAGGAGCACGTTTTGTATGAACTAAATCGTGATCAATGGCGCAGCAACGACATGGTTAGCGGTAAAATAGTGACTAATGGAAAGCTAAGATAGGGGTAATTAATGTATCGACGACTAAGATTAAATAGTAGCGGCATCGAGATGGCTAGCAAATTGATTTTAGTTTTCGTGCTTTTGGGTGCCAATGTTACAACTACTGACGCTTTTGCCCAACAGGTTTCCAATTCTTTCGCCCAGACCACTCGGGTTGAAAATTTAAGCCCGCAGACATTGATTAAAATTATAGACCGGTACCGCGGTAAGCCGTACGATAATTTTCGTCGATTCGTGCTTGATCTCTATCTGACTGGCAAACCAATGCTCAGCCTAGAGCAACATAATGCGATTGGAGATTTCGCTGCTAACAAACGCATAAGCCCAGCTGAGGCTTTCGTGGTTCATCGGCTTCTAGGTGTCTACACACGCTTAAAATATGGCGGTGAGGCGAGGCGAATGTTAGCAAAGTTGGTGTCGATACCGAGCGTTAGGCAAGACGGGGTTGAGCAGCATAAAAATGCTAATTTCATTCAACTAGAGAAAACTATCGCCGCCTATGCCAAAGAGTTCAAGCTCAAGTATAAAAATATTGGCGGCCGAGTTTATGAAGTTAGTTTACCTGGCAAGGGGGGCGTGCAAATCGGTTTACACGCCCACGGCGATGTGGTGCCAGTTAATCCCGACCTTTGGAAACTGGAAGACGGCACTAAACTTGATCCGTTTAAAATGACCCAAGTTGGCAACAAACTTTACGGGCGCGGCACACAAGATGATAAAAACGGCATTGTGGCCAGCATGATCGCGATGCGAATCATTAAGGAAGAAAACATTAGATTGTTCAATAGCTTCAAATTATTGATTGATACAACAGAAGAAACCACATCAACCGCAATACCATACTATTTTCAGCGGCACGCTAAGCCTCTCTACAATATTGCTCTAGACGGTAACTACCCGGTTGTTATTGCTGAAAAGGGCTTCGGGCTTCTATTTGCGCGGATCCCGGTTCGGCGATCAAACGGCGCTGGCAACCAGCTGGTTAGCGTTAGCGGTGGCTTAGCGGTAAATCAAATACCGAAGGCGTCACAGGCCGTCATTAAAACGGCAACGCCTGAGCGTCTAGCCGCTAGACTAAATGATTTAGCGGGCAGATTTGTTGATCACCATGGCGGTGACTTTACCGTTGTTGCCACAACGCAGTCCGACGCGGTCATTTTGAATGTGACCGGCGTGTCGGCTCATTCTTCTGACCCAGGATCTGGCGTTAATCCAGTGTCGCGAATGTTTCTATTCATCCATACTCTGCGTAAGGAGGGTCTAGTGGATGAAAATCACGTCACCTTAGCGGCTAATTTTATATCTGAGAACATAGGCTTAGATTATTTTGCGACGCAGTTTGGCATCAATTTTACTCATCCGTTTATGGGGCCGCTTACCGCCGCCGTGACACAAGTTAAACAAGACGATAAAGTGCTCGAGGTAGTGATTAATTTTCGGATCCCAGTTGGTAAGCCGCTTGCCGAGATCGAATCCGTGGTGATGACTAGGGTCGATCAGTGGAATTTGAATAACGGTTCAGTTATGGGTTTTGAGTTCGATGCTGGTGAAGCCATGTATCGTGATCCAGACGGCCGCTGGTTAGGCGTTTTACTCGACATTGCCTCAGAAAACCTCGCTTTGCCGAAACAGTTTGGCTCATCTAGTGCCGGTACCTCGGTACATTTTTTGCCCAACGGCATTCAATTTGGTTTGGCTATGCCTAACGAAAAGTATACTGGCCACAACGCCAACGAATTCAAAACGATTGACCAGTTCCTACTCGACTTGCAAATAGTTACCGAGGCGATGATGAGAATTGGGCTAATGAGAAACCTAGACTAATGAGAAACCTAGATTAGTTCGAGATAGAGACCTAACTAGAGAGTAGATAGTTCTACGCTAATAATAAGAAGCATAGGCCGCTGATAACAATTGCCAACACTATATTGAGCATAAAACCCTCGCGCATCATTTCCTTTATGCTGATCTGCTCGGTAGCGTAGGCAATGGCATTTGGCGCAGTGGCGACCGGCAACATGAATGCGCAAGAGGCCGAGATGGTTGCCGGAATCATTAATAACTCAATCGGTATATTTGTACTTGTCGCGGTTGCGGCCAGTATCGGCAGCACTAGAGTGGTGGTCGCTAAGTTTGAATTAACCTCAGTGAAGAAAGTCACGCTCAAGCAAATTAACAGAATCACCAAGTAAATTGGTAGCGTCGCAACAACGCCACTTAGGCCACCGCCGATAAGCTCTGCCAAGCCACTCTCAAAGAACGCTTTAGCGATGGTAATGCCAGCACCAAACATTAATAGTATTCCCCATGGAATAGTGGTGGCGGTGGGCCAGTCGAGCAAGCCATCGCCTTTTTCGGAGCGCACTACAAACATTAATGTCGCGCCCAACATCGCCACTGTTGCATCGCCAACGCCGCTGGCTCCAACAGCATTAGTCCAGCCGCCGAACGGCTGCGACCTGAAAACCCATAAAAATACAATCAGAGCAAACACTGATATCACTCGTTTCTCGTCCTGGCTCCAAGCGCCTATTGTCGGCAGAGAGACTTCGCAGGGACCTTTGACATTGCGGCTCAGCCAAAGCCAGCTGATGGGCAATATTACTGCCACAATTGGCATGCCAATCATCATCCAGTCTAAAAAGCCGAATTCTGTGCCAGTTACCTGTTGGTAAACTCCGGCAAAAATTACATTGGGTGGCGTTCCAACTAAGGTAGCAATGCCACCAATTGAACAAGCGTAAGCTACCGAAATAATCAGCGGTGCGGTCAGTTTCGGGTTATTCACTTGTTTTAAGCACGCCAACACGATTGGCATTAACATCAAGCAAGTAGCGGTATTACTGATCCACATGGAGAGAAATGCGGCGGTAAGCATGAACGCGGCAATTAGCCGTTTAACGCTAGTGGTGCCGACGCTACGTAAAATTATAATTGCAAAGCGTTGATGCGCGCCAGATCGCTCGAGTGCTTTTGCCATCAAAAAACCGCCCAGCATCAGTAAGATTATGTGCGAGCCCATACCCGATGCAGCGGTTTTATGGTCAATCACGCCGGCCAATGGAAATAACGCAAATGGTACTAATGAGGTAGCCGGCACTGGCAGCGCTTCGGTAGCCCACCACCAAGCTGTAAGAAGGGTGATCGCCGCCGTTGCACTCGGGTTGATGGCTACATCGTTAAATATCATCAACAGATACAACGCCGCGGCAGCTATCGGTCCAAGAAATAAATGTTTGTACTGTTGGCTCATGTTGTCCCTGTTAGGTTTCTGCTGACCATTAGTAAGCTTCAATGCCTATTAAATGACCGTTAGTGAGTTTTAGTTATTGTTATATTTTTGTTATCATCACCGCCCAAACCGTTGAGTATTAGCACTAACAATAAAGATAATTACTATGAACTCTATCAGCAAACTAGCTCTGCTTCTATTTGTAAGCTTCTCTATCAGCGCCTGTGGCGGCAATAAAAAAGCGGCTTCGGAAGGCAGTGTCGCCCAAACCGACGATATTACGCGGCCTCCGGTGGTCGAAAAAGATGTAATTACCGCTGATACTACCTCACCTGAAGGAGAAACAGTGTCTTACGATGAGTGGCGTAAGCGTCGCGATGCAGAGAGAAAAAAGCTTGAAGGTACTCCCTAATCTAGCCTCAGAACTCGCTCCTCAACAAAAGGTCGACATTGAGCGGCCTTTTTTGCGTCTGTCTTTGAGCCTATAAACACTGTCATATCGTTGTAACGAAGCCCCGTCAGAATATGCTGGTCTGTTGGAAAGAGACAACTGAGAAGTACTTATTGCTAAGATTTCCATTGTTAGAGAGATTCTCCATAAGTACTGCATTTCTGAATTAAAGAGGCTTGAGTTAAATGAAAACTAAATTAATCGCGGCTTTTATTGCTGCAAGCGCATTTGTAGCAACAAGTGCTAACGCCGAAGTTGAAGTATCAACCAAGGGCGGTTTGAAGGTATCTAGCGGCGACTATAAGTTCCAGTTCGGTGGCCGTATTATGTATGATTATAACCGTTCCGAATTGAACGGCGTAGTTGATGAAGACGACTTCAATCTTCGCCGTGGTCGTGTTTATGTGAAAGGTAATATTTCTAAAGACTGGGCGTTCAAGAGTCAGTTCAATGTTAATGGCGACGGTGTAGAAGATTTATATCTGCGTTATACAGGGTTTGGCAAGGGTGCGAATGTTACCATTGGTAACCAAAAAATGCCGTTTGGCCTAGAAGAATTGACGTCGTCAAAAGATATTAGCGTTTTAGAGCGTTCTGCAATCACTGAGCGTTACGCCGTTGGTCGTGCTGAAGGTGTTCAATTGCATGGTCGTGCTGGTGGTAACTCAACCTATGCTATAGGCGTATTCACCGACGATGAGAAAGATGCTGATACTGGCTTTGCCGCTCGTTACACTACTGCATTTAAAGGCGAAAATGGTTTAATCCATCTTGGCCTCGCCTATAAGGATATCAATGATGACTCGGCGCTTGGTTTTGAAGCAGCGGTTGCCAGCGGTCCCTTCCACGCGCAATTCGAATACGTTGATGGCGAAGATGCCGGTAATGATGATTTGAGTGGCTACTATCTACAAGCTGGTTACGTCTTAACAGGTGAATCACGCCCTTACAAAGGCGGCGCATTTAAGCGTATCAAGCCAGAAAACAAATCTGGTGCTTGGGAGTTAGTCGCGCGTTATGAAGATGGCGACGGCAGTCACAGTGATATTGAGTTAGGCAACACTGACGCATCGGCGTTTACCATAGGTGTGAATTGGTATGCCCATCAAAATGTTCGCTTTGGCTTGAATTATACAGATGGTGAAGACAATCTATCCAATGATGATGGCAACGAACTGCGCGTTCGCTTTCAGCTGACCTTCTAATTATTAGGCATGCATTTTTTATGGAGCAGTACTTGAAACGGATTTTCAGAAAAGCTCGGCGTTTTATCGCCGGGCTTTTTTAACTTAGGTGTTTTGTGCCGCTAGCGGAGAATTTACTGATTTGACTCTCTGGCTGGTAATCTGTAAGAAACGCTCCTCGTAATTGCTATGCTCAGTACCCATCCATTTATCCCACCAAGTGAAATAGAACCCAAAGTTGCCGTCAGCATTCTCGTGATGCATGTCGTGGTGAGTGACCGTAGTTAAGTGTTTTAATATCGGATTTGAAAGCGTATTTTTTGGGAACAGTTCATAACCGTAATGGCCAATAGCATTTTTGAATATCATCACTAACAGTACAATAGTTAGGGCTGAGCCGTGTAGCGGAATAAGTAGCCGCATGGTAGCGATAAATGCGTACATAACCACCGCTTCTCCAACCGCAAACGAGTAAGCTGTAAATGGCGTGGGGTTATGCGAGCGGTGATGAGTTAAATGAAAACGTTTATATAGTTTGGTGTTATGCATTGCTCGATGCGCCCAGTAGAAGTAGGTATCATGCAGTACCAGCATTAGCACGATAGAGACTAGCAACCAGGCCGTGCCGTACTGGCTTATGTCCTGATACTGTTTAAATACCTGGGTTTGAGCAAAATCGAAAATGATGATGTCTAAGGCGACGAACACTAGAATTGTTCGTAGTGAGTACAGCAGCTCCATTTCAATCTGTTTAGCTGGCGAGCGATGCGCTCTGATTTTACGATTCTTTAATAATGGCGCTAGCAATATCCAAATTAGCAAGAAAACCCCTAATGTGCCCATGCTGTAGCGAATCGCTTCAAACTGAAAACCGATGATGGCGTGATTTATAATCGAGTCTAATTGAGGTGTGAGGTTCATGCATCTCTCCAATGTAAGTTCCGTATTGTTCTTAAACGAACTTCGCTGCCTATCAGCGATGGGACTAAATATGAAGAAATGGGTCAGGAAAAGCCTATCGAAGCTGAAAAAGACTGTTCATTTTCGAAAATGATCTTATTTTTTTAGAAGTGATTAGGTTTTATTGGGCGTATTTTGATGCTGGCGGCGAAACTCAGTTGGCGTCCGTTTTACTTGCTTGAGAAAGGCACGATTGAAGGGAGCCAAAGAGTTAAAGCCGACGCTCATGGCTAGGGTTAAGATGGGTGTTCTGGCGTGATTAATGTCCTGCATCGCGGATTTAACCGATTCTATTCTTTAGTGATTAATAAAACCGCTGAAGTTGCGATACCCCAAACCCTTGTTTATCAGTGCGCGTAAATGGTGTTCTGGGGCATTCAGCTTGGCTGCCAATGCGGTAATTGATAAACCTGGCTCAGTATAAATATGATGAACCTCCATCTGTTCAATTAAGTCGCTGTGTAATCGTGCATCTCTTGGGTCAATGGTGTGGGTTTCCGTTGTTAGGCTATTTTCAGTCACGGCTGACTAAAACGATAGCTTTTCAGCCTGAAAGCCTAGCATCCAATAAGTGCCCCAGAATGCTAATGCAAAGGTGATCGCGGCTCTTAATATATTTACTTCAATCGGGAATTGTTGCCAAAATAAACGCTCGCTGATCAATATTAAGATTGTTGCTAACGCCAATGCTAATAAGAAATAAATTCTAACGGTACGTCTAGATTCGATCATGTCGTCATGCCGGCCATTTAAAGTGACGAAAATCAAATGTGCCATCAATACAATGGATGTACCGCTGGATAAAAAGATAAGCCATGGCGGTAGTTTTGCGATAAAACCTAATTCGTCGAGTCGAAACAGTGTTATTGGAATGACTAAAACAATTATAACCGCCCATTCGAATCTAACAAGTTGGAAATCATCTTCAAACAACGAACGACCAAACCACCAGGCCAACCCACGCTCGGAATGTCTAAAAAGCGCACAATAGTGTGAGCAATAATGGGCAGCTGTAGTTCAGGGTGCGGGGTTCCCAGTAGTAAGGCGGCAGCCGACAGCGACAATAAGCCTGCAAATAGTGCGGGTTTGCTCTGTCGAGCGTCTCTGAAGGCCAATGCGGTTAGTAGGATTAACAACTAAACGGCGCCGAAACGAATGATGGCGTCTAGCAGTAACATAATTGCAGAGTTATGCTTTTGGCGCTCTAGGTCAAGATTAAATTTTTCAGATCATACTTCTGGGCTTTCTTGGTAGATGATCCTCGACAAGGTCTCTCGGCAATCTTTAATAAAAATAGGCATAGTTTTCAAGCTGTGGTTTTGCGCTTAGGCCAACAAATAAGTAAACTACGCCGATTATTCAAACTCCAGATTTAAGATCATGATTTCCACCGCAAACATTACAATGCAGTTTGGCGACAAGCCGCTGTTCGAAGATATATCCGTTAACTTTAGCGATGGCAATCGTTATGGTCTGATCGGTGCCAATGGTAGTGGTAAATCTACCTTTATGAAGATATTGGACGGCAGTCTTGAGCCGACTAATGGCAATGTCACAATAACGCCGAACGAGCGAATTGGTAAGCTTAGTCAGGATCAGTTTGCCTATGAAGAGCTTAACGTGATCGACACCGTGATCATGGGTTACAAAGAATTGTGGGACGTAAAGCAAGAGCGTGAACGCATTTATGCCTTGCCTGAAATGACTGAAGAAGAGGGTATGAAAGTAGGCGACCTTGAGATGGAGTTTGCCGAAATGGACGGATATACCGCTGAATCTCGTGCTGGCGAGCTGCTTATGGGTGTGGGTATTCCAATTGAACAGCACTTTGGCCCGATGAGTAAAGTCGCGCCAGGCTGGAAGCTACGTGTTCTTTTAGCTCAAGCGCTGTTCTCGGATCCAGATATTTTAATGCTCGATGAGCCGACCAATAACTTAGATATTCATACTATTCGCTGGTTAGAAAAAGTATTGCAAGAGCGCAAGAGCACCATGATTATCATCTCGCATGATCGTCACTTTCTGAACTCAGTCTGCACTCATATGGCCGATTTAGATTATCGTGACATGAAGTTGTTTCCCGGAAATTATGACGAATACATGACCGCCGCGACCATGGTGCGAGAACGTATGCAGTCTGAAAATGCCAAAAAGAAAGCACAAATCGCTGAATTAAAAGACTTCGTTAGTCGATTTTCGGCCAACGCATCAAAAGCTAAACAAGCGACTTCACGCGCTAAGCAAATTGATAAAATTAAACTTGACGATATTAAACCGTCGAGTCGTGTAAACCCTTTCATTAGGTTTCAGCAAGATAAAAAGCTTTATCGCAATGCCTTAGAAGTAGAGGCCTTGACAATGAACTTTGATGAGACCTTGTTTAGCGGCGAAACGTTTAACGTTGAAGTCGGTCAGCGCGTCGCTATTATTGGCCAAAACGGGGCAGGAAAAACTACCCTATTGAGGAACTTAATGGGGGAGGTGCCAGTAAGTGGCGGTGCTTATAAGTGGTCTGAAAATGTAGAGATTGGCTACTATGCTCAAGATCACGCGGATGATTTTGATACTGATTTAGCTGTCTACGACTGGATGTATCAATGGCGTAAGGAAGAAGAGGACGAGCAATTTGTTCGTGGTGTTCTAGGTCAGATGCTGTTTTCAAAAGACGACATCAAAAAGCCAGTGAAGGTGCTTTCTGGTGGCGAAAAAGGTCGCATGCTGTTCGGTAAAATTATGATGCAACGGCCTAATGTTATTGTTATGGACGAGCCAACCAACCACTTAGATATGGAGTCGATTGAGTCCTTGAACTTAGCGCTCGATAACTATAATGGCACCTTGATATTTGTTAGTCATGATCGTGAATTCGTATCAAGTTTAGCCAATCAAATTTTTGAGATGGGTAACGGTAAAATCGAACACTTTGTTGGCAGCTACGAAGATTACCTAAGCTATAAAGATGCGCAAGAGGCGTGATCCCGAGTTGCCGAAAATAGTAAACTAGCTATGAAAGCATTTGAAATTGGCGCTAAGGATACGGTGGTTTTTTACCTTCACGGTTTGCGTGGGCATGGTTATTCACAAAAAGCAGCGCTGGAGCATATGGTTAAGTCTCTTGGCGTTCGCCTGCTGTCGTTAGAGCTGCCAGGACATGGCGAAGATTCGTTCGATGAGCATTGTATGGTTCCGGAGTACCGACAGCTTGTGACTATGATTTGCGATGAAGTTACCAGGCGGGCTGGTGATTCGGAGCAAGTTGTCTTGATGGGCTATTCGTTTGGCGGCGCACTAATGGCCTTGGCCGCGGATAAACTTGATCGGGATAGTAAATTTCTACCCAAGGTTGCTGGCTATATCGGATTGAGCGCGGCTTTTGATGTCGGCCATAATGTTCCTCGCTGGCAACTGGTGTTAGCCGGCGCGATCGCCCCGTTATCTCGCTTTTTGTTCAGACACGCTCCGAGGTGGAGCAGTTATGTGACGATTAGAGAGATGAACGTGGCGCTCATCTCGGCCGATCCGGTGCTACAGCAGTCGATAAATAATGATCCCCTGGTTTACAAAGGGCGAATACCGCTGAACACATCGGCTCAAGTTTACAAGTCGAGTGTGGCGGCAAAAAAAAGTATAAACACGATGAATGTGCCGGTGTTACTAATTCATTCAAAAGAAGACGAGATAGCGCTCGCGCCAACTCCAGCGACCTTCAAGCCACATATTATGGTTAAGCTGTTTAATGGACTTCGCCATAACTGCATCGATGGCTTATCGCGCGAAGTTGTCAGGTCTCGTCGTGCGATAACTCAATTTATTGTCGATAAGCTCTAATGTGATAGGCTTGAGAAAATTAAAAATCTAACCGTTAACGATCATGCAAGCAGCTGACATTCGTTGTGCCAACGACCTGGCACTATATGAGAAATTAAAAAATCACCGTGATGTCAAGCGAGTTAACGAGCAAATAGCTCGGCATGAGGCTGAAGGCCCTAGTGGCATACGCCGTAACTTGCTATCGACCTCAGTCCGGTTAACTCCGGGTATGGCGCCAGAAATAGTCCGTATGGCAGACGAATGTATCGAAAAATTAGGGGTTGAGTTGCCCTTGGAGTTGTACGTTTACTCGAGCCCACAGTTCAACGCCGCTTGCTTCAAACCCGAAGATAACCGTTTGTACGTGATGTTCTCGTCCAGCCTTTTAGAGGGCTTTAGCTCGCAAGAGTTAAAGTTTGTCATGGGGCACGAGCTTGGTCATCATGTTTATGATCATCATGCAGTGCCCGTCGGTTACTTACTAAGAGGTAAGCAGCGCCCAGACCCAGAGCTTGCTTTAGAGCTGTTCGCTTGGTCACGTTATGCGGAAATATCCGCCGATCGAGCCGGTGCACATTGTGCGCAAGATATGGATGCGGTTGCCCGCTCATTATTTAAGCTCTCTTCTGGTCTAACTACAAAAGTGGTTGAATTCAGTTTGGATGATTTTGTCGCTCAAGTTGACGACATGCAGGCGGTTGATCAAGAGCCAGGGCAGGGCGCGCCACCAAGTGATTGGTTTTCAACTCATCCATTCAGCCCTCTTCGGGTCAAAGCGTTAAAGTTATTTGAAAGGTCTGAGTTGTACGGCGGTAGCGTAAGTGCACAAGATTTAGAAATTGGTGTGCAGTCTGTTTTAAGTTTAATGGAGCCGAGTTACTTAGAAGCTAAAACGGATACCGCTGAAGCGATGCGCAGGCTATTATTTGCTGGCCTAATAGCCGTCGCTGATGCGGTCGACGGTATTTCATCAGAAGAGTTAGAAGTATTTGCAAAATTCTTTGGTAAATACGCCTTTACCGAAAAATTAGATATTGAAAAAATAAAGCAAACGGTAAATCGGCGTGCCGATCAAGTGATGCAACGGGCAACCCAAACTCAAGCGATGCAAGTGCTGCATGATATGTGTGTGATGGCTCAGGCCGATGGTGGTGTTCGTGCCCGTGAGCGTGTGTTGCTCGAGCGAGTGGCTCAAGCCTTAAGTATTCCTTCGTCCTTCGTCTGTCAGGTGATCGACGCCGATAAAGACTTGGATTAGCGTCGCTAAGCGTCGGCTAGTGAGGGTTAAATATGGCTGCTGGCCGAACTGCTTAGACCCAAAGCGTATAAGCAAATAGATTTAACTTCTTTTTTCTAAGCTGATCGCCGCATTATACTGATCTCATGTTTATGAATATCTGGTGTTGAGCCAGGCGGCGAGAAATGAGTTTAGGATTAGTAGAAGCAGCAAGTGAAAGGCCTCTCACGTTCCACCCTGGAGCAAACCTGGTTGCTCTCAATCAGAGATTTAAAGGGAGTAAGCCTAGCGAGATCATGAAGTTTACGGTTGAGAATGCCAATAATCCGGTTATTTTCACCAACTTCAGGCCGTTAGC
This sequence comes from Arenicella sp., assembly GCA_046709645.1. GTDB lineage: Bacteria > Pseudomonadota > Gammaproteobacteria > Arenicellales > Arenicellaceae > Arenicella. The sequence goes on from JBKEFT010000001.1 coordinate 343,283, forward strand.
GGTGGCATTTTTACACCTAGTAACCCAGCCGCTTAATGACATTCCAGTGATTTGGGTTGATCATGGATTTAATACGCCGGAAACCTATCGCCATATTGAGCGAGTGGTCGAACACTTGAATTTAAATCTTCAAGTTTATTCGCCGAAGATGTCGGCGGCACATTATACTGCAGTTTATGGCTCGATCCCGCCCCTAGACACCCCAGAGCACGATCGATTTTCAGAAATCGTAAAGCTTGAACCATTCAACCGTGCGATGTCCGAATTAAAGCCTGACGTCTGGCTGAATGGCATTCGCCATGACCAAAACTCGCATCGTAAGAATCTTGATGCCTTTACTTTTGGCAGTCATGGTACGGTTCGAGTTGCTCCCATGTTTCACCTCAACGAGCTCGATGTTGAAGAGTATATCTATGACCGCGATCTGCCGGACAATAGTGACTACTTCGACCCTACTAAGGGTGAAGAACATCGCGAATGCGGCTTGATGTTACAAACTTGATGTTTTTTATAGTTTGGAGTTTATAGTTCGGGATCTATGGTTCAATATCAATAGTTAGAAATTTTAAACTTGGTTGATCTTGCAGGAACCCCTGTAGCGTTCTTTTTGCTACACTAGAAGCATGCAAGATCAAGATAAGTTAGTTCAGCTATTAAATCAGCCTGGCGCCGTTTCCGGCACGTCAATTGGCGAGCGGCTCGGCATTTCTAGAATGGCGGTGCAAAAACGAATACAAGCTCTAGTTGAGAACGGTTTGTCGATCGAGGCCGTTTCTGGAAAAGGTTACACCCTCCCAGCCGGCGTGTGTCTGCTTAGCGATAGTGATATCGGAGCATATTTGAACCCCGCGAGCTGCGAGTCTGTCGAGGTTTTACAGTCAGTTGAGTCGACTAATTCCTTTCTGCTTAATCAAGAAATACTCAATGCCAAGGCTAAGGTCTGTGTTGCCGAAGCGCAAAGTGCAGGTCGTGGTCGACGCGGTAATGATTGGCAGTCGGCACCCTATCGAAATGTGATGTTATCAATCAGCTGGGGTTTTGATCACTGGCCTGAAACGATCACCGGGCTAGGTTTGGCGGTAGCATTATGTGTTACCGAAACAGTAAATAATATTTATGGTCTTGATGTAAAAATTAAGTGGCCAAATGATTTGATGGTTAGCGATAATAAACTGGCCGGTATTTTGATTGATGTCGCCGGAGAGTCATCGGGGTGCTGTAATGTGGTTGTTGGCCTAGGCTTGAACGTTCATCAACCAGATTGGTCGGTGAGCGAGGCGGCATATCGATGGGCCGATTTACAATCTTTAGGTGTTAGCCCGGACCGAAATCAGTTGATCGGCCAGATATCTAACAGCGTAATTACTATGTTGACTGAATTTGGCGACTCTGGTTTTGCGCCGTTAGTTGATCGCTGGAACGCCCTTAGCAGCTATTCGGGCCGACGAGTTAAGGTTGGTAGCCAGAGCGATTTTATTGAAGGTCGTATGGTATCGGTTGATAGTGCCGGTGCCTTGTTGATAGTCGATGATAGTGGTCATGAGTATCGCTTTGCTGACAGTAATGTCAGTGTTCGACTTGCGGCTAGTTCATGAAACAAGCAACGGCATCATGAAGCTGTTGGTCGACGCTGGCAATACTCGAGTCAAGTGGGCGCTTGCTGAGAGCCAAGTCGGCACTCTTGTAGAGAATGGCATTCTCGAAAGTAATATTATTAACAGTGGCGTGGTTGATGCTGATTGGTCGGCATTGGCTGATTATGTCGGTAAGGTTGAGTCCGTTTGGCTGTCCTGTGTTGCGAGCGAACAAGTTCGAGATCTAATTTCATCACAAGCTGAAGAAATGTTTGGCCTTCAGCCTCATATCGCCACTGTCTCCGCCGACGCCGCAGGTATGGTTAACGGTTACCGAGACTTAAGTAAGCTGGGCGTTGATCGTTGGTTAGCTGCTTTGGGCGCTCGCGCGCTTGTCGATGAGGGCGATTTGATTGTAATTGACGCCGGCACTGCAGTGACGATCGATCTGGTGTCAGCCGAAAATCGATTTGAAGGAGGGGCTATTTTGCCCGGCTTTACGAGTATGCACGATGCATTGCTTGGCCGTACCGCGGGTATTCAATCGCAACCGAGTGCGGTTGAGTCGGTGATTGGTAAGAATACTCGGGATTGTGTCAACTCCGGCGCTCACTTTGGCTTACTCGGGGCGATTGAGCGCGTGGTCGCTGAGATAGTTGGTTTGGTTCAGGCAGGGCAGAGCCAACGCGGATTGTCTAGTAAAGCGCCACGACTTTTAATCATGGGCGGCGATGCAGATCGAATTGTTAAAGGTTCTACTCTCGATCTTGAGATACAATCAAGCATGATCTTTTATGGCTTGATACTTATTTCAAAACTATGACTCGTATTCTTTGGTATTTTCTGGCTTTATTGGTGCTACTTAACGTAGCGGCTCTGATGTGGCCGGACAAAACCGCATTCGCGCCCCAGATTTATACTGAAAAAGAGGATATGAACCCTCATTTTGTACGACTAAATAAGGAAATCGAAGAGCGCTTCTATAGTCGCTCGACCGAAGAAATTGCCGAAGACCCTAGTGTCGCTGAGGGCTCCAGTATTGACGATATTGATCGCGCTTACGATTTGAGCGCGGCACTGTCAGATAGCGATTTAGCTGACTCCAGCGAGGCTTGCTATCGGATTGGACCGTTCATGCACCAAGCTAATTACGAACTTGCGCAAGCTGTGTTATTTAATGCGGGTGTTGATTACAAAAAATCGAAGAGGGCGAGTAGGGCATCCAATGTTTTTCGAATCTACCTTGGTCCGTTTGATACTCAGGCCGAGGCCAGCGATGCCCGTGTCGACCTCAAGAGGCAGAAAGTCTTGGATCATTTTGTGCGCAAGCAAGAAGATGGGTCGTTGATCATTTCTCTTGGTATATACAGCACACCAGAAAGCGCTGAGACAGCGCTGAGTCTCTTCAGAGACAAAATGGATGCAGTCAAGCAGCGCAGAGAAAACGTAGTGTTACCGGACAGTTATTGGCTGCATTTTGAGGTCGGTGGTGATCAGCGAATGCTTAACCAATTGGCGGTAATGGATTGGGGTGAACCCTCGGCTAAGATGGGATTATTTGCCTGTCGCAGCTAATGCTCGTGTATGGAGAGATATCGAGTTGCAGAAAAAGCATAATTTTTAATGTTTTTTTAAAAGAATCGTTGTATTTCAGTTTAACTACACCTAAAATGCGCTCCCTGAACATGACAGGCCTGCATAGCTCAGTAGGTAGAGCAACTGACTTGTAATCAGTAGGTCGTTGGTTCGATTCCGACTGCAGGCTCCATTTGCTTTCAGTAGATCCGTTTATTAAATTGGTCGACTGAAATAAATGGCTGTATTATTCAAGCCTTGAGACTGTAGAGTTTCAAGCTTGGCTAGCCGGTGTTGTTCAGATTTAAAGTTGATGGTGGGGTGGCCGAGTGGTTAAAGGCGACGGACTGTAAATCCGTTCTCTCTGAGTACGCTGGTTCGAATCCAGCCCCCACCACCATTCTTTATGTTTGCTGGTCGAGTACTAGTAAAAGCGGTTTGAGTAAGTGAGTGTTATATTTTCTTTCTTAAATGCAGGCGCTAGGTAGAAGAATGTATTCTGGAGCCCAAGCTTGCGAAAGCAGGTGCGAAGTAAGGAATGCAGCCTTGAGCCCAAGCTCGCTAAAGCGAGTGCCGGGTAAAAAGCACAGCCTTGAGCCCAAGCTCGCTAAAGCGAGTGCCGGGTAAAGAGACGCGGGTGTAGTTCAACGGTAGAACCTGAGGTTTCCAACCTCATGGTGTGGGTTCGATTCCCATCACCCGCTCCATTCATCGCTTTTGGAAGGGGCGGTAAGGCCGGTGTTTCGGCCTGACAAGATTTTAAGCGCTGTTGCGAACTTGGCAACCGGCGCTTTTATGGTTTTAAGCCCACGTAGCTCAGGGGTAGAGCACTCCCTTGGTAAGGGAGAGGCCATCGGTTCAATTCCGATCGTGGGCACCATTTTTTAGCTTTTGATTCGCCAGTGAATCAAAAGGCCGCAGGCGCAAGCCGCGATTGGCGGCTAAAGAATGGTGAGGGATTTGTTGTTGAATTTAGTCATTAAATTGCCACTGAATTTTGCGATAAGGCATGGCTAGTAATGAAGAGTTCGTTAAGAGTTATGCAGAATGATTGCCGATTGGTGGTTGTCTTAGGTGATGACGTATCGGTATCGATTAAGTTGGTAATTGTTTAATAAATACATATTTAGGTAGATACTATGTCTAAGGAAAAATTCGAAAGAACCAAGCCGCATGTCAATGTAGGTACGATCGGTCACGTTGACCATGGTAAGACTACTTTGACCGCTGCGATCACAAAATGTTTGTCAGAAGCTTACGGCGGTACCGCGGTAGATTTCGCTAACATCGACAACGCTCCAGAAGAGCGTGAGCGTGGCATCACGATCTCAACGGCTCACGTTGAGTATGAAACCGAAG
>JBKEFT010000002.1:0-287489 GCA_046709645.1 Arenicella sp.
GAACGATTAAATGACTATATCGCCCTTTGGCGCGAGCGCCTTACTAGCCCATCTTGGTATATGGGCATCGTCAATGAAGCCATCGCACGTAGAGCGAACAAAGAAGATAATTGCACAGGTCGATTTTCGACATACCCCAAGGGCACCTAGACTGCTCCTTGCGTTGTTCTCGGTCTCTGTTCCCGACTCGACCCTACCACTTACTTCCTGTAAGCGTACCTCCTGCATCCATGCAGTCGTGGGAGGGTCGCTTCAAAAGCCAAGCGCTACTTGATGAAAGGGCTCTGCTGGCCTCTATGGCCTACGTCGACTTAAATAATCCGGTTAGAGTTAAGATGGCAACGTCACCAGAGGCGTCTGAGCACACCAGCGTTAAAGCTCGTATTAGGGCGCTACAAAAGAACAAACCTGCGCCGCCAACAATAGCCGAATTTGTTGGATCAGACCCTGAGGTGCAAGGCCCCCCGTTTTTGCTTGAAGACTACCTTGAACTCACAGACTGGAATGGCCGGTTGATTCGAGAAGGCAAGCGAGGCTCGATCAATGACGAACTCCCTGCAATACTCGAACGACTATCATTAAACCAAGACGCTTGGAAAACACTAACTACTCGTTTAGAGCTGGAATTCAAACAATGGGTTGGGTCAGAACATGTTGTGAGACAAGTATATTCCGACAAAAATATCAACGAATTCCCTCGACCGACCATCATCGAGCCCTACTAGGCTAAACAAGACCATCAAAACACCGTAAAGCGCGCTAGCGAGAATAGTACTCGCCAAAAACTCACTGATTATCAGATTCCATCGAGAAATGAGTCCAATGGGTGTTTGGTTTTATTCGAAAATCTCCGAAAATATAGAAGTCACATTATGGAGAATTTAGTACGATGAGCTTTCACTTAATTTGGGTGTCCCAGTAATGGGTTCCACTTAATTTGGGTGTCCCAGTAATGGGTTTTTGAGAAAGATAGATAACACGAAATCCAATATACTAAAGAATCCTATTAACAAACAAAACTTCTTCGTATGAATTGGCCACAACGAATCATCTGCATGACCGAAGAAACGGTCGAGACACTTTACCTTCTTGGCGAGCAAGATCGTATTGTCGGTATTTCTGGCTTCACCGTCAGGCCACCCGAAGCCCGTAAAGAAAAGCCAAAAGTATCCGCTTTTACCAGCGCAAAGATACCCAAGATCTTAGACCTAAAACCTGATTTGGTTCTAGGCTTCTCCGACCTTCAGGCTGACATCGCCGCCGAACTTATCAAGCACGGCATCGAAGTCTACGTCTTCAACCATCGAACCGTGAACGGCATTCTGCGCATGATTCGCACTCTTGGCCGGTTGGTTGACGCCGCAGATAAAGCGGACGCCTTGGCGCTGTCTTACGAAGCTAAGATCAAGCGTATCGAAGATCAAACTAATCAGTGGGAAGTTAAGCCGAAGGTTTACTTCGAAGAGTGGTATGAGCCGATCATTAGTGGCATCGGCTGGGTCAGCGAGCTAATCGAAATCGCCGGAGGAGTAGATTGCTACGCCGAAAACGCTAAGCATCAAGGGGGCAAAGATCGGATTATTGCCGACCCTATGGAGGTAGTGGCGAGAGCGCCGGATATTATTATTGGGTCTTGGTGTGGTAAAAAGTTTCACCCTGAGAAGGTCGGCGAGCGACCTGGGTGGGCCACTGTACCTGCCGTTACGGCAAACCAAGTGTTCGAAATTAAGTCGGCCTATATACTACAGCCTGGCCCAGCCGCGCTTAGCGATGGCCTCGATCAGCTGCTTCAGATCACCTCGCGATGGCAGGCGAAGCAATCGGGTCGCTAGACGACAAATGTTTGCGAAAAATCTAGCCTTAGCCCAATCGGTCTTTGTAACTGTAAACGGGAGTTCCGCTTTTGTAGCCTTTTTTACCGACGTTAGCGCAGGTTGATTCTGGGTACGCATCTATCACCGGAACCTCTAAAAACTGCAGTTTAGAATTCGAATCACCATTAGACGGCTGATCGACGTTCGCTACTCCAGCGGAGTTTTGAATTATATCGGTAACGTCGAAGACTCGAATATTGCAGCCTACAACTTCATCAATCACTCGAAAAATAGCCCGGTAGGAACGGTTTGGCTCAAGCGAAACACTTGATATCGCATCGCAAGCTCTGGTTTCGTCTCGTCGCTTCTCGACATAGCTTACTTGAAATATAAACCGCATGTCTGTTTCAACCATCAACGGATTAAAACGATGCCGATCTTTGGCGTAGTTCTTTTTAAATACTTTCTCGCTCTTACCTCGACGACTGCATTGTTCGTCTTGATAATAGGTTACTGCTAGTTTCTTGCCCCGTGTAGCATTAGTTTCCGACACAGTCTCGATCACAATCGTCGCTTGAGGCGCATCTTGTTGCGCATAAGCTGATGTCACTAATGAGGTGTTAGCACTGCCTACGCTGACGAGCAAACCCACCGCAGAAATAGAAAGAAATTTTCTCGCCAGAGTTCGTTGAAAACGAAAACCGGTACGCAAAGCTACATTCATTGTTAACCTTATTTGCCGCTCAAATTCAATATCTATCGTCTCTCCATCTTAGCTTAATCTCCCTCTGCGAGGACTTAACGAGTGACGCGGAGCGCCTAATTAGCTAAAAACGACTACTTTTTGTTTAACATGTTACTAGGCGATAGTAGCCTAAACGCACGCGCATCTCCACATTTATAGTCGAGGCTATAGTATCAACGACAGGAAATTATAGTATCAACGACAGGAAATTGTAGTATCGACGACAGGAAAACCCAACTTTGTGCGCATCAGCTTGCAACGCGCAAGAGAGTTATTCTATTTCGAAATAATGTCTACAGCGGCCCATCAATAAGCGTTTTGCTACTTAACAATCTTAATGTGTTGGCCGACTTTGGGCTCGCCGCGAGGATACAAATCGTTCAACAGCCTAATTTGCGCCTCTGCGTATTTATCTAGATTCGAACTCTTTGCAAGCGAGGCAACGGTATCCCCAGCGCGCACGGTGACGAGCTTAATATTACGGCCTTCGGCTAAGGTTATCTCACTCGACTTGAGCTTACGTATACTCTTAGTAGTATCAAAAAAGGATTGATTGGGTAACTCGGTTTTCCCTAAGCCAGTCATAATAAATGCTTGCCCACCACGGGTTACGGTACTAACTCGATAACGCTGCTGCTGACCTGTTTTTGGATCTTGGGCTGTGGCAATACCGGCAAACGCTTGATCCTCAGAAGTCGATAGATTTTGTAGCTCGCTGACCGATTGAAATTTTGAGCTTAAATAACTCGATGGGTCAATCGGCGGCGCAATCGAGTCCATCTGCATTTTAATTATTTGCGAGCCGTCGGGCGATATCGCGCCGAGTACCGATTGAGTATTTTGAATTTTCCAGCCTGCTGGGAATTCAACAAATAAATTCAGACTCTTGTGGTAGAACTTATTACTCCTTGTGATGCCTTGAGATTCGCTTTCGCCAAACGCCATGCCGTCACTCAATCGTAAGAATCTTCCGTCATCGGGCACCGGTTGACTCAGATCGCGATATTTTTCGGCGGCTTTAATCACCCCTTGTAAACGTTGGTCGTTACGCGGGTGGGTCGAAAACAAGCCGTGGTAACCCTGAACCTCTACTCCCTCTTGCGTAGCGCGCTGCTTGGCAAACAATTCTTGATTCTTGAGAATGCCAATCACATCAATCATATCCTCAGGGTTATAGTTATTTTGTGCAATGTACTGGGCGCCCAACTCATCTGATTGCAGTTCTTGGTTTCGGCCATAACCGCTCATCAGCGCACCGCCTAACATTTGCGATGCCTGTAATAGCTCGCTACTGCCAGTGCCTATGGCAATTGCCACCGAGGCGACTTGCGTCACTTGTTGTTGTGCTGCTCGCTGAGCTCCGTGACGACCTGTTACGTGACCAATTTCATGTCCGATAACGCCCGCCAGATGCGACTCCTTATTCATGTAGACCATGATTCCGCGAGTAACATAGACATAGCCGCCGGGCAAAGCAAAGGCATTAACATCGGGGCTGTCTAATAAAGTAAAGGTAAAGGGTAAATCTGGGCGATGACTTTTCTTCGCAAGCCGCTGACCAATATCATTTACGTATTGTTGCAACTCAGGGTCGTCATACACTTGATACTGCTTAAGTATTTCTTGATGGTATTGTGCGCCTGCGTTTTTCTCCCAAGCTTCGGACATAGCCAACTCTGGCAAGCCGGAAACGGGGTTAGTGGCACAAGCCTGCAATACCAACACTAGGCAACTTGCGGCTACTAACCTAGCGATATTAATCTTCATGGGCATCATGGCTGAGTACAGGAGTTTATAGAACACGCTTTCCTTCTATCCAATGAAGAATAGGTTTCCACTCTTTCATATCCTGCTTTGCTTCACTGAGCGGAAATTCGAAAATTCCAACGCCAGAGTCAGCCGCCTTTACATAATTTTGCGAATTACGCAGAGCACCAACAAACGGAACATCAAGCGCTTTTAAAAACTTCACTAAGGCACCGTGGGAGTGATAATTTTTCTGAGTTCGATTTGCTACCACGCCCATAATTACATTTGAATCGGCGGCCTTTACCTTACCAACAATATCAGCAATAAATTTTGCCGCAACGCGCATATCAATGGAACTTGGCATCACTGGAATAATCACCACATCAACCAAGTCGATCAACTTCGCCACTTTTTTGCTCTCTGTTCTAGCGGGGCAATCGTAAATTATCCGTTCGGTGTCGGCGTCAGGGTAGATTTTACCTTTGAGGCCATTAAAGCCCTGAATTGGGTTCTCATCTTTGGGGCGTACCCGTAGCCAATCTGTGCTTGATTGCTGAGGGTCGAGGTCCACCAACGCGGTTGACATACCCCACACTGAATAGTAGGTCGCTAAATTGGTGGCAATAGTCGTTTTGCCGCAGCCACCCTTAGGATTCACAACCAAAATTGAACGCATATATTCGTCCTCGACGAGCAGTTAGAATTGGTATTTATCTAACGCAGCATACTATTTTTTGAGCTTATTTGCCAAAAATTAAAATCACCACAGGCCTCACAGCAACGGCAATTCAAATCATTGGAGCACGGATCACTTGCCAAATTAGAGCAAAACGAATAGTTTGAGCTGCCGGATAGGAGATAGTTAAGTGAACCAAACCATATTGCTCGTTGAAGACGAAAAAGAAATCGCCGACACATTGACTTACGCGCTCTCATCCGAAGGCTTTGAACCCGTTTGGGTATCGAGTTGTGAAGCGGCTCTAAGCAGTATAAACCAGCATTCTTATGACCTAGGGATTTTTGATATTGGCTTGCCAGATGGCAACGGCTTTGAGTTACTCAAAACTCTTCGCCAATCCGGCGACGATATGCCAATTCTGTTCTTAACCGCACGCGGCGAGGAAATCGACCGCATCGTAGGGCTCGAAATTGGCGCTGATGATTATGTAACAAAACCGTTTAGCCCTCGAGAAGTAGTGGCAAGAGTGCGAGTCATTCTCAAGCGATTAGAGAAGCAACAGAAAATTCTCGAACAAAACGCTACATCAGAGAGCGATAACGGCTTATTCCGCCATTTAGCCGAACAACGAGTTGTCACTTATCAAGCGAGCCCAATCGATTTAACCCGTGCTGAATATCAGCTAATGACCTCGTTCATCGCTCAGCCAGGCCGAGTATTCTCGCGTCGTCAACTTATCGAAGATATTTGGTCGAGTAACCACCCCTCTGACGACCGAGCGATTGACACCCATATTAAGACCTTGCGAGCGAAGCTAAAAACATTAAATCCTCACAAAGAGTTCATCATTACTCACCGCGGATTTGGTTACAGTTTAGAGCCATAAGCCGATCTCTTGGTCGATTGGCCTGCTGTTAACCTAAACCACGATTAAACTGACCTACTCCTAAACTCACTTGTTACTGATACATGACTCAAACTGCAATACTGCCATCGGCTGATCGTAATGAAGATTAGCTACAGCCTTCGAGCGTTCGGTATCTATTTTGTCATTCTCGGCAGTCTGATTTGGTTCACGCTGGACAATGCCATCGAACGCCTTAACGATGGCATGAGGCAATCAGCCGAAAGTGTTCTGGTTGATGTAGCACAAATACTGGCAACCTTCATTGAGGACGAAGCGATTCAAAATGGTCGACTAAGCACCATTCAACTAAAGCGTGTATTCGAACAATTAGGATTTCGCAAGTTCAGCGCTCAGATATATCAAGTGACTAAAACCGATGTCGACTCTGAGGTCTATGTGACCGACCAAAATGGCATCATCATCTATGACTCTAGCGGTGAGAATGTCGGAGAAGACTATTCGAAATGGAGAGATGTAAGACTGACCCTCGACGGCAAGTATGGCGCTCGCACGTCATATCGCAACCAACTCGAGACTGAACCCGAAGACCCTAAAGTAATGATTATCGCTGCGCCAATTACCTTCCAAGGAAACACCATCGGTGTAGTCAGCGTGTTAAAGCCTATCGATAGCCTAGAAGGCCACCTACTCACCGAGACAAAGCAACTGCAGAATTACGCCTTCGTACTATTGGGCCTAGCGTTGCTGTTAGGCTACCTATTGTCTCTCTGGTTCACTTACTCATTAAATAAGCTAGCCAAGTACGCCAACGATGTTGCTGAGGGCCAGAAAGTAACTCCGCCGATTATGCGCGATGTGCGTTTGGCCGAGTTATCGAACTCCATCTCATACATGCGCTCACAACTCGACGGTAAAGAATATGTCGAGGATTACATTCATAGCCTCACGCATGAGCTTAAAACACCTATTACCAGCATTCGCGGTGCGGTTGAATTAATGAGTGAGGATATGCCCACCCAAGACCGCGAGCACTTTTTGAATAATATCAACACCTCAAATCAACGCATGTCGCGCTTAGTTGATCGCATGCTGTCATTGGCAAAACTCGAAAGCACTACCGAACTGCTCAACACTGAAGAGTTCGATTTGGTAGCAAGCATCAAACGATTAGTGCAAGAACGCTCGCCGACAATTGACGAGCGAGAGCTGAAAATCAACCTGCCTCAGCAAACCAATTTTAACTGCCATGGTGACCGAGTATTGATTGGTCAAGCGGTGGCAAATTTGCTCGACAACGCTATTCGTTTTTGCCGTAGCGGTGGTCAGATAGACATTTCTATAGAGTCACTAAGCAATCACACTCGGGTTAGTATTTTTAATCAAGGCGAAGCCATACCGAGCTTCGCACTAGCCAAGCTCTACGACCGGTTCTATTCATTGCCACCAAGCAACAATAATCAGCCAGTCAGTAAGAGCACTGGCTTAGGCTTGAGCTTTGTCAAAGAAATTATGAAGCTTCATAAAGGCCGCATTGAAATCAAAAATATTACTAATGGTGTTTTGGCAACCCTTCGCTGGTAGCTAAGATCTAGTTATCCAGCTTAAAAGTAAACATATAACGCTGTCCGTCGGTACTAACCGCGCGGCCGTTGACCATTCGAGCCTTGTATTTAAACTTACTAATCGCCTTAAGTGACGAACGATCAAATACAGTGCTGGGTTCAGACTCGACTATGTAAGGCGCAACCACAGAGCCGACTGCGCTAACGCTAAAGCTAACAATTGCATAGCCTTCAATGCCGCGCATCAAGGCACGATTTGGATACTCCGGAGGAAACCCAATCGCGATCACTAGCTGATTATCCACCGGCACTAGCGGGCCACCCACGATAGCTGCTGGCTGATAATAGTCGCCAAAATCGGTGTGAATTTCACCGATATCAAAAATCTCGACAGTCTTGGAAATCAACGGAGCGGGCTCTACCTCAATCGGCGGATCAACACGTTTCACTATCGGAATATCAGCCTCCTCTTCAGGAATATTACTAAGCTTGATCACTGGCAATGTTGAGCTTAACGATAGCTCCGGCTCTTCCATATGTATTAATGAATACATAAGCGCAAATAAGGCGGCGGTAATGATAAATGAGTTTACTAAAGGCAAAGCTACTCTACGAAGTACCTGCATGGTCTACTCCCGGGCTGAATTCTCAGCCGATTCTAGTTTAAATAAAGTTGGTTTAAATAAAGGTAACGCTAAGCTACATCACCTTAAGGGCCTGCCGGATAACTGTTAACTATTTCCTTGCGTCAAGCCGAATCACAACAGCGGTGTCCGTCATCCAGTTTCAAAGTTGCTGTTTTTAATCGCTAGATTATGTGCAGCGAGCACTAAATCTTCCAGAGTCCTAGGTAAGCGGCAGGCAACACATCGAGTGATAAACTCACCATAACGCTTACGGGCATTGTCCAGCTCACCCACTTGAATCAAGGAATTAATATCAACTATAGCCAGCTCAGCTCGATTACGATCTAGACCGCTCTGGCTAAATTCAAACGACAACGTCGCCAACAGCTCTGCGGTGTCATTTAGCTCAAAATTGAGCAAGATTTGGTCTCGCGATAAGCCACTTGGCATCGGTTTGAGGGCAACATTAGCGGTGTTCAACGGGCTGTCCTGAGAGCTTGTAATGATTGTTTGCTCAGACACAGTGGTATTCATCGTCGCACTAGGATTGTCTGTCGCTGTGCCGTTACGTACTGCAGTGTTGTTGAGTTCAAGAGTGTTCTTATTAACGCTAACTAGCTGCCCCATGGCCAAGAAAACACCGACCGTAAATACAATCGCTAAACTCGCTGTGCGCAAAAAGGCAAGTGGCAATAGAGCCAACAAACGGTTGGCTTTTCGACCGCTTCCAACGCGCTGTTGCGCCGCTTCATGCGCCGACTTTAAGATCGCGTCGTCTAATTCAGTTGAGTTATCAGGCAAGCTCGAATCGGCTAACACTTTTTTCAATTGTTCAATTTGTGTTTCGGTCATGATGACACCTCGATTGACAGCCTTAAATGTTTTGCCGCGTAACGCAAACGGCTCTTCACTGTTTCTTGTTTGGCATTGGTTATGTCGGCTATTTCAGCGTGACTAAAGCCTTCGATTTTTAACAGCAAGGCTTCCGTTTGCTCAGACGAGAGTGATTCTAAATTCGACAATATTTCAGCGACTTGCATCTGAGAGTCAATCTCAGCTTGCTCGATACTCAAGCTGTCTTGTAACTCTTCAAATAAAACACTCGCATTACTACCGTACTTGCGCCAGTGATCCACTAGTCGGTTATGCCCGATACGAAACAACCAAGTCTTGAACTGCGCAGATTTTTTATAGTTACCTGACTGCCGTATGATTGCCATCCAGGTATCGTGCGCTAATTCTTCACAGACCGAAGCATCAGAGCATTGTCGCCGCAAAAAGACGAAAAGCCCACGCTTATAGCGCTTATAGAGTTGCTCAAAAGCGTGAGCATTCCCCAATGCATAGGCGGCCATTAGGGCCTCATCGGTCATCAATTTCAGTGCCCAACGATTTAGCACCTTATTTTTTACTTTAGCCTTTAATGCCCTAGCAAGAATCACTTAAGCCTCTCGGTTTGTCTAAGCGTTAATGACGAGTCTTATCACTCGTTCATTGTGTTACTAGCTTAATCGTTTGAAGTCGAAAAAAGGGGTTAAATTGATTAAAACAATTTTTTGCCATGCTCCGTCGCCATTTCTTCACCCCTACTTGCTCACACAGTCCACACACAAAAACACAGTGCTAACACGGCAACACCATAGAGGCCAGCCATAGTAGTTCCAAGCAAAAATTCAACAATAGATAAACGACAGAACAGGCGAAGCTCTCAACTTCTCAGCTGAAGCTCTCAATTTTTCAGCTATTAAGAGGCAGTTCAACACGGACATTTTTTCGGCTGGTCGATCTGACAAAACAGAGATGAGGAATAAACCGGTGATAAATAAGCCCATGATTAAAAGACCAATGATTAAAATTAGACCCGTTATCAAAAGCAGGCCGAGGATTTACCCGCACCTGTTCGCCCAACTGGCTGTTGCTATGGCCATAATGTTACTTACCAAAGCCAGCTTAGCCTCCAGTACGTCCGGCGAGTTCGAATTCAGTGATCCCTCAGGTGCCCACCATAACGCGCTGCTGTTGGACACCGCTATCAAAGGACAAGTTAACGGCATGCTTGCCAATATAACGGTAAAACAGACTTTCAAAAATGACAGTGATGCTTGGCTCAATGGCCGGTATGTCTTCCCACTACCCGAAGGAGCCGCAGTCGACAGCTTGACGATAACAATTGGCGATAGAGTAATCACCGGTGTGATTGAAGAAAAAGAACGGGCCAAACGCAGCTTCGCACAAGCCAAACGCGACGGTAAGAAAGCGGGTTTATTGCAACAACACCGAGCTAACCTTTTTAGCCTGGCGGTCGCCAACATTGGCCCCTATGAGCAGATCGTCGCTGAGATCACATTAATAGACCAGGTTAGCTACCAAAACGGGCTATTCAGCCTAAGACTACCGACAACAATAACGCCGCGATACGTGCCGAACGCATCAAACGGATTAACTAAGCAGCAACAATTAAATTTTGAAGAAGAACTTGAACAAGAGCTAAGGAGAGAAGTCGATGTCGAGATTAATACTGGCCACGGCTGGGCCGCTAACAATAACCGTGTCGGAGACGCTAGTAATATTACACCGCCACAAACACACAGTATCGTTTCTCAAACATCTCATCGTTTCAGCTTGGACCTTTCTTTAAGGCTCGGTCTAGATTTGCAGAGCGTCTCTAGCCCGAGCCACCCGATTTCATCAGACTTTTATAACAATAAAAGTAGCAAAAAATCTGGCAGCGAGAGTAGCAGCGAGGTTCTCATTAGCTTAGCCAACGGCCATGAATTGATGAACAGCGACCTAATTTTGGAATGGCGGCCAACCATAGGTCGCGCGCCAAAAGCTGCGCTATTTCAACAATCCTTGGGCACTGATTTCTACAGTATGATGATGCTCACCCCGCCTAACCCTAGCGCTTCTGTTTCGCTACCACGTGATGTCACCTTTATTGTCGACTCCTCCGGATCGATGGCCGGGCAGCCTATGCGTCAAGCCAAGCAAGCACTTCAAGATGGCCTAAGTTATTTAACCCCGAGTGACCGATTTAATATCGTCGACTTTGATAGCAGCTATCGATCGCTGTATTCAAAAAGCCAAGTAGCTAGCTTCGATCATCTGCGAAGCGCGAGAGCAATGATCGAGGGCCTACACGCCGACGGTGGCACTGAAATGATCGGCGCACTCAAGTTTGCGCTTAACAAAACTGAAGACTCGCCTTACTTAACTCAAATTGTTTTTATAACCGATGGTGCGATCGGCAATGAAGCTGAGTTGTTCAAACTCATCAATCAAGATTTACGCGACGCTCGATTATTCATGGTTGGCATTGGCAGTGCTCCGAATTCCTTTTTTATGAGCAAAGCGGCCAAGTTCGGTCGCGGCAGCTACACATTCATTAGTGATCAAAATCAAGTCAATACCAAGATGGCTGAGTTATTTGAGAAAATCACCAAGCCAGTGTTAAAAGATATAAGAATCGATTGGCCAGCTGGGGTCGAACAATATCCACAGCGCTTACCCGATTTGTATGCAGGCGAACCGCTTACTGTAATGGTTAAGTCGTCGACGCCAATTGGAGTAATTAAGGTTAGCGGCTCAATGTTGAACACGCCTTGGGCGCAAACGCTAACGATGAACCAACACTCTACGTCTGGCAAACCCTTATCAATTGACAATAAGCTAAGCACTGATAACTTAGACACCGTATGGGCGCGACAAAAGCTCGCTAGCCTGATGGACATGTTACACACTGGAGAAAAAAGCCAAGCACAGCTAAAACCGCAAATCATAAAACTCAGTATTACTCATCAAATACTGAGTAAATTTACCGCATTCATTGCGGTAGAAAAGACGCCGAGTAAGCAAGCATTTGAGAAAGCAAAACAAACTAATATAGCAAACCTGATGCCAAAAGGTAGTCGTATGGCTATGCCACAAACCGCTACGCCTGCCACATTGATGAGCATCTTTGGCGGCTTAATGATACTAATCAGCCTGTTCATTAGGCGTCGGCCTAGCCGACATTCTTCCACTGCGTTAACCCTTTCCAGAGTTGCTCTTGAACGGGTTACGGAAACATGAGTCAGCGAATTGGGAGTCGCCGGCTCAATTTAGATTTTTTAAAGTCGCTAGCATCGAATTGGATAACCCGATGCAAGAGAGCCCATAAAGCGATTCTTGTTAATGCACTCTTTTTAGGCGGTGCGGTGTTGTTATGCCAAGGGATTTACATGGATACAAAGGCGATAATCTCGCAGGCTCTAATCGCGCATTCTTGGCAACAACGCACCGCAGACCGCCCACCGCCAAAGCCGTGGTGGTGGGCTGACACTAACGCAATTGCAAAACTTAAAGTCGCTCGTTTAGACAAAGAGCTATTCATAATGCGAGACGACTCCGGCGAGTCTCTGGCATTCGGCCCTGGCCACTTAGCCGCAAGTGCTGCCATATCGAGCTCGGGCCATGTGATGATTGCTGGCCACCGAGATACACACTTCAAATTTCTAAAGCAATTGAAACTCGGCGATGTGATCGAAACGACTAGCGTCGACTCAATAACAACTCGCTACCAAATTAAACGCATGTCGATACTCGATTCAAGCTCAGAAGAGTTGATTATTTATCAACAAGACCGTTTAACACTAATCACCTGCTACCCGTTCGACGACTTCATTCCCGGTGGGCCACTGAGATACATCGTTGACGCCGAACGCCGAACGACTAAAGAGCTAAATAATAGTGGTTAAAGCAAGCGCAATATGATTAGAGCTTTTTAATCCGAACACTGCCGCCACTGGTCTTAAGAACTAATTTAGGACCGCCGCCATTAAGCTTACCGGTGATGCGTGTCTTCTTAACCGACCCATCTACGGCAAACTCACTACTAACTCGACCACCACTGGTACTGGCGGTTAAATCAACCGCGACCGAAGCAGCTAGATAGGCTGACACACTGCCGCCCGATGTGGTCAGACGGCTATCGCCCAATGGTTGTTGAGAAATATGTGCGGTAATACTGCCTCCAGACGTATGTGCATTAATAGTGCCTGCTACCTCGTTAACCCGAATCGAGCCACCGGATGTTTTAACATCAACATCGCCACGGATTTTGCCCAACGTGATAGAGCCTCCCGAGGTGTAGGCGTCAACCTTGCCGTTCAGTGATGACAATTCGATTGAGCCGCCGCTGGTTTTCAAATCAACATTAAATTTATTAGGAATTTTAATTACAAAATGCGCGCCGTTATTGCCCCACCAACTCATGCCTTTACGATCGCCAACTACCTTGATGTTATTACCATCTTGCGAGAAGCTAAGCTCGAAGTCTTCCGGGTTTCTGCCTTTCTTTTCCACTTCCACATCAACCGTATCTCGGTTGTGCGATGAAATCTCGATTGAGCCTGAATCGGTATCAACGATAAATGTCCCTCCAGGCTCTACCTCAAAAGAGCGTTCAACGAGGTCGGTTTTCGCTTGTAAAAACGTTACTGAGGTTAGCCCAATAAGGCTGGCTGCGATAATAATTGCTGTTTTTTTCATTGTTGATCTCCACGATATCAAAAGTTACACCTGCATGAGGGCTCAGCATCGCTCAGCGTCGAATTATGCTGAGCTCTGTGTATACTAAGTTTATGTTTAGATGCGGTTTAGCTCGAAAAAGATTCACCGTTTCAAAAAAACGTCATTTGATAAGTAAAGTGCTCGATTTACTAACATCGATTCGAACCAGCCCATGCTAGGCTAAGGTTAAATCAGATAGAAAGGTCTCAAAATGCACCTTAAAGCACCGTGCCAAGCGATTGATTTCACCACCAATGATATTTTCGGCGATACCTTCCAGCTTAGCGACTATGTGGGTAAAAGGATTGTACTGTCATTTTTTAGAGATGCCGCCTGCCCGTTTTGCAACTATCGTGTATATCAGCTGACAGAAAAATACAGAGAATGGAAAGACTCGGGGTTAGAGATAGTTGTGGTTTTTAGCGATAGCTCTGAGCAGGTTAGGAAGCACGTCGCACGGCACCCTCGCCCATTCAAAATGCTCAGCGACCCGAACCTGAAGCTATACAATTCATATGGGGTAGAGCAATCGTTTTTAGCACTGCTCAAAGCATTCCTTTTTAAACTTCCTGAAGTCATAAAGGGGGTTGTTAAGGGTGGCAGACCCACTAATAACCCTCATGTGAAAATCGTTCCAGCCGATTTTTTAATTGATGTCGACGGCCGAGTTATGGATTTATATTATGGTAAAAATACCGCCGATCACATACCGCTCGATCGAATCCAGCGCTTTGTCGAAAAACCTATAGAAGAGTCACGCAGTAAAATGCAAAGTGAGCTAGAACAGTTAAAAAAGGAAAACGCTGAACTCAAGGCTAGACAACAGACCAGCCGATAAAACAGTTATATCATTAGAGCTCTATTAGTCGAGTAGTCAATTACGCTACCCTAAAGCATACTTGACATCAATTGAGCATGCTTGGTGACGCATTTCTGACAATACCTCAAAATTTTAAACCTTAAGAGACCTTTGCACGAATCAATAAGTGATTGAAAATGTCTAAAAACAGCTTAATTTTTGTTAGAAAACTAGTGAATAGCCAGCTTTTCTCGTCGTTTCCTGCCGCAATTAAGCCGTTTTTATCCAATTTTCATTTCAATTCTGGCTCGCGCAAAGGCCTCCTTAAGATTGAGGGGGTTTATACGAAAGCTTATCAATTAATTATGATTGCTGCTGCTGCTGTGATGCTCAACAACATCGCGCTGCTGCCGTAGATAGTTCATTTCTCTAAAAATCAAACACTCCGATCCGATGTTAACGAGGCGCGTCTCAGCGATCCCTCTTCTAGCCATCCGTTAAGTCGATACCGCGACCCGATATAGCAAAGAGTGAGAAACAACAAAGGGATGACATCGAATTATCACAGACAGTAGAGAACTAACTGAACAGTGACGGGTTTTTAGTATTTCTTGAGGCATGACAAAAAAAGGCTCGCCAACGTCATTCAGATTTAAGAACGCACATGTCGAAAATGGGGGCTCGCATCAAATTCGGACAACCCACGGATTCGGAGACTAGCAACATTAAAATACTAATCTGTCTTATATCGTGCGTCACCCTTAGCCGCACAAGCACTACTTGCTATAGCTAAGCAGGATAATGGCTCGCTAAAATGCCGTAAGTAAACCAAACCAAACCACAGCACCAACCCAGCCGTTATTTAAAAAGGCTTGAAAGCATAGCGTCGGCTGTCGCTCTCGAATTAACCATTGCTGATAAATAAACATCGCCGCAACGATGCACACACTGAGCACAAAACTTAGCGAGAGATTTAGCATAATCATCACTAACATCATCGCGCAGATGCAGATCGTTTGCAGAATCGCGACGATCAAAATATCAAATCGGCCGAACCAGATGGCGGTTGATTTAACCCCTATCTGTAAGTCGTCCTCTCGATCGGCCATCGCATACTGAGTGTCGAACATGACCACCCAACATATATTGGCGATGAACATGATCCAAAAAACCGCATCGAAAGCTCGGTCGTAGACTACATAGATCATCGGGATAGCAAAAGAAAACGCTAAGCCTAATATCAATTGGGGAGCTTGAATAAAGCGTTTCATGAATGGGTAGACAATGGTTAATGCCGCCGCCGGTATTGCCCATGGCCAGACTCGCATTGGCAGCAGTAACAACAAGCCAATAGCAATTAATCCGAGCGAGCAAAATAAAATTAACGCGTTCTTAGGTGTCAGAGTGCCACTGGCCAATGGCCGTGACTGAGTACGGTCTACGCCGGGGTCTATGTCTCGATCAGCGTAGTCGTTGATCACGCAGCCTGCCGATCGCATTACGAATACGCCTAAGGAAAATATCCAAACATACCTTGCAGAGGGGTCACCATCCGATGCGATCCACAACGCCCATAAGGTAGGCCATAGCAGCAGTAATGAGCCTATTGGCTTTTCGAAGCGCATCAAGGCTAAATAATGTGGTATATCGTTTATAAGTTTAAAATGACTTGCCATATTTCGGGTTGCTAGTTTAGGGGTTTGCGTAAACTTGGTGCACTTAATAGCGGTTTAATTAGTCGCACAGAATTGTCACTTGACGTGCTCAAGCATTGACATACTCTTCTTTGCTGCCAATCCACCTGGCGATCAACGGCTCGATTAGCTGCGGTGTTTTGGCCGCTAACTTAGTGGCACTTTGATCAATAAACGGCAACAAATGCTGGTCTCGAATCAGATCAGCCACTTTAAAGGTGATACTGCCTGTTTGCCGCGTGCCAAGCAGTTCGCCGGCGCCACGAATCTCTAAGTCTTTCTGCGCGATCACAAAGCCATCGTTAGTCTCTCGCAAGGTTTTCAAACGCAACTTTGCATGCTGGCTAAGCGGCGTTTGGTACAGTAGGATACAAAACGATTGCTCACTGCCACGCCCTACTCTACCACGCAGTTGGTGAAGCTGAGCCAAACCCATACGCTCGGCATTCTCGATAATCATCAAACTGGCATTTGGCACATCAACCCCTACCTCGATCACAGTAGTAGCTACCAATAAGTCGATATCTCCATTGCGAAAGTCTTTCATTACATCTTCTTTTTCTTTCGACTTCAGCCGACCATGTACTAAAGCAACGCGTAAACCGCTTAGTGCATCTTTGAGTTCTAGTTCGGTTAATGTTGCGGCTTGCGCCTCAAGTGCTTCAGACTCGTCAATCAGCGGACACACCCAGTAAACTTGGCGACCCGCTATGCATGCGGCTTTTACTCGTTGAATAACCTCGGCTCGTTTGCCTTCGGCCGGCATTACAACCGTCTCAACAAGCTTTCGACCAGGTGGCAATTCGTCGATACTCGATACATCCAGATCGGCATAAAATGTCATCGCTAAGGTTCGCGGAATCGGGGTAGCGGTCATCACTAGTTGATGAGGCACTTGGCCTGCAGGTGTTTTAGATCTTAGCGCAAGGCGTTGTTCAACCCCAAAACGGTGCTGTTCATCGATTACTGCCAAGCCCAAATGTTTATAATTTACCGCTTCTTGAATCAATGCGTGGGTTCCCACAGCAACCAGTAAATCACCTGAGGCTAATCGCTCTAAGGTTTCTCGCTTCTGTTTTGCCGGTGTTTTGCTGGCCAACCAACCGACGTCTATGCCGAGGTCTCCAAACCATTTACCGAGAGTTATATAATGCTGATCGGCTAATAGTTCGGTTGGCGCCATCAGTACGCATTGAACGCCGGAACAGGCTGCTTGCAGCATAGCGGCGGCGGCCACTACCGTTTTACCCGAGCCTACGTCACCTTGAATTAAGCGCATTGCTGGTGATGATTGAGATAAATCTGATTCTACTTCGGCACACACTCGAGCTTGAGCGCCAGTTAGAGTGAAGCCCAAATTACGCAAAAACAACTCGGCTTTTGTATGATCTTTTTCCAACACCGGCGCTAATTCGTGTGCTCGAGCATCACGCGATTTTCGCAAACTGAAATGATGCGCAATTAGCTCTTCTAAAATCAAACGTTGATGCGCGCTACTGGTCGCTTGCTGCATATTGCTTAAGTCAACACCAACCTTCGGGCGATGTAAAGCATGAATGGCATGTTGCAAACTCGATGATTGGTAGGCTCCCTGCATTTCGTTCGGCAGACAATCAGCATCGACAAGCTCCTGTAACTTAGGCAGTTCGTTTTGCAGTGCTTGGTCAGTAATTTTACGCCACAGCGCTTGGCTCACACCTTCGGTGGTCGGGTAGACGGGTGTTAATGTCGTATCTAAACCACCTTTGGGTTCACTTTGACTGACCCGATATTCAGGATGAATCATCTCGTAACCCCTAGCGCCCAGCCTAACCTCGCCGAAGCACTTGACCCACAAGCCGCGCTGAAAGCTTTTTTCCTGTGAGCGGTTAAAATAAAACATTCGAATGGTTAGCGAACCGGTACCATCATTGATACGCACCAACAAACTGCGCCGTCGCCCAAACACCACTTGGGCCAAATCAATTTGACCAATAACCACGGTTGAGAGATTTGGCAGCAAAGCACCTAGATCAGTCACCGAGGTTCGATCTTCGTATCGATGCGGCAAGTGAAACAGCACATCTTGAACTGTACGCACGTGAACCTTAGCCAGCTTTAGAGCCATCTGTGGGCCGACACCGGCTAGGCTTGTGACCGATTTTTCCGCTAATGCTTTGGCTTGGATTTTATCAGCTTTCTGCTCGGCTCTTTCTTGACTCATTGTCAGACTCCTTTTGCGTCCAAGGCAGTTGACCCTAAGTTAAGAATCATGGTTTAACAACCATGCATTAAGGTAAATACAATACCGCGTCGATCTCTACCAAAGCCCCCAATGGCAAAGCTGACACTTGAATGGTTGCTCGTGCAGGATACGGTTGCTCTAGATACTCGCCCATAACCTGATTAAGTATCGGAAAATTAGCCAAATCGGAAACGTAAACAGTCAGCTTTACCGCGTCATTTAAAGTGCCACCAGCGGCTTGCGAAACGGCGCTCAGGTTAGCAAATACCTGATGCGCCTGCTCAATAAACACATCGCTGACGATCACCATTTTGACCGGATCCAGAGGGATCTGGCCGGAAATGTAAACTGTATTTGCCACTTTTACGGCTTGAGAGTACGCCCCTATCGCAGCAGGTGCTTGGTCTGTATTAATAATTTCTTTAGTCATGCTGCCATTTTGGCATTGCTTAAGCGTTTAAACAACAAAAGACCGCAGCATATCTGATTTACCACTAACCTTTTTGGCGCATTACCTTACTAACAGACGGCAAGCGGTAGATCGCCCGTATAATTCTTGATAGGTGGAGGCGATTTTTAACATCAACCACAAAATCAATCTGCCGGACACTATCCGAGCCCTCATGCAGGTCAACATGATTGATATTCGAACTATTGGCCGCTATCGCCGTAGCAACTTCGGCGAAAGCACCAGTAATATGGTGCAGTTTAACGTGTAGGCGAGCTTGAAAATTTTGATCGATAGAGTCGTCCCAATCAACCAACAAAAAATTATCCGGTTGCTTTCTCAATTCAGATAAATTCGGGCAGTCAAAAACGTGAAGCGCTAAACCGTGACCGGCGGTTAATATACCAACAATTGAATCTCCAGGAACTGGGCCACAGCACTTTGAGTAGGTTACCATTATCCCTTCAGAACCCTTAATGACCAATGCCTCTTGACCAATAACCTTGCCCTCTACTTTGTCATCGGTTAATTGTGCTATCTGTCTGGCGACTAAATCTGGAATACGCTTCCCAAGGCCGATATCAATTAACAACTCAGACCAGGTTTCTAGGTGAAACTCTTCCAGCAATGCGGTTCTAACCTTGGCCGGAATCTTGCGTCGTCCGAACAAGCGCTGTTTAGTCGCCCCAGCTAATAGACGCTTGCCAAGCCGCAGCGCATCCTCTTCGGTTTGCGCCTTCAAATAGTTACGAATTTGAGTTCGCGCTTTTGCTGTTACCACATAATTCAACCATGACGTGGTCGGCCATGAATTTTTCGATGTGGTGATTTCGACACTATCGCCGTTATGCAGTACTGTCGGCAACGAGACCAAGGATTTATTGATTCGCGCGCCAGTGCAATGGTTACCAACATCTGTGTGTACTGCATAGGCAAAATCCAATGCAGTCGAGCCGCGAGGCATCTTTTTAATATCACCTCGCGGAGTAAAAACGTAAACCTCGTCGGGATACAAGTCCATCTTCAGGTGTTCAAGAAACTCGACAGCATTCTGAGTCTGATGCGCCGGGTCGAGTAAGTCTAATAGCCATTGGCGTGCTAAATGATTAGAGCTTTCATGGTTGCCCCCATCGGCCTTATAGATCCAATGCGCGGCCACTCCAGCTTCGGCAATTTGATCCATGTGCTGGGTTCGAATTTGCACCTCAATATTATCGCCTAGTGGACCAAATACCACGGTGTGCAAACTCTGATAACCGTTCGCTTTAGGGATTGCGACATAGTCCGCAAAGCGGCCGGGAATCGGTTTATAGGCGTTATGTATAATCCCTAGTACTCGATAGCACTCATCAATCGACTGAACAATAATTCTAAAGCCATAGATATCAAATAACTCATCGAATGAGCGCTTCTTTTTCTGCATCTTTTTATAAATGCTGAAGACACTTTTTTGCCGCCCTTTGACCTTAAATTCTTCGATATTAGAGCCACTCAAGGTGTGTTCTAACGAGGCCCTTAGCTTCTCTACCACTAGCTTTCGATTACCTTGGCGTTTTTCAATCGCTTTGGTGATCGCCCGATGACGTTGCGGATGTAAATACAAAAAACAGAGGTCTTGCAACTCACGAGCCCAATGATACAAACCCAAACGTTCGGCAATCGGTGCATAAATTTCGAGTGTTTGTTTCGAAATACGCTTTTGCTTACTCGGCTCCATGCTACTGAGCGTTCGCATATTATGCAGACGATCAGCTAATTTGATGATCATAACCCGCACATCTTCCGACATGGCCATCAACATCTTTCGAAAATTTTCGGCTTCGGCTTGCTCCTTAGTATCGAATTTTATTTGGCCGATCTTACTAACGCCATCAACCAACAGCGCCACATCCTCACCAAATGTATCGACAATCTCTTTCTTAGTGGCTGGGGTATCTTCAATGACATCGTGTAATAGCGCCGCCATTAGGGTGCGCGAATCCATTTGCAGCTCAGCCAGTGTATCGGCGACTTCAATAGGATGGTGTATATATTGCTCGCCGGATTTACGAGTTTGGCCTCGATGACCTTGCTCGGCAAAGCGAAATGCCCGATAAACATCTTCAACCGCTTCCGGCGATAAGTAAGCGGCTAAACGGCCCTTGCAGACCGCTCGAATGGCTTTCTCAGGTGATGGAGTAAAGAATCTACGCCTAGGCGGGGTAGTGGGGGCCACTAATAGAACTCCAGCTTTGTAACTCTTAGCTTGGTAATTCTTAGCTTAGTGATTCTCGGAACAGAGTGCGTCATCTCATTCAGCATGTGATTTTCTAGTCGGCTTAGAAAAAAAAAGCCGAGCCCAGCCGCATCGAAACGCAACAGTCTCAGCTTTTTATCTCGCGGAAAACCGCAAGAAAATTACTCTTATGCTTCGCTGCTGCTAGCAAGCTCGGCTTGCAAGGCTGCGGTCAAGGCATCCAATTCTGAAGTTTCACTTTCGCCTTCGGCGCCCTCGATACTATCTGCTTCTAAGGTCTCAAAAATCTCTTCTTCAACGGCATCCTCTAAGATATCACGAGTGACCAAGCCATCAGCTATCTCGCGCAAGGCCAGAACGGTTGGCTTATCATTTTCAGCATCAATAAATGGCTCAGAACCCTGTGAGATTTGACGCGCACGCTTAGTGGCGACCAATACAAGTTGAAAGCGGTTATCTACATTAGTTAAGCAGTCTTCGACAGTTACTCGAGCCATTACTAACTCCTCAATATGTTCAATTAATTAAAATGGGGTTGCCGTGTAGCGACTTTATGCGCTAACAGAACAGACTTTTGCCTATTTTTGATCTTGCGAGCCTGTCAAAAGACTAGCGAGATTCACGGTAAGGGGGCGCAGTTTATCACTTTCATCGGCAAGTATCAGGGTTAAATCGTTTAAAGCTAGATTAAAATCGTCGTTTAGCACCTGAAAATCGGATTCATCACTATGTTGCATCTCATCTAAGGCCTTACGCATGCGACTTTTGATTACATCTTCGCTATCGCTACCTCTGCGGCGCAGCCTGCGCTCAAGCTCTTCGATAGAGGGAGGCAGAATAGAAATGCTCACCGCTTGAGGCATTTCCTTGCGCACCAAACGGGCGCCTTGCCAGTCGATGTCTAATAAAACATTAACACCTTGCGCCAACATTTGCTCCACAGCATTTCGAGAAGTACCGTAGTAGTTACCATACACCTCGGCATATTCTAAAAAAGTGTTGTCATCGACCATGTTTAAAAACTGAGCCTTACTAACGAAAAAATAGTCGACTCCTTCGACTTCGCTAGCGCGGCGCGGCCTAGTAGTATGCGAGACCGACATCTTTGCATTAGCTGCGTTTTCGATAAGTGCTCGAGCCAGGCTAGTTTTGCCCGCGCCAGAGGGGGCTGAAATAATAAAAAGTTTGCCTATCACGAGTTTTACTATCGCCATATGTGGTTAAAAAATATTGATCCGTATTCTACTCGAAAGGCATTCAATGATTAAAGCTCAGAGCGTCGAATCTCGAATATTATTACACTTTCTTCGAGTTATGCTGAGGTCTCGAAACAGTAATGAATTAAACTGTGCTCAAATTCGCAAACCAACACCGACAACGCTCTGCTAATGAGAAACACGCGGCTATACATCGTTACCGTTTTAATCTGGGGCTCGACTTGGTTGGCGATTGAATTCCAATTAGGCGAGGTAGACGTGCTCGCCTCGGTCGCTTATCGCTTTATGATTTCCGCAGTAATCATGTGGGGATACTGCCTCTGGGCTAACATACCAATGAGCTTTTCGGCACGAAATCACTTCTTTATTATAGTCCTGGCGCTACTCAATTTTAGTATCCACTATGTGGTTGTCTATTCTAGCCAGCAATACTTGAGCTCGGCCATGACCTCCATCGCCTTCTCAACAATGTTATTGATGAATATCGTCAACACTCGCATCTTTTTTGGTACAAAAATCACCGTTAAAACCTATATTGGTGCAGTGCTGGGCATTCTCGGTGTCGTCGCGCTTTTCTGGGATGATCTATCGGTGACGGCCGAAGGATCAAATTCGACATGGGGTTTAGTATTGGTTATTACCTCCGCGATGCTGGCATCATTAGGCAATATGGCAAGCGTACGCAACTCAAGAGCAAAGATGAATGTTTTCGCCGTTAATGCATGGGGCATGCTTTACGGATCGATAATATTATCTCTGCTAGTGTTGCTAAGTGATGCTCAATTCGGCTTTTCAATGCAACCGTCGTATATCGCCTCACTATTGTATCTGGCTATTTTCGGAACGGTAATCGCTTTTGCAAGCTACTACGCCTTACTCAACGACATGGGCCCCGAAAAAGCCAGTTATGTGATAGTCCTGTTTCCCGTTGTGGCAGTAGTTCTAAGCAGTATCTTCGAAGCCTTTACATGGACCAA
Source organism: Arenicella sp. (assembly GCA_046709645.1). GTDB lineage: Bacteria > Pseudomonadota > Gammaproteobacteria > Arenicellales > Arenicellaceae > Arenicella. Next base: position 23,189 of record JBKEFT010000002.1, read on the forward strand.
TAATACCTTTATTGGCTTCGCATTGGTGCTGCTCGGCAATGCAATTATTCTTATGCCGAGCAACTCAATAATGCGCCGAAGCCTGAAAAGACTTAGTTAAAATCGGGCTATCGGTGAACACCCTTGCAGCTCTTGAAACTCTCGCAACTGAAAAGCCTCATACTCCTGCTAGGCCACGGCCACCGATAGCGCTAACGGTTTAGCTAAGAGGGCTAAAACTGCAAGCGAGCACCAACTTCTATTCTACGACCTGCGGCTGGCGCGAAATCTTTAACAAAGGATGTATGTTGTCGCTGTTTCTGGTCACAAAGGTTGCGCCCATGAATGAATAAATCAACTTCACCAACGGCTAAATCGATGCGCCGATTAAACTTTAATGTTAAGTCGGTGTACGAATCAGTCGGTAACTCAAAGTTTGCCACATCGGTTTGTGAGGATACATTTTTAAAATTTAGGTTTGCTCGCCAAACGCTATTATCCCAACGAATACCCAAGCCCTATTTAAGGCTTAAATCGAAACTAGCTAAGTAGAACCATTAAATTTAATGCAAAGGCGTCATTCGTTAGGTCGCTTCCATTTAAGCTCATTTTCGATAGACAAAATAATCAGGCCGGCAATGTCTTTGCCGGTAGCATTCTCGATTCCAGCAAGACCCGGTGACGAATTCACCTCAAGTAACAGAGGGCCTTTGTTCGAACGAATGATATCGACACCGGCAACGTTTAGGCCAAGCGACTTTGCCGCTTTAATCGCTAGGCTTCGCTCTTGTTTAGTTATTTTGACGCTTGCCGCACGACCGCCACGATTAAGATTAGCCCGAAATTCACCGTGCGCGGCGGTACGTTCTATCGACGCCACGACTTTACCGTTGATAACGAAACAGCGTAAATCTTTACCATTGGCTTCCGCAATAAATTCCTGCACCAATATATCGGCTTGTAGCGATTTAAAGGTATTGATAACGCTTTCGGCCGCTTTACGCGTTTCAGCCAGCACCACACCTCGGCCCTGATTGCCCGCTAGCCTTTTTACAATAAGCGGTGCGCCACCGACCAAATCAATCAAGTCATTAGCGTTGGTTGCTGAATTAGAAAAGCCGGTTGTCGGTATGCTGATGCCACTCTTGAGCATCACTTGCAAGGAGCGCAGCTTGTCCCTTGACTGAGAAACAGCAGACGAAGAGTTGGTAGTAAAAATCCCCATGCTCTCAAATTGCCTAGCGAGAGCCGTTGCGTAAAAAGTAGCACTGGGCCGAATACGTGTGATAACGGCGTCTAGGTCGTTGAGCAATAAGCCTCCCCAATAGTGCGCTTCGGGCTCCGATGCATCAAGCTTCATGTAGCAATGTTTTACATTCAGGAACACCATTTGATGACCTAGCTGCTGACCCGCTTCAATCAAACGACGGTTACTGTAAAGCGATTCATCACTGGCTAGAACACCAATTTTTAAACCCGTCGGCTCAACCGGCGTACGACCATATAAGTCATCAAGTTTTGAATTAGTAATATCACCTAGAGCGCAGTCGATCGAGGGGTCAACAATCATGCGTCCATTCATGGCCTCGCGACCTAACAACATTCGAAAGCCCATCGAATCACGATTGGCTAGCGTCAGTTGTATGTCCCATACATCATCACCAAGCTTTAACGGCACACTGATCACATAGCGCGTTTCACCAACACCGCTGGAACTTTTAACCACCCTTTTATCGACGATAGGCCGCTCACAAAGAACCACCGTGTGCTGATTATTTTGCAAGGGATGCACTTCAAAACTGACCCATGACACACCATCTCGAAGGAAACGCTTAATATTGAACGCATGAAGTGATGATGTCTTAGCGCCGGAGTCAATTCTGGCTTTTACGGCTGGAATCGCTAATTCAGGAAAGGCACACCATTCCTGGTTGCCGATGATGGTCTTTGGCGCATTCATAGTTTCTTAAATAAGAGAAAGATAGAAACTTGAGTATAACTTTATTTTCAGAAACTGAGAGTCATAAATAGACCTCTAAAGGCAGCAAACGGGCGTTACCGGCACGAAGACTAGCCAACGCCGAATATTATCGGTGCTGGTCTCTGGATGGCTGACATCGCTATTCCGCGACATCGGTATTCCAGAAAAGCTAGACGCTAGTACGAGTAATTCGCTTATCGGTTTTTCTAGCGGCTACGCCTCGACTCAAAGAAGGATTTTTATTTAGCTCCGCAGCTGAGTGGCATTCATTAACTAACTCATCAAAAATCGAATGCAATTCGGCACTATCAGTGCGCTGACGCTCACGCACAACGCTGGCGGCTAAATCTGGTGCCTGCAAGTTTAAGTGGCGCCCTTGAGTTTTTTTTAACACTCGCGAAAATTTACATACCAGCACCAGCGCTCTATTCGAGAGCTGACTCGATGGTATGTCCCCAACCCATTTATAATCTTCCATTTTAGTTTAACCCCATTCACTATATCTTTAGACTATTAAACAGCGAGTTAAGCACAGTGCCAATACGTAATTAGGACTAGACCCGAGCCAACCGGTTAGTCTAATACCAACTGCACTAGAGGCTTGGCATAGTCGGGTATCTAGACAAATGCGCCCCTTATGCGTCTTAATTGTTATCCAATAGACTGAGCTTTAATCTTAGGCTTAGCAGCGGCTCTTGTTTTAACAGCGGCTCCTTTCTTGGCAGCGGCGCTTTTCTTGGCAGCGGCGCTTTTCTTAAATGCTTTACCCTTAGACGATTTTCTAAAGCTTGACTTACTACCCAAGCCCTTCAGCCCTTGTGGAATAACGTCGAGGCTTTCATTGACCATTGATTTCAACTGAGCTTGCAACGGCACCATTAGGTCTTGGTAGCGACTCCGCCCATCATGAATCGCTGACAATTGAGACTCCCACAGTGCGGTCAAATCAGGATGAGTGGCAACCTCAGGCAATGCTTTTATCAGCGCCTGCCCGGTAATAGTCGACAATATCGTCTTACCTTGTCTGCGCAGATAGCCTCGCTTAAATAGTAATTCGATAATGCCTGCACGAGTTGCCTCGGTGCCTAGGCCATCTGTCTCGCGCAGCACTTTCTTAAGTTTCGGGTCAGACACATGTGCACTTATGCCGGTCATGGCCGACAATAGGGAAGCATCAGTATACGGTTTGGGTGGTGAGGTATTCTTTTCAATCACCTCAGCTTGCAGCGATGACAATGGCTGCTTGAGCGTTAAGCTCGGTATTTTTTGCTCAATTTCATCACCGCTATCCTGTTGTGCTTTTTGTCCTTGAAATAAAATCTTCCAGCCTAAGGCAATCGGTTCTTTGGCCTTTGCTACAAAGACACCAGTGCCAATACCGATCTCAGCTTCTACCGAATAAAATTCGTGAGCCGCTAAAAACTGCGCAATGTAGTTACGACAGATTAGACGATAAACTTTTTCTTCATCGGCTTTTAGCGTGGTCGATATTTTATTAGCGGCTAACTTTTTCTGAGTAGGCACAATTGCATGATGCGCACTCACCTTGGAATCATTCCATGCACGGCTTTTATGCTTAAGGTTGATCAGCGTCGCTCCATCACTGTTCGACCCCAGTAGGGTTACAAAAGCACTACTGGCTTTTGAGTTAGCCTGAATAGCGCTTACTACCGATCTAGCATCAGCAAAATGCTCTAACGGAAGGTATCGGCTATCCGAACGCGGGTAGGTGATGAGCTTATGCCGCTCGTATAATCCTTGGCAAATATCAAGCACTTGTTGCGCGCTCAAAGCAAAGGCCTTGCTGGCTTCTATCTGTAAGGCTGATAGATTAAACGGTAATGGCGATGCTTGCTTTTTGTGTTCTCGCTTAAGTTTATTGACGATCGCGTTTTGATGACTGATACGGCTGGCCACATTTTCGGCCAGAGGCTTTGAGAGATTGCGACCCTGTTGGTCTAAATATCGCTGACACTCATTACTCGGCTGCCACTTGGCCTTGAACAACTGCTTATCTTGAGTTTCCAAATTGGCCCAGACCTCATAGAACGGCTGGCTAACAAAGTCGTCAATCGCTTGGTCACGACGAACCACCAAACCTAATAGCGGCGTTTGTACCCGGCCGACCGATAACACCCCGCTGTAACCTCCTTTCTGCCCCTGCAGAGTATAGGCACGCGTCAAATTAATACCGTAAAGCCAGTCAGCCCGGGACCGAGCTAACGCAGACGTGGATAGCGAAATAAAGTCGCGATTAGATCGAAGCTTAGACAGTGCACGCTTGACAGCGCTAGCATTCAAGTCGCTAATTAGGCAGCGCTGAACAGCGGCGATCTTAGTTCGGCTAACACCGAGAAAATTGATCACCTCATCAACCAAAAGCTGACCCTCTCGATCCGGGTCACCCGCATGCACTAATTGATCGGCTTGCTTAACAAGCTTACGTAAAACGCCTAATTGCTTTGCGGTTTTCTTCTTAGCGGTAAGTTGCCACTTATCGGGCACGATAGGCAAATGCTCATGCGACCACTTCTTAAACGCGGGGTCGTAGACCTCGGGCTCTACCTGTTCGAGTAAATGCCCTATGCACCAGCTCACCGTGTCTCCATTGGCGGCGACGATAAAGCCATCGGCCTTGCGCAAAGGCTTAGGCAGCACATCAGCAATGGCACGCCCAAGACTGGGCTTTTCGGCAATAAATAAACGCATAATTAAAATAACTGTTTTTTTATACAGTATTTTACTTTAACCACAAAAACAAGTCACCATTGCAATATTTTCAAACAATGCTTCTTGCAGCCATCGTTTTTTTCAGAGTAAGACAGCTGAAGTTGGGCCGGTATTTTGACAATCATTAAGTTAAAGCTAAGGACACTTTCAAGTGAAATGAATTTCACCAGTGTGAGGTCGGCGGTCACTAAGATCAATTAATGGTAATTGAAACAGCACATCTACAGCACAACTGCGTTGCTAGTATCTCGTTTCATTTAAATATTTGAGATTTCCACCATGACATTTAAGACATTAAAAAGCACCCTCGTCGCTAGCGTACTACTTATTTCAGCAAGTCTTTTTTCAGCTCAAAGTTTTGCTGAACACCACTCAAAGAAAGGCGATAAAAAAGATATTATTGATACCGCCGTCGCCGCTGGATCATTCAATACTCTGGCTACGGCTTTAACCGAAGCTGGTTTGATCGAGACACTAAAAGGCGATGGCCCATTTACCGTATTCGCACCCACTGATGAAGCGTTTGCTAAGATTCCAGCAGACCAACTAAAAGCAATCTTGGCTGATAAAGCGCTGCTAACGTCGATTCTTACCTATCATGTTGTTGCCGGTAAAGTTAACGCCGCTGACGTAGTCAAGCTCGACTCAGCTACCAGCTTACAGGGTACTGAATTGGCAATTTCAACCGCTGATGGCGTCAAAGTTAACGACGCTAATGTAATCAAAACCGACATCATGACTAGCAATGGTGTGATTCACGTTATCGACACGGTGCTAGTACCTGCTCAATAAAATACCTGCGCAGTAAAGCACCATACCAGTAAACAACTGCAAACCTCAGCCTTGGAGTAGCCATATTTTGGCTACCTTGGGGCTGAGATCCAAGATCGAGCCGGCTCACTAACACTGGGGCGGTTTTTTTGTGCCGACTTACCACACAAATAACACCGAATCCCCACGAATACTCTCTCGATCACGGGCATACTAATGCGATTGGTTTTTGACTATCGAGGGTAAATAATGAAATTGGTTTTGAATTCGGGTATCGCCTTACTAATACACGCGGCTATTAGTTTATTAGGCGCAGCCGCTGGTTTAACAGGCTCCGCGGCTAGTTTGACACTGGCAAGTAACGCCATCGCTCAAGGGGCCTATGATTCGGCGTCATTCAATACAACTAAGGCCGAGTTAAAAGTTGTTCGAATCACCCCGCAAGGCAACGAGGTGCCAGCCGGCAACCGTCAAATCGTATTTAAGTTCAATCAACCGGTGGTCGCTATCGGAGACATGCAGCGGCTGGCGAGTCAAATCCCGGTAACCATAACTCCGCAGGTGAATTGCCAATGGATGTGGCTCGATACCAGCTCTTTGTCTTGCCAATTAAACCGTGAAGACCAGCTGCAAGAGGCAACTAAGTACTCAGTCACACTGAACCTAGGCATTAAAACAGTGACGGGCTCGGCAATGAGCAAGCCTCTGGTGCATACATTCATTACCCAACGACCAAAGTTGGAAAACATTTATCTATCCAATTGGTATCGTCAAAATAAACCTGTCGCGGCACTGTATTTCAATCAGCCGGTTACCAAGTCCTCGGTGGAGAATTACATTCAACTTACAGTCAATAAAGGCCAAGTAATACCGATTATTGTTGAGCGCCAAGAAAACCCATTAACAGATAGGCATTACCGCCGAGCAGACAAGCAAAGTGACTTTATTGAAGTAGACGCTATTGCCTTAGGCAACAGCCAAGTAAGTAAAGATGCCGCGATTAAACGTGCCGAGGCAGAACGCGCAGGCGCTTACGATCAAGCACGAAGAATATGGAACATCACGCCGTCGATTGAGTTGCCAAGAAACACTAATATTGAGGTCAATATCTTGGCTGGGGTTAAATCAATTTTGGGCAGCCAGCTCGGATCTAATAACTTAGCGGCTCACCGCTTTAAGTCGCTACCGACATTTGAGTTCTTGGGCGTGCGATGCAGTGATCCCAGCACCCAAGACGATATCGAAATTGAGCCGCTGTATTCGTCACAGCAATCTCTGCGAACCGTCGATAAACAAAAGGTTCAGCCATCAATACAGGAATGCGACCCGCTGAATAGTACCTCGTTAATTTTCAGTACACCGGTCAGCAATCAAAATGCAAAAGAAGGCTTAACGATCTCGCCCGACCTAGCCGGAGGCCGCGATGATTATGACCCTTGGGGCACTCGTAATGACGCCTACCAATTGCGTTATTTTTTCTCTCGGCGCTTTGATTATGGCGATAATGACCCCTACCAATTGAGGCTACCAGAGTCACTCAAAGCATTTGAACAATATCGCATTAAATCAAATGCCAGCCTACTTGATGAGCTAAACCGTTCGCTTGACTCATCAATCGACATGAGTTTTCTGACCGCGCATCGCGCACCGCGTTTGCACTACAGCCACCAACACTCAGTGCTCGAGAAAAACATGCAAACTGAGGTACCGTTAACGGTCACCAACCTAAGCAACATCAAGGTCAACAATTACTCACGAACCACAGCAGATCAGCGCGACCAAGTCGCCGAGTTTACTACCGCACTAGCCGAGGTTGAAGACATAGCCTATGCCGTGCCATTAGGCGTACGAAAAATGCTGGGGACTGACTCGGGCGTTATTGTTGGCACCTTAGCCAGCGACCCGCTGCCGAATAATTATTCGCCCGAATATTATAACTTTGTGTCACAGGTCACGCCTTTTCAGGTGCATTTGAAATTTGGTCATTTCAACTCAACAGCCTGGGTTACCGACATGAGCACGGGTAAAGCCGTTGAGGGGGTTGCGGTTAAATTAGAGATTGATGATTACCCGTCAATCGAGCCGTTTGGAGATCAAGCTCAAGCAATAAAAACTGATCGCGACGGCGTAGCGATACTGCCAGGCATTGAGCAAATTGACCCCAAACTAGAGCATATTAACCAATACAAGTTTGCCCAAAACCGAATCATGCTCAAGCTGGCAAAAGGCAACGATGTAGCGGTGCTACCTCTGGACTACCAATATCAGTCTTGGTCACAGCTTAGGCATTACCTACAGGCAAAGGATTCTTATCTGCACGCATGGGGCACCACCGCACAAGGCGTTTACAAAGCCGGCGATGCAATCCAATATAAGCTCTGGGTTCGCAATCAAGATAATCGTCATTGGGTAGCCGCTCCACAACAGGGCTATAGCCTAGAAATCATCGACCCAAAAGGGCAACGCATACAGCAGATAGAAAATATCAGCCTATCCGACTTCGGCAGTTTTGATGGTGAACTCAGTATCTCGAAGTCAGCCTCTGTCGGTTGGTATAGTTTTGTACTGAGTTATCAAACCGACGATACAATAGTGAAACGCTACCCAATGCGCGTATTGGTGAGCGACTTCACACCATCGCCGTTTAGAGTTAGCAGCGACTTGAACGGCGACCAATTTCAAGCGGGCGACGCTGTTGCAGTAACCACGCAGGCAAAGATGCATGCCGGTGGGCCTTATGCTGATGCTGAAACTCGAGTCACGGCCAGGCTAAGTGCTAGAGCGTTTACCAGTGATCACCCGGAGGCCAAGGGCTTTGGTTTCGGCGATGGAGCCTACAGCGGCGCTTCATCGACAGTTCACCAAGCGACTGGCTCAGTCAATAAAGCCGGCGAACTACTGACCCAATTCACCCTTAATGCCGACGGCCTTGGCTTTCACTTTGGCCGCATCAACATTGAGAGCGCGGTGCGCGATGACCGTGGCAAATATGTCGCCAGTAGCAGCTCGGCCGACTACCTTGGTCGCGATCGATTCGTTGGCCTGCGTAATACAAAATGGACTCACCAAGTTGGTAAGAAAGCCATTATCGAGCATCTCGTCGTTGGGCCCCAAGGCCGACCGGTCAAAGGCGTAGAGGTCGACATGGTAATTGAACACTACCTTACTCGGGCGGCAAGAGTTAAAGGCGCAGGCAATGCGTATCTAAGCCAATACACCTCTGAATGGGTTAAAACGGCTGATTGCAAACAAACCTCTAAGCTTGCTCGAGTAGACTGCGAATTCGTTCCCACGGAGCCCGGTCGTTACCGAGTTACAGCGACGATTAAAGACACTAAGGGCCGCCAAAATAAAGCCAGCCTATCTACTTGGATGGTCGGTAAAGCAACGGTGCTCTGGGCTAGCGCTAACAACAACCAAATCGAAATAATTGCCGACGCTAAATCATACAAGATCGGTGATGTGGCAAAATTTCTAGTTAAAAATCCCTACCCTGGAGCCCAAGCGCTTATCACGGTTGAACGCTATGGTGTGAAGCGGCATTGGGGTGAAACGCTGGTAGGCAGCACGCCTATCATCGAAGTTCCCATCGAAGACGACGACTACCCGGGCATTTATGTGTCGGTTGTTGTGACCTCACCTCGAGTCGCTGAACCGCTTGGGGAGGGCAACGTTGACCTAGGTAAACCGGCCTTCAAAATCGGTTATGCAATGGTCGCGGTAGAAGACCAAAAGAAAGAGATTAGGGTTAGCCTCACGACTAATAAAAAGGTCTATAAACCTCGAGAGAAAGTCAGCGTCAAGCTCAAAGCAAAACCACGAAGCGGAAAGCTTGAGCCTATGGAGGTGGCCATCGTGGTTATCGACGAAGCGGTATTCGACCTCAACTTAAGCGGCAAAGATTACTATGACCCCTACCAAGGTTTTAATAAACTAGATCCATTAGGAGTGGCCAATTACAACCTTCTAATGAATCTTATTGGTCGCCAAAAATTTGAGAAAAAGGGCGCTAGCCCGGGCGGTGGTGGCGGTGGCGAAGATGGGCCTAGCCTACGTAATTTAATGAAATTTGTGGCCTACTGGAACCCGTCGATCAAACTCGATAAAAAAGGTAGAACTGAGTTTGATTTTGAGCTGCCAGACAATTTAACCGGCTGGCGCGTGTTTGCCATGGCGGTCACCAAGGAAGAGAAAATGGGCCTCGGTGACAGTAATTTCAAGGTCAATCGTGCAACTGAACTACGCCCAGTTATGCCCAATCAATTGACTGAGGGTGATCAAGTTCAAGCCGGTTTTAGCGTTATGAACCGCACTAAAAAAGCGCGCACCTTAAAAGTAGAACTAAAAGCAGCTGGCAGCGCATTGAAGCAACCGTTGAGCAAAACGGTTGAGCTTAGCTTAGAAGCTTTTGAACGAAAACGGGTATGGCTGGAACTTAAAACTGATGGGCCCGGCGAACTTGCCTTTTTGGCAACCGCCGGCGATTCAATTGATAAAGACGCGGTTGAACACCATGTGCCCGTTGCCAAGCGCCGCGCATTAATCAGTGCCGCGACTTACGGAAGCACGCTAACGGAATCAGTCTCAGAAAACTTCGCTTTCCCTGAAGGCATTTACTCCGACGTTGGCGGCTTGAGTGTAGAAGTATCGCCATCGGTGATCGGTAATATTGCCGGGGCGTTTGGCTATCTGCGCGACTACCCTTATGGGTGTTGGGAACAGCGCTTGAGCCAAGCCTTGGCGGCCTCTCAATATGGCAAGCTAAAAGCGTATTTGCCTGACGACCTGGAGTGGCCGGCAAGCACCACACTTACCAAGCAAACATTAGCGACGGCAGCGCAGTTTCAAGCGCCTAATGGCGGCATGACTTACTGGATCAATAACGACCAGTATGTCAGCCCGTATCTTAGCGCCTACACCGCACTCGGTTTTGTCTGGCTTCGAGACCAAGGCCATGAGGTACCAAGCGATATCGAAGAAAACTTGCAGGGGTATCTTAAATCCTATCTACGCCGAGATAGTGAGAGCGACTCGCTTAGCCAGCAATCTACTCGTCGGCTAAAGGCCACAGTGCGTGCGGTCGCGTTGGCTGCGCTAGCGGCCAGCGGCAAGATCGATAAAGCCGAACTTCTTCGTTACCAGTCTCATGTTGAGGATATGGATCTATTTGGCAAAGCACATTATTTACAAGCGGCAACGTCGCTAAAATTAGATGAACTAACCCTGCTAGAGCTAAGCCAAAACATTTTGTCTTACGGCGTACAGTCTGGGGGTAATTTTCAATTCAACGAGCAGACCTTTTATCGCGCATCGTCTATGCACAGCACTTCGATGCGCAGTAATTGTGCGATTCTAAGTAGCTTACTCGGGGTTGCTGGCGCTTCGAAAAAAGGGCTGCAAACGATTGGCGACGTGCCCTTTAAACAGGTTCGGGCAATAAGCCAAACACGTGGCGGTCGAGATTATTGGGGCAATACTCAAGAGAATTTGTACTGTATCAATGCCCTCATAAATTTCTCCAAAGTCTATGAGAGTGAGGCGCCGACTATGCAACTTAAGGCCGAGTCGATAAGCCAAGACAACGCCTCTCAAACAATAGGCTCAGCCGAGTTCACCGACATTAGAGACGCTGCGGTGACGATGACAAACCCTGATTTAGCAGTAACGCCAGGTTTGGCTGGCCAGATGCGGTTAAGCAAGCAAGGCGCTGGGCGCGTTTACTACAGCATGCGCATGAACTACGCCAAAACTGACGATAATTCAGAGCGTATCAATGCCGGCATTCAAGTTAAGCGTGAATATTCAGTTCAAGGTGATAATCAATGGCAATTAATCACCAGCCCAATGCAGTTGGAAAAAGGTCAGCTGGTAAGAGTTGACTTGTTTGTGTCGACTCCGACTGCACGCCAGTTTGTGGTCATTGATGACCCAATTCCTGGTGGCCTAGAACCGGTAAATCGAGACTTGGCTACAGCATCCGGCGTCGATGCTGACTATAGCCCAAGCCCCGGCTCTCATTGGTTTTCGCAATCGGACTGGAGTTCGTATGGCCGCTATGGCCGGAGCTTTTACCACAAAGAATTACGCCATGACTCAGCACGCTTTTACTCAGACTACTTACCACTCGGCGACTACCATCTGAGCTATACCGCTCAAGCGATTGCCGGTGGGGAGTTTTCAGTGATGCCAGTTAAAGTTGAAGAGATGTATGATCCAGACGTATACGGCCTCGGCCTACCTGCGACTTTAAAGGTTGAGCATGCCAAGGACTAATTTAATGTCCAGGCGCGCGGTCAAAATTAGTCTGACAACTATTACCGCAGTGATGGTGATAAGTAGCGTAATTCTTGCCGAATTGACATTACGCGACATGCAACCGCTGCCTAGCAATTTAGACAAACTTACCGTGGCATTGGTAAAACCTCAGTTGCTTGATCGCGATAATCAGCGCTTAACCATCACCTATCAAAATCACTGGAATGCGCACACCATAATGCCTCTGCACCGTATTCCCGATTTTTTACAACAAGCGTTTATTTTGGCGGAAGACAAGCGTTTCTATCAACACAGTGGCATTGACTGGTTAGCACGTTTCAATGCCGTTTGGCAGAACACAGTTGCCTTAAAAGGGCTGCGCGGAGCGAGTACTATTTCAGAGCAAGTAGTACGCATGATTCACCAACGCCCTCGCACAATTTGGGCACGATGGCTTGAAGGCTGGGAGGCTCGGCAACTTGAGCTGAACGTCGACAAAGCCAGTATCTTAGAGTTTTACCTCAATCAAGTGCCATATGCGGCGCAACGCAGAGGCGTTCAGCAAGCCGCAAGCTATTACTTTGATCGTGAGGTATCGACCTTAAACCAGAAAGAAATGCTAGCGCTAGCAGTACTTGTTCGTGCGCCGTCATACTTTGACTTGTACAAAAGCACTCAGCGCCTAGAAGGTCGGCTCGAGACACTATTGCAAAGGGCCGCCGAACAGGGTTTAGTCAGCGATATTAATCACGTTCGCGACAGCGTTCTGCTGCCAAGCAAACCTGAGGAGCTGCTTAATGTGTCGCACTTCTCAAACTACATTTATCGTCAAAGCGAAGAAAATCAACACACAATTAAGACCACGCTAGACAGTAACTTTCAACGCGTCGCACAGAAGCTCTTGAACCAGCGTCTTAAGAACTTGAGTAAACGGCAAGTCGCCAACGCCGGTATGCTGGTGGTAGACCATCAAAGTAACGAGGTGCTGGTTTGGGCGGTAGGCGAAAGTGACGACAACAGTGGCGCTGACTACGATACAGTGTTGGTCAATCGGCAACCCGGTTCGACTCTGAAACCATTCGTCTACGCGTCGGCAATGGAAAAAGGCTGGTCCGCGGCTACCATGATTGACGATAGCCCACTCAAGGAGGCCGTAGGCCAAGGAGTTCATTCATACCGTAATTATAGCAATACCTATTACGGCCAACTATCGTTACGTAAAGCGCTGGGTAATTCGCTCAATATTCCAGCCATCCGCGCCGCACAATTCGTCGGTGTCGACCCACTGATTGAGACCCTCGATAAGTTAGGAATTCAAAATTTAGATTTATCTTCGCTTGATTATGGCAATGGCATCGCACTGGGTAACGCTGAGATCAACTTATATTCCTTAGTGGCCGCTTATGCATCACTTGCAAGGCACGGCGTGTATCAAGCCCTCCGAGTTACAGCTGATCACGCTGACCAAGCAACAGAACAAGTTTTTAGCCCCGAAGTAAGCTCAATCATCGGCAATATACTGTCCGATCCCAATGCCCGCTCACTAGAGTTTGGTCATGGAGGCAACTTACAGTTGCCGGTGCAAACAGCGGTAAAGACAGGCACCTCAAATGATTACCGAGACGCATGGGTAGTGGGCTATAACCATCGCTATGTGGTCGGAATATGGATGGGAAATTTGGACAACGAGCCGATGGACATGGTCACTGGCTCAAATGGGCCGGCGCTAGTGCTACGCTCTATGTTTGCTGAGCTGAACAGGAACACCGAGACTCGCCCCTTGTATCTAAGCCGCACACTGGTTCGCAACAAGGTCTGCATTGACGGCGAGCTTAGTATCAATGCTAGTATCAATGTTAGTATCAATGTTGGTATCAATGAAGGCTGCCCGACTCATGAGGAATGGTTCAGAGCCAGTGCCGTAGCTGCGGATAAAATAGTGCCGGGGGGCGAAGCAGTTCCCGAGGGGAAAGTAGTAGCCGAGGAGAAAGTAGTTCCCGAAGAAAAAGTAGCCAGTGAAATCAACGCAGCATTCCCCCTAACTACCGCCAAAAAGAATTATCAACTAGCGTACCCTATCGATCAAATGTTAGTCGCCAGAGACCCTCGAATACCCGATCACTTAGAAGCGATAGAGTTCAAACTGAATGACGATAAGGATGTTGAAAAGGTAGAGTGGGTCGTCAACGGACAGGTAGTCGCGTCTACCACATCAGCCCGCTTCCAATGGCCAGTGCAAATTGGCAACCACAGCGTTCGAGCTCGGGTATTTAGCCATCTAACCAATGAGCCTGTCACTACCACAGAAGTATCAATGCTGGTTAAGTAACCACACGGCTAGCAACACACGCCGCAGCATTAAGTCAGTCATTTAGGCTTAGACCTTGATCCAAAATTTCCTATTCTGCGGTTTGTTATTCTAAGCTGTCTATTAGAGACCTCAGCATAGTGGATATTAACGATCTTCTACGTCGGTTGATAAGGTCACTAATCTGACCGCGTAGCCATGGTTACTAAGTTGCCTTTGATCTACCGAATAGCGTGTTTGACCCTCGCTTGGTTTATATTGTTCACAGCCTAAGTTGAGAACTTCACCGGCATTAATTGTTATCGCCGAACCGACCATCCAAATTTGTGGGTAGCCTCGGGCACCACTACCAATTGCTTCGCAATGCGCCTTTAGTTGGTACTCACCTGGACGTAGGTCCAGATAAAACGTGCCAACATCTTCAGTACTATAGTTGCCATCAAAAAATACGGTTTCTCCTGCCTGATTGACTACTTTATCGATACGAGCATAAAACTGAGCCCCAAAGATGGGAGGAAAATGCCCGACTTGTTGCATCGAAACCCTACCTAATTCAGCGGGTAAATCAACTCTAGGGCTCTGACTTGACAAGGTTGTACAGGCACTCAACAAAGCAATTAGGAGCAACCAGGTTGGAGTCTTAAAATTTTGCAAAAGAGGTTTTGAATTAGATGAAGAAAACATTGTTAAATTACCTTAAAATGTTGTGACATGGTTGCCTAACCCGTTTGATAAGCGACTCTGTAACCACGTTGGCCACGCTAGAATATGAGATAGGCATTCTGAGAACGGCAGCGACAAGGTTATCAGGTGGGTATAATATAAATTATTTCCAATCTTACGGCAGCCTAACTATGAGAGACCTCAGCATAACTCGACGAACGGATCAAAATGTCCGTAATGCCTTCACTTTTCGTTGGAAAACTTGCCAATAGCTCGCTATTAGCTGCGTTTTCCGCGTCAATTGAAGACATTCCAAACACTTTTTATCTCGCCCCTGAGTTGTGCTGAGGTCTCTATGAGTAATTTAACATAGGTTTTCGAATAAGGTGGTAACAAGCAACTGTTTAAGCCTAGCATTGTACTGGCTATCTGAGGCAAATCTATTTATCCTTTAGTAGCTAAACTCAGTGGCCAAGATTAATTGCTAAACCCGGCGTGTCAATACAGCTTCGATCCGAGTTTGTCGATACGTGCTAACTGAGCCAACCCTATTGCGCTTCATCCGCGTTCAGGCAATGGCCCAACCCATACCAAGTAGTAGAGAGAAACCGTGGCATCTTTTGATCTCAAAAGCCCCAATCATTGCGGGTTAACGTACCTTCGTGACTATCATACATTTGGTCGTCGCAAGGAATCTGTGGACACGGTGTTGGATTACTCATATATCTCAAAATTTCATGCCGTAATCGAGTGGAGAGAGCCCAACTGGCTGCTAAAGGATGTTTCGAAAAACGGTCTAAAGCTCAATAATAAAATCATCGCTGCGCAGAAGCCGGTAATTTTAAAACTTGGAGACACTATTGACTTAGCTGGCACTGGCAAGGTAACCCTAACGATTAACAACCTCGATGCGCCAGTACCGATGCTGATCAATACAGCATCACCAACTGAAACGATCAAAATTAGCGAAAATATCTTATTACCAAATGAAGAACAGCCGGAGCTGGCATTGTACCTCTGCCCCGATCGCTACCAATGGTTTTCTGAGAGAGTAGAACAAGGTGTTGAGTCCGGCCCATACCTACACGGCGATTCGATCAAAATCGGTGGTTCAGAGTGGACTTTTTTACTCATCGCCGACGATGACGCGACGACCGAATTCAACCCAAAGCAACGTAATTTGAATGACATACTGTTCCGCTTTGATCTCAGCCAAAACGAAGAAAACACTAATCTTACATTGATTGAGAACGGCCTTGAGATTGATCTCGGCGAGCGTTCGCATCATTACCTTCTACTGTACTTACTGCGCCACCGTGTAGAACAAGGTAACGATTTAGGTTGGCTCGATAGCCAATTATTGATGAAACAGCTTGGCTTAGAAGAAACACATATGAACATCCAAATTTTTCGAATACGTAAACAGATTGTCGCCGCCCTGCCCCTAGTCACCGGACGCTCCAAACTAATCGAGCGACGTCGTGGTGCACTAAGAGTTAATATAAACAATGTCAAAATCTACAAAGAAGGCGTAGAGGAACGTTAGCCCCGAAAATAATGAATACACCTCTTAAGCCAATGGAGTCACTCGGTCGATACGAGTTAGTACGTGAACTAGGCCGTGGTGGTATGAGCGTGGTTTATCTGGCGCGCGATACTGAGCTGGGGCGTAAAGTCGCGATTAAATGTGTCGACACGCAAGACAAATTAACCGCCAAGCTTGCTGCTCGTTTGCGATCAGAAGCAAAGCTTTTGGCCCAATTAAACCACCCGAATATCGTGCAACTCTACGACGTCGTTGAGCAAGGCAAAACTCTAGGCTTGGTAATTGAATTCGTTGGCGGCGACACGCTAACGCAACGGCTTAAGCAAGCACCGACTAAAGAAATTAAATTGAAATGGCTGGCTGAGGTCGCCGACGGCCTAGTAAGCGCACACCAAAAAGGCATCGCTCATTGTGATTTAAAAACCGACAACATTTTAATTACTAATGACAACATTGCTAAAATCGCTGATTTTGGCATCGCTAAAGTAAAGTTAGATGACTATTTAGAAGACGATGGTTTAACACGTATCGATAGTGTCAGTGGTAGTTATTTTTCACTCTCTCCCGAACAAGCGACAGGTCAAGCAGTGGACACTCGAACCGATCTTTTTTCGCTAGCAATATTAATATATCAAGCCCTAGTCGGCGAGCACCCGTTTGGCGATACAAATAACAAGATCGCGTTGCTGCAGAGAATCATCAATGCCCCCTTAGAGTTATCTTCTGCTTCCCAGCAGGAACTTGGGCCGAGACTTAGCGAGTTGATTAAAAACTTGCTTAGCAAGAAACCGGAACAACGGCTATACAACGCAAGCGAAACATCTGATCTTCTTAGATCTACTCAAGAAGGTCAGCCGCTAGGAATTGGAGATGACCGAACTCTCGATATCCCTATTCAATCTGCAAAAGGTCCGTTGTCGAAACGCTCTGCAACAACTAAAAAATCTTGGCTGGCTAGATTATCGCTGTTAGCTGTGGGTTTTTTAGTAGGGATTGTTCTAATTAAACTAATGCCTGAAGATGCCGCTACTGCGAGTGATATATCGTATATAGCCCTGGACGAAATAGAGGTCACGGCCACGGCAGGTTTTAATCAAGCCCTTTTGCCTCTAATTAAAAATGCGCTTCGACAATCGGCTGAAGACTCGATATTAGGGTTTGAAAAAACCGGCTTGGTAGTGTCGAAAGAACTCAACTCTATTGAAGGCAGTTATGAGGAAAAGGCCACCACCGTTGGTGTAAATAATATCGTGGTTATCTCCGCCAACTGTTTGCTTGAAAAATGTGATATTAAAATTCAACGGCGTTCTGGGCCAAGAATGGCCGTTGCAAAGCAAACCACGCTGCCTGTTGCTACGGATTCTCTGCTTGAAGTACGCAATGCGATTTCAGACCATCTACCAAAACTGTTTAGCTTGTCTGAAGCTCTTGCTAACAATAGAACTATTCTTCTTAGTGAAAATAATTATCGCCATTATTTGAAGATTTACTCTGACACGAATTCGGGAACTATTGCCGAACAGCAACAATTTCTCGATATCGAAAAATTCATTTCGAACAGCCCTGAGTTTGTTCCTTCATACTCGCTTGCCTATCGAATGGGAAATTATCTCGCCAAGAATACCGGCGACCAAACATACCTAGATACACTCAGAAAAATATTTGAGCGAGCCCCAGATGAAGTACTAGATGACATGCAAATGCAGGGCGCAAGCATAAACCTGTTGTTAAATTTAGGTGAAATCGAAAAGGCTAAATCGGCCTTTGAAAGATTGAAAAATAGGGTTACCGATGAGCTTTTTTTAAGCGAGCTCGAAAGCGCAATTGCCTATGCTGAAAATGATAATCAGAAGCTCTTAGTGTTAGACAGACAGAATGCCATATGGAGGCCTTCTTTCAATAGTTTTTATAATTTAGCCTATTCAGAATTCTATTATGGTAGTCAAGCCAAGACACGACAAGCGCTGGAACGAGCCCTGCAATTAATACCAAATCAGCCATACGCACTTAATCTATTAGCGAATGTAGAACTTAGCTCTGGCAATGTCGTTGAAGCGATAGATACTTACGAAGTTTTATTAAACAATGATAAGCAGCACAATAGTTACTTCCTATCGAATTACGGTGTTGCTCAGGCCTTGAATGGGAGCTACCAAGACGCAATTAAGAGCCACCTTAGAGCGATCGAAATCAATCCAAAATCGCCACTCAACTTCCTAAACTTAGCTGATGCCTATAATTTGCAGGGTAATGGTGCGCTATCAAAGAGCAACTACACTAAGGTGTTGGATTTGCTAGCGGGTGACCCCAAGTCAGCGCAGGAATTCAGCTATCAAGCTCAGGCTCAAGCGCAATTAGGTAAATTAGGCTTAGCGGTCAGAACGCTGAAAACCGCGAACCAAAAATTCCCCGAATATGCTCAACTCGATTATGCATCGGCTATTGTCAATACATTAGCCAAAAATCATGTCTCTGCATTAGTCGATATAAATGATGCCATATCAAGAGGAACAGCCCCAGTTTGGTTTTCGTTTAAATGGTTCAAGCCCTTGTGTGGTCAAGAACCATTTTTAGAAGCCACTGGAGCTGCAACTACAACGTTGTGTAACTAACTAAGAGTGCAACTAGCTAAACACCTTGACCCATTATGGAGGTATACGCATAGCTCCCAAGCCAGGATCTATAATAACATCATCACCATTGGCGTCTTTTGTTAAAAAATAAACAACTGGATAGGTCACTACCTGGCCCTCCGCTGGCTCCAAGAAACTGAGCGTTAAATCCGAGCCAACAACTGACACTATTTCGATGAAGCGAAGATCCTGTTGCTCTGGGGTCGGGTTGGTAACCGGTACTATTGAGACAGGCGTAGCTTGGTTGAATTTAAGGCCGCCTTTCAGATGAACCTTCAGGTCGACACGCCCTAAATCGCCTGTAGTACCTTCTTTTGAAAAAACAGCCTGCACAATATCAACTTTGCGTTTCTTGCCTGTCGTCTCATCTTTCCAACGCATGAGACCAAGATAAAAGGGCGCTCCAGGGTAAGCAAGTGCGCCTTTCTTTAAAGTCACCCTGACTGGGTCGCAGGTAACACTCCCCGTATCGGATGGCCCCTCTAGAATCTCAAGAATCTTCATTGTGATTTTTTTAATTGCTGCGTTACTCATTTGTTACTCTCCGTTTTAGAGTCAAATTTTCATTATCGAATATCGTTACGCCCACCCCTACCCTAACTTACATTAAGCATTGTCTCGACTTTATGCAAGCCGTCTGTAATAGCCTGTAATATTTTTCACGTGGAAAAGCCTGCACTATTCATTCCTCAAATGACGCTTACCTTTATCACTATTAAGTACTTTAGCAATACTTGACGTTGAAAGGGGGTTGTATACGATTTTTATTGAGTCTATTAATCGTATTGATAAGAGACCTTAAGGTTAGCGACTATTTGCGACTAGGAGATGAATGCCATGGATGGTTTTTTAATTAACGAGAATTTAGTGAGTAGCTTTCCCCATGTATAAAAATTTTAAACCTTACGCGTCAATGGCATTTTGGTTCGCTCTAGGGCTAACCACATCAATACTTTTCTGTAAATCGTTGATACTCAACTGGGATACTATCGACCACGCTAGCCAAGCAACAAATAGACCTAGCCTTCATGCACCAAATCTAACGCTTGTTGTGCACATAAGAAAGCCGCCTTTAAGGGATAGCTAACGTCGCCGTTAAGCAACATGATTAACGGGGACACCCAAATTAAGAGCAGGTTCACCGCGCTAAATTCTTTATAATATGACTTCTATATTTTTAGTAATTCTCGAGTGAAACAAACGCTAATTGGACTCGTTTCTAATGACGAGTCCGGTAAACAATGAATTTTTAGCGAGTGCTGTTCTCGCTAGCGCGCTTTAAGGTGTTTTGACAGCTTTGCTTAGCCTAATAGGGCTCGATGATGGTCGGTCGAGGGAATTCGTTGATATTTTTTGTCGGAATAGACTTGTCGCACAACATGTTCTGACCCAACCCATTGTTTGAACTCCAGCTCAAAACGTGTAGTCAGTACTCTCCAAGCGTCTTGATTTAATGATAGTCGTTCGAGTATTGCGGGGAGTTCGCTATTGATCGAGCCCCGTTTGTACCCCGAGGGCAGCTGCTCTTCTCGTATCAATCGGCCAGTCCAGTCTGTAAGTTCAAGGTAGTCTTTAAGTAAAAAAGGGAGGCCTTGCGCCTCAGGGTTTGATCCAACAAATTCGGCTATTGTTGGCTGCGCAGGTTTGTTTTTTTGTAGCGCCGTAATACGAGCTTTAATGGTGGTGTGCTCAGCCACCTCTGGTGACGCTGCCATCTTAGCTCTGATAGGGTTTAAGTCAACGTAGGCCATGCAGGCCAGCAAGGCCCTTTCGTCCAGTAGTGCTTGGCTTTTGAAGCGACCCTCCCACGACTGCATGGATGCAGGAGGTAGAACAACGCAAGGAGCAGTTGTCGAAAACCGACCTGTGCAGTTATCTTCTCTGTTTGCTCGGCGTGCGATGGCTTCATTGACGATGCGCATATACCAAGATGGGCTAGTAAGGCGCTCGCGCCACAGGGCGATATCTTCCTTCAGCCGTTCACGTTGGGTATCGAGTAAAACATCATTAGCCAAATAGCGTTGAGAAATTAGGTTCCCCCTGAACAATGAATGCCATCGTCTAACTACTTCGCGGTCAGACCAAGCAGTCGATAAATCTGGTCGGATATGCAATACAACGTGGTAGTGATTGCTCATGACGGCGTAAGCACAGAGTTTAATCGCAAATGCCTGCGCTGTATGGTGAAGCTTGTCTTCAAGTCATTGACGCCGGTGTTCGTAGTCTTTCCCTGAGTAGTTATCTTGGCCACATAAAAAGGCTCTCCGTAGTTTATGCCCTTTGGGTACAGCGTGACACACAATGATAGTAAGGCGTGTCGGCAACCGACACGATCGTATCTCTGGATTGAGTCATCCTAACTCTCCTTTATTCCTTTAAGTGCCTAGATTCCCAGATTAGAGTAAGATTTACAAGTGTTAGTTATGGGTGTCCCCGAAACAGTTGCGGGACTTAATCAGAGCTTCCTTAAGGAACCTCTGATCAAGTCTAAATGATCTCTGGCCTTCAAGCTGATTCGCAATCAAGGCATTGTTTTGTAGGCATGACTGGTCACGCCAAAAAACAATAAGGCTTACCGCTCCAAGCTCACGCCCCTTACCTCCATCCATGGAGGCAACGTCGAGTGCGGGTCCGCTTGAAAGCCCCGTAGGGTAAGGCTTGAAGCGCACATCTACGTTGTTCCCGCTCTCGCTAAGCACGATTAGATAATTGTCTTCCTAGTTCTAAAATGATTATCTGGATCTTTAGAGTACTTCTTTTTTACGCACTTTAATTGATCGTAACTTTTGTCGAAATAGGTCTTCGTGGGAATTGAGCTATCCTTAAAACTGATGAAGGAACCTGATGTATTGGCAATGCAAAAATCTCTACTCTTCTCCATCCAATCCAATGCTCTGTTGATTCGGGTATAAACGGCATTATTCTGCAATTCTTCTTTCTCTGCCAATTCAAGGTTCCACCATGTTTGGTACTGAATTATGTACTGTTTGTCCTTGTAGGGAAATGAGCTTTTATTCTTGTTAGCTTGACTCATATTATGGTAATAGTCGCCAGCAATTGCCCCTAAGGTTACGTAGGTGAAAAGTCCCTTCTCTCGATTTCCTTCTAATATTAATTTAGAGGTTAGACTGCGTAATAGCTCTTTATGGCCTTTTGCCCCTAAACCAACGCTATCTACTAATCGACAAGTAATCTTATGCGGTGCAGGTTCATCCAAATCTGGAGGATATGGGGTGCCTTCTTTTCCTTTAGACCTTAGTAAAACGTTGCTATGCGATTCGCGGCCCCACGCTTCGAGGTTAGGATTATATCCGCTTCCCAATCCTCCAATACCGTCTAATCTAATGTCTGCTGGCTTAGCTCCGTGATCGGTAAATTCTTCCTTGATAAAATCTTCTACAATTTTAAGTGTTTCGTTGTTGTCACCTGTTCCTTCCCAATAGCCATACATGACACAATTGTGAATAACCGTGTCAGCATCAAAATCTTCATATTCTGGAATGCATTTTTCATCGTCTTTGTATCCAGTTATCTTAAGAGGTTTTCCATTGATCTTAAGGTTGGTACCGGTGAGATGTGGCATCGCCCTAGAATTGATAACGTCTTCCCAGCAGGTCAGTATTTTTAGTGTATTAACGTCTACGTAACCTTCCTGAGGTTCAAATGGATTCCATTCCAATTCGAACCTGACTAGTGTACGAGGCAAGTTGAACGTTCGAAAGTAAAAATTGGTAACGATGCCATAACTCATTCCGCCACCGCCTTTTAATGCCCATAATAATTCAGGTTTATTTTTCGTCAGAACACGTATATCACGCCCATCACCAGAATGGGTTAGAGTTTCACTAGCTATAGTTTCTATACTGCCATCGCCGAAAATGATTTCAGCGCCAATCAAGTGTTCACAGCACATACCTTGACTTCTGGTAAAGGGTCCCCAACCCCCTCCCATGGTAAAACCGGGGATGGCCACTGTTGCGCAGGTTCCATGAGGAAGCATTACATTTTGTTGAGCCAATGTGGAAGTGAGTGTGATAAACCTATTGCCCGGACCAATTGTTGCTATTTTTGCTAATCCGGTCTCGCTACTATGTAGCGTAGATATATTTACCCCATTTAATCCTATTAGGTCAATCAAAATGGTATTGGTACCGCTGCATTCACCTTCATGGTCGTGCCCACCAGTTCTGACCCTGATTGGAAGCTTGTTATTAATTGCCGCACAGTAAGCTCGTTGAACATCACCTGAGTTAGTACAATAAACAATGGCCAGTGGTTTTTCCTGAATACGCCTATTAAATAGCTGACATGCTTGATTGTACTCAACTATTTGCTTTGCAGTGCTATTGGCTGTTCTAGTGCTTGTATCGTAGTTCATACTTGTCACTACTTTTCCAGCTTCGACCAGTGACTTAACGTCTTGCAGAAAGTTGTTAAGATTTATAGTGTTTACGACGACTAGATTTTCACTTAATCTTAAGTTTACGCATAATGCTAATTTTTTATTCTTATCAACGGATATCTGTCGTTCCAGATCATCAGAAATTATTGTTTGGATATCAGAATTGTAGAAGGTCAGCGATTTATTGACTTCAATTTTCAGGTCGGTGTCTTTACAGTTTTCGACTAGGTAGGTAGCACATGCTGTAAAGCATGGGTGACTGGATTCGAACAATAACTTAAGTGGTTTGTTGGTATTTCTGGGGATCGTTTGTGGCCAATTGCCTGACACAAACTCACCTGTTTGGTTGCACGAAAGTGAGAATTCGTGTGGTGAATTATTGATGATTTTAAGTACTACTTTTTGAAGAGGTAACTCAACGTAGCAACCATTTTGTTTGAGTGTGGCATCCTGTTGGTCTTCTTCTATTTCGAAAGGATGACTACTTAACAGACCGTCTTCGTTACCGGTTACTGGTTCTTGATAATATTTCATCACCTCACCGGTCGATAAGTCTCTATTCCAAATTGCTATGCCACCTAATTCGCCATTAAAATGCTGCTCATTATTTTCATTTCCGAGACTTTTTCCAACAAGTACGCCTTCAACAAATTGGTCAGGTAAAGAAGCTGTGTCTATTTGGGTGGTGGCGATGATTTCCCCATTGATTATAATCGTTAACTCATCACCGCTTTTAATAGCCGATAAATAAGACCATTTTCCATTATTAATACCACCTTGAATAGAATGGATACTTTTTTCAAAACTATTTGATCGAGCAGTGAAAATAAGCGCACCGCTGTCGGTAACTGCCACCGAAAAGTGCGTGCCGTTTTTTTGAGAATGATGATGAAACAAGGGGCCTGATTCAGTTGTTTTTAGCCAGCACTGAATAGTGAAATCCGTTAAGCCAGTTGCATTTTCCTGTTGAAAACTTTGTTCTAAATAATTATTCCCTGAAAATTTGATTGCGTGACTCATAATATCTCCTATTTAACAGTTGGGTAGCGCGAATGGCCTAAACATTCAAGCCTATTGTTATTTAACATTTTTTTTTATTTGTTTTACTGACGTCTTAGACTTCTTTTCATTGCCTATAACATGGAGTTAAAAGACCGAAGCCTTTATTTATTGCTTAGTGGCCTTTAACATCCAATTTGACTGTTAAAGAACCAGTACTTTTTGTGTAGTGCATAAGGCCTAAATAAGCCGTTTACAAAAAGTACTGGTTAAATATAGATCACTATCTATAGGAAGAGTATTACAGCCTGTTACACGAATTTTTTCTGGCAATAAGGTGTAATAGTCGTTGACGTCTATGGCTACCTCACTAAATGCAAGCCAAGAACGGCCCTGAGCCGATTTTTCTGGTTCTTTGATTTCACTTCTCAGTTGTAGCTCGTCGACGATGGAGTTGGGTTGTACTGACATATACACGGTCTCACTGTAAGTAGATTTTTCTCGGCTGGACCCTTCCCGACACCCGATGAAGAGCCGCACCTGAACCGCCTAAACACCCACGCGGTTTTACCCCAAGGGCACCTAGTATTTCAAACCTTGTCCACAACGGGCTCTTGTTTAGCTGCGGTGTACAGCACGGGATTAACCTGTTAACTCATCATGCGATTGGCAACTCCTAGACTGGTAAAGATTTTCTACGTGCGGCGCTTTAAATTAGCATGGCCCGAGACATCTCGCGTTTTTGTAATAAAACCCACGCTAATTTCGCAAGTCTAATCTCTACAGAGACTACCCCG
Source organism: Arenicella sp. (assembly GCA_046709645.1). Classification (GTDB taxonomy): domain Bacteria; phylum Pseudomonadota; class Gammaproteobacteria; order Arenicellales; family Arenicellaceae; genus Arenicella. The sequence continues at coordinate 48,253 of JBKEFT010000002.1, forward strand.
ATGTTCGCTTCACGGCGTTGTTTTATTCTAGACTCCCAGCAACACAAAGCATCGTCTTCACGTTTATCACAGAACATGAGTAATGCCCTGACTCTATGGACCGACTGTTTACATTGTCAGCCCTGACAAACAATCAAGCCATTGAATTAAATGATGAAAATTGAGCTTTAAGGGGTTTATTTCGACCAGAAGCGATAAAATAAAGCCTGTTTTTTGTTCGATGACAGATGATAAATCCTTCCTCACCGCCCTGAAACTCTCCCTCAATCGAGTTTCTTCGATATTGCAAACCAGTTAGTTAAGGAGCCTCTGATTAAGTATAAACGGTCTCTGTAAGGCTTGAAGCGTGCAGCTACTAGGCCCCCGCTCGAGGCTAATGGCCATAGTCCTTAGCGAGAGCGGGAACAACGTAGATGTGCGCTTCAAGCCTTACCCTATGGGGCTTTCAAGCGGCTCCCCACTCGGCGTTGCCTCCATGGATGGAGGTAAGGGGCGTGAGCTTGGAGCGGTAAGCCTTATTGTTTTTTGGCGTGACCAGTCATGCCTACAAAACATCGTTGCATGGATGCAACTTATTAGAGCATTGCAGGAGCAAATGCCAAATGCCTTGATTGTGAATCAGCTTGAAGGCCAGAGATCATTTAGACTTGATCAGAGGTTCCTTAAGAGCAACACACGGCCGTGCGCTTGACCGGGCCGGTCTCGAAGCCGCTTTATAGCGGTCGTTCAGCAAAGCCGAGCCGCTTGATGTGCGGCCTTCTTATATCAATAATGCGATTTCAAGAGGAACAGCTCCAGTTTGGTTCTAGTTTAGATGATTCAAGCCACTGGAGCGGCAACTATTTCGTTGTGCAACTAGCTAATAACTTAACTCATGATGGGGGTATTCGCATAGCTCCCAAGCCAGGATCTATAATAACATCATCACCATTGGCGTCTTTTGTTAAAAAATAAATAATTGGATAGGTCACTACTTTGCCGACTTCTGGCGACAAGAATTTAAGCGTTAAAGAAGGTCCGTCAACTTTTGCTACACGTATACATTCGAGATTCACTGGTCCTTCAGGTGGCATTGGAGTCAGGGCAGTAGCGACAGGCGTGTCTTCGTTGAAGTTACCTTCTTCCAGTGTAATCTTCAGCGCGATATTTCCTGTCTTACCAGCGGGAACCCCGGATAAAAAAACAGCCTGAACGAAATCAATTTCGGGAGGGTTGAGGTCGCCATTTACCCAATGCATGATGCCGCGGTAAAAAGGGGGATCTGGATAAGCAAGCTCACCTTTCTTTAAGGTTACTAATTCCGTGCCGCACCCAACACCACTCTCAGTCTCAGTCCCACTCTCAGTCTCAATCTCGTACGACTCCTCTCGAATATCAAGAATCGTGACTTCAAACTGTCTAGTTCCAGTTTTCGTTATAATTTCAATTTCACTCATTTATTACTCTCCGTTTTAAAGTCAAATTTGCGTTATCGAATATCGTTATATCGTCCTTACGCTTGGTTACATTAGCATCGTCTCGACTTTATGCAAGCCGGCTGTAATAGCTTGTAATATTTTTTGCTTGGCAAAACCTGCACTATTCAATCATTGAATGACGCTGACCTTTGTCACCATTAAGTACTTTAGCAATACTTGACGTTGAGAGGGGGTTGTATACGATTTTTATTGAGTCTATTAATCGTGTTTATAGGGGCCTTAAGGCTAGCGACTTTTGGCAACCGGGAGATGAATGCCATGGATGGTTTTTTTAATTAACAAGAATTTAGTGTGGAGCTTACTCAATGTATAAAAATTTTAAACCTTACGCATCAATGCTGTTTTGGTTCGCTCTAGGGCTAACTGCATCACTACTTTTTTGTAAATCGTTGATCCTTAACTGGGATACGATTGACCGCGGCAGCCAAGCAACCGAGAGACCTCGTATTCACACACCAAATCTGGCGTTGTCTAAACACATAAGAAAGCAGTCTCTGCGAGATAGTTAATTTCGTCTTAGTAGCGTGAGAAGTAGTGTGAGAGCCTAGTGTTACAGGCTTTTATTTTATCCGGCGTTGTATTGTAAGGGTGCTACGCTGGTACAGAAAAAAATAAACTATCGATCGAAGATAGCAAGTAATTGGCTGTTTCCTTGCCAGTTTTTTAAGAATCGCTTGCGATCTTTTTTATGACCTTTCAACCAAGTCACAGGGTTTCGGTGTCGCTGGGCCGCATCTAAGTCAATGAAAAAGAGCTTATCGTTACTCCACATCAAATTGCTTGCCTTCAGGTCACCATGAGTTAAACGCGCCGCTTTCATTTTATCAAACGCGTCATTAACGGCCTCGGCGACTTTCAGCTGTTGTGCTTCATTCATACTCGGCAATACAACCCTTAGCTCTTGGCCCTCTAGGAATTCATTTACGAAATACGCATTCAGGCGAAAGGGCCCAAAACGATCTTCTAGCATCAGTATTGGCGCTGCAACATTTAGACCTGCTTCAGAAAAAGCATAACTCATCTGCCAACACCGCCGAGCACGCGAGCGACGCAAGGCTCGCTTGATTTTGTGCCACTGGTTACGTGGGTTATAGCGCTTCAATACCATCTGCTCACCGGCCAACTCAACTCGCGACACGGTGGTAGTGCCGTCGTGCTTAAAAGCCGAATTAGTATCGAGCAAAAGCTGATTTAGTAATTTTGCATTCTTGGGTAGCAGGCCAAGGTATTCTGTCGACATCCAGATACGAGAGTTCCAATCAATACTTCGCGTCACTGGCTGCTTAGCCCAGTCAATTAGATCCACTGGCACGACTACTTCCTAAAAACCTGTCGAGGTTTTGTGGAGTTCTTATCGTCAACCTTAACTACCGCTTCAGATTGCTTTAATGCATCCGCCCTCGTCTCAGAATAATCTCCCTCTATAACCTGTGCCTGTTGATGCTTCAATTTCTCAAGCACCAGTGCTTTGCGTATTTCAGACTCATACAACTTGTTGCCTCGGCTTTCAACCTTATACCAAAAACTTGCTTCCGTGCGTAGAATTTCGCGCAACGGTTTGTCGCGATAAAGCTTCATAAAGCGTAATAAATCACGCTTGGTTAGACCAATATCTTTGCTCGAGTAATATAAACCGGCGATATCTTTAACCGCCCAACGTTCAGGCGTTTTACGGCGCATTTGAATGCGATGTAAATCAATCAAGTACAGCTTACTTTCGAGTGACACCTGATCATCTGCTTCAAAATGCGCATCAAGTAAAAAATGGCATAGATAAAAGTCACGATGGTTGGCACCGTTTTCATGAATTACTCGAGCCGTTTCAACAACCTTGTTAAGGATCCAACGCTTTAACCTAACTTGCTTTAACGTTCGCGGCGGGTTTTCAGCCCATTCGCCGCAAAAATCTTCTAGGCTGGTTTCCGTCGGTAACGCTTCGGTGACAATGAACGAATGCTTAGTTGCCGGGTTATTGCCACGGATACCATAAGCGGCAACTGTCATTGTATCAATTTCTAAATCTTTCAGCCGATGTACGCCGTGCCATTCATTCAGCGCACCGACAACTGGCGCACGAAGGTAGGTTAGATTTTTAATAATCTCACCCCAACCCACACCAGTGTGCATCTTCAAAAAGTAATCTTTATTGCCACGGGTAAATCGTAACGTACGGCGACCTAGGGCCTCTCGGTAAACTTTACCCTCAATATTCATCATTTGATAAAATGAATCTTCACCCTTCAATGACTGGCGCAACTCGTTGGTGATATACAAAGACTCATCACTTTTCTGGCGCATCTCACCCGGCAAATACAAACGATGTTGAACACAGGTTTGTTCGATAAAATCAACCGCCCGCTGCGGCATAACGTAGAGACTTGGGTTTTGGCCGTACTTCAAGCCGTTTTCGCGCCACTGCTCTTTTTGATCGGACAACAACATCTCTAACAGTTTTTCATTAAGCTCGGCTTGTGAAAAACGCTTGCGCAACACAAAACCCGCATCTGCGGTCTTAATATGTGGCGCATAACCGCAGACTGGCGTAGCCAATACGGGTAAGCCTGACACAATCGCTTCTAATAGTACGCCGCCGGTGGTTTCAGCATAGGCCGGGTGCAATAACATGTCGCCCGCTTTCATTAATGCTGGTACGTCTTTGCGACCACCTAAGAAATGGATATGGTTGGCGACGTCATGACGCTTAGCTAAACGCTGAAAGGTATCAGTCTTATCTTGGCCGACCACAAAAAGTTTGGTCTTGGCTAGCAAGTCTTTAGGCAAGGCTGCGAGCGCTAAAATCGCACGATCTAGGCCTTTGGTCTGAAAACCAGAGCCAATCAACAGCACCAAGTTGTCATCTTCTTTGATACCCAAGGATGTACGTAATGAAACGCGGTCAGGCAACTCGTCTAAGTTAGCCCAGCGCGCTTTTTCCAAGGTCGGCGGCAGGCATAAAAAGCGGGAATCTTGGGTTAAATAATACTGTTGATAGATCAATTTTTCACGATCAGACAGCGACAGAATATTGGTTTTCGAAGAGGCCTCAAATACACCTCGCTCGAAACTCGAGAAGTATAAAAAGCGTGGGGTAAAGCGGTAAAAGAATGAGTGTCGTAGAAATGAGCGGCCTACGTAACAATAATCACCACAATAGTATATATCCATACCAGGGATCTTATTAAAGCCAACCACCACATCAAACTCTCGGGTTTCCAATAAGTTACGCAGCTTACTGTGAAAGGTATGGGCTCGAGTATGGTTGGTTAGCGCAAAGTGCTTGATAATGACCACTTCGACACCGTCAGGTACATCTCCCTCCCAGCTACCGGTAAATACCGTGGCTTTGTGACCACGTTGTGTGCATTCGTTGGCAATACGCAGCATGTCTAACGACAGGCCGCTGTATGGAAAGTGCTTATATAGGCAAAAGGCGAAGTGCATAATTAATCAGTATCTCTAAAGTAGGCTAAATTATACGCCTAAAGTTAAGCAGTTTTAGAAGTTTTGGCGAGCTAGACTATTTGACGGTAAAGTGTCTGCCAGATAGCCGCGGCGCTGAGCTTAGGATTAGCCGCAGAAGCCGTATAACAAGGAGGATCAAGTAACTTTTCAGTCAATTTCGGACATTGTTTTAGCAGGCACGGCGAACATGAATAGCGGCTTTGAATCAGGCTTTGGTGTGCGCCGACTGCGCCGGTTAAGCCTGAATCGGTGGAACCATAGACCGACACGCAGGGTATACCCAGCGCAGCGGCCATATGCCCTAGGCCAGTATCTACTGCAATAGCACCTGAAATGCCAGCAATAGTGCGCGCCAAATCGCTCAGCGTGGTTCGCTCTAACACCGTCACATCGGGGCGATCTTTAGCAATCCATTGCGCGCGCTCACGCTCGGCCTCATTACCCCAAGCTAGCATTACTCTATAGCCGTCGTCGCACGCCTGATCGGCTATCTCGCGCCAAAGACTATCAGGCAGGTGTTTAGTTGCCCAAGTAGTGCCATGAAACAACATGACTGTATCAGCATTACTAGTCGCGGGCTTAGGCAGCTTAAGCTTGTAATCGGGCTTGGAATTCGGCTGTTCATAGGCAAAGACCCCAGCAAACAACTGGCGCAAACGCTCAATAGCATGCTGCGCTCTAACCACCTCAATTTTTTTATGATAAAGCTTTGCCGCGGGAGATTCTTTGATTGACGAACCGCTAAAACCAGCGCGAAAGCCATCCTTTTTTAGTTTTGCTAAACGAGCAAATGCAGCGCTTTTCATTAACCCTTGAGCATCGATCACCACGTCATAGCGTTCAGCTCTAAGCTCTTTTACAAAGAGCCAAAACTCTCGTAAATTTTTAACATTCAAGCTTCGCCAACGGCGGGTAGATACCTTAATCACTCGGTCAACGCTCGGATACCAAGCGGGAATCTCAGCGAAACTATCTTCGACCATCCAGTCGATCTCGACATCGGGCTTGGCTTTAACCAAATCAGACAATGCCGGCATGACGTGCAGCACGTCACCCATTGAGGTGAGCTTTACTACTAGGATTCGCATTTTAAAGCGCCTCAGCGAGCGCCAGTATGCTAGCAGGCTTAAGCTGCCGCAAACAATCGAGATGCTGCAATGGACACTCGCGCTTAAAACAGGGGCTGCAATCTAAGTCTAATCGAGCAATAGCATGGTTATCGCTCAATGGCGGAGTATGCCCGGGGTCGGTAGACCCGTATACCGCTACTAGCGGCTTCTGTAATGCCGCGGCAATATGCATTAAGCCAGAATCATTTGCCACCACTAGTGACGCAAATGATATTAAATCAACCGCTTCAGGCAACGATGTTTTGCCAGCTAGAACCTCAGTATTATGGCCGCATAGAGCATCTAACTCTTGGCAAACTAAGCGGTCCTTATCAGAACCGAGCAACCACACTTGCCAGCCTTTGCGCAAGTAATGATTAGCGATCTCGGCGTAGTGAATTACCGGCCATTGCTTAGAAGGTCCAAATTCAGCTCCTGGGCAAAGAACCAGAACCTTTTTAGCGATACCGGCTTTTTCAATACTGAGTTGATTTTTATCAAGCACAACTTGTGCAGAGCTCGGGTCTACCACCAACTTCGGCGCTGGAATCGACGCTGCCGGCCGAACAGCGGCACCCTTTTCTAGCCCCAGCGCTACGAAACGTTGCACGGTCATCGGCAGCGCTTGCTTATCGAGTTTACGTATGTCGTTTAAAAAACCCCAGCGTTGTTCACCGATATAACCTGTACGTGTGGGGATTTTGGCCACCGCCGGAACCAGTGCCGACTTCAGCGAGTTAGGCAGTAAAATGGCATTAGTATAGCCTTTCGAGCGCAGGCTCTTAGCCAGCTTTATGCGCTCGCCTAAGCTTAATTCCCCATGGTTAAAGTTTCCGGCAATGAGCTCGGTTACTTCCGGCATTCGGTCGATTAAAGCGGCGGTCCAGGCCGGTGCTAGAACATCGATCTGACACTCTGGCTGGCGTTGCTTAAGGTCAATAAACAAGCTTTGTGCCATCACCATATCACCGACCCACGAGGGGCCAATGATTAGGTATTTTTTTGTTAACACAGACATTGTAGATGTCTAATCTGGCGCCGTTTAAACAAGCGTCAACCAATCCATGCGATCTGGATTACGACCGTTAACCACATCAAAATAACGCGTCTGAATTTCTTTGGTCACCGCACCACGTTTGCCATCACCGATAATTCGATCATCGAGCGAATTAATCGGCGTAACTTCAGCTGCCGTGCCGGTAAAGAAAGCTTCATCGGCGGTATAAACTTCGTCGCGGGTAATTTGTTTTTCAACGATCTCCATGCCCATATCATCTCTGAGCAATTCGGCAATCGTATCTCGAGTAATACCTTCAAGTGCCGAGGTTAGCGACGGCGTGAAAATTTTGCCGCGACGTACAATGAAAATATTCTCGCCGCTGCCTTCGGCCACATAGCCATTGGTATCGAGCATCAATGCTTCGTCATAACCGGCATTTTCCGCTTCTTGCAGGGCCATAATCGAATTAGTGTAGTGACCATTTGTTTTCGCCTTCGACATAGTGCTGTTGACGTGGTGACGGTTAAACGACGATGTTTTCACCCGAATACCCTTCTCTAAGGCCTCATCGCCTAGGTAGGTTCCCCACGACCAAGCCGCTACCATCATATGAACCTTTAGGCCTTTAGCATGCAAGCCCATTGCCTCAGAACCGTAATACGCCATCGGACGCAGATACCCTGATTCAAGTTTGTTCCTCGACACGCTCTCGATCTGCGCCTTATTAATCTCATCAACGGAGAATGGAATAGTCATTCCCATAATCTTAGCCGACTGCAATAATCGCTCAGTATGGCGATCTAAGCGAAAAATCGCCGGGCCTTTATCGGTAGAGTATGCCCGCACACCCTCAAACACGCCTACACCGTAATGCAACGTATGCGTGAGTACATGAACCTTGGCATCACGCCAATCAACAAACTCACCATCCATCCAAATAAATCCATCACGATCTTCAAACGACATTGTTCTTCTCCGGTATTTCTGTAACTAAATTATTGCTATGCGGGCCCTGCTCTACTATAGAGTTGGGCTCTGGGGTGTTATTTGCAACTTACTATGCAGTAACACAGCTCAAGACTGTGCGGCGACCCCACTCAAGGCGCTGATTATAGAGCCTTGGGTAAAAAAGACGGCCTTTTTTTTGCAAAAGTGTCGAATTCGATAATCATTAATCGGCTATCTATTGAGGCCAAGCTCAAAACAGAGATCGAGCCTCGTCTAAACCGCATATTAAGTTCGATTTAAAGAGGAAGAATGTGCAATTTATCGCATTTATTTACATTATCGAAGGCAACGATAAGTTCGACCGTGAAACTTTTATGCAGCAATACGGCCGAGAACCAGCCTAACTACCAATGATTACGCAACTCTCGCAGCTTAAGAAAAACAGTTTCTTGATTCGGGTGGTCACCAATTTCAAGAAATTTTTGCTTTAGTAGATCTATGATTTCTGAATTGTCCAAACGAAAGAATGCATTAACCAAGCGCTCCATCGCAATATTTGAGATGAAGTGCGTGTCGCCCTGCCATTGCTGTATTGCCGCCAACAAGCCCTTGGCGGCCGCATTGCCTGGCTCGCGATCTAATGTGAACTGCAAGTTATTTTCGATGTAATCATGACCTGGGTATATTTGCGTCTCATCGGGCAAGACAAACAACTGGCGAACAAAGGTTTGATACATGGTCTGCGGGTTACCGCCGTTATGGCAGTTGCCGACCCCGGCGTTAAATAAGGTATCGCCGCTAAAAAGAGCCGGCGCTTGATTACTATCACCCATAACATATAAGCAAGTATGGCAAAAGGTATGCCCAGGTGTGTCTAAGGCGATCAACTCAACGCTTGTACCCACCTGCACCGTATCGCCAGCACGCAAACCCACATCGACATTAGCAATCTTGTCAGTGGCCTTTTCATGCGCATAGAGTTTTGCACCAGTAGCCGCGATTACCGGCTCGTTACCGCCAATGTGATCGTGATGCTCGTGGGTATTGATCACACCTCGAATATCCCAACCTAGCTGCTTAGCCCGACTCAAAAGTAGGCCATGATCCAACGGATCAATCGCGACTGCCTCACGCGTTTCGGGGCAGGCTACTAAGTACATATAGTTCCTGAGACTATTATTTACCGCAATTTGTTCAACCAACATTCCTTAAATGACCCTCGTTACCAGCAAAAATAGACTGAGCTATTAATTTGCATTAATTAAATGGACGTCACGGTTTTTTCTTCGGTTAGGCGTTGCTGTTACTAAATTTCTGTTACTGAATTTCTGTTACTAAATTCCTGTTACTAAAGAGAAGCAGCAACTCGAGCAATAGCGTGTTATCAACATTTCTTAAAAGCCAATGTTATCACTACAACAGTCAAAGGTTAATATCGATTATTGATACAAAAGTTGATCAGTAAAAAACCTAAAGAAAAGTCCAACTTCATAGGGCCATCCATCTCTCTACTGAAAATCATAGCATCTGAGTGCGCAAGCCTAGGCTGCGCAAGAACTCGATACCCAATAGACCTCCTCGTACCGCCTATTCTTGCAACTCAGTATTATTATTCGCAAACTCTAATTTAATGCAACCATCCACACCTTTGGGGCATGTCGCGTGAACTAGAACGGGCCAATGGGATTTTAGCAAAGACCGTTACAGGCTCCCTGACCCAACAGCCAAACCAATACTTTCCGACAAAATCAATCGAATTTCTTTATAAAAGCTAAATATACCGATTTAATTAAGAAAACAGGATTATATTTAAATTTATTGATAAATATAAGCAAAAAAGACAAAAAAATTGCATTTAATAAGTTACAAAAACTTTAATTATTACTCCATGATAGTCATAGCACAAGGCCAGTTAATGACCAAGAAATAATTATCTTAGTTAGATCGAAGAGTTAGATCGAAGAGTTAGCCGGCCGGCACCGTTGTTGGTTAAAAAAAACCCAGCGTCATTAAAAACCCTATTTTGCGCGACATCGCTTGTTGAGGCTGAATAGAAACGTCAAATTTACGCAAAACCAGTAGGAGGATGGAAATAAAAGTACAACTTAACTATCCACAACAACTGCTGCGATTTCAAAGCGGTAATTAGCCAAAAAGATATCGAAGCAGCAAATAAATGGCTTCACGTTTTGTTGCCGAAAATCTAGCGTTTAAGACTAGAGCCTCAGAGCCCATAACCGTGTCGTTTTCATCTATACCGATAAAGCACGGTGGCTCTATTTCACATAGTTACAAAGATAAACCCCGCTACCAAGTAGCAAGGAGATTAAATCATGAAAAAATTTAAGTGTTTATTTCGACACTCAGTCAAGGTAGGGCTTGCCATCATGGCATCCTACATAGCAAGCCTAGCGGTTGCAGGCGCGGCGTTTGCAGAACCATGGGTTGATTGCGCCGGTGGCAATCAGACCTGCAATATTGCCGATAATCCGCCAACTGGCGCTACGGTGCGCTACGGCGAAAATGGAGTGTATTCCTATTTATATTTCGTTGGCACTGACTCCATCCTATGTGGGCCAGGTCTCTTTGGTGACCCACAGCCAAATGTTGTCAAAAGGTGTTCCTATTCGTTTGATGCCAAGCCTAGGAGTGCTCCTGCACAAGCGTTACATTCGGTTTTTTCTGACCCCTTGAATGAATTTCATGCGGAGTTTCTTGGCCATTCGCTGAGTGAAAATGAAGTAATCCTTAGCGAAAATGGTGTATTTCAGTTAAAAATGCAGACCGATGGTAATTTAGTATTACGTAAAATTACTGGTTCTAATCAGGGGGTTAAATGGAGTAGTGGCGCAGACCCAAGTAGCACGGCTAGAAATTTGCATCGTTTTCATGTTACCCATCGGGGCATCGAAATCCGTAAAAACGGCGTTGTCAGATGGTCACACTACCCAAGCACCTCTCAAGATAAGAACTATATTTTTCACGTTAATGATAACGGCTATGTTGCTCTCGATGACATGGAATCTAGTATCACACGCTGGCGTGTACTGCCGATACCGGGTTTCGCGCCAACCACCCCAAATACCGCGATTGATCACCAGCGACGTCTAAAAAACTGGGCGAAAGTCGGCTGGGATCATGTGGTCGACTGGACCGTATCGGATGCGATTAAATTTGGCAACGAATTTAATGCTTTGTCGCACTTTGACATTCATGAATTTCTGGTTGGGGCCGAGAGCCTAGGTGGCTATGACTCCGCAAGCATCATTGACGTAATAGAGCAGTTGGCTTTTAAAGAGGGAATTACCAACCCAGTCACAGCGATTAATAATCTTAAACTATCAGCTCAAAAGGCCCGAGATGGATGGCGCCTGGTGAAAGGCCTTGCCAATCTTGCTGAAGATTTGATCACTGGCGACGCCAATATAAAGACCTTGCTTGCCCCAGCAATTGATAATGTACTCACCACGGATAGCGATGAAGAAAGAGAACTAGTGTCTTATTTAGAGGGGTCTGGTAATCGAGAATTATCAGCCGCTGGGGATGTGCATGAATCAGTGGCAAAGTGCAGAGTAATATGTGATTTGCTGTCGAGAGATCACAATCAAGATAAACGTCTAGATTATGCGCTTGAGTTTGCCCCTACGTTGCTTAATGACGCCTTCCTTAGAGGCGGAGCCGATGTCAGTGCTGGATGGCTCGATCAAATTCAGTTGCGTGCCTTCTTCACACATCCTCGTATTAACGGGGCAGGACGATTTGAAACAGAAATTCGAATTAGAGTATTAGACTTTTCAGGTGTCTATATCGAAGAAAGTGTTATCCAAGATTTTCTTGGTTCCCTCGGTGTTTTTGCCGTTCACGACTTCATTCTACCGTATACATGGTCGGCGAACCCTGACGATAACGAAACATTTTTTAATAACGCAAAATACGAAGGCCTGAAATACGGTGCCTTCTCAGGTGCGCTCGCAGATGTGGAGATCGAAGGTAGTCAAATTGTTACTCAGGGCCTTCAAGCCGTTTTTGGTAACAATACCGGCTTTGAACGCATGCGCGACACCTTTACACTTGACGATGACACCCTCGAAAGGCTGAGCGACTCTCAGAGCTTGTTGAAAAAATTCAAAAAGAGATGGAGTAATTCAGTGGCCATTGAAATCGGCGTCGGCGGTGGAATGTACGCCTCTTACGACATTAATGAAATGGCCAAGCTTAATGGCGGCAACACTCCCGGACGAGTGGTTAAACACCTTGCAGCAGTCATAGGCGCCGAAGCTTTAGGCTCTCTGGGTGTGGTTGCTGCAATGTCACTTACCGGGGTATTGGAAGCTGCAATTGCTGCGGGCGTAGCGACCGACGGTGCGGTCGATCCACTCGCAGTGGGTAATCTTGGAGCTATCATCGGTGGGGCACTTGGCGATATCACGTTTACCCGTGTCTGGCGCAAAATTCACAAAAACACCGGAGCGATAAGCGCGGGTGGTGACGCCTTCACTTGGGGTGCATTGAGAATACTTCCATTTAATCGTGAATGGACACTGGATGCTTCTTCGATTGGTTTACCGACCTTCATAGCACCGATTCGAGGTCGAGTACAAATTAACTACGATTTCCACATCAAGGAGTGGTGGGCTGACGATATTCCACCCAAAACTGTAGGTGAATACGGCGTCTATCAATTAGCCACGAAGCATGATGGTATGTGTATTGAAGCACAGCGCAATGTAAACCAGGACATCGCGCAGACTAAACAAACTAATTGTCGTGAAAATGACGTCAACCAATTGTGGCAGCTGAATAAAACCGGTTCTGGCGATTTCTATGAACTGCGCAATATGAAGAATGGTTACTGCCTATCAGTAAATTTCAATAGTTACACCGTTGGAAACTTAGTCAATGGAGCGCGCACAGTCCAAACTGCGTGTGGCATACCTGAAGATCCTATTTCAACTCGGTGGCAGGTGCTGAGCATCGGCGATGATAAAATCATGCTACGTTCGGCTTATGATGACAGTCATTGCTTGGACCTTTCAGGTGGTGGCGCCGGTGATCAAACTCCGATGCATCTCTGGGATTGTAACTACAACAATGCAAATCAGCATTTTGAGCCAATTGCTAAAATAGGTATCAGATCGGGTTTGCATCATGCCATTCGAACCATTGATGACAAATGCATCGACAACAAGGCAAACATTTTTAACCCCGGCAGTGGCACAACTCTGGAGCAACAAGATTGCAACACAGAAAATCGTCAAGACTGGGTGATCACCAGCACCGATTCAGGCTTTTATGAGATAAAAATGAAAGACACTGAAAAATGTATCGATGTATCTGGTGTGTCACAAGGTGATGTAAACATTCATCTATGGACATGCCTAGACACCAACAATCAACAGTGGAAGCCGACACTACTAGGCAGTGCTAAAGATCGGGTGCAATTGAAGGCCAGACACAGCAACAAGTGCATGGAATTGTTGCGCGATGGCACCTATAACGGTACGCTGGGTCAGCGAGCATGTGACACCGAGAACCACCGACAGGAGTTCAAGATTATTCATCATTTGTTCGAAAAGGATGGTGGTGTTGATCCTAATCCACGCCGTGGTCTGGCATTGGTTGATGACAACCCGGTTGTCAAGCATAATTTTGTCAGCTCATCTCAGGGCCCCAGCACTTACAGTAATGAGTCACAATTTGGATCGCAACGGGCTTATGACGGCATCAAGGATGGTGTTTGGAGTACCGGCCTAACCACGACAAACAGCGGCCCAGGAGCGTCTTGGCAGGGTGATTTAGGTTCTTCCAAAGATATTCACTCGGTAACGATTTACAATCGGATCAACTGTTGTGCTGAGCGCCTTAAAGACTTCTATATCTTGGTCTCCGACCAGAGCATGGCAGGTTTATCGCTTGCTCAAGCAAGGATTAGAGCGACAACGGAACTTCGTACTAATGGTGCTGTTCCGTCGTCGGCCGTTGAAAACAGCCGAAACTACTATCTTCCCGAAGGAACCACCGGCCGCTATATCAGCATACAATTTGATAAAAGTGACTACCTGACCTTAGCCGAAGTAGAAGTCTTCGGCTCTGGCAATCTGTCGTCAAAAGCAATTAGTGGTGTTACCTCAAATTCGGTGACACATGCTTGGTCTACAATTAATTTTACCGGAGCTACCGAACCGCCCGTAATGATTGCTCAAATGCAAACTTACGATGGTCCCGATACTGCTTCCGTTAAAATGAATAACCTAGGCTCGAATAGTGTGCAGGTAAAGATTGAAGAGGAAACTAATAACGACGCTGAGTTGAATCACACAACCGAAGTCGTAGGGTATTTGGGCTTTAAAGAGGGTCCGATCAGGGACATTAATGGTGTTATCGTCGGTGATGCTATAAAGCTGGATAATGTCCAAGAGAGTAGTTCTTATGCTTATAGACGAAGCGCGGTTTCTCGCAGCTACGGCGTTGATGATTATCTCGTGATCGGCGCCGTGAATAATGCGCCTTCGGGTCAAGCCTTGGGGTTTTTAAATGCCAATAAGTTTTCAGCTCTTTTAACCGCTGATAATTTATTACGCTATTGGTACGATGAGTGGGACGAGAGCAGCTACCTCACAGTAGCCCACACCGCAAGCATGATCGTCTTTGAAAAAGGCGTTCACGAGCTGGCTAACGGCGTCGTAGTTTGGGCTGACGACATCCCTAATTTAAACCAGAACTGGAAGTCGGTTACCTTTCCGGATGCTTTTTCTGAAACCCCAGTTATCTTTAGTCATGAGGGTGACATTGGTGGTGGAGTAACAAACTTCCCACCCGTGATTACACGCATGAGAAGCATAACGACAAGTGGCTTTCAAGTCCGTTTCCAGGAAGCTGAGGGAGAGGATGGTATTCGAGATCCAAACCCCGTGTCTATAATTGCTATTGGTAAGAAGTAGAAGTAGAGATGTAGGGTGTGGCGCTGGTTATAACTAGCGTCACATTCTCTATTTTTTGCTTGAGGTTGCAAAGGCAAGGAAGCAATAAAAAATGGCTGCTTGACGGTCACCATAACATTCACTTTTCGAGATTCATTATTTATAGGCCAACGGATTGGTCATATGTGATTGCCGACAAAAAAGTGATGACAAATCAATAATAGAACACCAACATATCACCTCGAGGCTAAGGTGTGGGCTCGCGTTTAGTGATACAATCTGGCCGATTTTGCCACTTACAAACCCGCTTTCAATAGCCATCACATGTCGTTAATAAACCTTAAAAACGTAAGCGTCGCCTTCGGCGCTGACCCTATTTTAGACCAAGCTAACTTGATTATCGAAGCTAACGAGCGCATCGGCTTGATTGGCCGAAATGGTGCCGGCAAATCAACCTTGTTAAGAATGATCGATGGCAAGTTATTACCTGACGACGGCGAGCTACTAATACAGCAAGGTACGATTGTCGGGCGCTTGGTGCAAGAGGTGCCGAGTGATTTGGATTTTGATATCCGTAGCGTGGTAGCACTAGGCGATGAAACGCTTGGTCAAGCGCTAGCCGACTACTACTTAGCCGGCGAAAGCGACATTGATACACAGACTGTGGTCACTGAGCTCGAAGCATGGGGGCTTGATGTGCAAGTTAAAACACTGTGCTCAAGATTCGACCTGGACCCAGAAATGCAATTCGGTCAACTCTCTGGCGGCATGAAGCGTCGAGTTTTAATGGCGCGAGCGCTGGTCAAACAGCCAGATATTTTATTACTCGATGAGCCAACCAACCACCTCGACATCGAGACAATATTGTGGCTAGAGACGCTATTAATTGGGCTCAATGTAACAATGATAATTATCTCGCACGACCGTAGTTTCATTGACAAACTATCGACCCGCATTATCGAACTAGACCGCGGTTTAATAACCTCCTACCCCGGCAATTTTCAAACCTATCTTGAGACCAAAGCCAAAGCGATAGAAGACGAGGATGTCGTCAACGCCAAGTTCGACAAGCGGCTAGCTCAAGAAGAAGTCTGGATTCGCAAAGGCATTCAAGCCCGACGCACTCGTAATGAAGGCCGAGTACGAGCACTGAAGAAAATGCGTGATGAGCGAAACCAACGCCGCGACCGCCAAGGCACCGCCAATATCAATTTAAACGCCGGTGGTGGCAAATCGGGCAAAGTCGTGATAGAAGCTGAAAACCTACACACCAGCTTCGATGGCCGAGTGATTATGCGAGATTTTTCGTGTCGTATTCTACGCGGCGATAAAGTCGGTGTCATTGGCCCCAATGGTTGTGGCAAGTCAACCCTGATCAAAATTCTAACCGGTGAAAACAAGCCACATGGCGGCAA
Source organism: Arenicella sp. (assembly GCA_046709645.1). Lineage (GTDB taxonomy): Bacteria > Pseudomonadota > Gammaproteobacteria > Arenicellales > Arenicellaceae > Arenicella. Next base: position 64,585 of record JBKEFT010000002.1, read on the forward strand.
AATCAAGATAGGCACTAACTTAGAAATAGCCTACTTAGATCAACATCGCTCAGCGATTCGCGATGACTTAAGCGTTCAAGATAACGTTTCTGGTAACAATGAAATCACCATCAACGGCCAAACCAAACACATCATGGGTTACCTGCAAGACTTCTTGTTCAGCCCATCGCGCGCTCGCGCACCCGCCGCCAAACTATCCGGCGGCGAACGCAATCGACTAATGCTAGCCAAGCTGTTTACTCAGCCATTTAACTTCTTAGTACTCGATGAGCCAACCAACGATTTAGATTACGAAACCCTAGAGTTACTAGAACAGCTATTAATGGACTACACCGGCACCTTATTACTGGTAAGCCATGATAGAACCTTCTTAGACAACGTGGTTACCAGCACAATCGCATTTGAAGGCGACGGCGAAGTGCACGAATATATCGGCGGCTACGAAGACTGGCTACGACAAAAGCGCGATAACTCGCAAGCAGCTGAGCCGAAGAAAAAGCAAGCACCCACCGCCGCTGTTGCACCAAAAGCAAAAAAACTAAGCTACAACCTACAGCGCGAGCTTGAACAACTGCCTAAACAAATAGACCAGCTAGAGAAAAAAATAGAAGCGCTTACTCTGGAAATGGCAAAGCCCGAGTTTTATCAGCAAGACAAGGCGATTGTTAGTCAGGCTGGAGCCGACTTGAAGGAGCTGCAAGATCAATTAGATCAGCACTTTGTTCGTTGGGAAGAGCTCGAGGCTTAGTAATATTTAGAGTAGGAGCGGGGAAACATATTAGAGCGATTATATATAACGTTACACTAGATGTGTTTTTATCCATTTAGTCCTGATTGAGCTGTAATCAAATATTAATTTTGAAGACGGCTAAATGTGTATAATCGTTGTTACATAAGAAACGGAACTTTTATGTGGAGATTATGAAATGAATGAAACTATGATACCAAAGAAGCCAAGATATGATGTATCTACACGGTTAGCGAACGGGCTTACCGATATTTTCACCTCACCGCCTATTCCCGTGCTGGAAATTGCAGAAAGCAATGGTGTGGATGTTATTTTTTCAGATTTCGGTGAACATAAGGACTCTGTTTCAGGTTTTTGTGATTTCAAAAATGCGAGATTATTTGTTAACAAAGACGAATCTATTAATCGTCAAACATTCACTATGGCCCATGAATTAGGGCACTGGTTGATGCATAAGGAGTTATTTATTGCTGACCCTGAAAGATACCCTGTGTTATTAAGGTCTCAATCTGGCGATAAAAACGACCCTCTTGAGGTTGAGGCAAATAATTTTGCCGCAAATTTACTAGTCCCTAGCTCGCTTCTAATCTCAGTTAAAGATTTTGGCTCAGCCAAACTTGCAAGCATATTCGGTGTTTCTTTACAGATGATGGAGATTCGACTGAAGAATGTCTGAAAATAAAACCAAGGATGGTGATGTTAAAAAAATATCAGTTGAAGACTTACTAAGCACAATAGATGATGACAATGCATTAGTAGGAGAGCTTCAGCAACAGTTTGAAGAAAATTTTAACAGAACAGCTGTTAAATCCCAGTTTGATTATGCCCACCTAAAAGGTCTCCAAGACCACTATAGGCATAAATCTAGGTGGTCGATATTTTTAATGGTTTGCATGGGCGGCATGATCGCATTTCAATCATTGCTTTTAGTAGGAGTTGGGTTTGATTGGCTCGACTATTCTAAATATAAATGGCTACTACCCGCATTAATGGTTCAAAACTTAGGGCAAATTGTCGGCTTGGCTGTTTTCGTTGTTAAGGGATTATTTAAAGATATGGATTCAAATTAGTCTTTAGGATTGTAAGTTAGTCATCTCTAGTAGATAGCCACGAACTCTATTCGACCCCATTTCCAAATGTCGAAGGTCATTTTTATTAGCGAAGCTTTACGCAATGGCGTGTATAAAAACCGTTACGTCCTGATGCCACTGCACTCACAATGATCTAAATGGGTGGCCATTTTCCTTCATTTCCCTTCGTTAGATAGATGTTCGTTCAACTCCCTCGATCATTAACGGACATTGATCATGAACAACTACCCCAACTGAGACAAGAAAGGATAGATATAAACGCTAAGCAGTCATATTAATTACTGACTGACTTACTTCTACTCTATAAACCAAGAAGATTTTTGGCATCGCAAACAGTAAATTAGAGCCTGTTAAAAAAAATCAGCGCTGGTATAGCGCTGATATTGACAGGCATTTTTTACTTGTAAACGCCACTTTCCTTTTATGGAAGAGAAGCCAATGATCAACACGGTAAATACGACACCGACCTCTCCGTCAAACTATAAACAAGGCATCATTGATTATTACTCTGAAGCAGGCATGGATTACGAGCCTTGGAGCCGACGCTTCAATATGCATTTTGGATACTTTCGCCTTGGCGTTAATCCCTTCAATCGAGAGGCGATGCTTGACGAGATGAATAATCAGGCTTTAAGTCGCCTGCAACTATCGTTGAATAAAGCTAATACTTTGCTTGATTTGGGCTGTGGCGTTGGCGCCAGTGGTCGCTTCATAGTTAGCAATACCGAATTAGTCACCGTCATCAGTGCCACCATCGTTCCTTGGCAAGTTAAGAAAGCTAAAGAACTCTCGACTGATCGAGCGTTTCAGGAGAGGTTAACGTTCGAGCTAATGGACTATTGTAAGCTACCGTTAGCCGACCAAAGTATTGACGGTGCGTACGCTCTAGAAAGCAGTTGTTACGACAAAGGCAAAGACAAACGCCGCTTTTTAGAAGAGTCATTTCGTATCCTCAAGCCCGGCGCACGACTAGTCGTTGCCGATGGCTTTACAAAAGGTGAAAAACATACACGCTTATTTAACTTCCTCTATCGCAAAGTTTGCAAAGGCTGGATGCTAGATGACTTTGCAGGTATTGATGTGTTTGTAAAGGCAATGCGAGATATTGGCTATGAAGATATACAAGTGCAAGACGCTTCTTGGCGAGTAGCCCTAAGTGTAATGTATGTCCCCTGGGTATCGCTTAAGTATTTCTTTAGTAAGATATTTTTTAACAAGAATGACATAAAAATTGAAATGGGGCATTTCGTCGCTCCCGTTTTTGGCATGTTAATGGGATTGCATCGATCACAATATGGATATCACATTATTAGCGCTCGCAAACCGATAGAGCAAGACCGACAGTAGTGGGCATCTCTATCTAGTAGGTCGCCACGAGTTCTATTTGATCTCGTTTCCAAACGTCGAAGATCACCTTTATTCGAGGGCTCTAAATCGGTTTCCATTTTTTAATTTTTATGTGAAAAATCTCAATGCATGATCAGAGTCTTTTCAATTACGTTTGAATTTTAGATATCCTCAAGGGGCACCTAGTCTTTCGGCTGCGCTCAAGAGCGCTCAGCCTGCCTTGGGGTATGACGGTTAAGTCCAACTTTAGTAGCAAGCGTTGTCAGGCTAAAGTTCAAGTTTTCATACATTAGCTCCTTAAGAGCACGCGGGCTAGAAGGCGCCTGAAGCAGCATGCACGCTCCCCCGTTCAGCGGCCCAAAACGTGCCCTCAACATTTTGCATTCCGAGATCTCTTGCTTCAATCGCCATATTCTTTGCTAATTTTTCACCAAATCGATTGATAGCAAACGATTGACTAATGCTTGTGCCGTCGATGTCCGGCCAGTTCGCTTCCCAATACCAAGACTCTTTGATGGTTCCGTCTTTCAGCTGATACGTCTTACGGTATTTGTAAACGCCGGTGATTCCAGTTTTATTGTTACGACGCTTGATGCTGCAAAAATCCTTACGGCTAATCGGCGGATTATCGACCAGAAATTGGTCTCTAAACGCCATTGCGTCAGCCAAGGCTAACTCTCTATCGCCATACTTTTTATCGGTGAAATTCTTAGCAAACCGCTTACCGTAGCGGCGCAAGCTAACTCGCCAGGCATGGGCGTTCTGTCGCTCGCAGTCGATTCTAGAGATACCATAAAGCCGTTGGCACGTTCGATTATTCTTATCCATACTACCTACCCCATTCACTTAAACCAGTTTGAGCGAGATTAAACTCTCGCTCAAAGTGGTACTGTTTCACTCTTTACACTGTTTAACAAAAGTCTAGCGATCAAAAACGGCTGACACTAACTCGCCTAGACTGTTCATCGTGCAGGTAACTTCGCCTAAGTCTTCACCTGAGACGGTATTAGCCAGGTGCATACGATATTGCAGCTTTCGACCTGAAAGATCGTGATCCAGATCACTCTGCGTTAGGCCACTATTGTTGACCGAAATGGACTTGGCTGATTGCCCGCGTTCTTGTAACGCCGCCGAGGCACACCGTTGTAGATCCTTGTCTGCGCTTGTCGCGTGGACACTTGAAAAATTAAAAAGGAAAACTGATAAAACACCAATAATTCGAAAATAAGACATAAAAAACTTCCTGCGATAGCATTTAGGTTAAGTGGTACTAAACATCCGAACCTGCTTTTAATTGAAAGTGGTTTCGGCCACAACTAAACGGTAAACGCCGATCATCGGTTTTAACAATGAAGAATTTTTATTCTCAACATAACTTGCTCATATATGAAGCAATAATTTGGTGCATGACGATTTTCCATAATCGTGCATTCTATTTGAAGTGTTTGGCCACCCTTGATCTCAGCCTGCACTAAAGAGGTGCAGGCTCAAATTGTTAGATAGATGAAAAGTGGTGCAGCAGAAAAAATAAACTAATAAAGTTGATGATTAGTTTTTAACGAGGTCGAAATTCGACCACCGAGATGCTCGCTTCTCTTAACTTGGCGGCACTTTCCAAACAAAGAACTCGGAATAACTCATCCCATATACGCTAACGTAGGCTATAAAGGAGTAATAGAAACCTAACCCACCGCAACCAAACTCATAACGATATAAACGACAAACAAGTGCAATTGTTACTGGGTCGTGAATGCGTAGATATTCTTGGAAGAGTTTCATTCATAAGGGCTTTGGTTTGTGTTTGCCTCGGCGCAGCTCGTAGAGCTAGCCCGAACCATGAGCCGCCTAAAGGCGTAACGACAATTACGCCTGGAGCGTAATTAAACTGCCATCGGCAGCCCAAAGGGTAAGTATCATGGATGTAGTTTATTAGAGCAGTGCAGGAGCAACTGCCGAGTGGAAATGTATGCGCTAACTCGAATAGTCGCTCAACATATAGACTAACGAAGGCTCTAAAATGAGCCTGAAGAAAACCTAACTCACCGCAACCAAGCCCATAACGATATAAGCGACAATTGTAATCGCTCCGCAAAACAGTGCGTATGGAAGTTGCGTCTTTACATGGTCAAGAATGTCGCATCCAGCCGCTAATGATGACACCGCAGTGGTGTCAGAGACAGGAGAACAATGGTCACCAAAAATTCCGCCACCCAGTACGGCCGCCAACACTAACGATGGCGGTAAGTCTAAATTAATCGCGATCGGCATGGCGATTGGAACTAACAACGCAAACGTTCCCCAAGATGTGCCAGTGGTAAACGAAGCAAACGCTCCGGCGATAAAAATCACCGCTGGGACTAAAAATAGCGGCAAATAATCAGCCACTAAGCCAGAAATAAAGACGCCTGTACCGAGCTCTTTGACACTCGCGCCTAAGGCAATCGACATTAGTAGAATCGCTACTAATGGTAGAAGTTCGGCCACACCTTTGAAGCCTTCGTTGACTAATTGGCGATGGCTAAATCGAGGTTGACTCAATAACATCAGAAAGGAGACGAGCAAGGCAGCGATTGTCGCGTAGAGCACTGAGGCTGAACCACTACCGGCCATAATATCGCCGTTGCCGGTCCAAAACATAAAGCCGATCATGCCGAAAACAATAACCGCCAGCGGCACTAACATGTCTTTCGCTCGACCTCCCTGAACCTCAATTTCGCTGGATTTTGTCTCTTCTGCCGAATTATTAGCAATTGTCTCTGTAGTAGCCATTGGGCCGTAAACCTTGCCGGTCCACACCGTATAAAACACCACAAACAGCGTGGAGATCGCATAAATATTCAACGGCACCGTGGCCAATAAAATACTCACCGCCGATTGCTCGGTTTCATAGGGCGCAATAATACCAAGCACGAATGCACCCCAGCCATTGAGTAGGATCAAAATACAAACCGGCGCAGACGTGCTGTCGATAATGTATGCCAAACGCTCGCGACTCATGTTAAATTTATCGAATAGACCGCGCGACACGATGCCCGCCGTTAAAACACTCAAGTTAGACTCAATGAACACCACGACCCCGGTAAAGAACGTCATCAAACCGGTGCGCCGAGCAGTACTGGCAAGACCGCTGTTGACCATCTTTTGGACGGTGGCGTTAACGCCACCTGAAAAGCGCATGAACGCTAACACTGCGCCTATCAACATACTAAACATTAGAATTCTGGCGTTACCTGCGTCGGTAAGGACTGATATAACACGCTCAATTGACTGAATAAAACCGCTAAATGGAGAGTAGTTTGCCGATTGAATACCGAGTAAATATTCCGAGGTAAAGACCGCTAGGATCAACGCGCCAACCACTTCTTTTCGCCACAAAACAAAGGCGATAGCGACGGTCGCTGGTAGTAAGGTTAGCCATTCTGACATTATAAAGCCCCTCTTAAACGTTCTAGCCCATCGCTCAAATCATCGATTAGGTCTTGTGTATCTTCCAAGCCGATATGCAAACGAATCAGCCGCCTATCTAGCAACCAAGGCGCAACAGTTCGCTGCGCAGGTGAGCTGCCAACCGGCAAAATAAGGCTCTCATAACCACCCCATGAAAAACCCATTTTAAAATGCCGCATATTATCCACCATCGCCGCGACCGCCCTAGCATTGCTATTGCTTAAAACGAACGAGAACAAACCATTCCCACCTGAGAAATCTCGTTTGAAAAACTCATGTCCCGGACACGACTCGAATGCGGGGTGCAATAAACGCTCGACCAAATCGTGTTGCTCTAGCCAGCGTGCAACTCTCATGGCATTGCGATCATGCTCACGCAGCCTGACACCTAAAGTTCGTACGCCACGCAGCGCTGTATAAACATCATCCACCGAGGCACAGTGGCCTAACTCGTAGCTGCGCTCCATTAACTGTGGCCAATGTCGTTGGTTAGCGCTGGCGACGCCAAGCATTACATCGGAGTGGCCATTAATATATTTGGTCGCCGAGTGTATTGAGACATCAACGCCAAAGTCCAGTGGCTTAAAATTAAGGGGAGTGGCAAAGGTATTGTCTATCATGGTGACAATGTCATGCTGCTTTGCGACCTCTACAATACTCGGCACGTCTTGAACTTCCATGGTCAAGCTAGCTGGCGATTCAAGAAAAATTACTCGGGTATTTTTGCGCACTAAGGTAGCAATACCGCTACCAATCATAGGGTCATAATAGCTGACCTCTACGCCCATTCGCGCGAGTGTCCCATGACAAAAATCGCGCGTTGGTTGGTATACCGAGTCGACCATTAACAAGTGATCACCGGCGCTTAGAAACGATAATAAGCAACTGGTAATTGCCGCCGTTCCACAAGAGTAAACATAACTGCCTGCGGCGTTTTCAAGTTCACACATGGCATCGTTAAATGCGAAGGTCGTAGCCGTGCCTCGGCGACCATAATACTCACTGGGTTTGCTCTCGCCATCAAAAAGATAAGACTGTTGACTTCCGGCTTTCGCCATCTCGGACATGCTGTCGAAGACGATGGTCGACGCCCTGACTATTCTCGGGTTGACGGCTGCGCCGGTATACTTTTTATCGCGACCGGCTGCGACTAATATGGTGTCTTTTTTCATGGACAAACTATACCCTATCTTTTCGCTTTTTTGATCCGTGTAGACAGATTCAATTCACTCGCTACGCCCGAACTGTTTCTTTCGGCTTTGCAAACAATTGCTGCACCACCAAGCCCGCAATAATTAAGCAAAGACCAAACAAGGTGCTGGGCAAGATGACCTCATCGAGTAAAACACTAATAAAAATTAGCGATAAGAATGGCGATATAAAAATCAAATTGGCGATTTTCGCCGTATTTTCCGCCAGCTTTATTGCCTTAAGCCAGAGTATAAAAGCCAAACCCATCTCAAAGACACCAACATAAAACCCGCCCATGAGCGCTTGCCAAGGCGAATTAAAAAGTGAGCCCAGATCACCAGTAATATAGGCGGCTATGATAATGATTGGTAATGCGAAACTAAAATTCAGACACAAACCGACGATCGGTTGACGCTGATCCTTCTGATTTAGTATCCAATATAAAGACCAAACAACGGTGCTCGCTAAGGCTAATGCAACACCTTTAATATTGGCGAAATTCAAACCCAGAACGTCTCCTCGAGTGGCAATCATTAACACACCAAAGTAGCACAATACGGCCGCGGCTAGGTCGAAACGACTCAAACGCTGACCCAGCAAGGGCACGGCCAACAGTGTCATCACTATCGCCCAGCTGTAGTTTAATGCCTGAGCTTCTTGAGCGGGTAGCGCATGATAAGCTGAAAATAATAATAAGTAGTAAAGTGCAGGGTTCATCAGGCCAAAAATAAACGACCACGCATAGTCTTTTTTACTTAAGCCAAACAGCGCCCGAGCTCGGCCTTGCAGCAGCAATGTGGTGATTAAGAACAGCCACGAAACTAGCGACGCCAACAGTATCAACTGCAGTGGGGTAATGTAGTTCAAGCTTAACTTGAAGGCGGTGGCGACCGTCGACCAGCAAAGCACGGCGGCGAGCCCATACAGCACCGCACTGTTCTGTGATTTTATTACGTTTATCAAAGCAAATTGGGTCAATTAAAGGTTTCTTGGACATTAACACGGAGTGGCGATTTCATGTACCGACTTTACAGCTTGATTAAGCCCCTGTAAGTTGGTGCACTATTTAAAAACAGAGCCATTATTAAAATGAAGCTACTTTCCCTATTACTCGCTTGTTGCCTATGCCTAGCCGCATGTGATAACAATGACTCGCAACCGATTAGTGGGCAGAAAGCCGATGTCAGTCAACAAAATGATGCTCAGGCGACAAACGACAGCGATTTTGAATGGTCGCCTGAACGCTTTGCCGATATTAAAATCATTCGCTACCAAATTGCTGGCTTTGAGGAGCTAACACTTAAGCAAAAAGAGCTTGTTTATTATCTGGTTCAGGCGGGTTTAGCGGGCCGTGACATCATGTGGGACCAAAACTATCGCCACAACTTAAGCATTCGTCGAGCACTAGAGGCGATTATGAGTGGCACTCAAGGCAGTGGCTCTGGATGGCAACAGCTGAGCACCTACGCTCGACAAGTATTTTTCTCAAATGGCATCCATCATCACTACGCTGGGGACAAATTTACTCCGAATTTTACCAAGGCCTATTTTCTCGATCAACTAGAAGCCGCTGGGGGTGTGTTAAACGACGACGCGCTTGAGGCGATGTTTGATCCGTCAATCGATAACAAAAAGGTCAGCCAAAACGTCAATGGCGATTTAGTAAAAGACTCAGCCATAAACTTCTACGATCCCGACCTCACCGACGCCGAAGTCACCGAGTTTTATGCGGCTATGTCTCAAGTTGACCCTGATAGACCCGTTTTGCTGGGCTTGAACAGCAAAGTTGTTCGCCTCGAAGACGGTAGTCTAGCGGAAAAAAAATGGACCGCAAACGGCATGTATGGAAGCGCTATCACCAAGATCATTGGCTGGCTCGACAAAGCCGTGACAGTAGCCGAGAACCCAGCTCAAGCGGACGCCCTAAAGCTACTGATTGAATACTACAAAACTGGCGATCTAAAAACATGGGATGACTACAATATTGCATGGGTTTCGGCAACCGACGGCGATGTCGATTATATTCATTCGTTTATCGAGGTCTACCAAGATCCGAAAGGCTATAAAGGGTCGTTTGAAAATATTGTTCAAATTAAAGATTTTGAAGCCTCTCGCCGGATGCAAAAAGTAGCCAGCGATGCACAATGGTTTGAAGACAACTCAAGTACTAACCCCGCACATAAAAAAGAGAAGGTTGTTGGTGTTAGCTACAACGTGGTAAGTGTTGCTGGTGAATCCGGAGACGCATCGCCGTCAACCCCAGTTGGTGTAAACCTGCCCAACTCCAACTGGATTCGCGCACAACATGGGTCAAAATCCGTGAGTTTAGGGAACATCGTTAACGCCTACGGCCAAGCGAGCAACCCGGGCTTATTAGCTGAATTTGCGCACGATAAACAGGAAATCGCGCTGAACACCGAGCATAAGGAACTGGCAGGTAAAATGCGTACCGCGCTGCATGAAGTGGTCGGTCATGCGTCTGGCAAACTCGAAGCCGGTGTCGGCACCCCCAAAGAGACACTAAAAAACTATTCATCGCCATTAGAAGAAGCACGCGCCGATTTAGTAGCCTTGTACTTTATGATGGACCCAAAATTAGTTGAGCTTGGACTTCTGCCGTCGTTAGACGTTGGTAAAGCCGCCTATGATTCATTTATCTTGAATGGCCTGATGCTGCAATTAAGACGGATAGAACCGGGCAAAACGATCGAACAAGCTCATATGCGTAACCGTCAAATGGTGGCGGGCTGGGTGTTTCAACAGGGCACAGACGACAACGTAATAAGCAAAATCGTTCGCGACGGTAAAATTTATTTCGAAATCAACGACTATCTGAAACTTCGTCAGCTATTTGGTCAATTACTTAAGGAGGTTCAGCGTATAAAGTCTCAAGGCGACTACCAAGCTGGCCGTGATTTAATTGAAAACTATGGCGTGCAGGTTGATGCTGAGATTCATCAACAAGTTCTGAGTCGCTCTAAACCACTCGATATCCCGCCGTATAGTGGTTTTATCAACCCTACGTTGACGCCGATAGTTAACGATGCTGGAGTAATAAGCGACGTGAGCATCGAATACCCAAAAGATTTTGTTGAGCAGATGCTGGAGTATGGCCGAGAATATTCGCATTTGCCGAATTATAACTAGAGACGTAACATCACCAGGACAATACAGCATATAAAGACGGGGCACTTTAAGCTTAGCTTTTAAAAATTAGCTTTTAAAAATTAGCTTTTAGAAATTAGTCACACCCCGCTCAGTATAACAATATTATAGCGATCAATAGATCGGCGTTTTCAGTCTGCTCGCCAACATCACTTGCCAAGCTAAATAGGTTTCCCGAAGAGAGCTGCTTGACATTACGGCGATAATTAAATACTGTTTTTAAAACCAGTAATTAATTATCGCGGTAACCATAGAACTCAATGAAGCAAATTCTTCCAAGCAAGTATTACTTGAATCACGCTGACGAATTATTTGATTTCGTTGCCAAGCAGTGCGGGTCATTACTGAGCGTCGAACACAAAAACTATCTACAAGGTATTAGCGCTTTAAGCGAAGATGCTCGATGTTTACTGATTCGTTGCTTGGCTCGCAAACCTCATTTCATAACGCTTTCGTCACTTAACTATGAGGAGATCAATGACATCAACAGCGCAGTCGACGAACTGCAACATAATGATTATCTTCGGCTCGCAAGCCATCATGATTGGCTACAACTAAGCCAAACACTGACAAAGCCTCAACTCATAAGCAGTCTTGTAGACGCGCCGATTAAAATAAAATCATCGACCCAAAAAGCTGAATTAGTTGGTCACGCGCAACACTATGTCAGTGGTAAAGAAGCTCATTTATCATCTCTGCTCAGCAGCGTTGTGGTAAAGCAAAGAGACGATTTAGTCGAGTATATTTTCTTTTTATTCTTTGGCGATATACGCAACCGATTTCAACAATTTGCGATGCGCGACCTAGGCGTGATGAAAACTCGAAAAGAGGCTAAAAATGTAGCACGGTTCGAACACATCGCCGAAGCTCAAAGTGCCTTTGAATTACAAAAGCGTCGACGAGACTTTAGCCTCAATCCAAGTGAGCTGAAAGAACAGACCGCTGACTATTTAGTCGGCTGCAATGCAATCGGCCATAGCGCAAAAGAAACCTTTGATCGCTTACTACTCAACGTAGGCAATCAGTTGATCGACTCTAATGCCGACAAAGCCATTGCTCTTTGGAAAATGTCGAACGAGCCTGCAGCGACTGAGAAATGGGTCAGAGAAAGTTATAAGCGTTTCGATAGAAACGAGTTAGACGCAACGTTATTAAAAATGAGGGAAGCCGATCTCAGCCCTCGCACCAAAGTCTTCATCGAGGATTTTTACGCTCGCAAATATCAAGCAAAACGTACCAGTATTTTTACCGACATGCTTCGCGAGACCTCATACATAATTCCACTAGACGAAGCGTTTACCAATGATGTTGAAGACGGTGTCATCGCGCACTACCGAAAAAGCGGCATAGAGGCCTATTTTACCGAAAATAAATTTTGGCGAGTATTATTCGCATTAACGTTTTGGGATTTGCTGTTTGGGCCACAACAAACTCAGTTCTCTGAATTTGATCGCCTGCCAACACAATTAAAAAACAATACTTTCTACAGGCTTCAAGCAGAACAAATAGAACAGTGTCTTGCCTTATTCAGTGGCAATAGTTTAAGCGGTAAGAAGGCACTCTTATCGAAATTGACACAGAATTCGGTTATTCATTACGGTAAATCGAATGGCATTTTTAATTGGTCTCCAGGCTTGCTTGACAGCATACGGCTCGCAGTGACTCATGATATAGCACCCGCTTTGGCTATGGTGTTAAGGCGCATGGCAAAAAATTATGCTAACACCAGGGATGGCTACCCGGATTTAATCGTTATCGAAAATCGCCAATTGCGTTTTGAAGAGATCAAAGCGCCCGGTGATGTATTACGCGCAAACCAATTAGTCAGCATTAACCGCCTTAGAAGCGCCGGAATTAAGGTTAATTTAACCCAAGTTGAGTGGGCTACTAATCCAGAGCAAACCTACGCGGTTGTCGACATCGAAACTACTGGCGGTCGCAGGGGCGGAAATGCAATCACCGAGATAGCCGTGGTACAGGTGCGCAACCAAAAAGTAGTTAGCGAATGGTCTACCTTGGTTAACCCTCAGCGACATATACCAAGCAATATAACCCGTTTAACCGGCATTGATAATGACATGGTCGCCAGCGCACCCGTCTTTGCTGAAATAGCCGACCAACTAGAACAACAACTCGAGGGGGCGATCTTCGTGGCGCATAACGTGGGCTTCGACTATGGATTTATTAAGGCTGCGTACGAATCGATTAACCGGCCGTTCAAAAAGCCAAAATTTTGTACCGTTAGTAATTCTCGCAAATCGTTTCCGGGCCTAAAATCGTATAGTTTGGGCGCTTTAACCGAGCATTTTGATATCGACTTAGTCAGCCACCACCGAGCGCTGAGCGATGCAAAGGCAACGGCTGATCTGCTTAGGCTGATTCAAGAGACTCGACAAAAATACTCAGTAGCTTGATTTTTTGATTCCGAGATAGCTATAAAGCGTCAGACCAGATTCTAATATACCTGCATTGAAATATTGCTAGACTGGTGGACATTAAAAGAGTGAGGCCTCTGAGTAATAATATGATAAAAAAACGCGCGACAATTCAAGTTCTAGTGGTATTAGCATGTGCTGTCGCTATCTGGTTTTTACGTCCGCAAAATGTTGAAGACCATTACGGTTTTTGGTCATTGGTCCCGGCCGTACTCACTATCATTACCTGCTTTCTTACGCGCAACGTATTGTTGGCATTATTATTTGGGGTATTTACTGGCGGCTTAGTCACTGGTCAGCTGAATATTATTAACGCCTTTTTAATACCCAGCCTCGGCAGCGAAAACTACGCGCAGATGCTATTAGTCTATCTATGGGCCTTGGGTAGCTTATTGGGCTTGTGGAACCGCAATGGAGGCGCGCGTCGTTTCGCTGAAAAGCTTGCGCAGCGATTTGTAAACTCACGTACCTCAGCGAAAGTTTTTACATGGTGCATGGGTGTTATGTTTCATCAAGGCGGTACCATTAGTACGGTGCTTACTGGCACAACAGTAAAACCTATTTCTGACAAACATGGCGTTGCACACGAAGAATTAGCCTATGTTGTTGATTCAACGGCCTCACCAATTGCGACCATTATTCCCTTCAATGTTTGGCCGATTTATATTGCAGGCCTGATTACCATTGAGCCACTCAGTGCCGTGATCTCGAATAAAGAAGAAGCCATTAAGATGTTTCTCTACGCAATACCATTTAATTTCTATGCTTGGATTGCGGTCAGTATGACCTTGCTGTTTTCACTTGGCCGCCTACCTTTATTCGGTAGCCCTATGGCTAAGGTCGTTGAACGAGTTACCACCACAGGGGAACTCGATGCAGTCGGCTCGCAGCCAATGGTGTCATCAGAACTCACCGAGTCGAAACTACCCGAGGGATATACCGTATCGGTTGTCGACTTTTTAGTGCCTATCTTAGTGCTGCTTGGGTTTTGCATCGTGCCGTGGGCGGCCGGTGGCAGCCCGTTGGTATTCGAAGGCTTCGGTGCAGCTGTGGTAGCCGCATTTACCACTAGCATTATCCGTGGGATGGAAATCTCGACCGCTTTCGATGCCATGGTACAGGGCATCAAGGGCGTCACCATTGGCGCTATTGTGTTGGGCTTAGCGGTAACCTTAGCGGCGGTTTCATCCGAGCTAGGCACCGCTGACTTCGTGATCCAACGCACGTCGGGTTTTTTAACCAGCTGGCCGTATATTTTGCCGAGTTTATTACTCTTTATATGCATGTTCGTGGCGTTCTCGATCGGCTCTTCATGGGGCACCTATGCAGTCATGTTCCCAATCGCCTTACCGCTGGCTTTAGTGCTATCGCAAGACCCTACCTATTTGCTGCTGTGCTTCGGTGCAATTATGGGCGGTGCGGTTTTTGGTGACCAATGCTCGCCGATATCCGATACCACGATTTTGTCATCTCTGGCGTGCGGTGCCGACTTAATGGACCACGTTAATACCCAACTGCCTTTGGCGATGATTGCAGCGAGTCTATCGGCGGTGATCTACCTATTAGTTAGTTTTATTGTTCTGTATTAGACAGCATTCTAAAGATCAGATCTAAAGCTAAAACGTTTCTATTTTAGGCAGACTTAGTTTTTGAGAAATTCAGCATAGGCTTCGATAGTCACTTGATCGCCGACCAAGGGAACAAATTTATCCATACCAAAGTCGGAACGCGAGAAAGCGCCTTTAGCTGAAAACCCAAGCGTGTATTTGCCGGTTAACATATTACTTGCGCCGCCGTGAAAGGTCGCCGTTACCGAAATCGGTTTTTGCTCGCCCCGCCAATCCAGCACGCCGCTAAATTCAAACTCGGTATCGCTGATAGGGCGAACTGAGCTGCTTGCAAACTTGGCCTGAGGAAATTCCGACTGGCGAAACCATGCCCTGCCCATCAAATCGTCTTTCAAATCGCTATCGTTGATATCCAAAGAGTCAATCTCAATGATAGCGTTGAGCCGCGCTGCCGCTATGTTCTGCGGATCAAACTCAAGTGAGGCATCGAATTGATTAAACCTACCAACGTAAGTCGATAAACCCAGATGTTGGATTTTGAATAATAAGGTCGCATGGCTTGAATCTAAGGAATACTGACCAGCCTTAAGCTTGACGACATCAGGCTCCACCTTAGGCGTTATTAACGACACGCAAGCCGAGAGTAAGACGCTGGTTAAAAGTACTAATGGGATTATCTTTTTCATTCGGGGTCTCCGGATTCAATGGCAACTGAGTTTGGTCTTGATCGGCTTGAAATCAAGTATGCCAGACCACCAATTACGATGGTCGGAATCGCTGCGTAAAACTGCGTAGGCTCATTGATTGCCGAGAGCGCCGCAAAGGTCACGGTACAAACAACAAATACAATCGGAGCCCACGGATACCAAGCTGAGGTTGGACGCTCATGCAAACGCCAATGCCGAACAAAAAGGCTAGTCACGGCTAAGGCTAAGCACAGAGAAAGTGTGAAGCCGAGATACGACAATAAGCTGCGTAAATCAGCGACTAAAACCAACATCACCGCAGTCGCAACCTGAAGCAAGATCGACATTCTCGGAGGTAAACCGGCCTTAGCAACAAACAGTTTGGGTAATGCGCCGTCTTCGGCCATTTTTGCATACACTCGTGGCCCAGCTAATACCATCGCCGTAATTGAGGTCAATAAAGAGATAGCAATGACCACCTCTACTACTCTGCGAGCGGCAACACCACCGATAGCCTGAGCAGACACAGCAGCAATATCAGCTTGGCCGACTAAACTTTCATACGGCGCGCCATAAATCATGATGGCATTAATAGCAACGCAAAGCAGCATCGTCAGTAGCGTGCCGATAAGCATACCTCTAGGAACATTTTTTTTACTATTAGCGACCTCGCCAGCAACGTAGGCTGCCGCATTGAAACCTGAGTAACTCAAAGAAATCCAAACTAGACTATTGGCGAAAGCAAAAATACTGAACGCGGCGAGAGGTCTTGCATCGGCCACAGGCAATGTCGGCATGGTGATGAATTGCCAAACAGACCAAGTGATAATTGCAAATAAGACCAATAGCATTATCGCGACAATCGCCTCATGCGTTTTAGCACCCGACTTAGTGCGTACTATATGCACAACACCAGCCAGCATGATTACGCTTATCGCTAACAGATCTTTGGGCAATGCTTGCAATTGTGGAAATGCAGCAAAGCTATACGTTTCGAAGGCAAGCGCGGCGAAGGCTATCGCTCCCGGAAAACCGGCTAGAAGAGAAATCCAACCGGCGACAAAGCCAGCTAAAGGGTGAATAGAGCGGGCGAGATAGAGGTACTCGCCGCCAGATTCACTGATACCTTGCACCAACATACCGTAGCTTAAAGCGCCCATTAGTGCTATCAAGCCAGCGACAACCCAGGCTAATAACACCCATTCTCGCGAACCGAGATCGGCTAGGGCAAATCCAGAGGTTGTGTAAATTCCAGCACCAACCGCGTTGCCCACAACTAAAGCGACTAATGTCCAGACACTGAAAGAGTAGGTTTTAGTCATCGATCGTTTTTAGTTATCTACAGTGGAGCAATTAGCTAACATTTTCCGCATATGCTTAACGCCTAAGGTGTTCATCAAGGCAATGTTATCGAGCGGTATCTGATCAGTATCTGGGTGCTCATCAATAGCCCAGTCTAAACTCGACTCGCGCAAAATGTGCAAAATAGGGTAAGGGGCGCGATTGGTGTAGTTTTCGGCATCATCGTTACTGGTTCCAGCAAACCGATAATCAGGGTGAAAACTGGCTATCTGAAACACACCGTCAAGATTCATCTCCTCAAGCAAGGTATCAGCCAAGCCAAGAAAATCATTGAAGTCCTCGAACTCAGCAAGGGCAATAGGCAAGATAAGTAAACTGGTTTCGATTTCTTCTTGCCGACTTAAGAGCGATAGCTCGACAACCAGGTCACTAACAATGTCTTGCTCATTCTCAGCAATCGATGTTTTAAAACGGATGCTGTTTCTTTTATATTCTCGTTGCGCAAAGGGGCATAGGTTCAAATCTATAACGATAGATGTGAGCCAATTATCAACTTGTTTTTCAACGCTTATGCTGTCAATGCCTTGGCTCTGTGGATCGACGTCGGGGCTATTTTTTTTCACGATTAGCTTTATTAATTTATCGGTTACGCGTGTCAGCCGCGATTCTGCCTCAGACTCGTCAGCGGCCCAAAGTCAGTGTAAATCAATCCGAGAGTTGAGCATAATAGCTTTCGCTATTACGTTTACTTATGCTCTTACGAGAAACCCTAGTCGATCTCGCGCAATGACTGAAGCGGTGGTACGGTAATAATATCTCTACTTCGCAATAAGCCCAACACCGTAATCAATATTACTCCCGATAACATCCCCAAAAGCCATAAATTTGGATGCCATTGAGTGGCCATATCGAACACGTTTCGCTGCACGAAAAACAAGACTATTTCGGCGCCGGCACTGGCGATCAGCCCGGCTATGGCTCCCAAGGTGGCGAACTCAATCGTCAACGCGCCAAGAATTATTTTCTTAGAACTGCCTAAAGTACGCAGAATCGCGTTCTCGCGTAAACGTTCATCGTAAGAAACGCCAATAGCGGCAAACAAAACCAGTGCTCCGCAAATTAGTACTAAGAACAAAATAAGCTCAAGCCCTTGCGTAACTCGATCAATCACATCTCGAATGCGGGCGATCACGTCTCCCAGTTCAAGCACCACCGTAGTCGGATACTGCTTGACCATTTTATTAACGAACGGCGCTTGCTTGGTAAGCCCCCCACGACTAGCCTCATCGGCGTTTGCGGCTCGCACTGCTGTCACCCAATTAGGTGCATAGCGATCTAGTGCCCCAGGGTAGAACACCACATAGAAGTTCGGGTTCATACTTTGCCAATCCACAGTCCTGATACTGGCAAGTGTTGCACTAAAGTTGATGCCACCGATGCTGAACTCTATTTGATCACCAACCTTGACACCAATTTCTGATGCTACGTCCTTTTCAAGTGAGAACTCGAAACTCTCTGGAGCCTCGGTCCACCATTTACCATCGACGATTTCATTGCTGACAGGTAAATCAACGGTTTGAGTAAAGTTCACTTCGCGGCTAAGTCCGTCTGACCGGGCCATTCGTTCGCGGGTAATCACTTCGCCGTTGATCGACACTAAACGACCACGCACCATCGGAAACCATGGAGTCGTCGTCACATCAGATTCGGCAAGCAACTGTTTTACCGCATCGACTTCTCGATCGGCAACATTATAGAGAAAGTGGCTTGGGGTATCGGCCGGCAGTTGCGCTTGCCATTCGGAGATAAGGTTAGTTCTGAGGCCAGTAACGACTAGCAAAAGCATCAAGGTGGTAGAGAAGCCAACCAATTGAACTAGGGTCTGGCCTCGACGCCGCCATAAATTAGCTAAGCCTAAGCGCACAAAACTACCACGCCAGCTACCAAAACTTTGTACCAATTTTAAAAACTGTAAGGCGATTAGGGCGCAGACAGCGAAGAGAATAAATATCGCAGCTAAAAACAGCAAAGACGTAACGATACTTTCGCTGTACCAATATGTCAGCAATAGTAAGGACACGACACCAATCGCCAACCGGCGACCCTGGCCCAGTAACGAGTCAGGCAAGTCGCGACGCAAAACTCGCAAAGGCGCAATTGTCGGTAAGTGCCACAGTGCTGGCAGGGCAAAGCCTAGCACGCAGACAAAACCGGTGATGGTTGCCACTATCCAAGGCCGACTACCGGGCAATGGTAGCTCAACGTCGAACACGCCTTTAGCGACTTCCAGCAAGGTATAATGCGCGAGCCAACCGAGTAACATGCCGATTAAGGTTGATACCGCGGCAATGATAAACAGCCGAAGAAATTGGCTGCGTCGAATAGCATTGGTAGACTGGCCCCAAGCTTTCATTAAGGCAACTTGGTCAGTCAGCCGGCTGGCGTAACGCTGACTCGCCAATGCCATTGCGATGCCAGCTAGCAATACACCTATGGTCCCGCTTAGTAGTAGAAATGCTCGACCACGTTGCATCGCTTCGGCGAGTTGTTGTTCGGCATTGTCGGGCGTAACCAATCGGAAATGTTTGATCTCGCTGCTATTGCTTAGCGCCTCTTCACGCTGTTGAAACCAATCTTTATACTGCTCAATAGAGCGATCATCACCGCTCATCAGAAAGCGGTAGCCGATACGACTGCCCGGTCGAACTAGTTGCGACGCAGGCAAGTCGTCAATGCTAATCATGACTCGTGCGCCGGCGGCAGCAAAACCGGTCCCTCGATCAGGCTCATTAACAATAAGATGGGTCACTACAAGGTTCAGATATCCAACCTCGATGTTATCGCCGATCTTAATATTCAGTAAATTGAATAACCGAGCTTCAACCCAAGCCTCGCCCGACGCCGGCCCATTTGAACGCTTAACGACATTACCCGCCTCTAGGTCATCGCTAAGTTCCATTTGTCCACGTAATGGGTAAGCCGAGCTGACCGCTTTAACCGACGCCAAATGGTTATTATCGCCAGCAAATACCATCGAGCGAAACAATGCCAAGTCGGCCGTTTGTAAATTCAGCTCGGCGGCTTTAGCTCGATAGTCATCACCGATTTCAATGCCTCCTCTGACGGTTAAATCAGACGCAAGAAAACTGGTAATTTGTTGGTTCAGACCACGTTCGACACGATCGGCAAATAGGCTCACCGCAGTGACAACCATAACCGCCAGTACAAGAGCCGACACCACTAGATTAAGCTGACCACCTTTCCAATCGCGCCATAAAAGCTTTATATCAATTAGATTCATGGCTAGCTTTCAACTCGGCTAAGTAAGCGACCATCATCAATGGTGATAATCGATTGGCAACGCTCAGCCAACCTTTGCTCGTGTGTGACTAACACTAAGGTAGTATCGGTTTGCTGATTAAGATCGAAAAGTAAATCGCTAATCTTCAAACCTGTCGCTTGGTCGAGGTTACCCGTAGGCTCATCGGCAAAAAGTATCTTGGGCGAGCAGGCAAATGCCCGAGCTAGAGCAACACGTTGTTGCTCGCCGCCCGATAACTGCTTTGGGTAGTGGCTTAAGCGTGCGGCCAGACCAACTTTATTCAGATATTCTATTGCTCGCTCGCGTGCGTCACGTTGCCCCGAAAGCTCCATCGGCAAGGAAACATTTTCAAGCGCGGTTAAACTACCAAGCAATTGAAATGTTTGAAATACAAAGCCAACCATTTTAGCCCGTATCGCTGCTCGCCCTTCTTCTGTGGTCGCGGTGATCTCATGGTCACCCATCCATATTTGTCCATCGCTAGGGGTATCTAAACCAGCGAGTAAGCCTAGAAGCGTTGATTTTCCAGCGCCCGATGGGCCGATAATAGCAACGCTCTCGCCTAAGCCAATGTCTAATGAAACATTATCTAGAATTGTTAGGTCTTGGTCTGCGGTGTGCACGCGTTTGCTGACGCCTTGCGCGCGGAGAATTGATTGTGTCATGTAGTGTATTTGCCTTAATTTGTCTTAACTAGGTCGCCACAAGAACTATGTTAAGTTAGATCTATTACGATTATTAGCCAAACAGACCGTGTTGGTCTTGATTTAACTCTATGATACCGAATCGACTGAAAGACAAGTTCACCTTTGCCTTATTTTCATTGTTATTTTTAGCACCGGCTACTATTGCAAACGCTAAGCACCTAGTTATATTCGGAGATAGTCTAAGTGCTGGCTATGGTATGGACGCAGAGCAAAGCTGGGCACACATATTAGCCGAATCGGTGAAACCACAGCATCAGGTCACTAATGCCAGTATCTCAGGAGAAACTTCAAGCGGTGGTCTCGCCCGCTTGCCGTTAACCTTGACCGAATTAAAACCAGACGTTATCCTGATTCAGCTTGGTGCAAATGATGGATTACAAGGCATGTCTATCAGTGTGATGCGAAATAATTTGGAAAAAATCATCTCGCTGGTAAAGGAAAAAAAAATATCAATCGCTCTTGCCGGCATTTCTTTGCCAGCCTCTTACGGGCCACGTTACGTTGATCAATTCCGTGCTACTTTTAAAGAGCTTTCGCAAAAATATGAACTGCCCTTTATCGATTTATATCGTGAAGAGTTTTATCTACAACCTGGTTTTATACAACAAGATGGTCTTCACCCTACTGCAAGGACCCAGCCCATCGTTAAGGAACTTATTTTAGATTTCTTGAACGACAACAAACTATTGGATTAAATAATGGCCATCACACTATACGGCTTGGGCCTGTCTCGCTCATTTAGATGTTCTTGGGCTCTCGCTGAGGCGGAAATAGAGTACGACTTTGTTTCCTTGAACCTCAGCGGCAGCGACAGTGACGGGGCAAAGTCTCCAGAATATTTAAAGCTAAACCCTCAAGGCAAAGTACCGACCCTAAAACACGACGATTTCATACTCACCGAAAGCGCTGCTATTTTAAATTACATCAGCGCCATCGCAGATAAACCGCTGATTCCTACTGAGATAAAATTGCGGGCTAAGTACGATGAACTGGCGTTTTTTGTGCTTTCTGAATTAGAGCAACCTCTATGGACAACGGGTAAGCATAAGTTCGCACTGCCGGAAGAACATAGAATCGAGCAAGTTTTAGCGACCGCAAAATGGGAGTTCAAAAAAGCGCAAACCGCATTTTCGAAGCTAGTTACTATCGATGAGTTTGCGCTTGGAGATAGTTTCACCTTCGCTGATATATTAGTCGCGCAAACATTCAACTGGGCTGACCGATTTGGCTTAGAGGTTGCTACAGATTATTTGGAATATCGAGATAGGATGTACACTCGCGATGCCGTCATCGCTGCCACAGCCAAATTTAGCTAACTCTAGGCTTTGCTAGTCTTCAGGTTGGTTAATTTTAAGCTTGGTTAGCGCATGTTCAACTGCACTGATATATGGGTGCACTTGAGGGCGGCTACGACGCAGGTACTCCAGGCCTTCGCCAATATTCATACTTCGATAATGACATAAGTATGTAAGTACCGTAGCAGGAGCTCGGCAGATACCCGCATTACAATGAACGTAGACTCGATGCCCAACGGCCAGTAAGGCATTTAACGCCTTTACTGGCTCGGTCAACTTTTTGGCTAAATCAACTTCATCAAAATCAACAATGCCGAAACGCTGCACGGTAATCTCGCTAGTTTGATACATGCTTTGCAGCTTTTTCCAGTCAATTCGGTGGGACTTGAAATCAGCATCACTTTGCAGCGATAAAACCGCCGTGATTTTCATCTGCTTTAGACGCGCTACATCAATCTCGCTTTGCGGCGCGCTACCAATGAAAATATTCGTCTCTATTCGATCAAAGTTAATCATCAAACGTACTAATTAGACTCAATCATTAGTCTGGGCTATATCGGCCTGTTTGTGAAACTGTTGGCTGTTGCCCTGAACCGTTTCAACCAAAGCTTGCATATTATCTGGGTGAGCAAAAGGCTGAATGCCATGACCGAGGTTAAAGATATGGCCTTTATCGCTCTGTTCATGTTGGCCGTAACCTTCGAGCACTAACATGGCATGGTCACGAACCTGTTGTTGGCCAGTGTTCATTAATACTGGGTCCATGTTGCCCTGCAATACGACACGATCGCCAACACGTGCTTTAGCATCAGCAATATCGACAGTCCAGTCGAGCCCTAAGCCATCGCAACCTGTATCAGCCATCATTTCTAACCACGGACCACCACCTTTAGTAAACAGCACAACGGGTATATCTTTGGTCATTTCATCCGATTTTAGTGCGCTAACAATCTGCTGCATATAGGCCAATGAGAAGACCTTATAGTCAGCGGTAGACAGTACGCCACCCCAAGTATCAAATACCATCAAGCTTTGTACGCCAGCGGCAACTTGTGCCTTTAAATAGCTAATCACACTGTCTGTGACCACTTGTAATAAGGTGTGTGCCGCTTGCGGAGATTCGAACATCAAACCTTTGATGCGTCGAAAATCTTTGCTGCCACTGCCCTCTACCATGTAACTTGCTAGCGTCCATGGGCTGCCTGTAAATCCGATTAACGGCACACGACCATCTAATTCTTTACGAATCACACGCACCGCATCCATCACGTAACCAAGATCGTCCTCGGCATCGGGCACGGTTAATTTATGGATTTGCGCTTCGCTTCGAACAGGTTTATTAAATACTGGGCCAATTCCTTCTTCTAATACTAACTCTAAGCCCATCGCATCTGGGATGGTTAAGATATCGGAAAACAAAATAGCGGCATCCAGACCAAAGCGATCAATCGGCTGCATCGTGACTTCGCAGGCCAAATCTGGGGTTTTACAAAGAGTGAGGAAATCTCCAGCTTGTTTTCGAACTGCACGGTACTCAGGCAAATAGCGACCAGCTTGACGCATTACCCAGATTGGCGTCCGTTCAACTTTTTCGCCACGCAAGGTGCGAAGATATAAATCATTTTTCATTTCATTCATGGCGGCGATTATACAGGCTCAGATTACTTCTGCGTGAACAGTTATTCTCAAAAAAACCGATTAAAGATAGTTAGCGACTATTTCGCGTAAAAAAGCCGCTGTGATTAATAGCGGCTTTAGATACTGCAAAGACTTCTCAGGCATTAATGTCGATTGACATAATTCAAGATACCTTCAGCGGCTTCGCGGCCTTCAAATACCGCCGTCACGACGAGGTCAGACCCGCGCACCATATCACCACCAGCAAACACCTTGGGGTTTGTGGTTTGAAACTTCAAAGCCAAATCAGTCGACGCCTGTACACCACCCCAATCATTTATCTGAATGTTAAAGTCAGAGAACCAAGCCGCTGGGCTAGGTCGAAAGCCAAACGCAATAATCACATCGTCAGCCTCAATGATCTCTTCTGAGCCAGCAACAACTTCGGGCCGTCGGCGACCACGCCCATCCGGCGCACCTAATTCAGTTGTAGCTAACTTGACGCCAGTTACTTTGCCATTCTCACCGATGATTTCAATCGGCTGGCGGTTCCAAAGAAACTCGACACCCTCTTCCTTCGCATTGGCTACTTCACCCTTTGAGCCAGGCATGTTAGCTTCATCGCGACGATAAGCACACATGACCTTACTACCGCCTTGTCGAACTGAGGTACGCACGCAATCCATGGCTGTATCACCACCGCCTAACACCACCACCTTTTTATGCTTCATATCAACGAATTCTAAGGCGTCTTTCTCGAAACCCATTTCGCGATTGATATTAGACACCAAAAACGGTAACGCCTCATGCACACCCTCTAATTCTTCGCCGGCAAAACCACCCTTCATGTAGGTGTAGGTTCCCATGCCGAGAAAAACCGCATCATAGCCGTCGAGCAATTCCTGAAACTGGATATGGTTGCCGATTTCGGTATTTAATACGAACTCAACACCCATCTCTTCCATGATTGAGCGGCGTGTTTTCACCACCTCTTTCTCAAGTTTGAAAGGCGGTATCCCAAAGGTTATCAACCCACCAATCTCTGGGTATTTGTCGAACACAACGGCCTTAACACCGTTTCTAACTAAGATATCGGCACAGCCTAAACCGGCTGGGCCGGCGCCAATAATAGCTACCTTTTTATCAGTCCAGACAACGTGGGATATATCGGGGCGCCAGCCTTGCTTTAGCGCTTCATCGGTAATGTACTTCTCGATCGAACCAATGGTGACAGCGCCAAATCCGTCGTTCAAAGTACAAGCACCCTCACATAAACGGTCTTGCGGACAAATTCGACCACAAACCTCTGGCAAAGAATTTGTTTGATGCGACAACTCAGCAGCTTCGAACAAATTACCTTCTGCCACCAGCTTTAACCAATTTGGTATGTAATTCGAAACTGGACACTTCCATTCGCAATACGGGTTACCGCAGTCTAGACAGCGCTCGGCTTGAGACGCAGCTTGGTCGGCCTCGTACTGACCATAAATCTCTTTAAAAAGCTTATTACGTTCTAGCGCAGGGACCTTCTCAGGATCTTGGCGAGGAACATCTAAAAATTGAAAATCATTACTCATAATATATTCCTTACGCTGCCGCTTTCAAAGAATCAATTAACGTTGCAAGATCACTGGCCTTTGGCTTGATCATCCAAAACTTAGGCACGTAATCGGCAAAATCATACAAAATTTCCTTGCCACGAACGCTACCAGTTGCGGCAACATGCTTCTCGATCATGGTTTGTAAATACAGTGAATACGACTCCATCGCTTCAGGCATTAAACGATAGGTATCGATTAATTCATGATTGTAGCGATCGATAAAGGTTCTATCTTCGTCTAATACAAATGCCACTCCACCGGTCATGCCTGCGCCGAAATTGACACCAGTTTCACCTAACACGCAAACGGCTCCGCCGGTCATATATTCACAACCGTGATCACCTAAGCCCTCGACCACCGTGTACGCACCTGAGTTACGTACCGCAAAGCGCTCACCAGCTTTACCTGCGGCAAATAGCTCTCCACCAGTAGCACCATAGAGACAAGTATTGCCGATAATAGTGCACTCATTGGCTACGAATTCAGCATCTTTGGCTGGGTAGATAGCGATGGTTCCGCCGGACATACCCTTAGCCACATAGTCATTGGCATCGCCTTCAAGGTTGATGTTCAAACCTTTTGCATTCCAAACGCCAAAACTCTGACCTGCAGTGCCCGTTAGATTTACCGTAACAGGATTATCAGATAAACCATTGTGGCCGTGAGCACGGGCTATTTCACCCGATAAACGCGCACCGATAGAACGATGAATATTCTTAACTTGGTATTCAAAACTACCGCCACTCATAGATTGAATGGCAGGCAACATCTCAGTGACCATTTGCTCAGCCAACTCGCCCTTATCATAGGGATCATTCTTTGGCTCGATACAAAACTGTGGTTTATCTGGTGCAACATTACCGTCGTGCAGAATCTCAGATAAGTCTAAGTTTTGCTGCTTATCGGTCTCACCCTTCAATTGGATTAGCAAATCAGTACGGCCAATCAAATCTGTTAATTGGGTTACCCCTAACTTGGCCATCCATTCGCGAGTTTCCATGGCGATGAACATAAAGTAATTCATTGCCCGTTCAGCCGTGCCCACGTAATGCTTTTGGCGCAAAACATTGTGTTGAGTCGCAACACCTGTAGCGCAGTTATTCAGGTGACAAATTCTTAAATATTTACACCCTAGAGCAACCATCGGGCCGGTGCCAAAGCCGAAACTTTCAGCGCCCAAAATCGCCGCTTTGATAACATCAAGACCAGTTTTCAATCCGCCATCGGTTTGCAGACGCACCTTGTCACGTAAATCGTTGGCGCGCAACGTTTGATGTGCTTCGGTTAGGCCTAGCTCCCAAGGAGAGCCGGCATAGCGAACCGAGGTCAGCGGGCTTGCGCCAGTGCCGCCGTCATAGCCAGAGATTGTAATTAAATCAGCATATGCTTTAGCTACACCGGCCGCGATTGTGCCGACACCTGCTTCAGCAACCAGTTTGACCGAGACCAATGCTTTTGGATTGACCTGTTTTAAATCAAAGATCAATTGCGCAAGATCTTCGATTGAATAGATATCATGATGAGGTGGCGGTGATATAAGAGCAACACCCGGGCTTGAATAGCGCAAGCGCGCAATCATTTTATTAACTTTGTGGCCTGGCAATTGGCCACCTTCGCCGGGTTTTGCGCCCTGAGCTACTTTGATTTGTAGTACTTCGGCATTGACCAAGTAGTGAGGTGTTACGCCAAAACGACCTGACGCCACCTGCTTGATTTTCGACATTTTGTCGGTGCCAAAACGTAACGCATCTTCGCCACCTTCACCTGAGTTTGAACGACCACCTAAGGCATTCATTGCCTGGGCTAGAGACTCATGCGCCTCTGGAGATAGCGCCCCCAAAGACATACCCGCGCTGTCGAAGCGCAGCACTATTTTTTCCCAAGGCTCAACATCATCTAAGGCGACCGGCTCGATATCGTCACGAATAGCCAACAAGTCCCGTAATACCATCGGTTTGCGCTTGTTTACCGTGTCGGCGTAGTCCCGATACAATTCGAAATCGCCACTTTCTACCGCTGCGTGCATAGTATTCACCACGTCAGGATTGTAAGCGTGATACTCGCCACCATGGATATATTTAAATAAACCACCTTGTTCGAGCGAAGTTTTCGGGTCCCAAGCAAAGGCCAATAAGACTCGTTGATCATTCTCTAAATGTGTAAAGTCACAACCCTGGATACGACTGGTGGTGCCTGTAAAGCAGAGGTCGACCACCTCTTTCGCTAAGCCTACCGCCTCAAATAATTGTGAGCCACGATAACTTTGGATTGTCGAAATACCCATCTTAGAAATGATTTTATAAAGACCCTTATTTACACCCTTTCGGTATTGACGAAGAAAGACACTAATATCGCCATTGATCTGGCCCTTTCGAACCATCTCATTGATGCTTTCATAGGCCAAATAGGGATGAATCGCCGTTGCTCCATAACCAATCAACACCGCATATTGATGTGAATCGCGGGCGGTGCCGGTATCGACGACCAGATTGGTATTGCAACGTAGGCCAGACTTAGTCAGGCGATGATGCACGGCTCCGATCGCCAATAAAGCTTGAACCGGCATTCTATCTTTGGAAATATTTCGATCAGATAAAACGATTATTCTACCCGCGCCTTTGACCGCTTCTTCGGCTTCGTCGCATATTTCTCGAATGCGATTTTCTAGCGACGTGTCTTTATCAAAGGTGATATCAATTAGATGATGTGCGAAATCAGGGTCATCATTCGCTAACAGCCGCTGATACTTGCTGGTAGACAATACTGGAGAATCGACCACAATCGCTTTTGCCATTGCTTCTGATGGCTCGAACAAACTACTTTCAGCACCGAAATAGGTCTCCAATGACATTACGATTTGCTCTCGTAGTGGATCAATCGGAGGGTTTGTTACCTGTGCGAATTGCTGCCGAAAGTAATCGCTCAACATGCGATGCTGCATGGATAGAACCGCCATTGGCGTGTCGTCACCCATTGAACCAGTTGCTTCTTGAGCGGACTCCGCCAATACGCGTATTACATCATTTCGTTCTTCGTTAGTGACCTGATATAGCTTTTGATAGATCTGTAACGAGGCCGCATTGAGTGTGACGGTAGTTTCCTGATCATTTAGACCAGACTTCAGACGAACGATATTGTCTTTCAGCCATTGTTTGTAAGGATACTCACTTTTGATATGCTCATGCACGTCACTCGGCATAATGACTTTGCCGGTATGCGTATCTACCGCCATCATCTGACCGGGCTTTAATCGACCTTTCTTAACAACATCAGCTTGCTTGTAGTCGTAGACCCCAACTTCAGACGCCAAGGTGATCATCCGGTCTTTGGTAATCACATATCTTGCTGGCCTTAATCCATTTCGATCGAGCGCACAAGACGCATAGCGGCCGTCTGTAAGGACTATCCCAGCGGGGCCATCCCAAGGTTCGGCATGAATCGCCTGAAAACGATAAAAAGCTTTTAGGTCTGGGTCAATATGCTCGGCATTTTGCCAAGCAGGTGGCACTAAGGTTTGAGTGGCTTTAAAAATATCCATGCCACCCATTAAAAATACCTCCAACATGTTATCCAAACTCATTGAGTCTGAACCTTTGGTACTCACAAATGGCGCTGCTTCATGCAAATTCGGAAAATTCGCAGACGATAACTTGGCACCACGCGCAATCGCCCAATTACGGTTGCCTTGAACAGTATTGATTTCTCCATTATGAGCAAGATAGCGAAACGGCTGTGCCAGCCTCCATTGAGGAAGTGTATTGGTAGAAAAGCGTTGATGAAATAGGCATAAAGAAGACGCCATATCATTTTCGTTTAAATCTTTAAAAAATAGCGGTAGATATTCTGGCATTACCAAGCCTTTGTACAAAATGACTTTACACGACAAACTCGGTATATAAAATTCATCGTCATCGC
Source organism: Arenicella sp. (assembly GCA_046709645.1). GTDB lineage: Bacteria > Pseudomonadota > Gammaproteobacteria > Arenicellales > Arenicellaceae > Arenicella. The sequence goes on from JBKEFT010000002.1 coordinate 94,022, forward strand.
TTTCAGCAATTTTCAACTCAGTCTTACGTCTAGCTAAGAATAATCGGCGCTCAAAATCATGCTCACTTAGTAACGCTGGCGCATTAACAAAAAGCTGTTTAATAACAGGAATCGATTGTTTTGCTTGCTCTCCCAATGCCGATAGACCAAGCGGCAGATCGCGCCAGCCGGCGATAATTAGACCTTGCTGATTGAGCTCGGTAGTAAGCATCTCAATAGCAACGTTTTGCTTAACAGCGTCACGATCTAAGAAAACTAAGCCGGAGGCAAAGCGCTTAACGAGGTCAATGCCCGATTCGGCAGCCGCTCTGTGCATGAAGTCTTTAGGCATTGCCATTAATAGACCGCAACCGTCGCCAGTTTTGCCGTCAGCCGCTACCGCACCTCGATGAGTAAGTCGCGCTAGAGCACTAATCGCAGTACTGATAAGCCAATGGCTCGGCACACCGTCCATTTGCGCAATTAAGCCGAAGCCGCAATTATCTTTTTCAAATTCAGGTCGGTATAAGCCGCCTTTGCTGTGATACATATCAGTCACGTCATAGCCCTACAAAAAACATCGATGCACAGTCAGGAGAATGTGCATCTGTAGTGGAAGAAGCGAGAACGGTGTCTCTGCCTCCGATTTCAACGCTCAGAAACCTAGAGATGGAACCAAACGCGATCAAACCAGCATTGTCATAACAACATAACGATACTAACTGCAAGAATGCTTAGTACAAACTATAACCGCAAGATGGCACGTTTTGCAGCTTGCAAAACACGAAATCAAGCGATGTAGAGTTACTGCGAGCTTGCTATGAGCAATCTCGATAACATGAGCCTTAAAACAGAGCTAATCGACTAAACATGTCGACAGGTTTGGTCGCGGGGAAACCGAAACATATTCGGTTAGAGCGAAAAAGGACGCAAAGTATACTGTTAAGACCACTAAAAGTCACTCACTCAACACCATCTTGGTATAGTTGAGCACTATAAGTATTATTCGCACGGCCTATTTAGCGAGTCATTAACGCGCTTGACGTCCTTGGCTAAAGTGTAGCATTAATAATGTCAAGAAAATGATTGTGTCACTATTTATCCAAAGCTTCCATAATTTCTTCGACAACCTTAGAAACGATTCGATCTCCTGACATTACAACCAGATCGGCTTCTTGCTCATACAACTCACCACGCTCTTCCATTAACTGGCGTAATTTGCTCTCAGCATCAACATTTTCCAATAGCGGTCTATTTTGATTTTTTTGAGTCCGAGCTAATTGAGTTTCGATAGAAGTTTTCAGATACACCACAAATCCTTTGCGCAGCAAAATTCTATTTTCTTCACTGGTGATAGCACCTCCGCCAGTGGCCAGTACTACGCCCGAGCGATCACACAATTCAGCTAACATTTTGGTCTCGCGTTTTCGGAAGCCGTCTTCACCTTCAATATCAAAAATAGTAGAGATAGAAACACCGCATCGGTCCTCGATCATGTGGTCTGAGTCAACAAAATCCATGCGAGTACGTTTCGCCAATTGCTTTCCAACAGTGGTTTTGCCCGAGCCCATAGGGCCAATGAGGATCAAATTTTGCATTATTTCTTCTATTTATATCTATATGAATTTAACTGATCACTGCTCTCGACAAGCCAAACACAAGTCAAACCAAGAACAATCGCAGCATAATACTCTTTATTAGGGGCCTCTGTATAACTCAGGGTCAAAATAAAAAGTGGCTGGAATGTCTCCAATTGAGGCGGAAAACGTGGCTAATAGCGAGCTATTGGCAAGTTTTTCAACCAGAAGCGGATGAGTTGCAACCCAAAATGAAATAGTTACAGACATTTTCATTCGTTCGTGAGTTATACAGAGGTCTCTATTAAATAAAAAGCGGAACAAAGTGTGCTTCTCGCCTTAAGCGTATAGCTAAGCTTAAAATTATAAAAGCAGGGGGCGCGCCCCCTGCTTTTATTAAACAAGCCTTTCAACGGGCCTACAGTCTATGTAAAGACGATTAGCCCAAATTCAACTTCGGTGTAATGATTTTCGGCGTCAAAAAGATCAAAAGCTCAGTTCGATTTGACCGCGTTGACCTTTGTTTGAACAAATTACCTAAAAATGGGATATCTCCAAGGATCGGAACTTTGTTTTCACCCTCATTTTCATCCTGCTGATAAATACCTCCGATAACCACTGTTTCACCGTTATCGGCTAATATTTGGGTTCGAATCTCTTTAGTTCCGACAACATTAACAGCGGCCGATAGCGAGATTACATTATCTTGAGTTATATTAACGTCCATTATGACTCGGTCATCGGGCGTTATCTGAGGTGTTACAGTAAGTCTTAGCTCAACCAGAATTTCTTCCACACCGCCACCCTCTTCACCGGTACCGCTGCCTGGGACAGTAATATAAATAGATTGCCCCTGACTAATCACGGCCTCTTTCTGATTTGAGGTAATCAATCTCGGGCTGGCTACTACACGACCTCTACCATCAGCCTCTAACGCAGACAGCTCTAAACTAATCAAATGAGCAAAGCCGCGACCGGTTCTAAAGATATCAAAAGCGTAAGATGCAGGGCTAGTACCACCAATACTATTAGCGCCCAGATCAACCGCTAAGCCACCGGTGCGATCAAATACCAGCGGACTACTTGGGTTAGCAGCCTGAGCATTCACCGAGTCGTTTAAGACAGTATTACCCGCCAACGAGCCACCACTAACAACATCGCCGATAACCGAATCATTTGAACCGGGAAATAGCGCATTCTGAGTTACTCGCTGAAATCCTAAACGCGCACCAAGTTCGCGACTAAAATTATCGTTCGCTTCGACAATTCGAGTTTCGATCAACACTTGTCGCACTGGCTTATCAAGCTTGGCGATAACATTTCGCAATTGCTTAATTTTCTCAGGCACATCTTGCACTAATAGACTATTAGTACGCTCGTCTACCGTGACGCTACCACGCGCACTGAGCAAGGAATTTTTATCCGTTTCTGTCACGTTCAACGATGAACTGCTAGCAGTTCCTCTACCGGCTCTTGACGACACATTGCCCTGCTTAACTACCTTAACCGACTTTACTACCGCTGCAATATCCGCTGCCTTGGCGTAATTTATCTGGATAATTTCAGTCGATAATGGCGCGAATTCCTCAACAATCGCCAACGCTTTCAACTCCTCCTCTTCAACTTTCTGTATTTCACTGCTCGGGGCAACCCAAACTACATTACCAGTTTGTCGCTTTGCAAGACCCTTAGTTCGCAAAATCACATCAAGCGCTTGATCCCACGGTACATCCTTCAAGTTGATTGTAATTTCACCCTGAACCGAGTCACTGGTGACAAAGTTTATTCCAGTAAAATCTGCGATAACCGCTAATGCCGAACGGACGTCAATCTTCTGGAAGTTAATCGACAGCCGCTCGCCGTTAAAACCTAACTCGGAATTTAATTGATCACTTATGTCCTCATCTGTCTCAATAATTGGATCAACTACCAAGGTAAAACGTGTTCCTGCCTGAAACGAAAGGTGCTGATATTTACCGGTAGGAACGATGACCATACGCACATTGCTGGCATTTTGAAACGAATCGATAGTTTGTACAGGTGTAGCAAAATCGGTAACATCCAAGCGCTGCTCTAATGAGGCTGGCACGTTCACATTAAGTAAATCAATTACAATCTCACCGTCGCGCTCACGCGTATCAATAGTTGCATTATCATTGCTTAAGTCAATGACCAACTTGCCGCCGCCAGCTTCCGATCTACGAAAATCAATGTTGGTCACGCTAGTTGATGCCTCGATATCAGGCCGAGTAGCAAACGGCTTAGGTACAGTTACCTGGCTTTCGTCAGATGCCGTATTATAAACGGTTAATGAATAACCCTTATCGATCGGCAAAAGCTTATATCGAGCAGTGTCGAGCAGGTTCACAATTAGGCGCGTCCTATCGGGCGTCTGCACAGCAACTATGCTGTCAACCTTACCCATGCCGACCTCAGTTTTTGGATTAGCCAGCAGACTTTTCATGCCAAAAAAATCAATCGCAATACGTGCAGGTCGATCAGTACTGAAAGTTCCTGGCTCCGCTAACTGAGCGTCAGCTAGAAAGTTAATCTGTACGTCTCCACCGCTCAATGTACTAAAGACTACATCGGTCAAATTAGCATTCTGAGCGTAAGTAGTGTTAACACTAGCTAATGCCAGCATTAGCACTGTGGCAAACAACCTCTTGAAGCGTCTGGGTAGTTTAATTGCTCTCATAGTTTTGCTTCCTGAATCATTATTGTTCATCTATTGTTATTTCCACGTCCCTAGTCACCCATCGACCTGCAGGGTCGGCCACGGTTTCGACTAGTAAGACACGTTGCTCTTCTGGGAAAATTTGAATTATCTTCCCGTCATTTTGGCCCAAATAATTTCCAATTGAAGCCAAGTGAGCAGTTCCTTGAGTAGTCTTAACAATCACCCATGGCACACCTTTCTGCGACATGGTTCCAACCATGCTCAATGCATCTAAAGGAAACTCTTCCAACGGCTCTTTAGCCCGGTTAGTATCAGGTCGTTTACCTGAGACCGCTGCCTCGCCGTCACGATTCGATACAATGTTCTGAAAATTGAAAGGTTCGTTCTTGTCGGTAGATGCGTACTCAAAGCCTTGGTAAGGTTGAATCTCAGGCAGCGGATCGATCTCTGGCTTTTTATCTTTGTATGCATCAGCAACAAAATCCCGCAGATCGGTCATTTTGCTATCATTACAACCTTGCAAAACAACAGCAAGTAATGCTACCGACACCAGCTTATTTATATTATTGGGAAACATATGAATCCTCCAAATAATGATAAGTCTTGGTCGTTGCGCGAAAGCGTAAATTTTCGGATTCCTCAGAAATACGTTCAACCGAAAAATCTGATACGTTGATTATTCTCGGCAGCGCAGCGACATCGCTAACGAAACCGGCTATCTGGTGATACGTTCCATTGGCAATAATATTCACATTTTTCTCAGCATAGAAATCTTTATCAATATTTGCACCGGGTTTGATTTGCTCAAATTGTAAGCCCCGAGATAGGCCAACTTGGGTCATATCAATCAACAAATCTGGTATTTCACTTTCATTCGGTAGCTGCTTTAACAGAACGCCAAACGTTTCTTCAGCTTCAACCATCTGCTGCTTATACGCTTCGAGGTTAATCGCCAACGCTTTCTTTTCTAAGTAGGAGTCCTTCAAGCCAGGCTCTTTCTTTTGCTCGGTCGCGAGAGTCTTGCGCTGGTCTTGTACAATGAAATGAAACCCAGCACCCAAGATAGCTACGCAGATTATGCCAGCCATCAAAATCTTGACTCGGCGTGTCCATGATCCGATATCATTAAAATCCAGGCCATTTAACTCTTCAATAAGGCTCATAGGGTGCCTCGTTCTATTAATCGTTTCATAATCTAAGCTTTCTCTTTAACTTGATTCGTTATAATTTTATCGTGTCGCATCTTACAATTGTCTTTATCTCACCAACCAAACACTCTAACGAACCGTATCACTGGCATTGGGATCTGCAGCATCACCTTTACGCTGCTCCTTAACCAATACATCGAACTGACTAACAGACGCACCGTTTTGATCGACCACGTCGACCACGTTAAGGGTCGCGTTGGCGAACCAATCTGACGCATCCAAGCTACGCATTAACGCCGACACCCGACCATTCGATTGAGCCTTACCTTTAATACCCAAGCTATTTTGAGTCTTTGTTATCGCGTCATAGTAAACACCATTTGGCAACTTACTAACTAAGTCATCGAAAACATGAACAATTTGAGATCGGTTCTTTTGTAAATTTTGAATTACCTCCATTCTCGAAAGCAAGGCATCTCTCTTTTCCTTCAAATCTTCGATTTCTCGAATGACCTTAGATAGGGAACTGATTTCAGATTGCACATAGGCATTTCTGGCTTTCTGATGATCAATACGCGAATCCATGAAAACTTTGCCCGCTAATAAAAACAGACACGCCACGCCCCACATTGCACCACAAATAACCATGGTCATTTTATTGCGCTCGCGTCGTTGCTCCTCACGCCAAGGCAGTAGATTTATATTTGCCATTAGCTAAGCCCTCTTAAAGAAAGCCCATACGCGACTGAAAGTGCTGGGGCCGACGGTGCGATCATATCTCTTCGAGATTGAACATTTGCACCAGCGATAGGATTAAGTACCGACACTTTTGTGCGTAATTTAACTTCTAGGTCACCGGCTAAACCAACCAGTGCACAGCAAGCACCAGATAGAACCACACTGTCAATGTTAGAGTAGGAGCTAGATGAATAGAAAAATTGCAGTGCTCGACTTACTTCTTGTCGCAACATCTCAACAAAAGGTTCTTGAACAGTAGTAAGGAAATCACCCGGCGGTTGAGCCGAGCAAAGAATCTCTTCGGCTTCGTCGGCTGAAACACCGTATTCCTTGCGGATCAACTTTATCAGTTGAGTCGAACCAAAGTTCTGATGTCGCGAATATAACACCCGGCTGCCGTCCATCACCATTAGATGACTACTAGATGAGCCGATGTCAAACACTGCGACAGGCTGATCAGATTGGGCACCTAAAGAATTCTGCGAACGATATACGCGCTCAAGCGCGTAAGTGTCAATATCGACATAGCTGAGTTCTAACGACGAGCTCTCAACCAAATCAATATAATCATCAACGATACTCCTACGGCAGGCGACGAGTAATACGTCGTTCTCTTCGTCATTGCCTTCAGATTTGCCAATAATCTCGAAGTCTAAATTAACTTCGTCGATTGGATACGGAATGAAATGCAGAGCCTCAATGCTAATCTGCTCTTCAAGCTCAAGCTCTCCGATATCAGCTGGCATGCCGAGCACTTTGGTGATGGCATGACTCGACGAGACCGCCACCGCGGCTATATCGCCTTTGGCACCAGACTTGATCATCGCTTCATTAAGCGCATCAGCCACCAATTCAGCATTGGCGATTGCATTTTCAGAAAAGGCTCCGGCAGGCAATGGGACAACTGCCCATGCAACAACTCGGGGACTCGCTTTGGTACCAGCAAGCTCGACTAATTTTATCGAATGAGTTCCGATATCTATGCCGATGACTGCCTTAGATTTTTTGGTAAACAGTTTCAAGAAACCTCCATAAAAACCGCTATTTATATCATTATTGTAATTACTTACCTTAAAGTCTAACCAACCCAGAGCAATAATGCCACATTTCTATTTAGGAAATCTAACATTTCATATATTATCGTTTTTGGCTAACTAATAAGAATCTAGCATTTTGAAAAAATCGCAACTGCTATTATCGCTCACCATATGGGTCAGCGGCGCGTTTATGCTCGGGTTTGTCATCGCCGGGTTTCTAATAGTTCAATTTAGTCATGAGCTGCCCAATGCGCAAAGTATAAAAGGCATTGAACTCAAAGTTCCGCTGCGTGTATATTCGGCTGATCAGCTTCTAATATCTGAGTTTGGCAATGAGCGTCGCAAGCCAATTTCCTATCCAGATACGCCGCAAAAACTAATAGATGCGGTACTTGCAAGCGAAGACGACGGTTTCTTTGAACACGGTGGCGTCGACTTCAAAGGTTTATTTCGTGCGGCATTATCAAACTTTCAATCCGGTAGCTCGGGACAAGGCGCGAGCACGATCACCATGCAGGTCGCGCGCAATTTTTTCTTAAGCCGTGACAAGACCTATGAGCGCAAATTAAAAGAGGTACTGCTCTCCTTTCGACTCGAACAAATTCTGTCGAAGGAAGAGATTTTGTCACTGTATTTGAATAAGATTTTCCTCGGCAATAGGGCCTATGGTTTTGCCGCCGCAGCAGAGGTTTACTACGAAAAGGAACTAAATGAGCTGAGTACTGCGGAAATAGCCATGCTGGCAGGCCTACCAAAGGCGCCTTCGACGTTCAACCCATTGCGTAACCCTGAGCGAGCGCTGATCCGTCGAAACTATGTGCTTGGGCGCTTACATGAGCTGGGTAAGATCAACCTGGATGATTACCAGATCTCGCTGGCCGAGGCTATCACAGCAGAGCGGCACGGCCGTCAAACTGACTTAGTGGCTCCACATATAGCCGAAATGGTGCGCGCGCAGCTTACTGAGCAATATGGCGAAGACGCCTACTGGCAAGGCTTAAATGTCTATACAACAATCTTATCAAAACAACAAATCGCCGCTGCCGCTTCATTAAGACGAGGATTGCAGGCATACGATAGACGCCACGGCTTTCGCGGCGTGATTGGCAAAGTCAACCTAGAATCGATCGAGGAGCAAGCCGAGTCGGTGGCCAGGCAGGACCCAACTAACGTCTACAGCGGCTATTTAGACAGTTATTATGAAGCAGCACTGCAACCCTACCCGAGTAGCCAAGAGCAGATTCCTGCAATCGCATTGGAGATTGCCGACCAAAGCGCTCAACTATGGACTCGCGACTTTGGCATAGTAAATATCGAGCTATCGACCTCGAAATGGGCAAAGCGACACAAAACTGCAAACTTAGTTGGAGATCGTCCGCGCAACATGTCTGAGCTAATGACCGCGGGCGATGTGGTTTATATTCAACCGCAAGAAAGCGAGCCGGATACTGCTGCAGCGCAAACAGTTACCGATAACACATTGCCGCCAGCAATAGGCTGGAAACTTTCACAGATACCAAATGTAAGCGGCGCGCTGATCTCACTAGAACCAAAATCGGGCAGAATTCTTGCGCTAGTCGGCGGCTACGACTTCTTTTTGAACAAATATAATCGAGCCACGCAATCGATACGCCAGCCGGGCTCGAACATCAAGCCGTTCATCTATTCGGCGTCACTCGATCAAGGTTTCACTCCAGCCAGCTTAATTAGCGGCAGCTCAATTGTCATTAGAGACGCCTCCCACGGCACACTGTGGAGACCGGAAAATTACAGTGGCAAGTTCTATGGACCGACGCGAATACGCGAAGCGCTTAGCAAATCAATGAACCTTGTATCGATTCGAATTTTGAGAGCGATTGGCATTCCCTATGCTCGGCAATACTTGGAGCGCTTCGGCATCGATATGAATCGCTTTTCTGCATCGCTGACTATGGCGCTTGGCTCGGGAGGGGTAAAACCAATTGAAATGCTCAGCGCCTACAGTGTCCTCGCCAATGGCGGCTATAAAGTCAAACCCTACTTTATAGAGCGAATCACGGATCGCGAGGGCAAACCCATTTTTGTAGCACCGACACCCAAACCATGCGACCAATGCTATGCCGAGTACTTGCCCAAGCCCGACGACCTAGTAGAGCTCAATACTGAGCCCGCCTCAGAAGAGCCTGACGATGCCGAGGAGATAGAGGCTGCAAGCGAGCAGGCTATGGCTTCTGAACAGCAGCAAGAGCCAATTGACCTAAGCGTTTTTCGGTTCTACGAGGCACCGCGCGTTATGTCACACGCAAATAATTTTCTTACCGTTAGCATGATGAGAGACGTTATCCGACGCGGTACCGCGAGGAAAGCACTAACATTGAACCGGCAAGATCTTGCTGGCAAAACTGGCACGACCAATGACTATATAGATGCCTGGTTCACCGGTTTTAATTCCCAGGTCGCCACCACTATTTGGGTTGGTTTTGATAACCCCTCGACCATGGGGCGTGGCGAATCTGGCAGTTTAACCGCGCTACCAATTTGGGTAGACTACATGCGCACTGGGCTTAATGGAGTGCCCGAAGATTCAGCAGAGCTGCCCGAGTATATTGAGTCGGGTTTTATTAATCGCGATACCGGCCGGCGAACCGACGAGCTTGACCCCAACGCAATTCAAGAATACTTCAAGATCGAAGAACTTACCCCCGAGCACGCACTATTACAAAATCTTTACGCCGAATCATTGATCGAGCTAGATACCGACGTCGCAGAGTTAGACGGTGCGGAGACCGTTGAAGGCTACCTTGAAGGCATTCTAGATGAAGAGAATAATGATGCAGAGCAAGCACCTACTGAGTTTAGGCAACAGGACCGAATAATTGAGGATCAAGAGGATACTGAAGGATTGTTCTAACTGTTTAAGTGAGTCCTCAACTTAATAAGAGTCCTCAACTTAATAAGAGTCCTCAACTTAATAAGAGTCCTCAACTTAATAAGAGTCCTCAAGTAATTTAAGTGAGACACCAATTTTGATGTCTCACTTGAACTCGAAACTAGCCACCTTACGCCTCAAGCAACTTTAAGATGCTGTTTTTTTTCAGGCTTTCTTTTTAGAGACTTTTTTCTTAGTGGCCTTTTTCGTAGTGGCCTTTTTCGTAGTGGCCTTTTTCTTAGTCGTTTTCTTAGTCGTTTTCTTAGCTACTTTCTTTTTTGCTTTTTTCTTTACTGTTTTAGTGCCCGTAACAACCCACTTACCACCCTCATAAAACGCCTTCCATCCCGTTGCTTTGCCATCTTCTTCTGACTGTACGTATATCTCTTTAGTCTTGCGACTATAGCGAATAATCGTTGGCAAACCATCGTCATCCGCCACTGGCGCATCGAATAAGAAATCGTACTTACTATCAATCTCATCTTTGTGCGGCAATATTTCAGCCAATAGAGGCGCTCGCGTCTCGCGGTTTTTAGGAAAGCCGCTGGCAGCTAAAAACATGCCAGACGCACCATCACGCAGCACATAATGGTCGTCAACTTTGACACACCGAAGCTCAGGCATCTGCACCGGATCCATCTTCGGAGGGGCCGCCTCGCCATTGCGCAAAAGCTTACGAGTATTCTTACATTCTTCATTAGTGCAGCCAAAGTACTTGCCGAAGCGGCCATTCTTTAGCTGCATTTCGCTCCCGCACTTATCGCAATCAAGCACGGGGCCTTCATAACCCTTAATCTTATACGACCCCATCTCGACTTCGAAACCGGAACAATCGGGATTATTACCACAAATATGTAACTTACGTGTTTCGTCTAGCAGGTAACTGTCCATTGCGGTGTTGCAGACACTGCAATGATGTTTACTAATCAGTAACTTAGCTTCGGCCTCGTCGTCTTCATCAACGTTAACGGCCTCATCACCGGGCACCAAATTCATAGTCGACTTGCATCGTTCTTTAGGTGGCAAGGAGTAACCAGAGCAACCTAAGAAAACTCCGGTAGAGCCTGTGCGTATCTGCATCGGGCGTCCGCAGGTGTTACATTCTATGTCGGTTTCGGTCGGATTATTGAGCCGCATTCCGCCGTCGTCGTCATTCTGCGCCTTTAACAGAGTCTCTGAGAAATCAGCGTAAAAACTATCCAATAACTCACGCCATTGCATACGCCCTTTGGCGACGTCGTCTAAGCGATCTTCCATGGTAGCGGTAAAGCTATAATCCATAAGGTCTGAAAAACTTTCAACCAGGCGCTCGGTAACGATATCACCCATTTTTTGTGCATAAAAACGACGCTTCTCTACCTGTACATAGCCTCGATCTTGGATCGTGGAGATAATCGCAGCATAGGTCGATGGTCGGCCGATTCCCCGCTTCTCTAGCTCTTTAACCAAACTAGCTTCAGTGTATCTAGCCGGCGGCTTGGTGAAGTGTTGTGTCGGGATTAGCGCTTCTAAATTCAGCACTTCTCCGACAGTCATAGCAGGCAAAACACCATCATCGTCTTTTTTGGCTAGCACCGGCTGAACGCGTTGATAACCGTCAAACACAATTACTCGTCCACGGGTGCGCAATTCGTAGTCACCAGCATGAATCACCACGCTGGTACTCAAAAATTTAGCTGGCACCATCTGGCAAGCCACGAATTGCCGCCAAATCAAGGTATATAGGCGCTCGGCATCACGGTCAACACCGCTGATTTGCGTTGGCTTAACGTTAACATCGGATGGGCGAATCGCTTCATGCGCCTCTTGAGCACCATCTTTACTTGAATAGGATAGCGGCGAACTGGGTAAATATTTTTTACCGTATTCGTTATCCACAAAAGCTCGACAATCCGCAACAGCACCTTTACTCAAGTTGGTTGAGTCAGTACGCATATAGGTAATATAGCCCGCCTCATAGAGTCGCTGAGCTAACATCATCGTTTTCTTAACACCAAAGCCTAAGCGCGTACTCGCTGCTTGCTGCAAAGTTGAGGTTATATATGGAGCTGTCGGCTTAGTAGAGGTCGGCCGCTCATTAATTTCAGCAATTTTGTAGTCGGCCGAATCAAGGTACGCGACCGCAATATCGGTCTCTTCTTTTGTGACAGGTTTAAAGTTCTCGCCCTTAAATTTGCGAACTTCAAAATTAATTGCATCTTTTGCCTTGGTTTTTAAATCAGCAAATAGATCCCAATATTCTTCTGGGATAAAGGCTCGAATTTCACGCTCGCGTTCGACCACTAGCCTCAGGGCAACCGACTGTACGCGGCCAGCCGATAAGCCTCGTGCAATCTTAGCCCACAATAGCGGCGACACCATGTAGCCGACAACACGGTCCAAGAATCGTCGCGCTTGCTGAGCTTGAACTCGAGCCATGTCTACCGGGCCAGGATTTTCAAACGCCGCATGAATAGCGGTTTCAGTAATTTCGTTAAACACCACTCTACGATATCGTGATGCGTCGCCACCGATCGCCTCTTGAAGGTGCCAGGCTATTGCCTCACCCTCTCTGTCCATATCCGTCGCGAGGTAGATGATGTCGGCGTCTTTGGCTAGCCTTACCAGCTCATCAACCACCTTTTCTTTGCCTGGCAAAATTTCATAACGCGCTTCCCAGTTTTTTTCTGGATTAATGCCCATTCTATTAATCAGTTGAATTTTGCTCTTTTTCTGACGATGAATGATTTTTGCTTCGGGAGACAATTTACGTGTGATGGCAGACTGGCGCGCACGCTCTTTGGCATCAACAGGCTTTCTATCGCCACCACTGGTAGGCAAATCCCGAATATGACCAACGCTGGATTTAACAATGTAGTCGTCGCCGAGATATTTGTTGATCGTCTTCGCCTTTGCTGGCGACTCGACTATGACTAAAGACTTACCCATTTTTTATTGCTTAACTCTATTTCTTAATTGCTTAATTGCTTAATCATGGTTCATCAAAGCCTGAGAGCGACTGGCAAGCAAACAAAGTTAACATGAAGTGTGTGCTGAGTATCCACAATAAGCTGCGGACAAACAAGGCTTAGTGTATTGCGGGTAATAATTCCTCGCTGACGACCATTTCAGCCCATTCGGCGATTTCGGCAAAACCGGGCCGATTACTTAGCACCATTAACACTACCCATTTTATATGGTCAAAGGTGACTTCCCTAGACTCTAGGGCCATGACTCGGTCAATTACGGTCTCTCGAGAAAGTTGGTCGAGCAACCCGGCGTTCACCAGTCGTATTAATAATGACTGCCCTGCAGATTTCAAGCGAGCGGCTTCGGCGGAAGTATAAAACCGAATGGAACTAGTCGCCTGAGACTGCCATGTAAGCTCACTTTGATCGCGTTCGCAAAAATCCAATAGACCCTCAAGCCAAACGAATGCTTTGCTAACCTCGCCATCCGGAAAACCGGCACTCACTAACTCTTTGGCCAACTCGTCTTGTCCGGGTTCAAATGAGCCACCGTCAATGATGTAATTTTCAAAGAGGTAAATGAGTACTTCAAGCATATCTTCTTTCATTTTAGTCTCTCAAGCCTGACCGGTTAACGGCCGATTCAGGATAAATTTACGTAACCACCATCATTGGCAATTGCCACAGCCCCTATGAGCTCCAGCTCTAGCAGCATGGATGAAACTTCGGCCGAGGTCAATTGACTGCCTAAAATTATATCGTTTACCGAGGTTGATTCGGCCGAAATATATTGCAACAAGGGGTTCTCCTTGACTAAGTCCTCAACCGGCTTTAACCGTGGCTCATCATTGCCGTTGGCGCCTTTCAAGAACCGAAAGAGCGGCTCAGATAGACAGTGAAGCACATCATCGCTCGAACTCGCCAACGCAGCCCCCTGCTTAATTAATTGGTGAGAGCCACGATATTGTGAACTCAGCGCTGAGCCAGGCACAACCATAACATCTCTATTTTGCTCCATCGCCAGGCGCGCAGTGATCAAGGTGCCGCTTCGCTCGGCCGCTTCAACAATAACCACACCATAAGATAGGCCACTAACGATACGGTTTCGCTGTGGAAATGTATGTCGAGCTGGCTTAACTCCGAGTGGGTACTCAGACACCAATAGGCCTTGGGCAGAGAGCTGCTCAAACAAGGCCCTATGCCGCGATGGGTAGATAGTATCTAAGCCATTGCCCAAAACAGCAATACTAGAACCGCCTGCGCCTAATGCCGCTTGGTGCGCGATGCCATCAACGCCGAGCGCCATGCCGCTAGTCACTACCACGCCTAAGCTAGCCAGATCATGACTGATAACGCGCGTAATCTTGTCGCCAATCGGTGTAGGCCTGCGTGAGCCTACAATCGCAACCTGAGGCTCATGTAGCAGTGCAATGTCACCGATAGCAAATAACGCCAGCGGCGGGTCCGGTAGCTGCCGCAACATGGCTGGATAGCGCTGATCGCTTATGGGAATTAAATGATGCGAATCTTGTTTAAGCCAGTCAAGGTCTGCTTCAAGCATCGGCTTTTCCACTTCTGATATCGAGCTGCGTTGGCGACCAGAAACAATTGTTCGAACCTGCTCCTCAGGCGCAGCTAACGCTAGCTCAGGACCGTTGAAATAGACAATTAGTTGCCGCTTTTGTGCCGTACTCCATCGGCGATCACGAATAAGCCGACACCACCAAATATTGGCCGATTCATCCGACTCCTCCTGTTTGGTATCCTGAGTATTTTGCTGCGCATTAAAAAAACAATCCTGTTGCATATCAATGACCCTCCGTGGTCATAACAAAATGGGCGCTAAGTCAATTTAGCGCCGCAATATAAATTCACATACTGGGGTCTCACATTATAAATCCATAAACTATAAATCTATAAAGTATAAATCCATAAACTATAAATCAGCCTGAAGCGCCATGCACGTCAGGCTGAATACTTACTCTGCGTTCGGGCTCATCACAGCGTCACCCGGCGTCACCTGACGGTTCGAGTCGGTGATTATCGCGTAGCTAACCTTTTCAAACGTTCTAAACACCAAGGCAAGACCGATATTTTCTTCCGGTATGAAATATTTCTCACCGGTAAACGGGTCTTTCTTTGGTATTTTCTGACTTCGAACTCTCAGCACATCCCCAGATCGGATATTCTCTCGTTCGCCTAAATTAATCGCTACGATAGATAATGGCCCAAGCTCAGTCGCCTTATTCGGGGCATCCAAGATAACGCCGCGAACCTTATCATTCTGTGGCGCTCTAGGAGTGAAGAATGGTAGGGCTTGCTCTACGAGAATCGGCCTCAAACGGTCTCTAATATTGATATCTTCAAAACTTGAGGTAATAGTTAACCGAGCTGGATCGCCTTCTTTAAGCAAGTTTGCGTCGCCTAAATGAACCGCCTCCCAACCCAAGCTTTCACCGCTGACGGGGTCAACAAAATGACGTCCAGGCTTAAACACACGAAATTTCTGGATCGATTGGTCTTGAATTCCGCGCGCGTAAAATTGATCATATTTACCCAGTATCAGGCGATTGTTATACCCATCTACAACATACGGAGCCGTTTTCATTTCATTAGCATCAGTGACTAACGGTGAATTAATGTACGGCCCGATGGCCGCCGGGTCGACCAATGGAATGGCCTCGTCGTAACGCGTGACTCGCGGTGACGGCGACAACTTAACTGTTTCGCGACGTAGCGATTTAAGTACCGGACGACCGTCCACGAAGGTTAAAACTAATACGTCACCTGGATAAATTAAATCAGGGTTTTCGACTTGAGGATTACCTTGCCAGACTTCAGGCCAGCGCCATGGGTCACGCATGAATTTTGCTGAAATACCCCAAAGTGTATCGCCTGTTACGACGGTGTAACGATCAGGGTATGAATCGGCCAGCAAAGAATCAGTTGCGGCATTACTGTTTACCCCAACACTTATAGTCAACGCCAATGCAAAAACCGCCTGTAAGGAGCGGCGAGTCGCACGTTTAACAATCTGGCAAAGCCTATTGCGTTCAGCCATAGGCGTTCCTTGAGGTTTCGATTTCTTGATATTTGCTTTAATTATTATCATTATTTTTTGCCTAGCGGTATAGGCTTAGCTGGTTAGGCTGCATTTGCTTACTTAAATTTCAAATTCAATTATAGCTATCGTGACAAATACTGCATTAACTATAAATTAGACTAAAACAAGCTTCACACTTTTGGTTTTCGTGGCATGTAGCCTACGATTCGAGCATAATACCTACAATCGAACGGCACAACGCATTACATGCCCTTTGTTTAAACTCAAATTAACTATTTCATTAATTCTTATATTAACTATTTCACTCAACTTTTGTTCTAACTAGGTTCTAACTAGGTTCTAGTTAGCTCTTGCTACCAGAAAATCACTAGATAAAGCACTCATGATAACTAGATATAGTGTCTATAGCTTAGTTCTCAAATAAGCGTCTAAGCAAGTCTGAAACGTAAATAGTATAGCTTATTTAGTATGTTACGCGAACATTGTAGAATACAGTTTACGTTATTTTAGCCCTAAACTGGAAGCAAAATTAAGTATTAGTGATACAAACCCAGGTATTGTGAGCCCTCGAATGGCCATTTTAGAAATCTTAGTTTACCCCGACCAGCGCCTTAGAACCGTGGCAAAACCAGTTGATGTCGTTGACGATTCAATTCGCCAGCTGGTCAAAGACATGACCGAGACCATGTATGACGCTAATGGCATCGGCCTAGCGGCGACTCAGGTCGATGTGCATAAGCAAGTTATTGTTATGGACCTTTCTGAGGAGCGTAATCAACCAAGAGTCCTTATTAACCCAACGATTATCGAACAAGAGGGGGAGCAAGAGTATGACGAAGGCTGTCTATCAGTTCCAGAGTACTATGCACCGGTAAAACGAGCCGAGAGTATCAACATCACAGCCTTGGATGAACAAGGCGAAATTTATCAACTTGAGGCCGAAGGCCTATTAGCCGTATGCATTCAACATGAAATGGATCACCTAGCCGGCAAAGTATTCGTCGACTACTTGTCGCGCCTAAAGCAGGATCGTATCAAGAAGAAGATGGTTAAGCGTGCTCGCAGCAATGATTAGTGCTGATCAAACGCTAAGAAACCTCAGCATAAACTGGACTAAAAGAGTAGATCTACATTAATGAAAATTATTTTTGCCGGCACCCCGGATTTTGCTGTAGCCGCTCTCAAAGCGCTGTCAAGAGAACACGAAATCGTCGCGGTCCTCACTCAGCCGGACAGAAAATCAGGTCGGGGTAAAAAGCTCACGGCACCTCCGGTCAAGCAATTTGCCTTAGAAATCGGCGCGCCAGTCTTTCAACCGACCAGCTTAAAAAACCAGGTCGAATTGATACAAGGCTTAAATGCCGACATTATGGTTGTCGTCGCCTACGGCATGCTGCTGCCACAATCGATCTTGGATATTCCGCCGCTCGGTTGCCTCAACATCCATGCGTCACTACTGCCTCGTTGGCGCGGCGCTGCACCAATCCAGCGAGCCATCGAGGCGGGCGACAGCCAAACGGGAGTAAGCATCATGCGCATGGAATTGGGCCTTGATACTGGGCCGGTTTTCAATACGCTCACGATTGCCATCAATACGTCAGATACCAGCCAAAGCCTGCATGACAGCTTATCTGCATTGGGCGCGAAAGGTATTTGCGAAACCCTCTCCGTACTCGAGGTTAACCCAACTATAGAGCCAACCCCCCAAGATGATTCGCAATCAAGCTATGCAAAGAAAATAGGCAAAGCTGAGGCCGAGATCGTCTGGAATATGCCTGTGTACTATCTGCACCAGCAACTAAGGGCATTTATCCCGTGGCCAGTCAGCCAGACTAGGCACAATCAAACCAGACTGAGGATATGGCAGGCCAGCGTGCTAAGTGAGCAGCCGTCAGCGCCCCCTGGAACAATCGTGGCCTGTAGCGACTTAGGCGTTGATGTAGCCTGCGCTGAAGGTATTTTGCGCATAGAGAAGCTGCAACGCGATGGCAGCAAACCGATGCATTACTCAGATTTTCGCAATGGCTATAGCCTGTCTGTTGGCGATAGCTTAGCTATAGATAAAGGAGAAAATGGAAATGGCTAAGCATCTTAATTCACGCGCAGCGGCGGCCAAGTTAAGCTGGCAAATCATTGACAAAGGCCAGTCGCTGGATACAACGGTTTCTGGTTTTTTTGAAAACAACACATATTCGCCACAAGACCGAGGCTTCATTCAAGAGTTGGTTTACGGGGTATGCCGTTGGTATGGCGAGCTCGATGCCGTCGCTGCAACATTGCTGCGTTCACCAATTCGCAATAAAGACCGAGTGGTCCATTTCGTGCTATTGGTCGGTTTGTATCAGTTGCGCCACCTTGACACAGCCGAACATGCGGGGGTTGCTGAGACAGTCTCTGCCTGTAAGCAACTCGATAAACAATGGGCTAAAAATGTAATCAATGGCTGCTTACGTAACTATTTGCGTGCGCCAAGTGAGGTTGACGAGAATATCGATCTATTAAGCCATCCAGAATGGATCAACCAAGCGATTAGAAAAGCCTGGCCAGAGTACGTAGGCCTTATTCTTACCGCCAATAACCAACGCCCACCAATGTGCCTAAGGGTTAATCGTCGGCAAAACACCCGTGATGAGTATCTTGTCGTTCTTGCCAACGCAGACATAGATGCAAAGGCCGATAAAAATACGCCTGATGGCATAATTTTAAACTCCCCTTGTGCAGTCACCGCGCTGCCAGGCTTTGAGCAGGGTTCATGTTCAGTTCAAGATACCGCTGCGCAAATTAGCGCCGACCTGCTTGATGTCAAAACCGGCATGTCGGTATTAGATGCTTGCGCCGCACCGGGAGGGAAAACCGCACATATACTTGAACGCTGTGACAATAACATCGAAATGCACGCGTTGGATATTTCAGAACGTCGCTGCCATCAGCTTCATTCAACACTTGATCGTCTCGACTTGAATGCCGATATATTCACCGCTGACGCCAGCTTAGAACCAAGCTGGCCGCTGCCGAAAAGCGGCTATGATCGTATTTTGATCGATGCTCCTTGCAGTGGCCTAGGGGTGATTCGCCGCCATCCAGATATAAAGCATCATCGACGCCCTAGCGACATTGACGCACTTGAAAAAACTCAAACAGGATTACTTGATAACCTTTGGTTACATCTTAAACCTGGCGGTATCATGCTTTACATGACATGCTCGGTATTGCCTAGAGAAAACCAGCAGCAAATCGCTAAGTTTATAGTGCGAACAAACGGTGCTATGCTAATCGATGTACCGCACCCCAATGCGCTTACTCTAGATCATGGAGTGCAAACACTGCCGGGACTGCATAATATGGACGGGTTTTACTATTGCCTATTACAAAAACAGTAAACGACTTAACCGCATAAACGTGTGCACGCAAGATTGAAATTATGTTGACGGCCACCAGACAACCCACTGCTATGTCCAGAATACTGGTAGTTTTGTTGATGCTGAGTGCAATATTAATTCATAGCATTGGAGTGGCTAAGGCGCAAAGTATTCGTTACGACAGCCGCGGTTTGAAAATAGAATTATCCGATGATGTGCAAGCAGCCATCGATAGCGGCGTTACACTCACGTTTGAAAACCAGTACGCACACGCTAAACACTTTATCTTCTTTAACTGGCATACCGAATTCGCCGTTCACGAGTTTGAGGTAACACGTCATACCCTATCGAACCGCTATTTAGTCTATGAGAGCAACAAGGTTGGGCCACGCATCTTTAGCTCGACGCGCGAAACCATGACCTATATTAGCCGAGCATCACTGAGCTCTTTTTCTAATTACATCGCTAAGCATCAAGCACATCAGCATCATTTACCATCTGAACACAAGATGAGATTACGCTTGAGTAAAACTAAACTCCCCGGCCCCATGCGCTTAACCGCATTTATTGCGAGCGACTGGGACCTAGACTCTGGCTGGACGTCATGGCAATCAGATCAATTGTAAAAAAAATATCATCGCCACTTCCGGTAATTACGGTTTGCACTGGCTTATTGTTCGCCTTGAGCTACCTTATTGTAAGGTCACTTAGCGATGACGCCTCAGGCGAATTGCAGTTTTGGATCACGATTATCGGCAGCCTTGGTATTGCCACACTCGTATTCTTTTTAGCTAGTAATGGCTACACGCTGCTAAGCCAATATAGACGCAACGAAATCGGTTCGATACTAACCGCAAAAATGGTGGTGATCTTCTTCTTTCTAACGATGATCCCATTTTCACTAATCTATTTTTTCTCTATACAGTTTCTTAATAAAGGCGTGGATAGTTGGTTTGATGTTCGTATCGAGCAAACCGTTAAAGATTCTTTATTGCTAAGTCAGTCAGCGCTTGAAGGCATTAAAGAAGAAGTAATCAGTGATGTTGAACGAATCGTTGTTAGCATACGGCAAAACCAAAGTGAGCCAGCCAATGAACTGTTGGCTATAATTCGCGAGCTACGCGCGATCAACGGCTTAACTGAACTGTCACTTTATACCGATGAGGGTCGAGTACTGGCCTTTTCAAGCAACGATCAGGCCAATATCCTACCGAGCCCCCTCAGTGCCGAGATTTTCTCTGAATTAAGGTTAAATCAAACCTACACTCAGCTTGAGCCTATCTCACCGACCATGCAGCAATTTCGTGTAGTCGCGCCGATAGCAGGCAACCAACTAGGCCGTCAGTTTTATGGCGTGCAGGCGATAAAACTACTGCCTCTACGATACGCGACCTTGGCCAGCAGTGTAGAAACAGTAAGTAATCAATACGCACAAATGGTGTTTGCTCGCGGCCCGTTAAAATTCAGCTTAATTGTAACCTTGAGCCTTATCTCGCTCGCCAGCTTACTGTTTTCAATTCTAACCGCGGTATATTTGTCGCGTAGATTGGTTGCTCCAATCTCGAATCTAGCCTCTGGTACTCAGAAGATCGCTGAGGGTAACTACGGCTCTCATCTCCCTGTTACCAGCTCCGATGAACTTGGAATTTTAACCAAGTCTTTCAACAATATGAGTAGCAAAATCAGCGAGGCTCAGCAAATTGCTTTAGCGAGTCAAACTGAAACCGAGCAGCAGAAAGGGTATCTAGAAGCGGTGCTGACAAACTTGTCATCGGGTGTTTTTTCTTTCGACGGGGAGTCGCGACTACAAATTTGCAATAGCGCCGCAAGCGAAATACTGGGTTTGGAACAGGACACACTTTTAAGTAAAACCGCCGAGCAACTATGCCAACCAGAGCATCACGCTAAACAGTTTTTTGAACTGATTAACGCCGGTATTAAGTCGAAACAAAATAACTGGCAAGACGAGCTGACCCTGCTGGGTACACATGGTCGGCAAATGTTAATAATTCGTGGCACCGTATTGCGCCTAAATAACGACCTATTCGAGGTTAACGCTCAAGTAATTAAGCCGATTGAGAACTACGTAATCGTGTTCGATGACGTTACCAACCTGATTCAAGCACAACGAGATGCCGCTTGGGGCGAAGTGGCTCGACGGCTTGCGCACGAAATTAAAAACCCACTGACTCCTATCCAACTCTCGGCCGAACGTATAAAACTCAAATTGTATGACCATGTAGACGGCGAACTACAAGAAACTTTAGAGCGCAGCACTCGCACCATCGTCCAGCAAGTAGAGTCAATGAAAGAAATGGTCAACGCATTCTCAAGCTATGCGCAACCGGTAAGAGCAAAATTAGCCCCGCTCAACATAAATCAGCTAGTGCGCGATGTGCTCGAGCTGCATAGCTCACATCTTCACCAGATTGAGATAAAACTTGAACTTGACGACAACGTAACAAAGATTAAAGCCAATGCGTCAGCCTTACGTCAAGTGCTCAACAACTTGGTCATTAACGCTAGCCACGCGCTGGAAAAAACAGCGCAACCAATGATCACAATTTCGACCCAGATGGCGGCAAAAGTCACCGGCGAATATATTGATTTGTTAGTCGAGGATAATGGCTCCGGTATTCCTGAAGACATTCGCGAATCATTATTCGACCCGTATGTTAGCTCCAAGGCAAAAGGGTCGGGTTTGGGTTTGGCGATTGTGAAACGCATCGTCGAGGAACACAGCGGTTCAGTTTGGGCTCGCCAAGGCAGTAACGGCGGCACAGCAATGCACTTAAGACTGCCAATAAATGCAATGAAAACCTACCGTGGCAATCGCCGCCAAAATAGTTTACATTCAATCGACATCAACCCAGCCCAAACAACCGATTAACTAATGGCTTGCTAGAAAAATAAAGTTATCATTCTAGGTGTTTAACAGCGTTGGTATTTAACAACTTTGCCGCGTCGATAAATGTCTAAATTCAACCAAAAACCTTCTTTCTTAACTCCGTGAATAGTTCGATGAATAGAGACCGTCAACATATATTAGTGGTCGATGACGAACCGGATATTCGCAATATCCTACAAGACATACTACAAGACGAAGGCTACAACGTCAGCGTCGCCGAAAACGCCGACCAAGCGCGCATACGTTTTAGAGAGGACCAGCCCAATCTAGTATTACTCGACATTTGGATGCCCAAAGAAGATGGCATTTCGGTACTTAAAGACTGGGTAGAAAACCAAATACTAGGCGACACTCCAGTAGTCATGATCTCAGGGCACGGCACGGTAGAAAATGCGGTTGAAGCGGTAAAATTAGGCGCATACGACTTTCTCGAAAAGCCATTGTCAACCGGCAAGCTGTTGCTTAGCGTCGAGCGCGGTTTAGAAAACGCCTCTTTACGTGAAGAAAATAAACAACTGAAGTCACGCCTAAAGTATAACTCGCCGATGATTTCCAATAGTGATTCGAGCCGCGAGTTACTGCGTCATATTCAATTATTAGGTCCCACAGACAGTTGGGTATTCATCACTGGCGAGTCAGGCTCTGGCAAACATTTAGTGGCACAAAAAGTACACGAGAACAGCCCACGTTCGAACGCCGCATTTGTAGAACTCAATTTGGCCGCAATGCCCAGCGACGGTGTCGCACAGGCATTGTTCGGCAGTGAAGCAGATGGCAAAGTGGTGCTCGGTAGATTTGAACAAGCCAAAGGTGGCACTTTATTCATTAATGAAGTGCTCGGCCTGAACATGGAAACACAAAATATGCTTTTGAGTGCTCTGCAAGAACGTCAATTCTTGCGTCTCGGGGGCAATGAATATATCGAACTAGACGTTCGAGTCATCGTGACTACCAGCGGTAACCCGCAAAAAGCAGTCAACGAAGGCAACTTCAGCGAAGACCTATACTACCGTCTAAACGTGATCCCAATTCAGGTGCCTGCACTTCGCCAACGCAGCAAGGATTTGCCTGAGTTAATCGAGCTTTTTATCGAAGATGTCGCAAGCAAAAATCAGTTAGAAGTGCCAACCGTAACCGGCGATGCAATGAGCGCACTAATCGACTATAAATGGCCTGGCAATGTGCGCCAGCTGCAAAACATAATTCAGCGCCTATTAGTTTTGAATAATGGCGATGCTATCAGCCTTGCCAGCGTAAAATCAGCGCTCGGCGGAGACATTGATATGCGCCAAAAAACAGCTCAATTACCTGACTATTTCGACGGTGATATGCGCAAAGCAAAAGAAGAATTTGAACGCGCTTACCTAAGCCATCACCTCGCAACGGTCGAGGGCAATGTGAGCCAGCTTGCTAAAAAAGTAGGGCTCGAACGAACTCATTTATATCGAAAACTCAAGAGTCTCGACATCAATGCTCGCGACGCTAAATAACGTCTTAGATCAGTGCTAAAGTCAGTATTAAAGTAGACGCATAATGAAAATTCTAATCTTAGGTGCTAGTCAAGTCGGTGTATCAATTGCCGAGGTACTAGTTGGTGAAGAGAACGATGTTACCGTTGTCGACGTCGATAGTGATGCCTTGCAGGCGCTACAGAATCGACTCGACATTCGCACCGTCATCGGCAGTGCGGCTCACCCTTCGGTGTTACGAACAGCGGGCGCCGAAGACGCGTCGCTGATTTTAGCCGTTACCAATAACGACCAAGTTAACTTAGTTGCCTGCCAAATAGCTGAAGCTTTTTTCGCCACCCCGACTAAGATCGCGCGCCTGCGCTCAAATGAGTATTTAAACAACCCTGAGTTATTCACCAACGAATCAGGCTTCCATGTCGACGTTGTTATATCGCCTGAAAAAATAGTTCGCGACCACATTACTCGCTTAATCGAGTTCCCTGGAGCTTTGCAAGTACTCGACTTTGCCGATGGATTAGTTCAATTAGTCGGTGTCAAAGCCGTTGCTGGGGGAGCCCTTATAGGCTGTCCGCTCGAAGAACTGAAGGATCATATGCCTGGAGTCGAAACACGCGTTGCGGCTATTTACCGCGACGGTGAAGTTATTACACCTAAGTCTGAAACAGTTATTAGAGAAGAGGACGAAGTATTTTTCGTTGCCGCACGTGAACACATCCGCAAAGTTATGCGAGAGATGCGTGGGCTGAGCGATAAAACCAAACGTATTTTCATTGCTGGCGGCGGCAACATAGGCTTAAATCTGGCACGCCAATTGGAACGCAAGGGGTATAGCGTCAAATTGATTGAAGTTAAAGCCTCTAGAGCTGAGAAGATTGCAGAATCAGTTGGTAACACAATTGTGCTCAATGGCGATGCGGCCGATGCGAGCCTGCTGCTGCAAGAAAATATCGAAGCCGCAGACGTCTTTTGTGCCGTTACCGAAAAAGATGAAATTAATATTTTATCGGCTAACTTGGCCAAACAGTTAGGCGCCAAGCGCGTTATGGCATTGGTCAACAAACCGGCCTACGTAGAGCACTTACAACATAAAGATATCGACGTTATAATCTCTCCTAGAATTGCTACTATAGGTAGCGTATTGGCGCATATTCGCCGCGGTGATGTAGTCGCGGTACATTCGCTAAGGCGTGGTCGCGCCGAAGCCATTGAAGCGATTGCGCATGGCGATGCCAGCTCATCAAAGGTAATTGGTAAAGGAGTTCGACAACTCCCATTTCCAGAAGGCACCGGTGTTGGTGCAATTGTACGTGATAAGCAGGTGATTATTCCTGATAAAAACACCATCATCGAACCCGAAGATCACGTCATTGTCTTTATGGACGATAAATCGTGCATCGCCGATGTCGAGGCCTTGTTCCAAGTCTCAGCAACATTTATCTAGCAATTAGAAACGGAGCATAAGGGCCGAAAGATGCAATATCAAACCGTCCTAAAAATTCTAGGAGTCCTGCTGATTATTTTTAGCGTTACGCACCTAACACCGCTACTGGTCTCGTTGATTTATCGCGATGGCAATAGCGTTCCATTTATGGTGTCATTTTCGGTCACTCTGCTTACCGGTTTGATGATGTGGGCTCCAGTTAGGCGCAGTAAGCGTGATTTACGATACCGCGACGGTTTCTTAGTTGTGGTTCTTTTTTGGACTGTGCTGGCGACCTTTGGCGCTCTACCGTTTCTATTTTCGAGTCATCATTCCTTAAGCGTGACCGATGCGTTTTTTGAATCAATGTCAGGTCTCACTACCACTGGCGGCACTATTCTCACCAACCTTGACACGCTTCCGCAGTCAACGCTTTACTACCGCCAACAATTGCAATGGCTAGGCGGTATGGGAATCGTGGTGTTGGCGGTTGCGATCATGCCGATGCTCGGCATTGGTGGCATGCAACTGTATCGCGCCGAAACGCCTGGACCGATGAAGGACAGTAAGCTAACACCGAGAATAACTGAAAGTGCAAAGGCGCTTTGGTACATCTACTTAGGCTTAACGATAATGTGTATGCTGGCTTATTGGGCCGCTGGCATGAGTCTATTCGATGCCATATGTCACGCCTTCTCGACAGTAGCAATTGGCGGATTCTCAACCCACGATGCGAGTCTCGGCTACTTTGACAGCGCTGCCATCGAGACAGTGGCTATGCTTTTCATGCTGATAGCCTCAGCAAACTTCTCGCTACATTTCTTAGCATGGCGCCATAAGTCGATCCTGCCATACCTTCGAGACAGCGAATACCGTTTTTTTCTGTTAATTTTGATGCTTGCGGCAATCATAGTAATCGCTGCTCTGATGTCTCAAGACCTATATAGCAGCAACGCTATAGCCGCTCGCCAAGGCTTGTTCCATTTAATTTCGGTAGTCACAACGACAGGCTTTACCTCTAGCGGCTTTGCTTGGTGGCCAGGCGCATTACCGGTGTTATTAATCCTATTAAGTTTTATGGGCGGCTGTGCAGGCTCGACCGCTGGCGGCATGAAGGTCATGCGAATTCAACTGATGTACAAACAGGGGCGCAAGGAGATCGTACGACTAGTGCACCCCAATGCGGTGTTATCGATAAAAACCGGAGGCCAAGTAATTAGCGACAAAGTCATTAGCGGCGTGACCGCCTTCTTTTCTATGTATATTCTTTGTTTTGCTTTTACCGGCTTCGCCCTTAGCGCCGCCGGTTTAGACTGGATCACAGCATTTTCAGCGGCGGCCGCATGCTTAAATAACTTAGGCCCCGGCTTAGCGGAGGTAGCAAACAACTATGCCGAGATTAATGATACTGCGAAATGGATTCTATCGTTCGCTATGCTACTTGGTCGACTTGAGTTGTTCACCTTACTGGTGCTTTTCACAACCACATTCTGGCGTGATTAGAGACGCTTTAAAACCGCGTTGACAGGCACAAAAAAAGGCCGAAAAGTACGGCCTTATTGCTATAAAACATCAGCTTATTTACTTATATTCTGACGCCTTGCGGAAATGCTTAACCAACAAATAGTACATAACAGCACGATATTTATTACGGTTAGATTTACCATAAATCTTAACCACTTCTTGAATTCCCTCATCCAATTTTGGCGAGTCTTTCAAGCCAAGCTTCTTGATTAAGAAGTTCTTCTTTACTCGGTCAAGCTCCTTTGGGTCACCCGCTGAAACAGTACACGCATCAGCATTATAGATTGACGGCCCGCAACCAATGGTGACTGCTGTCAATAATTTCATATCAGGTTTCATGTTGCACTTTTTTTCTAAATCGCCAGCATATTTGGCAATCAATTCTTCACGCTTGCTCATTGTACATCTCCAAAAAATTCGAGGTTATGGTCAGATAATAAGTTTGTCTAACTGAAACTTGGTATCGACTTACTAAATTCCTAATCCCAAG
Source organism: Arenicella sp. (assembly GCA_046709645.1). Taxonomy (GTDB): domain Bacteria; phylum Pseudomonadota; class Gammaproteobacteria; order Arenicellales; family Arenicellaceae; genus Arenicella. The sequence continues at coordinate 121,274 of JBKEFT010000002.1, forward strand.
CTTTAAGTCGCTGCATCCAACATTACAATACAGACCCTTTCGACATTACCGTACGACTTATAAAATTAATAGAGCAATTAAAGTCTATTGATAAAATTTAACACTCTTTTCGGCATCCTCAGGAGGCCGAGTCTTGAATCGTTTATGTACCCAAAAATATTGCTCCGGGTTGGGTCTAATTAAATTCGCAACTTCTTGGTTCATTCGAGTAGTGTCTTGCAGGTCATCACTCGTCGGAAAGTTATCAAGCGCAGGACTTAAGAAAACGTCATAGCCCTGCCCCCAAGGCCTAATTCGAGTTTGACAAGGGATCACTAAAGCATTGGTCATCTCAGCGAATTTCCCGAGCACCGAATAAGTTGACGCCATCTCATGAAAGAACGGCACGAACAGTCCTTTTTTTCCTGCATCTTGGTCTGGTAAATAGTAAAAGGGCCGCCCCTTACGTATCGCCCGAATTAAATTTCGCATAGGGGCCTTGCGCTCCACAAGCTCCCCACCGAAGCGCAAGCGACCTCGCTTAACTACCTCGTCAACCAAGCCGTTTTTGGCGTATTGATACATACTCAGCATTGGCCGTTCTTGTCCCAGTGCCAGACCCGCAACATCAATTGCAGCAAAATGTGGCGCCAAAATTATGATGTTCCGGCCTGATGCTAGAGCCTCGTCGTAGCCCTCTCGACCATGCACTGTCACCAGTCGATTAAACCTCTTCTTAGATATCCACCAGTTCATCGGCACTGCGAACAGAGATTGGCCTAATACTTGATAATGCTGCCGATTAATCTTTCGCCACTCATGCGCTGGCAGCTCAGGAAAACAAACCGAGATATTTCGCAGTGCTATTCGTCGCCTTGAGAAGCCCAAAATATAAAATAGTAAGCCGACAAATTGACCCAAAACAGCGATTACCGGCAGCGGCAGAAAGCTAACTATTCGAAGAAAGCCCAAAGCAAACCAAGTAGGCCAATATTTGGGGCTGAGAAACGATGACAGAGGAGTACTTTGCACGGAAATGTAACGAGATTATTGTAGATATATAATTAACAAGAATACCACATTGTTTGCAAGTTAACGCCAACCGCCAAGGTCTATAAATCGAGAGGCCTATAAATCGAGAGGCCTATAAATCGAGAGGCCTATAAATCGAGAGCCTTGTAAACTAAAAGGCTTATAAATCAAGAACGTTGTAGAATATAAGCTCTATTCAGCGACACCATCAACGAATAGCGCGGCGTTCACGGATAGCTTGTTATACTTAGAACCGATATGATTATGAACAGACGAACTTTACTTTCAGCTTCAGCGATTTGCTTTGCCGCTGGTACTCTGGGTATCAGCTGGCTTAAAGCACAAGAGACCGATCCGACGCAAAACACTATGACAAACATCCCTAATTTAGAAGCGAACCCAAGCACCATTGAGCCATTCGAATTGAGTAAGTCCGAGTGGCGTGAACGTTTAAGTGAAGAAGCGTATCATGTGCTGCGGTCAGAAGGCACTGAACGCCCTTTTACCAGTGCGCTAAACGATGAAAAACGCGACGGAGAATTTGCCTGCGCCGGCTGTGGCTTAGCCTTATTTAAAACAGAGCAGAAATTTGACAGTGGCACTGGCTGGCCGAGCTTCTTCGACACCATTGAAGGACGCATCACAACCAAACGTGATTTCAAACTCATATTGCCGCGCACCGAGTATCATTGTTCGCGCTGCGGTGGCCATCAAGGTCATATATTTAAAGACGGCCCAGCTCCGACTAATTTGCGTTACTGCAATAACGGCGTAGCGCTAACATTTATTCCAGCTTAATTGGCACCACTAGCTAGGCTCATAACTTAGACTTAGCACTTAAAAGTATGGGTTTTAAAGCTTAGCTGGCAGCAGAGGCAACGGCCTCATACTAAGTTCTCAGAGCGCAGGTATTCCTCCAAGGCCGGCAATTGATGTGATGACTCGAGCAAATCTTGCCACTCGTCTACATCATTTAATGCCGATAATTGGCTCAATGTCAGCCCCTCATCTTCGGCGCTCGACAAAGTCTCCTCTAGCACATATTCACTACCCCAAGGTTTATCAATAAACAGTCGATCTGCGGTTTGGCATAGCCCGAGGAAATAGTAACCGCCGTCTTCGGATGGGCCGATTACTGACTCGCCCTGTTGCAGTAAGCGATAAGCTTGCTGCAAAGTAGCACCCTTAGTATGTGGCGCATCACAGCCCATTATCGCCGCAGGATAACCAAACGTGGCCAACGCATGGCGCATTTTTTCGCCCAAATCACCCTCGCATTGCTGTGTTATTCGTACTGGGTAGCGTTGCAACATGTGATTAAAAAAGTGGTGATCTAGGTCCAACCAAGCAGACAAATAAACGTCTCCAGGCCAGAATTCACAGGCTCGTTGTATTGAGGCCTGCATCAACCGCTTGGCAATCTCAGCAGCTTGCTCAGCTGAGCAATTAGTCATTAAGCGAGTTTTGACCTTGCCAGCAATTGGCGCTTTTGCGAACAGCAATAACGGTATGTCAGCGAACATCATGATAACGCTGCTTAAGCTTTGATGGTGGTATGCCGAAAAAATAAGCCAAACGGAAGTACCACATTTTAATGATCGTAGCAGCAACTCCATTTTGCTCCCAACGACGAGCGCTGGTGGTAACTTTTGCCCGCGAACTGTATGGCCGATGAAAGCGACGCAGCCGCTTACACAAAGCAATATCCTCCATGATCGAAAAATCAGGAAAACCTGATATTGCATTAAATGCATCCCGGTCGACAAAAATAGCTTGATCACCAGTAGCAACACCACTGATACGGGAGCGTAAGTTGATGAAGAAGGCGATCATTTTCATAGCCTTTGAGGAACTCGAAAATCTAACGTCGAAGCGCCCCCATACATCTGCTCTAGCAAGTTCAGATTTATAGTCTTTCGGCAGCTGTGTATCAGCGTGCAAGAATAGCAACATAGATTGAGTAGCCAGCTGAGCTCCGACGTTCATCTGCTTAGCACGCCCAGCTGGGCTTTGTACCACCCGATAACCTGCGGCCCGCAATAACGTTGCAGTGCCATCAATGCTACCACCGTCAACAATTACAATTTGCTCTGCAGCTAAGCTAGCAAGTTGCTCAATCAGGCTCGGCACAACTGCTTGCTCGTTCAGCAGTGGCACAATTATTGAAACTCCCATTAGATCTCCGATTGAAACTCCCATTGGGCCTTCGGTTGAAACTCCCATTGGTTGAAACTCCCATTGGTTGAAACTCCCATTGGTTGAAACTCCGTGAGTCACTTATCGCCTATTCAAGCACTAGTTTGATCGTTTTGCACCAATTCTCAAGCGCAGCGCATTCAACTTAATGAAACCTTCAGCATCGGCTTGATTGTAGGCCCCTTCATCATCTTCAAAGGTAGCAATGCGCTCGTCGAACAAAGAGTCGTTATCAGACTTTCGACCTGCGATATACACCATACCCTTATAAAGCTTCACACGAACTGTGCCGTTTACATGCTTCTGCGACTCATCGATCATAGTCTGTAGCATCTCGCGTTCAGGGCTCCACCAATAACCGTTATAGATTAATTCAGCGTACTTAGGCATTAATTCGTCTTTCAGGTGCGCCACTTCGCGATCTAGCGTCAATGACTCCATCGCTCGGTGCGCACGCAACATAATGGTGCCTGCTGGGGTTTCATAGCAACCGCGTGACTTCATTCCTACATAACGGTTTTCAACGATATCATCACGACCGATACCATGCTCGCCGCCAATCTTATTTAACCAAGCCATTACCGTTGCAGGGCTCATTGCCTCGCCGTCTATCGCAACAATATCGCCTTGGGCAAACTCTAACTCAACATATTGAGCCTTATCTGGCGCCTCTTCAGGAGAAACAGTCCAAAGCCACATATCATCTTCGGCTTCAGCCCATGGGTCTTCTAAAATGCCCCCTTCGTAAGAAATATGCAGCAAATTGGCGTCCATCGAATACAGTGATTTACCGTCGGCCTTCTTTTCAACACTAATTTGATGTTCATCGGCATAAGCCAATAACTTGTCGCGCGAGTTTAATTCCCACTCACGCCAAGGCGCAATAATTTGAATATCAGGGCGAAGTGCGTAAGCACCAAGCTCAAAACGGACTTGGTCATTACCTTTACCCGTTGCACCATGGGCAATCGCATCAGCGCCAGTTTCATTGGCTATTTCAATTAAGCGTTTGGCTATCAATGGACGCGCAATCGAAGTGCCTAAGCGATATTCGCCCTCATACATTGCATTCGCTCGCATCATTGGATAAACATAATTACCCGCGAACTCTTCGCGCAAATCATCAATGAAGATACTTTTAACGCCCATAGCTTGTGCTTTAGCACGTGCGGGCTCTACTTCTTCACCCTGACCAATGTCTGCGGTAAATGTAACAACCTCACAATCGTATTCATCTTGCAACCACCGAACAATAATTGAGGTGTCCAAACCGCCTGAATAGGCGAGCACTACTTTCTTAATATCTTTCTTTGAATTAGCCATAATTGTTTAAAAACTGGGGGATTTTCAGTGTGCTTAGTGTCTTGTTTTAACCTACAAAGGTCAAGCGAGCCGGTTATTAAATATAAATAGATCGCTAGTATTAACAGGGCATTGAGAATAAAACTAAGAGACCTTTGCTCCAACTGGAATTAAGATAAAAATAAACTCATTACGACGAAAAATGACCGGTATAGCTGGCTATTCACTGGTTTTCCAACAAAAATAGGCGGTTTTTAAACATTTTCGATCACTTATTAGTTCGTGTACAGGACTCTGTGTGTCAAAGGCAGTGAAAAAGGTGTATAAACAAGTCATCAGGACAAAAGAACCTATTAACAACTTAAAAACAACTACATTAAAAGGTAACTGTGATGGAAGAAATTAACTTTATAGCTCGATGGGCGCATTTATTGTTCGGTATTACCTGGATAGGCATGCTGTACTATTTCAACTTCGTACAAGGCGGTTACTTCAAGAGCGCAACGCCCGAAGGTCTAGCCGATGCTAAAGCTAAGCTTGCTCCGAGCGCGTTATGGTGGTTCCGTTGGGGTGCCATGTTTACCTTTCTTACTGGCCTGTATTTGATTTCGTATTTAGGTACCACCTTTAAATATAACGACTATATTATGATTGGTGCGCTAATGGGAACGTTCATGTTCTTGAATGTATGGCTAGTAATATGGCCCGCTCAACAAATTGCCTTAGGTATGAAAGAAGGCGACGGACCGGCTGCCGGAGCAAAAGCGCTTCTGGCATCTCGTACTAATGTATTGTTTTCAGGCCCGATGTCTTATTTCATGTTGGCCTCTACACACAAAAAACACCTTGCCGACGGCATCGACACAGGTTTCTTCATTGCTCTAGCCATCATTGTGATTCTGCAGCTAAATGCCTTGTTTGGCAAACAAGGCCCTATGGCCTCGGTTGTTGGCGTTATTCACTGCAGCCTTGGGTTAACAGCGGTGCTGGCGGCAATCTTATATTTTGTATAAAACCGCATAAAATAAGGCTATTCAGGTTTGTCTTCGATCGATAAAACCGAGTAGACTTAAATATAGATGGAAAGCGCCCCGCTTTATTAGTTGGGGCGCTTTTTCTTTCTAAAGTGAATCACATAATTAACTTACAAATAAAAACATCATAATCATGTTTCAAAACCTTCTAAAAAGGTTCCGTAAAGAACCCCAAGTTCAATACTCCGAACCTGCGATTATGAATGCCTATTCTCGTCTGCCGGTCAGTTTTGTACGCGGAGAAGGAGCACGGTTGTGGGACGCCACTGGCCGCGAATACTTAGATGCGCTTGGCGGTATTGCGGTTACTTTTTTAGGCCATTGCCACCCGAAGATTAGCGAGGCAATATCGCTACAGGCGAATAAAATTTTGCACACTAGCAATCTATTTCATATTCAAGAACAAGCAGATCTTGGAGCAAAATTCTGTGCTGTCTCAGGCATGGATAAAGTCTTTTTTGGAAATTCAGGAGCCGAAGCGAACGAAGCTGCGATAAAAATCGCTCGTCTACATGCGCGATCAAAGGGTGTAAAACAACCAATCATTATAACCGCCGAGCAATCATTCCACGGTCGCACTATGGCGGCCTTGTCCGCGACCGGCAGTGCAGCAGTTCAGAAAGGCTTTGCACCACTACTCGATGGCTTCGTTCACGTACCCTATAACGATATCGCAGCAATGCGCGAATATGCTGACAATAGCAATGTTGTCGCCATTATGGTTGAGCCGATTCAAGGTGAAGGCGGTATTATCGTCCCAGATAGTGGCTACTTAAAAGCGTTACGCACACTCTGTGATGAACAGGGTTGGCTATTAATAGTTGATGAGATCCAAACGGGTATGGGACGCACTGGTAAATGGTTTGCATTCGAGCACGAGGGCATTCAACCCGATGTAGTCACTTGCGCCAAGGCGTTGGGTAACGGCATACCGATCGGCGCATGTGCGGCCAAAGGTGCAGCCGCCGAGCTAATTAGCCCTGGAACACACGGCACTACTTTTGGCGGAAATCCATTTGCAAGTAAAATCGGCGAAACGGTGATCGATATTATCAATCAGGAAAACCTAGTCGAAAAAGCCGGAAAAACTGGCGCATCGCTCAAAAAAAAATTACAACAGACATTAGCCACTTTTGATCATGTTGTCGATATTCGAGGCAAAGGTCTAATGCTAGGCATTGAATTAGACAAGGCATACCCAGGGCTTGCACTGAAGTTTTTAGCCGCAGGGCTAGTCATCAACATCACCGGTGGTGGAAAAGTTATACGTCTACTGCCCTCAGTAATGCTCAGCGAAACTCAGGTGAAAAAGATCGTTGAGACTATTCGTGATGTCGTATCGACACTTTAACGGGAATCAATGATGACTAAATTAGTTCAGCACTTTCTAACGCTCGACGACCTAAGCCCAAGTACGCTACAAGGTCTAATCGATCGAGCAATCGAATTAAAAGCAATCACAAAGCAAGGCGCACTATACGAGCCGCTGAAGAATAAAACGCTGGCAATGATTTTCAGTAAATCATCAACCAGAACTCGTGTCAGCTTTGAAGTTGGAATGCGTCAATTAGGCGGCGGCTCAATTAACCTAAACCCCAACGACACACAAATCGGTCGTGGTGAGCCAATTGAAGATACGGCCAGGGTTATCTCAAGCATGGCCGATGGCATAATGATTCGTACCGACTCGCACAGGCAAGTAGAAACGTTGGCTACACATTCGAGTGTGCCGGTCATTAATGGTTTAACCGATGACTATCATCCATGCCAATTACTGGCCGATATACAAACGTTTCAAGAGCTACGCGGTAGTCTTAAAGGCGCGACGTTTGCTTGGATTGGAGATGGCAACAATGTGTGTAACTCGTTTATTAACGCCGCTCGGATTTTTGATTTTCAATTGAACATTGCCACTCCAAGCGGCTATGAGCCGAACGCAGAAATTGTCGAGAAGAGCAGCGCAAGCATCACACTGATTGGTGATGCTAAGTCTGCAGTTGAAAACGCCGATGTGGTGATTACCGACACTTGGGCTAGCATGGGCCAAGAAGGTGAAAAAAGTCAACGTGAGGCCGCATTTGCCAACTTTTGTGTCAATGATGCTCTAATGAGCAAGGCCAATAGCGATGCCATTTTTCTACACTGCCTGCCAGCTTATCGAGGCGCCGAAGTCTCAGCATCGGTTATTGACGGGCCACAAAGTGCGGTATTTCAAGAAGCTGAGAATCGCCTTCATGCTCAAAAAGCATTACTAGAATATTTACTAAGCTAAGTTATTGCTTAGAGACCTCAGTATAATTAGAACGACTCTAAAGCTCTTTACTAACTCTTTATGCCAACTGATGAATTTCTAAAAATCAATAACATCAGAGCAGCCTATGACAATGCCGCTCCGGTTGTCGAAGATGTAAGCTTTATTCTTCGAGAAGGCGAGCTTGCTTGTTTACTAGGGCCAAGCGGCTGCGGAAAAACCACTATTTTATGTGCTATAAGTGGTTTTCAAGATTTGCAGGAGGGTTCAATTGAGCTTGCCGGACAAGTCATTTCTAGCGAAAAAAATAGTGTCGCGCCAGAACAACGAAACGTCGGCATGGTATTCCAAGACCACGCTCTATTTCCGCATCTAAACATCGCTCAAAATGTAGGGTTTGGCCTAAGTAAAGTCACTAAAAAAGAACGTAGCGCTCGGATTGATAAATTGCTCGAATTGGTAGGAATGCAGGATTATCACCAGCAATACCCTCATGAATTATCGGGTGGTCAGAGTCAGCGAGTGGCCCTTGCCAGAGCAATAGCACCGCAACCTAAACTGCTTTTGATGGATGAGCCGTTTTCAAATCTTGATACCGAATTACGTGAAAGCCTAGGCTACGAAGTACGAATTTTGTTAAAAGAATTAGGCATGACTGCGATTATGGTGACACATGATCAGTATGATGCCTTCGCTTTAGGTGATCAGATTGGCGTTATGTCACAGGGCAAGTTGGTGCAATGGGACAGCTCATTTAACCTTTATCACGCACCGAACAGCCGCTTTGTCGCAAACTTTATTGGTGACGGTATTTTTCTAAAAGGGCAAATGGTCGATAAGAATACTGTGGTGACCAATTTTGGCGAAATCAGAGGCGAAATAATTAATATTGATAACGTCGGCCCAGACGTTGATGTGCTTATTCGCCCGGATGACGTGGAGCATCACCCCGAAAGCCCGATACGAGGCCGAATAACGCGCAAGGCATTTAAGGGAGCACAGACACTCTACACCATCATCACACCAGCGGGCGATACTCTGATGAGCTTGGTTTCGAGTCATGATGACTATGAAATTGGCGATACAATCGGCGTATGCATCGAAGCCGAACACCTAGTATGCTTCGCGCCGCAGCTTTAAAACTAGAAAAAACCCCGGGCCATATTACTAGTTGAATGTACCTCAATAGTGGTTATTTTTTAATTTTTACCGACAATTTATTGGTTAAGGTAGATTAGTTTTTCCAATTTTTGGAAATTAACGCCTTACTAGATTAAGTAAGGCTGTCGTGTTATTTCTTTGGTTAAGGCGGCTGAAACCCAGCGCAACGAAAAGTTACTCTAAGGGAGCTTAGTGTTTCCCACAGAGACAATTTGCCCCATCAAGACCGCTTTGAGTCATGATTTATTAAAAACGTCCTGCTAACCCTAGCTCCGTCGCATCCAACGCCTCGGCTAAAAACCATGGTAATGAGACAAGTCTCTGGTACAGCTATGGAATTTGCTGTGCCACAGGAATTTAGCCTAGCGTCGTAATGCAAGTTCCTCAATCAAACCTAGAGGCCTTTGAATAAGTTCCCTGCGGCTAGGACTACATATCCTGCCAGAGCTATCCAAGTACTGTGTACACTAACGTTAGGAATGGCCACCCCTATCATCGGTAATAGAGCCAGAATAGCCAGTACTACTGAAATTATGAATACAATCTTGGTTGGAGCGTTGAGTTTCATATTACTTTATTATTTTTATGTTAAATTGTTGTAACATAATATTATAGAAACGATGAGGGAGTAAAGGCAGATACTCTGAAGGCATTAATTTCTTAGCGTAACTTTTCGTTGCGCTGAGTGTCAGACTCCATCAATGCTATTAGGCTTAATGTCTTTGTTTGGGATCCGGTTGCAATTCGATACAGAGGTGGAAATATTTTATTGAAATTAGAATAAGCCAACCCTGTTCTCGAGCATCACTTTCGGAACAAGCTATTGAAGCCCTGATACGAGCTATCACTCGCAGGGTAATAGGCCTAAATGCTGTAAAGATCATCTCTGTACATAAAGGCCTACAACTGTTTTCTGGCTGTCTGTATAGACACAATACTGAGTTTTATTTCTAAGCGACTGAGTATTGGCCAGCTCTCTGGTAAATACTGCGAAGCATCGAATGCAAGCCATTACTCCTTGTCGGACTTAAGTGGTCGTTAAAACCAATCTCGTTAATAAAGTCGGGTTTGGTATTCAGAATATCGCTAGGCGCTTGATCAGAGTACACGCGTAAGACAATTGCAACTAGACCAGAAACAATCGACGCATCACTAGTGCCATCGATATGCATTTTACCGTCACGCATCTCCATGTTTAACCACACCTGCGACTGGCAACCTTGAATCTTGTTGGCATCAGTTTTCCATTGCTCAGGAAAATCGGGTAGTTGACGCCCGAGATCAATCACATGCTCATAGCGAGACATCCAATCTTCGAACATCTCAAACTCATCAACTAAGTCAGCTTGTATTTGGCTAATATCACTCATAATTTCTACTTCTCAACACGCCAAGAGGTACCGCTGGCACCATCTTCAACGATTATTTTTTTTTCGGCTAGAATATCTCTGATTTGATCTGCTCGGGCCCAATTTTTATCCGCCTGAGCCTTTGAGCGCTCAGCAATTAAAGCGTCAATTTGCTCAGCATCTATGTTATCGCCACCACTCGAAAACCAATCTTCAGGATCTTGTTGGAACAAACCTAACCACTCTCCACTTTGCAATAGCGCTGCCTTGATCTTGACCAACTCAACATTTGAATCACTGGTGTTGGCTTTTTTAGCCAGCACAAATAGTTCTGCCATGGCTTTCGGCACATTCAGGTCATCTAGCATTGCGTCGACAAAGCCTTGAGGCTTTTGATCACCAATATCATCAGGCACCTCGATGCTCGACATTTTACGCAGCGCTCCGTAAAAGCGATCTAGGCTATTATTTGCTTGCTGTAATGCCTCATCGGTCCAATCTAAAGGCGCGCGATAATGAGTTGATAAAAGCACATATCGAATCGCCTCACCACTTGCATGCTCGAGAAGGTCACGAACTAACAACACGTTGCCAATCGACTTCGACATCTTTTCTTGGTTGACGTTTACAAAGCCATTGTGCATCCAATAATTTACGAACTTTGCGCCATGTGCACAGGTACTTTGTGCACGCTCATTCTCATGGTGCGGAAAGACTAAGTCATGGCCGCCGCCATGAATGTCGATCGTCTCGCCAAGATGGGTTGCCGCCATCGCGGTACATTCTATGTGCCAACCTGGGCGCCCTCTGCCCCAGGGGCTATGCCAACCTGGTTGGTCATCTGCAGATGGTTTCCAAAGTACAAAATCGCCATCACTTTTTTTGTATGAAGCCACGTCAATACGCGCGCCGGCTAATAATTCATCCGGGTCTCTCCTAGACAAGGCTCCATAGCCAGCATACGAAGGCACATCGAATAGCACATGCCCCTCAGCTTCGTAAGCATGCCCACCATCAATCAGCGCCTGAATTTTTTGATGAATTTCGCTAATGTGGTCAGTAACCTTTGGCTCAACGTCAGGGGGTAACACGCCCAGGGCTTCTAAGCCCTGATGATAGAACTCTGTGTAGCGTTCTGAAATCACGGATATATCAACGCCTTGCTCAGCCGCCGCTTTATTTATCTTGTCATCAATGTCGGTGATGTTGCGGGCGTAAGTAACGCCGGCGAACTGCGAACGCAACACCCGCGTAAGCACATCAAAAACGACGGGGGGGCGATAATTGCCGATATGCGCATGATTCCATACGGTCGGGCCACAGACATACACCGTCACGTTATTCGAGTCTATCGGGACGAATTCGGTCTTGGCTTTGGTTTCAGTGTTATAGAATTTCACGTGGCAAACTAAGAATTTAACGGTTAAATTTCCAGCCAGAAGGTGAATCACCACGCGCTGACTGCACAATACGAGTAGTGTAACAGCCTGTAAAACCGCTGCAAGCCAGAGTTTGCGGCCAACTCAGCTTATTAACAAAAAAATGCGGCCTAGCGCTTAACCAACCAAAATTAGATGCCGATCTACGGATAAGTTGTACAAACTCGCCTCATCTTGTTGAGAGGACATTGATTGTTGAAATGTAGAAGTGTTCACTTGTAGAAGTTTAGACCCAATCTGGCACATGGCTAAATCAAGTGAGCTTAGAGAACTTGATCAAGCACGAGTTACCGGTTTTGACGTGATTGCTTACATCAAACAAAATCACAAAGGTCACTCTCATATGAAACTAACGAACTCCTTTTGCAATGGTATTGGTCTTTAAATCAGCAATGATATGCCTAACCTTCCCCCGATCTTTCTGGGGGTGAGGTTTTTTTAATCGGCTAAATATATTGGTAGTTTATACAGCACAATTAAGTATTGTGTTCGCTCTTATAGAATATACGAATCTGTGCAGTGTCATTTAAAAAATCGACGGACTCGATATTCAAATGTTTGATCTCAAGGCCGGTGCGTTGTTTTAGATCATTGATTAGATCAGTTCTACTCTCTGGTTTAATATTTTCAATTTTTTCATATCTAATAATTTGTTCTTCAGTTAAGGGAAGTAAAAAACCAGTCTCGAGGATATAAGCAAAGATACATATAATCAGATTGATTATAGAAATCCCTAATAATCCAATCGGGCCAACAGCCGTTAGGAGGGCGATTGAAATTACGAGAAATAGGTATGTCATTTCCTTGATGGTTATCGACTCTGTTCGATACCTTAGCATTGAAAAAACCGCAAACAGCCCGAAAGCGAAGCCCATTGAAATATCGGCCGAATGCAAGAGCCCAGTGACCATAAACACACCAGTGCCGAAGAGTATGTATGATGCTGCAAATGGTCGGTTTTTTGAATGCTGAAAGTAACACCCTCTTACCAACACAATTATAAAAATTGTATTAACAATAAAGCGCGGAAGAAAATCTAATTCCATTATCAATTCAGACATGTTCTTTCCTTTTTGTTATTTTTTTCATTAAGCTTTTTGTCATCGAAAGAGACTAAGCTCTTTCTTAAAATTACTTTTTTTGAACTCATTATTATTAGTTAAACAAGTTCCCATGCAATATTTACTAAATCGTTTTTTTCGTATGCCATTTTCTTTGCAATATAGGGAGAATTCAGAGAGATGAACTTTATCGTTTGTTTTCACTTCGACAACAAAATAATCATCAATGTGATATCGCAGACTATTGTCGGGGTTTTCAAAGCCAAGATTAAAATCAATTGTAACTTTTTCTTTTTTTCGAAGATGCGTGAATGTCATTCGATGATAGTTATTAAATAACTTTGGTGACAAACTACCCGTAATTGAATGAATATGTTCATTGAGGAAACTAACGATGTCTTCCTGATTGTCTTCTTTTATTGGAATACGTTGTTTTATGGTTCTTAATTTATTTGTTTTTAATTTTGTTTCCAAAACACACAAATCAGACTCTTTGTAGCGCCGGAATCTAAGTTTTTGACGATTTAATTTGCCATTATGATGAGATTTGTAAAAAAACCTATCTGGTGTGTCGAAATAGGTATTTTCATAAGTAAATATATTTTGGTTATCAACCGTCAAGATCGAATAGTTATTACTTAGATGCTCTAATATATCCCCGAGTATTTTTTTGGGCAGTACAAACTTGGAATCCACACGATTGTCCAACGCCATTTCGTTAAGCTCTTTAAGTGACGTTGAAGGGAACTTGTTCAAAATGGCACCGTTAGTAGATGAGTTCAGTTCCCGCACTAATTCACTATGCTTGAGATTATATGCACTTTGATCTAGACTAATTCTTAACATTGTTTGTTCTGGTTATTAATTTTAATTGGTTGAACACCAACAATTTCAGCGGCTTCACTTACCGTATATCCTTGCTCGGTGACGAGTGCGACAGTTTCTTCCTTAATTTGCTGCGTATAGGTTTCGTCCTTTCGGTTTGATGATACCATTTGAACTTGGACAAGTGATTAAATTATCTGTTATCAAAGTGAGCAGTTCCATCAACCTAGTACAGACTTAAGCAAAGGAATTTTATTAGAGTCATCTGCTAGACCGCCCAAGGTGTAGTAAGATTACAAATTCTTGGCTTATAATTTATTAAATTTAGTGCCGCTAGTATGTAGCCATTGCAGGCTTGATCTAGATGTAGCCATTGCAGGCTTGATCTAGATTTTTATATTAATAGGATAGTATTAAAATGATCACTCGAAGACGGCTATTGTTAAGTGGCGCATTAATCTCCACTCTAGGGATATACTCACATCAACGCGGGCTTCGTTACCCTAGGCTCTCATTTGAACATAGAGCACCATCTGCTTCAGTATCTTCTGACCAATTCGAACTTGATCTTCGAGACTGTATTGCTCTTAACAGTCACACCATTAGAGCAATAGCGCCTGAACCTTCTATTTTCATTAAGAGACTGGAGCGTTCGAGCTCCGTTAAGATCCTAAATATCGCAAATAATGCTGTACTAAAATTAGATGGAAGAGCATCAGCTAATATCGACGAGGAGGTTGATGGCACAGCTCGAATAATACACATCAGAGGGGCGAATCAAAACACAACTCTTAAATGGTCTCTTCCAGTTACAGACGGCTTCGAATTTGCTGTGATGGGCGACACTGGCGGCGGCTCAGAACTCGCGTGGACCCTTAAACGTGCGCAGGAGTTAGGAGCGCAGTTCCTGCTACATCTGGGTGATTTTAACTATAGTGAAGGTGAATATGATATGGCAATTGAACAATTCAATAACGCTAAGCTGCCTTGTTACGTAGCAATCGGAAATCACGAATTTCATAACGACGGGTTGATATACGACAAATTCATTTCGCAGATCGGGCCTATGAATCACGCCTTCGAATTAGCGGGCACACGATTTATCAACGTCGACACAGCAGCTGATTTTTGGCCAGCAGGCTCAGGCCATCGAAGCGCATTATTTACTTCATTAACGAAAACTGGGCCATTTAATGGCGAACAAATAATATTCACTCACCGCCCCCTTAAAGATCCAAGACCCCATGATGATCATGAAATTAGTGGCATCGGAGAAGTCGACTGGTTGGTAAGACAAAGTCATAAACTTGGTATTGGCACTGTCTTAAGCGGTCATGTCCACCACAGTACCGAGCTCGACTACCAAGGCTTGCGGCAAATTACCATTGGTGAGGGCTTAGGCTATGAGAACTTAGTATTGCAAAAACCCGTCGCAAAAATAATGATGGCCTCGGTTGAGCCACATAAAAAGTTAGATCATCGGTGGGTCGATCTAAAAATGCCTTGGTCTGAGCATCAAAACCCTACCCATTTAATTAAGCTAAAATCGGATCGTCTGCATAGGCAACTGGAATGGTTCGCGCAACTACAGAAAAACATGAAAACTATTTAAAAATTCTGCACTTGGTTATTAGCACGGTTATAAATTTTTTCAGTACAGAAAACAGACAGTAACTAGAGCCTCAGACATATTCATCTGCAATAACGGCAGACTTTTGCCGAGCTTGGATCGTCGCTTGATAAATGCGAGAATCAAGTAGGCGCAGAAAACGACCCATATTTACATCATCACTGCATTTTTGCTGGTGCCAATGAACGACTTAATTTTCAGGTTCTGCTCAACCCATTTTAAGAATAACTCGATTTGCCAACGCTCTTTATAAATCGTCGCAACCGTTGCCGCTGATAGTTTCAAATGATTAGAGGCCTTTGCGCGAGCCAGAATTGAAATGAAAATTGGATAAAAACGGCTTAATTGCGGCAGGAAACGACGAGAATAGCTGGCTATTCACTAGTTTTCTAACAAAAATTAAGCTAATTTTAGACATTTTCAATCACTTATTGATTCGTGCAAAGGTCTCGATTAGTTAAAAAGACATAGGGCTATACTGGTCAGAGGCTCAGGGCAACCAGTTCGGCCTAGCCGGATTGGGCATTTCTTGGAAATCTGAACGCCGGTAAACTCAATGAGTTGATCACTGCTAACGCCAAGTAACCATTATTGTCCAAGCCAACGTGCAATTTTACTGCGCCTTTTGTGCTGCGAAACTTTACCCAAGAGGCATTGTTAGACACCGGTCAATTGTTGATGCATCGAAACTGTACAGAGGGCTTTTAAACTTGAAACGATGGCCTCCTATCTGACTTCGACAGCGCTTAAACAAACGCGCAAACAACGCTCATAAAGTTGATATGGCTTGCCTTCATTAGTGTGACTGAGATTAGAGCAAGTTAATCCAGCGCTGCCAAGGCAATACAGACGATGAGTCTGAGCGCTCATGTTCTCGACAATATCGCGCGGGCTATTTCGACACGACAACAGCGCCGTAAACAGACTGACAAACTGAGGCCAGTGTGATACCGTTCCGAAAGAACAGCCTGAGCCGTGACTTTCGAACTCAGTTGTTAAGGGAGGATTACGTACCAAATGGATGGTTAGTTATATTATTTGGACGAATAGATATTAATAACGCATAGACTTTGGTGTCAAATCAATTGTTGGAGCTTTGCACACTGATGCGGAGATTTAAATTAATAATTTTTGGTGCTCTGGATAAAAACAAAATGCATTCTAATAGTGTGAAATAGCTGAATTGATTTCGGTTGTTTACTTAATTTCGAGGTTTCAGTGTTCAAATACAGCATTTTAGTCGTCATGGTATTACTTAATCCGATTGATCTATACGCTGCGGAGCATCGCTATAGTAATTATGTGGGCGGTAATTCCTATCAAAAAAACTCAGCGCAGTTTTTAAGTATTATCGATGAAAATTTTTTTTCGTATGAGGGTAATGAAAAAAAACTGGATGTGAAAAAAATGCGCGATATGCAAGAGGCGCTTAAGGCAAAACATAGGCAACTTTCAGATTCTTTTAAGCAATCAATTAAAATTGAGTTTATCAATAGGCATCAATTTTCTGATAAAAGATCAGACAAAAGAGCAGCAAGTCGAACAAGTGCGGCTGCTCGTGTAAATCTTCCTTTTTTTGTCTTAGATGAGCAGCTTGAATACTTGATTCAAAATAAAAATAATTTAACCGCAGAACAAATAGAGGATAAGATTTCAACTTTGATGCTCTATTACCAGGCCGTCGAAAGTTACGATGATGAAAACCTTTATCAGGTAGCGTTGGAGTCTGTGAAGAGTTTATTGCCGCCTTGGTATGATATCCCTAAACTGAATTCGCCAGAAGAGGAAGCTCTTAACCTATTAGAGAATGACCAGTTTTTATCCACTGAGCAAATAGTAGAAAAGCACAGACAAAAAATGGATTTTTCCTTATTAGACCCTCCAAATAGTGCATTTTGGAATGATAATAACATTGAAGCTTTTGATCCAAACTCAGAAGAGTTTCTTGGTGAACGTTTTTTTCCACAACCTGATGCTGTGATGGTTTATGACCGAATGGGAACTGGCCAAATTAAAATTAAAGCTGATTTTTATCCTGCCGGAACAAAAAATGTTTGTGCTACAAACTTAGATAATGGAAATGTAACTCTTCGTCTTGGTCAAGAAACTCAAAACCAACTGATTTCTACACAATTGGCTCGAGCTGTTGGCTATCCCTCAATTCCACATGTTTATCGCCCACAAGTAAAAATGTATCTTTGCGATACGACATTTGAAGCCTTCGTGGCTCAATGGAAAGTTGCCCATAATTCAAATCACGGCAACTTCTTAAGCTATGGACAGTACCTTAAGGCTGAGAATGCTGTTTTATTAAAAGGTGTGGCCTTAGAATCCTACCCTGGTGATAAAAAAGATCGCTACCGAAAAGTGGGGCCATTTAATATTGAATCAATGAACTTGGGGCAACGTCGAGAGTGGCGTGCATGGCTGGCCTTCAACGCCCTCATTGGTTTGTTAGATGTTCGAGAGGTTAATTTTAGGCTTGATATGTACAAGCCAGAAGGGTCTCAGCAAGCTTGGCAGCCTCTCTTGTACTTTAATGACTTAGGCAGGTCATTGGGGCACAACTTAATTCGGACGCATGGAAACGCTTCTGACTTTACAGGCAAGCTGGCGAAGGATAAAGGTTCTTTTGTTCGCATCTCTTGGGACCATTATAGAATTGAGCACGATCATTTTCAAAGTACAACAGCAGCCGACATTAAGTGGATGATTCGCAGGCTTGCAAGACTATCAGATCAGCAAATCAATGACATAGTGGATAATTCTGGTCATATACCAGCCGTAGCGGATCTTTATAAAACAAATTTAAAGCTAAGAATTGAAAGCATGATCAATGCCTTTGATTTGTCAGGCGAGCTAGAAATAGATCATAAAATTTTAAGCTATGAGACATTATCGAAAAAGTATCCTGGCCATATATCCAAGAAAGGTAAATTGCTTGCCGCACTGGAAACAGAATCGCAATCCACAAGGCCTCTTGGGTACACTCCCAGCATCAATGAAATTCTATCAGTGGGTTTTGCAACGCTCCTTCAATCTCCACTTTATGATTTGAGACTGATTGCAGAACTAGATGATTTTTCGAAAGCAACAAACTTTAATTTCTCTGGTGATACTTTTGATCTAGGCTTAGGGATTCGAGTCAGATCTCAACGACGCCTGTCAATCAACGAAGAAAAAACAAATTTTGAAAAGCGTTATTTGGTTGAAGATATTGCTCTCATTTCTTTACCTATAGGGCTGCTAGACCGAGATATTATATCATCAAGAGGCTTTTTTAGTGGCCGTTTGCCTTTGGGCATGCATTATGTTTATGAGTACAAATATTATCACAGCTATGACACTGTCGCTGAGGCAGCAAAGACTCATTTTTTTAAGCGGCTAAAGCCGTGGAAGCTGCAAAGCATAAAAAATGATTTTTCTGCGGGTGAAGCCATCTATAGTCAGACTTCTTTTCAATGGACAGCAGGGAGCTTTCAATTCGAAACCGCCAGCGACGATATTCGTTTTGAGCTGACACCGCTGGGCTTTTCTCGAACTTTAAAGGCAGATGAATTTTATGCTTATAAAGAATCCTCCAATTTAGTGGAAGTTGTAAAAACAAACGGAACATCTAGGGAATGGAGGTCCGGAGTTGACTTAACGGCTTTATGGTCTATAGCGGCCCTTTATTCAAATGCAAAAGAAAACAAAAACTATTCATATTTTAGATTTGATTTTTCATCAGAGAGAAATAAAGAAAAAGCGGCAGAAGCTTTAGATGCCATATTGCAAAAAAATGATTTTGACTTGGCTAGAGAATTCTCGGCCACTTACAATTTACTACATAAAGCCAATATAAGAGACACAAGACTTTGTTTTCTGGCCTGGTGCCGTCTATATAATAACCAAGATGGGATATTTGCAATTAAAGAGTATGCCAATGCATGGCAGAAGGATAATAACGACAAAGATAAAGCATTTTCTAAGCAAACAGCTCATCCTGAAAAAGAGCGCATTGTCATTCAAGGGCAGCGAATTAAGTCCAGCGATCGCCAGTTAGCTAGAATATGGAATGAAGAAGTAAGTTTGGGCGGAGCAGATACACTTGCAAGCTTTTTCTTGAGCTTAAGAGATGAAGCTTATTCGCAAAGAATAAAAATGGAGTCGGTTTATAACCCAAAAAAACAAAAAATTACAGGTATGGATGTAAGAGTACAGTTAATAAAGACTGACAACTGGATGAAAGAAAAAGAGTTTGAAAAACTTAAAGTTTTCTTTGGGAGTCGAGCTGGATATAAAAACAAAAAAGAGGCTCAAAAATATTTTAATTTTGACTACCCTAAAAATTTAAAAGCATTGTCGCCGGTTGCCTCTCAAATGACGTTGCAGCTTAAGAAGCCAGGAGTAATGCAACTTATTTCAGAATTAAAAAAAGATACAGTAAACTGTAAAAAGCTTTGTCAACGGCGTCTAGATAGACTCGCAAACTACGATTTAAAAACCTTGGAAGGCGCTCAAAAATTTAATAAAAAGTTTCTCGTTTTACTAGAAGGCGTTTTTGGCAGAAAAATGCGGAAACTGGGCTATATAAAAAACTTGTTACAAAAAGATCAATTTTGGCTGATTGCCAGAATCACAAATCCTCTTCGCTATACAACCCCGGTGGCTTTGGATGATGATAATATTTCGCTTTTTGCTCCGGAGCAGGGTAAATATCTTGGACCAAGTTATTTAGAAAAATTCAGATATGAGCACAGTGTTGAACCAATTCTGTCTCGAGAACAGGTGGTTCCGGACGATCTCAGCAGATCTCGAGGTCTCTTCTCTGATTTCTAAAAAGGCGCCAGTCGGTTTTTCCAATCCGCATTGCGTTCATTTATAGAAATGAAATGAATATGTGTCATTAGCGAAGGAGGCCGTCGAACTAATCGCCGAGCGACTTTGAGGTAAGCAGAATATAAACCCGAGGTAATACTGGCCATGCTTTATGCCCTTTCTACCCAGTAATTTTTATTTTTGTATCCGCAGCGCTACTGCCAGTAGCGCACGGTCGCCATGATAATACCTTCATCGCCACCATCACTAATATGGTTCGGGTTCTTTCTATACGATATAAAACCTCCAACCTCAAGCTTGTGATTCAGCATCGTGCGGTAGTAGGCCTCCAGTGTTTGCTCCGTCGCATTGGTATCCGATAAATTCACTCGTTCGGTATCAAAGCCAATGCGGCCACTGTCTAAGCGACCAACTGGTATGGAATAGTTGACTGAGCCCGATCGCACTTTAAGCGGTTGAGAGAAGGCGAATCCTATTTGATCGTTAGTTCTAAAAATATTGTTGCCTATCAAGCCAAGGCTATACCAGTCGCTTGTTAAGGTGGAAAAATCGTTTAGCAAACTTGAATCTGATGATTCAACACGTGTGCGACCAACGCCATAGTTTCCAACCACTGAGAGTTTATTCGTAGCTTTAATATTACCGGAAAGGTTTAGCGCATAAGTAAGTGAATGATCGACACCTAGAACGCCGCTAGCGCCGCCACCTAAGACACTACCATTTTCTTTTATCTGACCAAATTGAAGTGTCATTCCAGCATTATCAGTAAATTGATAACTGCCTTCGAGTAAAGCCGACAACGACGTTTGGTTAAAACGCTCGGTCTGGTCGACCGACACTAAGCCAAGTTTTATCGATGACTTATCAGAACTCCGGTAACTCAAACTCGAGGTATTTGCCTGCGTGCTGAAACCTGACAAAACAGACCCAAAAGATTGCCCAGTGATGAACGAACTTGCACCAAAGCGGCTATGTCTCTCAAGATTTTTAGCGCCTCCGAATTCTTGATTTGGGCTGACATTGTAACCGGCACTAAAGTCAAAACGTTGACTCAACTTACTTTCGACTGCGAGTGACACAGTTTTATTTTTAGCTTCGATACCCACATCACCTGGCATAGCAAAGTACTCGATCATGTCGATTCGCGGGTCGACTAACGCCGTCGCTTGAAAGGCGACAGTTGATTTAAGTCGAGGTAGATACACCTGACTGCCAACCGAACTATTGGCGGCCTGTTGCTTTAGAGAATAAAAAAACTGATTTAGGTGCAGAGCGCCATCGTTGATTTCAACCTGTTGACTCAAATCAGCCTCGAAACTCCGTCCGTAAGAATCCAGTACTAAGGTTTTCTCCAGTTTAGTCGATGACTTTCGGTTCAATAACAATACACCGGCTAGGGCTCCACCAACCAGAAGTATGGCGCCGCCTCCCCCACCGCCGCCTCCGCCACTTGATGGCACTGGAGGCATCACTGGCGGCGTCGGCACCACCACGGGCCCAATAACATTATTGAGTACCTGCTGTGCGTTCAGTATCACGCCCCGCCCGTAGACGCTATCGGTGCCATCTTCACCTCGGTCTTCCGCCGATATTAGAATGACTTCAACAACTTCCTCAGCGGTTAAATCCGGGTTCTGTAGCAGTACCGCACCCGCAATACCAGACAACCTGGCGGTTGCATATGAGGTATCACCCTCGGTCGAATCTGGGTCGTTACCAAGCAATCCATTAACGGCAACATATTTATTTGATGTCGTACCGGCTTGATTGGAGCTGGGAAGTAGTTCACCGCTCGCATCAGTAGCACCAACAATTACAACTCCTGATAAATTAAAGCTTGAGGTTGATAAAGCATTTGGCTGTGTTGATCCACCGTCGCCCGCTGTAATAGCGATTACCTTACCGGCACCTGACAAGTTGGAGATCAGTGGCGCAGAAGAATTAGTCACTCCTAGGGAGTTATTAGTGATGCCGATAACGCGCACCAAAGATCGACCTAAAATGTCGGACAAAGCACTGTCTCGAGCAGTGCGAACTTGCACTTGATCAACATCCTCCGAGGCTCCGTCAGTAATTACAAAGGGAACAATCTCACCACTAAAAGATTCTGTTGCTAAACGAACGGTCGCCGTGCCATGGGCTTCTACATCATCATCATCGCCCGATTTATCACTGGTATCATCATCGTTATTGAAGTAGTCGAAACCTTGAACGAGGTTAAAGCTGGGCTGCGGGTCAACGCCTGAGTCTAGAATAGCTATTTGTTGAGCGTTAACTTGTCCGGCACCTAAGGCGTATACTCCAAGCATAACGGCAGTAATTTTCTTAAGTTGAACGTTAGGTTTGATTCGCATAATGCATCTCTTGACGGCCAAGGCTGGCTCTTTTTGATTAACAGCTTGACTCTAAACCCATGCCAGTAACATGAGCGTAGTTGTTCGGCTTAGTTGTCCGGCTTAGTTGTCCGGCTTAGTTGTCCGGCTTAGTTGTTTGGCTTAGTTGTTTGGCTTAGTTGTTTGGCCTAGAATTGTTGCGTCTAGAATATAAGCAAACTCATCCTTGATACAAGTTACTCTTCTATAAAATACTGCGGCCTAATACCAATTGATGCTGTACAGCTATACGTTTCAGTCTCACAGCTATACATTTCTGTCTCGCAGCGCTGAAAACCGGTATCAGGGGCGCTGATTTCTAGCCAGCGAAACACTCGGAAGCTAACGGCCGAGGGCGCCTGAAAAATAATTACGTTCTTTACGAAGTAGAAGACGAACACAAATGATTATCATTACGACAAACACTAAAACCATCCATTCTGCCATGCTAAAGCTGAGAAAACTCCACTTCACCTCGGCACACTCCCCGCTACCCGCGAACACTTTCTTAATGACATCGAATAACGGATTCATCTCGAGCATGAAAGATAAATCGGGCCCACATTCTGGGACTTTATCGGCAGGCAAATGTTGTAGCCATACCTGACGTCCAGCAATACCAAGGCCGATGAACGACGAAACAGTTGCACCGAAAACCAGCAATTTAGAACCAATTCTCTTAGGCTTGAAAATAATTCCAAGCAAACAGAAAAAAGTTACCGCTACTAAAGCGGCTCTCTGAAACATACATAGCGGACATGGCGCGAGCCCAAGTGTCTGCTGAAAATAAAAGTAAGCTATGGCTAACAACGCGCCACAACCAATCAAACCTACCCAATACCAACGTGCTGCAATCACTCGTTTCGCTCCAAGCGGATCTACTGTTTATCGTTTATCAGCAAATGCTCTAGCAAAGATTTTCGATTAAGAAAAACGTCTAGGCCTTGCCTCCCATCTACTACCCTAAATTTGTGCAGATAGTATACACCATGCAATAATCGTTGAGCTCAGGATTAAGCAACTACCACTATAATTGCACTTGTGCTTCAGCTAAGAAGCGATGTTAACCCTTATTCGCTGGCCATTCGACAATGTAGTCTTGAATGTCATCTTCATTAATTTCGCGTTGAAACCTAACTCGGTGACGAACCGAGTGTCCTTGTTGATGAATGCTCTCACTACTACCCGTATTAAGGTGGTGCCAACTGGGCAGCTCTTCACCTTCTAATAATAAGCGATATGCACAACTTGGTGGCGCAAATGCGGCTGAATTTTCAACATTACTTTTGTTCATTGTCACACAACTCGGCACTCGGATAGAGCGATTAGTATAATCTGTACACTGGCAAGTCTGGTCATCAAGTAAATCACAGGCGACATCGGTAAATACTAATTGCTCGCTGTCTTCATCTTGCAGTTGCGTCAAACAGCATTTCGCACACCCATCGCAGATACTCTCCCACTCATCAGGAGACATTTCAAATAAAGTTTTGCTCTGCCAGAAAGGCTTATCATCTTGCATTGCTTTTACGGCCCAGTTTAAGTTTAGTGCGGTGCTGAAATTCGCCAGCGGTTATCTAAGGCTCAGTCTCTAACGCTCAGTCGCCAAGCCTTAAGTTTATCATGCTTACTGATACTTGCATGCGCGGGGCTAGTTGAAGGACAGCGATGCCATTGAAAATCTGGCCTCGTTTGCTTTAGAAGGTGGATAAGTTTTTTATTATGCCGAGCAAAGATCGTCTCAGCTGCAGCGCCATTAAAAATGACTTTAGAAATACTTGGGTAGCGAGTAAACAACAAATCAAAGTCGTTCGAGCGCTCAGAGCTTGTCACGATCGCACTATCCAAACTGCCCTTTCGCTCACAATCATGCAAAACATCCCAGACCGCAACGCCTGCACTCTGCAAAGCCAAGCGGCGCTCACCGTAGCTTATGCCTAAATCAAATTCAAATAACTGGGACATTATCCACCAAAAGGAATTACGCGGATGAGCGTAGTACTGGTTTTCTTGCAACGATACTTGACTCGGCATCGAGCCCAAAATCATCACAGAAGGAGCGCCCGCTAAAATGGGCTCAAACGC
Source organism: Arenicella sp. (assembly GCA_046709645.1). Lineage (GTDB taxonomy): Bacteria > Pseudomonadota > Gammaproteobacteria > Arenicellales > Arenicellaceae > Arenicella. The sequence continues at coordinate 145,811 of JBKEFT010000002.1, forward strand.
AATCATAAGCCTGTTTTTATTAGGTGAGCTTAGCGTTGCCGAACTTTACCACAAGCGGTGAAATTTGCGTTTGTACATTCTCTGAAAAAGTTGGAATCTTCGACTCGATGCCATAGTAATAAGCATAAAAGCCATCTTCATCTTGCATTTTTTCAAACAAACGTAAACGCTCGCAATGATATCGCTCATCGTTGATTTCATTGTAGCGTGTGAAATCGAGCAGTTCTCTAGCAAAGGCAAAATCTTTCTCATTCAGCAACTTCTCGAACCGTTGATCAAAGCTCAGATCATCTATGTCTTCTATAGCCGCGTTGACTTCAACACTTGAGACTTCGTTAGCTTGGTGAGAGCCATCAGCGAGTAAAGTGCCATCAAGTACTTTGGGTTCAACAAATAGACCGCGCTTGCTCGAGCTTAAATTGAGCTGCGCGCCAACACCAACGAACACTAAGCCGACATCGTGATAACGTTAACCCCAACAACACGTTGGCCCTAATCTTCCCCTTGATTTTGAACCCGCAACACGCAGCATTCAGGGCGACAAAGGTCTATAATTGACCTGTTTTTCTACTACACCCCTTATATCAAGAGGATCTGGCTGTTATTTGCAGTGGCAGCTTTATTTAGATATCCCCTAAACCTCTGCGGCTCGCTGCTCGAGAATACTCACCGCAGGCAGAGTCTTGCCCTCGAGAAACTCTAAAAAAGCACCACCACCCGTCGAGATATATGAAATATCATCGGCAACTCCATATTTGTCAATTGCTGCTACGGTATCACCACCGCCAGCAATCGAGAACGCTGATGACTCAGCAATAGCATGTGCAAGAGCCTCAGTGCCGCCGCCAAATTGATCAAATTCAAACACACCAACTGGCCCATTCCATACGATTGTTCCGGCATTTTTTAGTAATGTTGAAAATTGCTCAGAGGTATCTGGGCCGATGTCGAAGATCATATCGTCAGCAACGACATCGCTCAAGGCCTTAGTAACCGCTTCGGCGGTTTCAGAAAACTCTTTCCCGCACACCACATCTGTTGGTATCGGTATATCGCCATTGGCTTGCCGAGCTTTACCTGTTAGCTCATTAGCTTGATCGACTAAATCATGTTCACACAAAGATTTACCAACCTCGTAGCCAGCAGCGGCGACAAACGTATTAGCAATTCCGCCACCAACAATCAGTTGGTCAACTTTGCTCGAAAGCGCATCAAGCACGGTCAATTTTGTAGAAACTTTTGAACCGCCAACAATCGCGACAATAGGCCTTGCCGGCTCATGTAAAGCTTTTGTCAGTGCTGTTAACTCACGGCTTAACAATGGCCCCGCGCACGCAAGCGGCGCATACTTCGCCACTCCATGAGTCGACGCTTGCGCCCTGTGCGCTGTGCCAAATGCGTCCATTACGAACACATCGCACAAGCTAGCCATGGCCCTTGATAGCGATTCGTCATCGGCCTTTTCACCGATATTAAAGCGAACGTTTTCGCACAAGACAATCTCAGCATCATCCAGCTCAATACCGTCTATCCAGTTTTTCTCAAGACGCACTGCTTTGCCCAAGAGCTCGCTCAATCGAGTCGCAATCGGCTGAAGTGTCAACGCATCTTCCGGTTGGCCTTCGATTGGCCGACCAAGATGAGACATCAACATTACCTTAGCTCCCTTTTCTAGCGCCAACGTTATTGTTGCCAACGATGCCCGGATACGCGCATCGTTACTTACACTGCCGTCTTTCATAGGCACATTGAGATCTTGGCGAATCAGAACTCGCTTACCGGCGAGGTCTAGGTCTTGCATACGAAGTACGTTCATTTAAGCAGTCTATTAAGTAGGGTTGTAAGGTTTGAAGCTATATGTGATCAGGCCTGTTACAGCTGATTAACGGTTTTGACTACATTGTCGACGGTAAAACCAAAATGCTCAAATAACTGATCAGCAGGAGCCGATTCGCCAAAGCTGGTCATGCCGATAACAGCGCCCTGAAGGCCAACATATTTGTACCAATAGTCACTAATGCCGGCTTCTAGCGCGACACGCTTAGCCACTGAGCTCGGAAGAACGCTTTCTTTATAAGCAGCATTTTGAGCTTCGAAACAATCGGTCGAAGGCATTGATACTACACGAACCGCTTTGCCTTGCGCCTCAAGAGCAATAGATGATTCCATTGCTAAGGCTACTTCTGATCCTGTGGCAATCAAAATAACGTCAGCCGTACCATCGCAATCTTTTAACACGTAGCCGCCTTTTTCGATATTAGCTAACTGTTCTGCATCACGGGTTTGATGAGGTAGATTTTGACGAGAAAATACTAGGCTGCTAGGCTTGTCTTGGGACTCTATGGCAACTTTCCATGCAACCAATGACTCAACCGCATCACACGGCCGCCATAGTGACATGTTAGGAATTAACCTTAAGCTTGCAACGTGCTCAACCGGTTGATGTGTTGGCCCATCCTCACCCAGCCCGATTGAGTCATGTGTCAAAACATAGATTACCGGCTGCTTCATCAGCGCTGACATACGCATACCGTTACGCATGTAGTCAGCGAATACTAAGAACGTGGCACCGTATGTTTTGAAACCGCCATGCAGTGTAATCCCGTTTGAGATAGCCGCCATGGCAAATTCACGCACACCGAAGTACAAATAGTTACCCGAGGCATCGTCAGCACTAATACCCTTAGAGCCACTCCAAATGGTGTAGTTTGAGCCGGCTAAATCAGCTGACCCACCGATTAATTCCGGCAATAGTGGACCAAGTTGGTTCAACGAATTTAAGCTTGCTTTACGTGTCGCAATGGTTTGTGCGGCTTGATCAGCTTGAACCACTAACTTGGCCGATTCTTCAGCCCAGTTTGCCGGCAAATCACCCGTCATACGGCGTAAAAATTCAGCCGCTTGCTCAGCGTTTGCAGCTTGATATGCATCAAAGGTTCGCTGCCATACTCGTTCGGCGTCGGCTCCTTTCTCACTACCATCCCAAGCCGATTTAATATCAACCGGCACTTCAAATGGTGCCGCATCCCAGCCAAGTTGCTCACGAACCAAGGCAACTTCATCGGCCCCAAGAGGTGCACCATGACAATCTTCGCTGCCTTCTTTATTAGGCGAGCCCTTACCGATAACGGTTTTGCAACACACCAACGTGGGCTTAGATGTCTCGGCCTTTGCTTGCGTTATAGCGGAGTGCAAAGCATCTGCATCATGGCCATCGACTGCGTCGATTACGTGCCAGCCATAAGCTCTAAAGCGAGCAGGCGTGTCGTCAGTAAACCACCCCTCAACTTCGCCATCAATCGAGATACCGTTGTCATCCCAGAACGCAACAAGCTTACCAAGACCGAGTGTGCCAGCCAAAGAGCATGCCTCATGAGAGATTCCTTCCATCATGCAGCCATCCCCCATAAACACGTAAGTATTATGGTCAACGATAGTGTGTTCAGTGGTATTAAACTGGGCCGCTAGGGTTTTCTCTGCAATAGCCATACCAACGCCGTTAGCAATACCTTGCCCCAGCGGGCCTGTAGTGGTCTCGATCCCGGGCGTATAGCCGTACTCAGGATGTCCCGGTGTCTTCGAATGAAGTTGACGAAAGTTTTTTAAATCTGCCGCGCTTAAGTCGTACCCCGAAAGGTGGAGAAGCGAGTAAATCAACATCGATCCGTGACCATTAGACAATACGAACCGATCTCGGTTATGCCAGTTTGGATTTTTCGGGTTGTGACTCAAAAAATCGTTCCACAGAACTTCGGCAATATCAGCCATGCCCATTGGCGCACCAGGATGACCTGAATTAGCTTGTTGAACAGCGTCAGCGCTGAGCACGCGAATTGCGTTAGCGAGTTGTTGGCGATTTGTCGACGACATTAGAGTAGCTCCTTGAGCAAAGGTTTGGAAAATTTAGACCAGTGCCATAGAGCCGAAAACAGGCCGACACACACCACGCCTAAGAACAGGGCGTAATATAACAAATTTGAATATCGATGCCCTAAATGCGAGCACAAATAATTGTTTTTTTGCACGGCTTTATAGCAAGGGTTATGAAAAGAATGCGATACCGCCAGCGATTCTAATACCAGCGATGATATTTGAGCCCTGATTTGACCCATTGAGCCACTATCAAGAACCGAGGCAACAAATTCTAATTAGTGCTTACGCAAATGAGCTTAGAAGTATGAGAAGGCGACACCCAGAGCCACTAACTTTGGAATGATAAAATTAGTATCACCAATCTTAACTACCGCTTCAATGTAACGCTTATCCATGCCCTCTGGCACATCGCCGAATTCCATGTCTGGCTCCACAGTGATTCGCTTTACTTCGCCATGACAAAGTAAGCCTGAATATGTTTTTCGTGCCGCATTTGGAATTGGATTTAGCACAACCAGCAATGCATCGTCTGCAGACTCGCTCTTAACTTTCAATTTAGCATCATGCAGACCACCATAAGAGACCACCGGCAAGCGCTGATTACGCCAATTCACATGCCCTTTCATCCAGTTTGCGGGGGCTTTTGTCAACATTTCTATTTCGGGTTTAGCAACCACTTCTGAAATGGTTTCGACCGGCAGCAACAATGGCATCGTTACCGAAGGCAAAATATAACAATCTAGTGTTTCAGTGCTCATAAGTCAGCATTATTTCTCTTGTTGAGGTCTCTTATTGTTGCTACAACGATTTCTATGAATCTAGCTCGATTGGCGCATCAAGTTTTAAGTGTTGGTTGAAAACCTGCACCAAGTTCTCTAATAAATAGGGTTTGCCTAGAAAAGCGCTACATCCTAAGGCCGTTGCTTTATCAATATACTTCTCGGTTGCACGAGACGAGATCATCACTACCGGAATATGCTTTAGTTCAGCAACCGATTTAACCCATTCTAATAGTTCGAAGCCATCCATTCGAGGCATCTCTATATCTAGCAAGATCATATCTGGCGCGCTCAGATTCAATTGAAGCTGAGCGTCTAAACCATCTTTGGCCAGCACCGAATTGATTCCCAAGCCGGTGATGTCACGCTCAGCAGACTTACGAACAGTAAGTGAATCATCGACCACCATAACAGTAGGAATCGTTTGGGAGACGGTAGTATTCTGTTCCGGAATCGATACAAATGATTCGTAGTAAGAAATTCCAACCAAGTCTAACAAGAGCACTACCGAACCATTAGCTCGAATTGTTGCACCAGCATAAATCGGGATCCGACCTAAGTGATCACCAAGATTTTTAACCACAATTTCTTGCGTATCAAGTAACTTTTCAACAATGACGGCAATATTTTGCACACCAGCATTAACTAAAATCACCGACTGCTTGCCAGTCAGAGTTGCTAACGTAGAGTCATAGCCCAAGTAATCTGCTAAATCGATTAGCGCATAACTCTGATTACCAACATCCATTTTAGGTTTGTCTGCTTTCAAGTGACCTATCAATTCATCGGTATCGACATTGATGATACGCTCAATAGTTCGTGCAGAAATAGCAAACATTTGATCGCCAGAATTAACGAACATTGCGCTAGAAACCGCAAGCGAGATCGGTAGTCTGATAATGAAATGTGAGCCAACGTTCTTGTTTTCAATATCGTACGCGATGCTACCACTCATACGTCGCAAGGTTGATTGAACTACGTCCATACCGACACCACGGCCTGAAATTTGGGTCAATTTCGAAGCTGTACTAAAACCACTTTGTGAGATATACATCAGCATATCTTCTGGGTTCAGCGGCTGATCATCAGTCAGTAATTTATCATCAATAGCTTTGGCTCTGATTTTCTCCAAATCTAGACCCACGCCATCGTCACGCACCGAAATCATAATTTCTCGGGCTACCTGGCGGCACTCTACGGTCACTTTACCGACCTTGACTTTGCCTGCTTTTGTACGATCTTCAGGCGTTTCAATACCGTGGTCTACCGCGTTCCGCAGCATGTGTTCTAGCGCAGGGACCACTCCGTCAAGAATAGTCTTATCTAAACGCACATCGGAGCCGAGCATTTCTAGCTCGACATCTTTTTTCAACTCGCGGCCAGTTCTACGTACAACCTGTCGCAACTGAGCACCGATACCGCCGAACGATACCAGTCGGACCTGCATAATTTCATCTTGCAGTTCTCGATTCAGACGCTCTTGCTTCTGCAGTGACGTCTCAGCTTTGTAGACGAAGTTGCTTAAACTATTTTGAATACCACCGAGTTCATCGAGGTTCTCGGCCAAGCCGCGTGATAACTGTTGCAACTTAGTGTATCGGTCGAGCTCGAGCGGATCAAATTCATCGCCTCGCTCTGTGTTTAAACTTTGATTAGTTCGTGACGTAATTTTACTGTCGGCTTCAATTTCCAGCTCTCTAAGCTGCGTACTAAATCGCTGAACATTGTTATAAAGCTCCTCAACAACCAACTTAACAGAAAGCACATCTTCTCGCATCTGCGAGCGATTCATACTCGCATCACCAACGAAATTGGTTAGTGAATCTAGAGTATCAGTTCTGATTCTTAGTGCAGCGGCTCTATCTCGAGCCGCCTGCTCTTGTCGATTAATATCTTTTTGTTCAGCGACACTGACCTCGGTGGAACCGGGCACAAAAATGGCAGCTTCGACGGTTGACGCTGCGGCTAAGGCGTCAACCTTAGGTTTAACTGGCTTATCACTTGATGACGAATCTTCCGAGAGCTGTTGCATCAGCTTGGTATGATCGTCAACCGCCTTGCCAGCAACTAATCCATTGCCATCAGTAATAATGACATCGAAGGACTCCTCTAGGAGCGCCTTAGCGTGCGTAAATTCATCATCGCTTTGAACCGATAAGTCTTCTAGATAAACTTGAGTTCGATTTATAAGCGGCTTAATATCTTCGAGTACATCGACGCTGTCGTCGGCTAAATTACTAAGCGCAACGCATTGGTCTAACATCTGAGGGGCAATAGCCTCCCATCCTTTTGCCGACTTCCAGTTAGCATTGACTTCACTTATTTGAGAGGCAATTAGCGTTAAGCCCTCAGTAATATCAATGTTACTAAGTTCGTCGTCAGCTTGCGCTTTTTCAGCCTCTTTTGCGGCATGAATGATTTCAGCCTTAGCCGCACTCTGATCGACCTTGGTATCTGCCGCAACCCCAAGTTTTACCAACAACTCGTTAGGTGCTTGAAACTGATTATTCGCTTGGTACTCTTTCGATGCAAAATCAACCGCATCTACATACAGCTCAAGTGTCGTTCTAACGTCACGAAGATCATCTTCGTTGCGGATGAAGTTACTCTCTAGAAAGCTTTCTGTGTGGTGCGTTAAATCGCCAAGCGCGTTGGCTTCGGCCATTAAAGAACTGCCTTTAATGGTATGCAAGTCGCGCATGACATTCGCCATTGCAGGGCCCATTTCACCGAGGCTCGACAATTTCGCGACTTCATCATCTAGCTCATGGTGCAGGCTCTGGAGCTCTTCAATGAAGATATCTCTAAGCTCAGGGTCAATATCATCGCCATCTTTTATGATAATCTGAGCCGCTAATGGCTCTGGCTCTGGCTCTGGCTCTGGCTCTGGCTCTGGCTCTGGTTCTGGCTCTGGTTCAGGCTCTGGTTCAGGCTCTGGTTCAGGCTCTGGTTCAGGCTCTGGTTCAGGCTCTGGTTCAGGCTCTGGTTCAGGCTCTGGTTCAGGCTCTGGTTCAGGCTCTGGTTCAGACTCTGGTTCAGGCTCTGGTTCAGGCTCTGGTTCAGGCTCTGGTTCAGGCTCTGGTTCAGGCTCTTGTTCAGGCTCTTGTTCAGGCTCTTGTTCAGACTCTTGTTCAGACTCTTGTGAATCAGATAAGTCCATCAAGTTTTCTGGTTCAAGCGATAAGAGATCATCCTCTAACAGATTTGTTAAATCATCAGGGATAAGGCTCTCACCCTTTGCTGAGTCGATTTCATTCGCCTCGAGGTCGACGGGTTTAGCTTGCTTAAAGGCCGACAAAGAAGACTCAAAGCCACGCAAGTCGTCGTCATCCTCGTCTTCGGTCTCGCTACCTAGATCTCCGTCATGGATCAAATCATCAATCGGCTCGAGACCTTCAAACACAGCGGCTACGCGGTCAGACTCATGGTCAGAATCTGTTATCGATGGGCTATCGTCGTCACCGACCAAACCCAGATCACTGAGTTCGTCATCTGATAGATCTAGCTCGATTATGTCATCGGCATCTAAATCGACTTCTATTGCATCTTCACTTATCGCATCGTCGCCCAAGGGCTCATCGTCGTCTAGAACCTCAAAGTCTGCGAAAATGTCTTCATCAAGATCAACCAGACTATCGGCGTCACCTAACTCCGATAATTTCTCGTCACTTGAAGGAGTACTCTTAGCTTGAATCTGCTTGTCGAGCTCAGCTCGTGCAGCAAGGTCTAGGGCTCTTTGAATCTTGTTAAACTCGCTAATATCCCAGTGGTAATACGGGTATTTATCCAGTGGGTTAGCAAAGCCTGCTATGCTCTGATCCAGCAGACCACGTAAAAGTGTATGCTCCTCTTCGGTGATACTTGTGCCGTTTTCAGACTTCGCCTGACACAGGTTTTCAGCGCTTAAATAGGCAGCAGCAACGTCAGCCATACCGAGTGTGCGGGAATTACCCAATAACGTGTGGATCGAGATGGATAGCATTTTATCGCCGCCAAAGGAAATCACGTCTCTATCGAGTTCTTCAGCTATTTGATCTAATTTAGCATGCGCTTCTTGAACAAAAATTTCACGAGTCTCTGGGTCATTCACTAATGATTCAGCGACACTCTTGGCTTCTAACTCACTCGTTTGCTTGTCGAAATCGTGATCTTCATTAGCTTGCGAATGTTCTGCAATAGACTCATTAATTCGGTCTTCAGCCGCCTCAGCATCAAGCGGATTCTCCGCTAAAATGTTACCTAATTCTTCATTGGAAAGATCCAGTACAGAGTCTTCTTCGAGCACCATTTCATTAGCAAACTCTATGATACTGCTCTCAGAATTCATCTCGAGAATATCCGCCAACTCGTCATCCGATGCTGGCTCGTAGAGATCGATGCCCGTTTCTCCAGTCTGTTCTGGCTCTATCTCTTCTAATTCAAAACCACCGAAATCTAATTTAACCGAATCTGTCTCGGAAACGTCTATCTCGGAAACGTCTATTTCGGAGAGATCAATTTCGGAGAGATCAATTTCGGAGAGATCAATTTCGGAGAGATTAATTTCGGAGAGGTCGGTCTCGGGAACATCAATCTCAGAGAGCTCGATCGCGGGAAAATCTGCCACGTTGACGTCTGAGGTATCGTCTCTGATGTTGGCGGAAGCAACCTCGATTTCTTCTATGATATCGAGTTCATCAATCGCCTCGTCGGCATCTAAGTCCTCATCTTCTAAAGTAACTTCTTCGACAGAGAGATCTTCAACTGGAGTCGGTTCGGTTTCGTTCGCATCTATTGGCTCCGAAACAGCAGGCTCAACAACTTCATCAACAGGCTCTTGACCAAGATCATCATCGCCTGAGCTTATTAGCTCAGTCTTACGACCCCATTCAGCGGTATCAATTAGGTGCTGATTGGCATAGCGATCATCCAGTTGCATCTGAAATTCATCCAGAGAAGCTCGGGCAAAACGTAATGTTCCACGGCTAAGCGGCTTCTCGGTATCAAGTACGTAGTTGAACAGAGACTCACTTAACCATGCCACCTCTGCGACGTCATTAAGGCCAACCATACGAGCGCTTCCTTTGAGCGTGTGAAAAGCCCGTCTAAGCTCTCTAATAGCATTGCGGTCGTTAGAATCATCCTCGCATATTTTAAACTGGATATTTGCTTCTTCGAGAACTTCTACGCTCTCCTCCAGAAATACTTCGAAAATTGCATCATCAATAATAGGCGCTTCTGTCTGATCTATGGCATGCAGCCTGGCAATTTCTGTCGAGGATATATTTTCAACGGCAAGTTCAGCTTCTTGAATTTCTTCAACGACATCATCACCGAGCTCAGCAATGTCCATGTCATCATGGAAACGCACTGAAGTTTCATCTTGATCAGACTCGATCGCTGACCGTTTGTACGCCAAATCAGCGTCCAGCTGCAGCTCTTCGGCGGTTTCTTCGGTTCCATAGAGCGTAATAATCTGCTCCGTGATAACCGCCATATTGTTCTGTAGATTACTGGTAATGTTATCCGTCAAGAATGCTGGCTCTTGAGAAATCACGTCGACTAATCTATCTTGCTCTTTGACAAGGTGCTCAACCTGAGACAATTTAGTCTTTTTGGCTAAAATTGTTAGGTCTCGCAAACTAGACTTTAGGTTAGTAAATAATGCTAGATCTGACTGATTAGTAAGCCATGAGAACAATGAGTCAGACGCCACATCAAGCAAGTCTTCAACATCATCGCGGGAGACAGTTTTACCGATAGCCACTTCAAGATCGGTGATACTTCGATCAAGCAGGTAATCCATACCTGTGCGATTACTCTGTAAACCTTTTACGTATTCCTCCATAGTGCCGATCGAAATAGCCAGCGCTTCATTAAGCTCAGCGGTGGGCTCAACGTCACCACTTTCTAAACCAATAAATTGCTCCTCTGCCATTTTAAGCAGCAAACCTACTTTCTGCTCTCCGAGAACTTGCAATGCACCACGGACTTGTCGGATCTTTCCATCGATGCCGCTTAGAACCTCGGTGTTGGACGGGTCAGCGCCAAACTCCTCTAACTTTGCTTCAATATCTTTTAAATTTTCTTCAACTTCATTACCGACCACATCCAGCAATGCTTGTCGTTCGCTACCCGACAAGTGAGCGCCGTCCATCGCCTCAGTTAACTCTTCTTGGTTATTAATCGCGATGAGTGCCTGACGCTTTAGTTGCCCACTTTGTAACCAATTGCTATCGACATCGTCGGGATTATGGATGCTGTTTTCAACAAACATAAGCGCCGAAGCCAAATGAAAACCTGTGTCTTCGTCACGCTGAACTAAGCCTCGACGCATGCCACGAACTACTTCGCTTGCTTGCTCACAAATTTCATGCACGATCCCTGCATTTTGCTTTTCTGTCGCCTTCTCCAAAATCTCAAGCTGAGTCAACATATCAACTAAGCCACTACTATCAAGCTGCTCAGTTTCGAAATAACTAGAGACTAGCTGACGAATTAAAGTCAAAGGCAAATCACTGTCGCCTTTGAGTTGGTTGAGATTTGCCTCAAGCTGACTGAAGTCGACAGCATCTTCGTCCATCTTTAACGCAGGGAAATATTCTTGCAGCTTGAACGCGTCAACGATTTCATCCATACGCTCGGTGCGTTTTTCACCTACACCGGTGTAAAACAGCATGATCTTGATTAATTCATCAGCGGGATCTCGTACCAATGCCGATTCACCATGCTGCTCTAGCTCTCGAAAGCGATCATCAATCTGGCGAAAAATTCGGCTATGAACCAGCTTATTACCTAGGTCATTGTTCTTTACATAATCGACATAAGCCGAGGCTACCCACCACAGTCTGGCAACCGCACCAAAGGTACTCATTTGAAATAGCTTATCTATTACCATTCCAAGCTTATCGATCGCGGTATCGTCGCCATCTCTCAACCATTGCAATAGAAAGGTTTGATAATACACGCGCAAAGCTTTCGCTCTCTCAATATAAACCTTATCTTTAAGCGCTTTGCGGGAATTTACTTCCGGAAAAATTTCGATCATTGGTGAAAAAAAAGAGGAAATTTCGACCCCTTTTAAACCGCGAGATGAGCGAATTTGATTGATCAATTCGACAACATCAGTCGGGTTCTCAGGAAGGCCTTTCTCGATGCGTGTGAAGGTTGCCTTAAGCGCTAAAAAAGCACTATCTAACAAAACCACAAAACTAGACTTTCCTATTTTGCTATCAGTAGAGGTAAAATCTTCAATCAGTAGTTCGCACTCCATCATCAAAGAAGACAGAGCCCTCATCTCAAGCATTTGCAGTGAACCCACCACTTGATGCAGATGATTGCTCAGCCCGTAAAGGCTTTCTTTGTCATCGCTGCCGACAAAATTCTGCAGCTCAGTGCTGGCACTGTCAAGCGTTAGCTCAACTTCGCCTTTAACCCATTTGAAGGTTTCAATGTCTATATTAGAATAGATGGACATATCCGGTCTCGGTACTCGTTCGTTATCAGAGTCTAATTATCGTGTCGATTTCGTCGCCACTATCGCTTAACTAGCTGGCAACTTGAATCGCGATACCGAAGTTTCGAGGTCTTTCGCTAGTTCTAGCAGCTTGGCGATGGAGTTCGCAGACTCTTGCGCTTTGCGAGATGTATCGGTCGACGAATCACTTACCAAGGCAACCTTCTCAGATACTTTGATCACCGTTTCGGCCTGCTCATTGGAGTCTTTCGAAATACCTTCTACTAGGCTAGATAAGCGTTGCGATACACTCTCAATTTCGGCCAACGCCTTACCCGCGGAGTCAGCAACCTTGGTACCTGACACCACCTGTTGGGTTGCTTTTTCCATTGAAAGCACCGCATCGTTGGTATCGTTTTGAATAGTCGTTACTAGCTCGTGGATTTTCTTAGTTGCTTCAGTCGAGCGTTCGGCTAGGCTTTGCACTTCGTCCGCTACTACCGCGAAACCACGACCTGCTTCACCTGCCATCGACGCCTGAATTGCGGCATTCAATGACAAGATATTTGTTTGCTCAGCAATGTCATCAATCAGCGCTACGATATCGCCAATGCGCTGAGATGATTCACCCAAGCGTTTGATACGTTTAGATGTATCTTGAATTTGTTCTCGCATGTTATCCATGCCTTCGATTGTGTCACGTACCGCTTGCGCACCTTGAGCTGCCGCGTGCAATGATTCGGTCGCCATAGATGAAGAGCTGTTAGCGTGCTCCGACATTTCACGCATACCCCGTGATACCTGCTGCATCAATGTTGCTGCCTCAGAAATCTGACCAGACTGGGTAATATTCGATTGCGAAACCGACTGAGCGTTGCTCACCGCTTGTTCTGATTCGTTCGCTACCTCTATAGACGCACGGTTAATTTGAGATACCAGCTCGCGCATCTCGATCACCGCGAAGTTTACCGAGTCAGCGATCGCACCAGTAATTTGGTCAGTCACCTCGGCTTCTACGGTGAGATCACCATCGGCTAACGCGCTCATTTCATCGAGCAGCTTTAGAATTGATTCTTGTTGGTCAGCTAGCGTTTCTTCTAGCCCTGCATCGTGCTGAAAAAGCTCACGCGTTTGTGCTTGGCTATAGCGCCACAAGCTGAAAGCACCTAACAAAGCAAAGATCAGTGGAAGAATCGTTACAAGGTTATTTACTAATTTCAGCGTACTGCCTTGGTTACTGGCTGATTGGATCTGCTCCGATAAAACAACGCCTTGACTGCTCATTTGGCCAAGTGCTGTACGAGCCGAGCTTACAGAGCTTGCCCGGTCACCGACTTCTAATACACGGGCTTCTAGGTCTGCATATTGAGCACGCAGTGGTGTAGCCGCTGCGCCGACGATCGAGGCCGAATTACTAACGATACGACTTAGAGTTTCTTGCAAACGAACCATCAGTCCATTTTGCTGATCAGCAAGCTGAGCCAAGTTGCTGTCTGAGGTGAAATAATTTCGATTTGCACCATTCAAACGGCTCAGAATACCGTTTAGGTTTGATGCTTCAGAAGTTAGAAACAAATATTTATCTTTTGCGTCGCCAGAAGTTTTGTTACGCCCCTCTTTTGCTACCGCTTCTACGAAGAGAACCGAATCTCCAACCGCTCGAGACAAACGACCATTAAGCGCGAAAAGCTTTTCTTTCACTTCCGTTACGTCTTGCTGGTTGGCCAAAAATTGCTCCGATTCCGCTTTATAGCCAGCCCACAATTCACTCACTTGCGCATCATAAGAACCGTTGGCGAAAATTGTGTCTGCTAATTTTGCACTAAAATCACTGGAGCTTGTCAATCGCTCTATAGATGCACCCGCATCCTCGATTGCTTGATTAACTGGCTCAAAACGCCCCACTTCAGTCATCGCCTGAGTTGCGGCTAGACTTGCCAAGTTAACTTTTGAAACAGCATCGGCACTGTAGTCAGCACGCTGTTTTTGTTGCGTTACAGCAGGGCCGAGTATTGAGGCGGACATGAGAGCAAGAACAAATGCGAGGAGGGTTAAAAATAACCATAATTTTTCCTTACCACCCTTCTGAGCTCCATCCGCAGCAACGGCCTCACCGCCCTCGACATCAAAGTCATCAAGCTGATCCAAGTTATCGAGATCGGCCTCATCATAAAGATCTTGTAAATCATCTGTGCCGAGGCTTTCTCCAACATCGTCGAGATCAAGAACTTCATCTTGGTAATCATGTTTCGGGTCACTCATTTTTCCACCTATTCCACTTGCTCTATAGTTACCGTTCTTTTTGTCTGACGGCCTGTTTTTATATTTGTACTACTAAGCCAAAACCTTATGTTTTGACTTAGTTAGAAAACACCAGCTAGTAAACATCAATAACAATGCTCACCGCAACGATTCTTACTGAACCTCTCTGAACTGCTCGGACGCAAGAAGGTTAGTCACATTCAAACGAAACCAATCTTGTCCGTCGGCATGAAAGCCGGTATCAACAAAGGAACTCAGACCATCGAGCAACTCTTGCTTTTCATCTAAGTTATCGAATTCTTTAGCACCTTCGAAGTATCTAAAGCCGATTACTCGGTTAACTAATATCGCACTTTGCTGACCTGCATCGTTCAACAACAGTAAATGACCACGCTGAGGTTGCGTTGCGCGTCCATAACCAGCGAATAAACTCAAATCAGTAACTGAATAGAGCACACCTTTGGAGTTAATCAGCCCGCGCATCCAGCCCTTAGTCTGCGGCACAACCATAAGATTATCGCAGGTCGACACTTCTTTTATATCTTGTGCATCGCAATAGTAGTTAACGCCATTGACAACATAGGCAATGTTTTTAATGCCCGCCGATTGAGTTGCATACGTTAATCCCTGCGCAGCCAAAGCCAGTGCTTGGTTGCGAATGGTATTCAATACTTCAAATGGCGCGTTATTTGTCATTATCTTCGAGTGGCTTATTACTGATTATATTTGTCTTTGTGTTATCAATACTCGTAATCGGGAGTGAACCAAAAAAGCGAGTCAACATCAGCACGATCATAGTATTACTGTGTATTTGAACCAAGTAATGCCCGAAGCTTGCTTAATAACAACTTAGGGTTAGCAGGCTTAACCAAATAATCCGTTGCACCTTGACGCTCAGCCCATACTCGATCTGTTTGTTGGGACTTGGAGCTGAGCATCAACACAGGTATTTCCGCTGTTTCTAATTGACGAGATATTGCGCGGGTTGCCTGAAACCCGTTCATCTCCGGCATCACTACGTCCATCAAAATACAATCAGGTTTGATTCGCTTGGCTGCATCTATACCTTCTTTCCCCGAAGGCGCATAGACAACATTGTATCCACCATGGTCAAGAATGTTCTTAACGTATAAAAAATCAGTTTTTGAGTCGTCGACGACCAAAATAGTTTTGCTAGACATAGATATAATTAGTGTATTTATTTAATTCAAACAATAATTTTTTACTCGAGATGATCATCGAACGCTAAACGTATCGATGAATCGCCTCCAGCAACTCGCTTTTTGTAAACGGCTTATTAATATGCTGTTCAGAACCCGCTACTCGGCCTCGAGCCCTATCAAACAAGCTATCTTTACTCGACAGCATTATGACGGGTGTGTTACGAAAGTAGCTATTATTTTTGATCAACTTACAGGTTTGATACCCATCCAACCTAGGCATCATAATATCAACAAAGATTATATCAGGTCGAGTATCTGTAATCACAGACATGGCTTCAAAACCATTTGTTGCGGTAAAAACTTGATAACCTTCTTTTTTCAAAATGGTCTCAGCTGTCATTCGAATAGTCTTACTATCGTCTATTACCATAACTCGACATTCCGCTGGTGGTTTTGAACTTGCAGCTGCTTGTGTGGACTTTTCCGACATATTTATTATTTTTACAGGGCTTTTAAAATACAACTTGTTCAGAACCGCCCCGATAAATCAGTACAGCTTTAAGCAAGATTAAGAACTTATCGGTTTAAATTATTGTTATTAATATCGTTTAACGTGTCTAACATACATCATAGTTGTTTTTTTGTTAATCAAAAACGGTCATTTTTTATCCAAGATAGTGTTTTTCTCTTTATTCTCCAAAACATAGGGCTTTTACATATAATATCTGTAAATTAAGTGCCTACTCTTGTGTTTAAGCCATGACCCTCAGCGATAACCCCCGAATTAAGTTACCCTAGAGCCTTAAGTTACCCTAGAACCCATGACCTGGAAAGTTTACATGCTGCAATGTGCTGACAATTCACTCTACACTGGAATAACAACAGACCTAGAGCGACGCGTAAAGGAACACAATACCGACAATAAAAAGGGCGCTCGCTATACTCGGGTGCGGCGGCCTGTCTTATTGGTATATCAAGAGAACTGTGACAACCGTGCACATGCGAGCACTAGAGAGTACCAGTTGAAAAAACTTCCGCGCAGCAAAAAATTAAAACTTGTGTCAAATAAAACTCAGCCATGAGCCAGCGAAAACTCAATCGACGCCAAGAATGGCGTGCCGAAAAAATCCAAAAAGAGCGACAAGCTCGTTCAAACAAAAAGGAACGCAATCTAAGTCGACAAGAACAGTCAGGCGAACTAAGCAGCGAACAACAGGGGCTTATAATTTGTCGCTACAGCAAGCATTTTGAAGTTGAAGCCTTAGAAGGTGACGATCAAGGCGCTGTACATAGCTGTGTAGCAAGAACAAACCTAGGCACTTTAGTTGCCGGCGACAAGGTAGTTTGGCGAGCCGGGGCTGACCAAACTGGGGTAATCGAGAGTCGGCTTGAGCGAAGCACGATTTTAGAAAGGCCTGATAACTTTGGTAACTTGAAAGCAGTCGCTGCCAATATTAACCAAATGTTGATTGTTATTGCCTGCGAACCCGTGCCTCAGCCAAACCTCATCGATCGATATTTAGTGGCGGCTGAGCTGATGAATATTCGGCCAGTAATTGTATTTAACAAAGCCGACCTAATCACCGACGATAATGCTGCGGGCTTTGAGGGCATACTGCAACGCTATCAAGCGCTGGGCTACCAGACCGTCAAAATAATCAGCTCCAGACACCAACAATCAGACCTTAGTAATTTGCCCGAGTTAGTGGATCAGCGTACCAGCATTGTTGTTGGTCAATCAGGCGTTGGGAAGTCCTCGTTCATCAACACCCTGCTGCCTGAGGCGCACCTAGAAGTTGGTGAGTTATCTCACGCCTCTGGCGAAGGTACTCATACCACCACCAAAGCGAAGTTGTTTCACCTGCCCTGCGGAGGTCAGCTAATCGACTCCCCAGGAATTCGAGACTTCAGCTTGTGGCATATAGACATCTCACAGTTACAACAAGGCTTTGTCGAAATAGCCGCACTATTAGGCCGTTGTCGCTTTAGAAATTGCCGACATGAATTAGAGCCAGGTTGTGCAATATTAGGGGCGGTGGACGACGGCCGAATCGGCCCCGAGCGATTTAGTAGCTACGAAAGAACCAAAGAAGCCATATTAGACCAACAAAAGAGGTAATCCTACAAACACCTAAGCTAGTGGAAAAGAGGGCTCACTGCCAGAGACTAAATTATCAAACCCGCTCGTTCAGCCAGCTCGAAACAACTAAACACTGAAATGCCTAAGTACTCTTGTACTAGAGTACTTAAATGCTTAAGCAATTAAGTGCTTAAGCGAAAACGGTAACGGCCACTCTGCAACCAAAGTTCGTCAGAATCGTCGCCGGCCAATTCCATTGCCTCAGTAACCCATTGATAGTAGACGCTTCTATTGAGCCTTGCCCATAAGTCGTAGCGAACATTAACGTAAGGCAGCCAATGGCCTTGGTACTCACGCAATGTGACCGGATTCTGGTCGCCGATAATTACCTGCTCATGGGTATTCGTTACCGCTACCCAGGTATCATCGACTCGCTCCATTTGATGGATCAGAAATGGAGTATCTTCAACCTCGATAGAGAGCTTCTCGGCTGGCGTGACTAAATAATACTGAGCGTTTTCATACCATAAGATACTGGCAAATAGCGCCACCATCCTTTCACGCAATATTGGCTCACCCTCGTGAAACCAAAAGCCGTTGCTATCAATACGCATGTCGATAGTACCGCCTTGTGTAGGCTTCCATAAATGCACAGGTGGCCGGGATTGAGATTCAATTTGCGCGGCAATTTCTTCTAATCGGTTCATAATCCTGAGTATACTGAAGGTTTGGTTACTTGCGAGTGAGCTAACGACATGGCGGTCTCGATCAAAACTACTTCATACCTGAAACGGCAGACACATGTTTTCACTCCACCCTCAACTGATAAACGACACCATTCAAATTGGCGACCTACCCTTGTCACGAGTATTGCTAATGAATAACGCTGAGTTACCTTGGCTGATTCTAGTGCCGCGCCGAGAAAACGTAAGCGAATGGTATGCCCTTGAGGCAAATGACCAGCAGCAATTACACATCGAGTCTATGGGTATTAGTAGGCTAATGATGAGCCTATTTAACGGCTACAAGCTCAACACTGGTGCCTTAGGTAATATTGTACCGCAATTTCACCTACACCATATTGTTCGCTATCAACACGACAGCGTATGGCCGCATCCGGTGTGGGGCAAGATTGAAACATTTGCCTACTCTGAGGTTGAAAAATCCAAAATAGTGTCTGAATTAACGTTAGCGCTGGCACAGACAATAGAAGGTTTTTCACCGCCTTGAGCCTACCAAAAAATATCTACCTCATTTCAATGGTGATGGCGTGCGGCTACGCTATCACTTCAATGATGGTTTTACTATCTGGACTAATAGGAACAAAAATAGCTCCCGCGCCCCAGTTTGCTACCCTTCCTATGGGAGCAATGGTGATCGGCGGTGCCGTAGCGGCCATACCGGCCGCGTTGTTAATGCAGCGTGTTGGCCGCAAAGCAGGCCTCGCCGTAGGGATAGTGATTAGCCTCGCTGGCGTTGCGCTGGCTTTTTATGCGTCACTGCATGCTGATTTTTGGCTATTTTTAGTGGCCGCTTTTTTAATCGGGCTTAATGCGGCGTTTATCCAGCAAGGCCGATTCGTGATTATTGAAAACGCCAACAACGACAAACAGGTTGCTGATGGCTTAACGTTGGCGTTAATGGCCAACCTCTTCGCCGCCTACATTGGGCCTGAAATTGGCAGCCTAGGCGAAGGTCTAATTGGCAATGGTTTCTCTGGATCGTTTGCGCTGTCAGCCGGAATGCTAGTATTAGGGCTAGTGATACTGGTGTTTTATAAAAATATCAACTCCAGCATAAATGTCGATATGACTACTCCCTCCCGACCATTATCGTCAGTGTTAAAACACCCAGCATTCATACTTGCTGCCGGATCTGGCGCGATTGGTTATGGCGTAATGGCACTAGTGATGACCGCCACTCCAATCAGCATGCACGAAATAGATGGTCACAGTATCGAACAAACAAAAACTGTTATTCAAACTCACATCATGGCGATGTTCCTACCGTCATTACTTACGGGCGCGCTGCTTAAACGAGGCTTTAAAATACGCCTAATCATGGCAGGCTTAGTAATCTACCTCATCGTTACAGGTATCGCTTTCTCAGGTGTGAGCGTAATGCACTATTGGTGGGCGCTATTACTACTAGGCTTAGGCTGGAATTTCATGTTCATGACCAGCACCGCGCTGCTACCTCAAAGTTATACGCAGGAACAAAAATTTAAGGCTCAGGCGGCTAACGACTTCATAATATTCAGCGTTCAAGCCATCGCCGCCTTTGCCGCGGGTTGGCTGCTGTTTAATTTTCAATGGCACGGAGTACTCTCGATAGCGCTTAGCGTCACCCTTATCTGGGCTCTGGTTATCGCCTATTTAGCCTCACGGCAAGTGAAAGCAGGGACTAAAATAGAATGATGAAATTGCCAGATCTATACTCTTATCATCGCCTTAGTGAAACTTCCTAAGCAGTCATGGCGAGAATTAACTATCAGTTCACCTCACTCTCGCCTGAACAGAAATCAAGATGTGCGCGCCGATGTGTCTCATTATTGCTCACGCGGTTCAGGCAGAAATACTCTAAATCCACATAAAGCGGCAACGGTTATTAAACCTACCAGCAAACCCATCCAAGGCTCGAATATGCTGAATGCCATACCGGTAATGACCATCGCCCCCCTTTCAGTCGCATCGTCAACTAATGACAAGGCCAGCGTCGCACAGGCAAATGCGGTCAGTATTAGGGTCACGGCCAGTGCCAATGGCAGCAATGGCTCAAGCAAGGTTACTAGTGGTAAAAAGATAAACAGGAATGGCAGGCCAAAGGCATAAAAACTACCAATGCTGTCGAAAATTGAATCGACCTTCTCTCGCCCCTGAGTCCAGCGCTTTAATAAAACAACTTGAATACCTGTCCACAACACCCCTTGCGTGGCAAAAAATGGGGCCGCTACGCCCATTAGGATATTACGAATGCCGGTTGCCATGTGCGCACGACTACTATTTAGCTCAAGTATTTCATCACTGCGTGATTTCTGTGCCTGCTCGATCATTTCATTGCCGGTAATCACATCACCGAAGAACAAAATATAGGTAATAAGAGCAAGCGGGAAGGAGGCTAAAAAAGTATCCAAAGAGGGCCAGCCAATTACAAACGGCGACGCTTTTGCCCATAAGGAAGTAGACGCGCCGACAACGTCCAGTAGTTCCCAGCGAATATTGTAATCAAATTCACCGGTAAAAAACCCCACGATACCAGCAACAATGAAACCCGGGAGTAAGCCAAGACCAACGATCTTAGCAATTAGTGTGTGCTGCGACGCTAGTGCTTGAATCGGTTTCGAAAAAGCAAAGACCAAACAGACGAACACTCCTAAGGTGCCTGCGATGGGCGCTGACTGAAAAACGTTGGCGGCATCTCCGTCCTTAGTCACGCGCAAAAATGCAGCGATTGCAGCCCCGAGAATAATTCCGCCTTTGAATACATTGGGTACCACTTTAATCAATTTTGCTCCCAGTCCAGTCACCCCCAACACAATCAAAATAAAGGCGAAATTTAAAGATAACGCAGTCATTGCTTGAAACTGAGCCACATGGTCACCGAGATAGGCCGGTGCGGTAATAAAGGCCACCACAAATGGAATAGCAGGGGTGAGCCAACCAGGCGCATAAGGGTCGCCAAAAAACATCCACGAAAAAGATATAAGTAAGCTATGAAACATCGCCATGACCACCGCCTCCTCGAAGCCCAAACCTAGCAACGCCATAAAGTAGGGCACAAGGGCAAGCCCAGTGGCCCCAGCAACAGCTAACCCTTGCAACATATCGGCTAATAGAAATCGCAAATGAATTAAAGGAATGCGCATCGTAAATGGCCCCCATTTCACCCCCGGTTGCACTTCTCCTTCAGGTCTTCGTGACAGCATATTTTTTCTCGCGATTAACTTTAATACCTAATGACTCAACACTTAAAAGCCATGCCCTGAATGAATATAGCAAAGAGCGGTTAGTGAAAGATGATTTCCATATAGGTTAAGAATCATCGGAGTTTGGCTATCAGTATATTTAAATCTTTCAGCCAGAATACCCGCGCTTAGATTGTAACAATAGTCTACTTTTGGATTCAGCTATTTTTCTGGGGGGAATACAATCTCCCAGATTGCTATTAATTCGAGCCATTCACATCTACTTATGAAAACTCACCGATCACCGCTAGAAATTCCTCGCCAAATTTCTCAAGCTTTACCGCACCGACACCATTGACGCTTAACAAATCCGCGTCATTAGTTGGCATGCTCTGCATCATTTCCATCAAGGTGGCATCGTGAAAAATATGAAATGGTGGCAATCCCATACTATCGGCTAATTCCTTGCGTTTAGCCTTTAATGCTTCCCATAAATCTTGATCTTGGTCAGAAACTTCAGCGGCGCGGCGGCGCGTTCTAACTGCCTTAACAGCCTTGAGTTCTTCGCGTAAGAAAATTTTAGTCTCGCCTTTGAGAATCTGACGCGCTTTTTCGGTTAATTGAATCGCGCCATACATCTCATCGTTTACTAATAAGAAATTCTGCACTAATAATTGTCGAATGATCGATCGCCATTGCTTATCGGTTCTTTGTGCACCGATTCCATAGGTGCTTAATGCTTGGTGACCGAACTGATTGACCTTGGCCGTTTCTTTGCCACGTAGCACATCTATCACGTGGCCCGAGCCAAAGCGCTGGCCGGTGCGGTAAATATTCGACAATAGTTTTTGTGCGTCTTCAGTGGCGTCCCAGGTCTTCGGCGGATTTAAGCATATATCGCAGTTGCCGCACACTTCTTCTCGCTGCTCACCGAAATAACGCAGTAAGGCACGGCGACGACAGGTGTTGGTCTCACACCAACCGAGTAAGCTTTCAATTTTACTTCGCTCAGCACGCTTATGCTGTTCATTAGCGTTTGAGTCTTGTACCATTTTTACGATACGCATCACGTCAGCTAATCCGTAGATCATCCACGCAACACTGGGCAAACCATCGCGGCCAGCACGACCGGTTTCCTGATAATAGGCTTCCATGCTTTTGGGTAGATCAAGGTGCGCGACAAAACGCACATCTGGCTTGTCGATGCCCATACCGAAGGCGATGGTAGCCACCATCACGACCGCGTCTTCGCGTAAAAATCGGCGTTGATTCTCAGCTCGTTCATCAGCGGGTAAGCCAGCATGATACGGCAATGCCTTGATACCTCGCTGAGCTAACCAAGCTGAAATACCGTCAACTCGATTGCGCGACATACAATAAACAATACCCGCTTGATTCTTGTAGTCTTGTAAAAAGGTTAATAGCTGCGCTTTGGCCTCACCCTTCTCTTGCACCGCATAACGAATGTTTGGTCGATCAAAACTGCTGACAAATACTTTGGGCTGAAATAAGGCTAATCTAGCGACGATTTCTTCTCGAGTTTTTTCGTCGGCAGTTGCCGTCAACGCGACTCGCGGCACCCCAGGGAAGGCTTGTTGAAGCACGTGCAAGCCAAGGTAATCTACCCTGAAATCATGACCCCATTGAGAGACACAATGCGCTTCGTCAATCGCAATCAAAGACACCTCAAGTGAACTTAGCCGCTCTAAGGTGTTTTGTTGCAATAATCGCTCTGGCGCAACATAGAGTATTTCTAATTCACCGTCGTAAATAGAGCGCATTATCTGATTTTGCTGTTCACGCGAGAGGGTAGAATTTAAGTAGGCGGCTTTAAGACCTAGCTGCTGTAGCGCCGACACTTGGTCTTGCATCAACGCGATCAGTGGCGACACCACAATTGCCAAGCCGCTGCGAACCAAACCTGGTATCTGATAGCAAAGTGATTTACCACCGCCGGTCGGCATTAAAACCAGTGCATCTTGGCCATCTAATACCGTTTCGATCACCTCTTTTTGTGACCCCCGAAACTCGGTATAGCCAAAGGTGTGTTTTAATATTTGTTCTGCTCGGTTTATCATCCAACATTCCGTTATTTAACCCGGGTTAGGCATTAGAAATCGTAACGAGTCTCAAAAAATCAAAGGAAACAAGGGCTCGCAGCTCTTATTTACGCAGGCCTTAGTCGTATTATGCAAAGTAGACGTAGTCGAGCAAGCCATTGTTTTCAGGAATTACTGTTTTCAAAAATATTTTGGGCCGCAGTAGAATTCTAATGCATAATCCAAGTTTAATGATGTCTACGTAGCTCGGTCACAAGCAGGTAAGTATGACCGCAGAGAGGCATCCAATCAAGAGTAAACTATGTCTCGTTGGCGCCCACCACAACCACGATCAACCGCAATAATCACGCCCCAAGGCTATGCAATGCTTGAGAAAGAGCTAACGCAGCTATGGAGCAAACGGCGAGTGGTTAATGATGCCCTCTCAGCCGCCGCCGCCGAGGGTGACCGCAGTGAAAACGCCGAATATATTTATCGTAAAAAAGAGCAAGCGGGCATAGATCGGCGCATACGATATCTTCAAAAGCGCATGCCCGACCTCAAAGTTATTGATCAAGTAGGTAACAAGAAACAAATCTTCTTTGGCGCCACGGTCACCTTAGAAAAAGAAAACGGCGTCGAAGTCAGATATCGCATTGTCGGCCCCGACGAGACTGACGCAAAACGCAACTTTATCAGCATCGACTCGCCGTTGGTCAAAGCGATTTTAAAAAAAGAAGTCGATGATGAAGTAATGATATCGATCGGCGATTCCGAAAACCTCTATACCGTTTTATCTATTGAATACTAACTTTTGCAAAAATGGGACTAATTACCGCTAATCGGCAATAAAAACACAGGGTAATTTGTGCATAGATTAACATTAGATTAATCGTCACTAAAAACCCCCCATAGCCCGCCAGTATTTGATATAAAGAGGGTGCGTATTGGGAGCTAATGTTCTGAGCGCATGCTGTTTTCCATTTGAAAACCAAACTAGATATACCCTACCCCTACAATTATTTAGTTTGCTTGAAGCACTTCAGCCCTAGGCTGAAGTGCTTTTTTTTATTCGTGCGCCATGGCGCACTTGGGCCGCAGGCGCAATAGATCAGGTATGTTCAGGATGAACGGTATGCAACGGCGGCATGGATGCCGAGGAGTGGCTTTCTAGCGAAGCCGACTACATCCAATAAAAGCTTAAATCTCTGCGAAGCCTAAACGTTCTTTCGCGGCAGCATAGACTAATCACCCCGTGACGATATGCAGAGGAGCGACTTTCTAGCGGAGCCAACCACCAACCGATAAAAGCTTAACTCTCTGCGAAGACTAAACGTTCTTTCGCGGCCGCATAGGCTAAGCTCCGCTAGACGGTACGCAGAGAACGGACTTTCTAATAAAGCCCGATAAACACTTAACTCTCAACGAAGGCCATGGGCAACATGGCCCTCTATAGCTTAAATTTAAACCGCCTCAACAATCATAGCAATCCCTTGCCCACCGCCGATACACAGAGTAACCATGCCGTATTTACCACCCACTCGCTGTAGCTCATAGATCAACTTAGTCAACAATATGGCGCCACTGGCACCAATTGGATGCCCCAGCGCAATTGCACCGCCATTCGGATTTGTCTTGTCATTTGATAGCCCTAATTCTTTAGCTACTGACAGAGCTTGGGCTGCAAATGCTTCATTCGATTCAATTACGTCCATATCGGCAACCGTTAAACCGGCTTTTTTCAAGGCAATAGTGCATGCTCCAACTGGGCCAATACCCATAATTTCATTGGGCACACCGCAGCGGCCATATGAGACAACTCTAGCGATTGGTTTAACGTTTTGCTGCTTCACCTGTTGCTCAGTGGCCAACACAAGCATCGCTGCGCCATCATTAATTCCTGAAGCGTTACCGGCCGTTACCGTACCACCCTCTTTGAAAACCGCTCGTAGCCCGCTCAAACCCTCTAATGAGCTGCTTGCGCGAGGATGCTCATCAGTATCAAAAACCGTCGTGCCTTTACGAGTTTTTAGTTGGTAGGCCACAATTTGCTCTTTAAACCGCCCTGCTTCAATGGCGGCCACAGCGCGTTGCTGGCTTTGCAACGATAATTCATCTTGCTGCTCTCGACTGATATTGTATTTTTTGGCCAAATTTTCAGCCGTGATGCCCATATGCCCTACACCAAAGGGGTCTGTTAGCGCACCGGTTAATTCGTCCTGAATCTTGCCATCACCCATCGGCTGACCCCAGCGATTAGTCGTCAACAGATGACCAGCCGAACTCATACATTCTGTACCACCGGCAACCGCCACGCCAATTTCCCCAAGCTGTAGCTGTTGGGTGGCGAAGGTAACGGCTTCTAAACCCGAGCCACATAGTCGATTAAGCGTCAGCGATTGTGTGTGCACCGGTAGGCCGCCATCGAGCGCTACTCTGCGTGACATATACGCATCCTTTATATCGGTGCGAATCACATGACCAACCACGTTCGAGCCAATGCTTTGCGCATCAACGCCACTACGTGCTACAGCCTCCCTTGTCACGAATGCACCGAGCTCCGCTGGAGACACTCCTTTTAAGCTACCGCCAAAAGTGCCAATTGCGGTGCGAGCCGCGCTTAAAATATATACTTCGTTTGTCATTGGTTTTCCTGAGCGTAAATGCGCTCAAATTTGCGAATACGATTTATGCCAAAACTTTTTAGCGAGTAGATTAATCCAGTCTCGAGTAATAACATCGACTACTCGACCGATATTAACAAGTGACCGACCTTACTGGCTAGCAATGACACGTCATGCTCGCTATTTGTTTGTGTTATCGTCAGATTTATGCGATCAAAACCACTATATTATATCGCCCTTCTCTCGCTGATAATTGTCGGCGCTCGGGGCGTATTGCATATTAACAAGCAAGCCAACGACTTAAGAAAAACTCAATCAGTCGGCCAAGCCGATCAAAGAGCCGGTGACGCATACTCCAGAAATGTAGAATCTAGCTCAATCGAAGTGATTAAGCCCAGCAACCACGGGTTACTAGACGAGAGTGATACACAATTTCACTTCGAATACATTTTAGATCTAATTAACAATGGCAAGGCCTTGGCTGCATCGAATGCGATTAATGACCAGTATTCAAATTTATCGAGCAGCCAATTAGAGTCGCTCAAAACGGCGCTTCTACAATTTGCCTTTCGATCTAACAGCAACGATACCTCGCAGGCAAAATATGTACTATTGGCGGCCAGCAAAGCATTCGATGAGCTAATAGTATGGAAGCATCTAGGCGATGCGGCTGTTTCTGATAATGATTGGAACACGGCATTCACCGCCTACCTTCGCGCAAGCGAACTTGAGAACAATCCAATCGACTTAGACCAACTATTACTAAAATTAGTGACTGGCAGCGGCCATTTACGCAGCAGTTTTGAAGCCAACAATGACCTGCTTAGCGTAAAGAGTTTGTATCAAAACTTAAACGATTTACATCCAAACTTTCAGCGCTTTCAATATGAACTAGCGATCTCACACCTAAAACTTGGCGAAACTGAGAGCGCTAAAAGATTATTACAACCTTTGATTTACGACCTTGAGTTAGGCGAAGTATCTACACAAGTATTAGCCCAAATCGACTCTCGAGCTGATCGCCCACCTTCAGAACCACAGCGTGAGCCTGAGACTAACGAGACCATCACTGACAACACAAAAACAAATATTCGCAGTGGCGATATACTCGTGCCGCTGATTTCGGTTGGGAGCTCGTTTATTATCGACAGCACAATTGAACAACAATCGGCTCGTTTACTATTAGATACAGGCGCCTCAATTACCTCTCTTTCAAGCGATTTAATAGAGCGACTTAAACTTGACCCCACAGGACAGTCGATTCGTCTTAGCACCGCAAACGGCATTACTAACGCACGCATTTATAGAGTAAAACAGTTGCGGCTTGGCAGCTTAGTGCTGCGCGACATGCTAATCGCCGAAATTAATCTTAGCAATAACCGCAGCTTTCAAGGTCTTCTAGGCACCGATGCTCTGAATCAATTACAACCCCAATACAGTTATCTAATCGATAACCAAGAGAGCGCGCTTATTTTCAGAAAGCGTTAAGGCTTTATCAACTATTAGCAACCAATGTATGAGCACTGAGTCTCGGCGCTGAATTTCGATGCTGAATAGGTTCTAGTAACAATCAGGGGAACCACCTTTTATGTCTATCTTCGGCTTCCAGTCCTAGAAATAAAATACCTTACCACCTCTTTATTGAAAGCATCTATAACTGAGCAAAGAGTAACTCATCGTCTATCAACATCAACTCATGCCAATCCAAATCGTTTTCACTGAATGCTTCAAAGACAAGTTTTTGCTCTGCACCAATCCCTTGATGTTGGTCATCGACGCCAATAAAATACAGCCCTGCCGAAAAGACAAGCATGAAACTCAGCATAACGGCCGATTGCAATAATGAGGGTGGCCAAAGGAATAATTTACCTAATGAGGTCAATGATGTCGAATATGGTTTATCTGCGGCAATATGCTGCGATGTTGGTTTTGCGCGCTCAAGAATAGAAGCCTGCAGAGATTGCGTGCTTGGCACTACCTCTCTTTGGTAGTCAGCCTCATCAAAAAAGTGAGCCCCGCTTTGATTAGTATCTTTCATCATACACCTGGGTGTTTCTAAGCTTTGTATTTCTATTTTGGGTTTTACTCGACGGATTAGACTTAGACAACGCCATTTTTTCTACATAGTTGTGCAGATTTTTCTTGGCTCTGTGCAGCGTTGATTCGAGCGCCTTTAGACTCACCCCTAAGATTTCAGCTGCCTCTCTTTGGGAGATTTCAGAGTAAACAACTAGATTTAGCGAATCTTGTTGCGAAGCCGGCAAGGCCCGAATACCGGCCTCAACAGTTTTTCGCCGCCAGTCTGCTGTTTGACGATGTTCGATACTCGTTAGCTCAGAATCAACACAGACATTTGACTGCTCAGCAAATGATGCCTGCAAAAGCGACTGCCGCGAAGTCTGACGTTGCAGATCGTGACATGCGTTGATTACCACCCGATAAAACCAAGTAGTGAATTTCGCTTTATCTGGGTTGCAAAGATGTGGTCGCTGCCAAAATTTAATAAATGCCGCTTGTACAACATCCTCGGCATCACCTTGGCTTCTCAAGGTTCGAAAAGCCAAGGCAAAAAAACGATCGGTGTGCCGGCTTACTAGCTCGGCGAAAGCTAAATCATTGCCATCACCAATAAAGCTAACGAGCTCAGAGTCGCTTTTGTTCGCGTAAGCGCTCACCGAACTGTTCATTTAAAGTAAGGCTTAATCATCCGAATCTGATTCAGTGCTTTGTTGATCATCGGCTTGGTTTCGTTCTTGACGATGCTTATTACGCATCTCACGATGTTTTTGGCGCATCTCACGATGTTTTTGGCGCATTTTTTTTCCTGCTTCTCGACTCTCTTCTGGCGTTACGTAACCATCTGAATCAATGTCCATTCTCTGAAAACGTGCTTCCGCATGTGCTAAGAATTCAGATAACTCTAGCCGGCCATCTTGATTGGTGTCAGTGCGGTCAAACATATGCCCCATCTTGCCGTTCTTCTTATGGCCTTTATCGCCATGTTCATGAGCAAAAACTGGGTTATTGAACAAGATTATCAGACAAGTAGATAGTGATATCGCGAATGAATTTTTCATAAAAATTTCAAGTTAATATTGTTGAATGTACAGTTAATACGATTGCCAAGAGTATTTCCTGCACAAATAATACTATGTCATGTGGTTTCGCATTACGCATAGCCAGTTTATAAAAGGATAGGCCATCGAGTAGAAAGTAGGTCAAATTACTGATACGTTTGCGAGGCAATGTCTAAATAAAGCCACAACGATCGATAACGATTGGTGCTTTTTTAGAAGATTAAATCGTCAATTGTAGGAGATAACAATGAAATTTTATGCCGTTCTTTTTGTGTTTTCAACCGCTCTATTTACCGGCACTGCGCAACGGGTCGAAGCCGATGAACCCAAAGAAGAAAGACTCTATAAATTGTTAGGGACCGCGCCTAAGGGGCGTAATATGCGTCCCGTCGAAGCAACTTCACCTATCCCCTTCAACAAGAGGTTCCATCAATTAGACGACCAACAGATGAGAATTTATAGGTCATACTTTGAAGGTTTAAAAGACACTGAGACGCCACCATTCCCTAAAAAAGGAATCAGGGAGATTTACATCCCGCTGGTTAAAGGACATAAGAGAATCGGTGGCAGTGGCGAACTTCTGATTTACGCTGAAATTAACGAGAAAGGTGGCGTAGAAAAGGTGATCGTCTATCAGAGCCCGACCAAAAAATTAGCAGAATTAGCCACCACAATTCTGTTTAACACCAAGTTTAAGCCTGCAACCTGTGACGGCAAGCCCTGTACCATGGACTATCCTTTCTATTACGATGTGCCTCATCGAAATAGAGAACTCAATAGCATTGATAAAGAAAACTTTGGCAAAGGCGATATTAGCACCAAGCCTGGCGGATAGATCGGGGCTCTATCATCTAATGTCTATTGTGAACATCACAAGCTAGGTTTAATTAGTTTAGCTGTACTTTACGCCACGCAATAGGCTTCTAGATCCGGCACGGTTACTATCCTCGTCACAATGTCTGATAGGTCAGATAGGTCAGATAGGTCAGATAGGTCAGATAGGTCAGATAGGTCGAGCGTATATCTGAACGCGAATTGAAACTCGAATGTTGGTGGTTTTCTAATAACAGGCGTGACAAAATTAGCGCTATTAAAACACCCAATTCAAGAGCAAAATGAGTTTACAGCTAAATCCAAATTTAGACGCATCCACAATCGCGGCTGACTTTAAAATGACCAAACGAGTTCGCATTGACAATATTCTGGAGCCTAGTTCGGCTGAAGCGATATTCGAATGCTTACGAAATTATACCGCGTGGGAGTTATGTTACTCAGGCAAAAATAGCGAGCCGATGCGCCTAAGCAACCAAGAACTTGTAAACATGAGCGTAGACGAGTTAACTACTCTATCTACCGGTGTACACAAAAGGGGCGGAGTAAGTTACCAGTACATCTACAAGTTCTTCCCGATGGTTGACCTAGTCACCGCTGGCCGAGTCACTGAAAGCTCGATGCTATTCGACATTGCAACATTTTTAAACAGCGCCCCCTTTATAAAGCTTGCACGAGACATTACCGGCAACAATAAGCTGGTTAAACTCGACCCTCACGCTAACCTATACGAACCCAGTCACTTTAAAAATCTGCACGATGATATGCGTGTTGATAAAAGCGCACGCGACCGAAGTGTTCGTCGTTACGCGGTAGTGCTAGGGTTTACTAAAAACTGGTCGGTCAACTGGGGTGGCAACATGAGCTTTTATCCGGGCCCTAATCCAACCTCTGCCCAGAGCAGTTATCCCGGTTTCAATAGCCTCGAGATTTTTGAAATACCGGTCTTGCATCGAGTAAGTATGATCATGCCTTTTGCCGCAAAAGGCCGTTACACCATCACCGGATGGCTACGCGAAGACTCTGATATTATTCGTCTCGACTTAGACGACGAAACGCCGCAGCCAATCGAGATATCCACGGCGGCAAAAGCGCCCATATCTAATTAGCCTTTGGTAAAATGATGACACCATGATTGACTCTCACCTGCTGGCTCAAGCGGATCAAGCTTTCTCAGCAGGTCAGGCTAAGAAAGGCCTGGACCTGCTACGCCAATACAACCTGTTAAATAATGGTGATGCGGCGAGCTGGCATCGCCAAGCCATCATTGAGGAACAAATTGGTGATTTTTCGACTGCGGGGGAAGCTCATTTTCGATGCATCGAAATAGCGCCTGGCAATGCTATTGGGTATCTCTATGCTGGTTATTGGTTGCAGCAAAATAATCAACAAACTCAAGCGGCAGCGGCACTCTACTCGCTTGCATACGACCTTGACCCATCAAGTTTAAGGCTTTGGCAACAGGCGCATGTAAGCGCCCCGACTCAACTGCGCTCGCGAGAAGCGAATAAAGTGATGCGACAGGTCTTGAGTGAGCAACATCGCTTAGTTTGTTCGGGCCTAGGGAACGCTGAGCGAATAAAAAACGCACACTGGGTACAAACCAGTGATCAACCGATCTCCTTCGGCATAGAGAACTTTGCCCCCGAACTATTTTTCATTCCCGACCTGCCAAGCAAGCCGTTCTATTCAGTCGATGAGTTGGTCTGGGCTGAGCAACTTAACTCAAAATGCATCACGATAAAAAATGAACTCACTTATGCGATGCAACAACAACTAGCCAAAGATAGCTTAAGACCTTATTTAGACAAAAAATTTTCAAGCCATTCGAAGCTTGGCGATCTTGCTAACTCAAGTAATTGGCTTGCGATTGACCTTTTTAGAAACGGCGAACTAAATACGGAAATTTCAGCCCTATTCCCAGAAACGCTCGATGCCTTAAAGGCACTGCCCACCTACAACCTGAGTCATAATTCATTTGAAGTCTTTTTCTCATTCCTCAAACCACAGCAATCAATTGCGCCACATTTTGGCCAATCGAATCACGCCTTAACGGTACATTTGCCGTTAGATATCCCAGCCGGGTGCTATCTTGAAGTTGGTGCTCAAAAGCAGTCTTGGCGCGAAGGTGAAGTACTGGTATTTGACGATAGTTTTCTACATTCGGCACACAACCGCAGTGACTTAAGCCGTGTAGTGCTGATTTTTTCTATCTGGCATCCGCACCTTAGCTCTGATGAGCGGAGCGCGGTCCAACAAAGTTTTACAGCGCGGCAAAAATGGATATCAGAACGACAATTACAATTACAAAAATTGCACATGGCATGATCAAAGATGCACTCAACTTATCAAGCGGCTAGACATTTTAAACGATGGTCGGTTGATTCTAAAGATCAAGGGAGCCTGAAAGCGTTGGGGTTAGCGAAGTGGACGGGTTGTTGTTGATCAACCATTGATATCCATTGATTAAGTCAGCACCATAGAAATCTTCAATTTTTTGATAGGTGGCTTGTCGTTCACTAACACTAAAACGACTATTAATATCTTTTGCATCTCGTGTACTCAAGTCACCAAGCGCGAGATCACTTACTACGTCGCTGGCAATGCCTAACTGTAAGAACGCATTTGCCTCATGAAGTACCCTATTTTTTTGTTTGATTAACGTCTCCGCGTGCAGTGAACGCATCGAACCGATCGACGCCGGGCGCCTTAATGTTTGCTCAGCCTGTTCAAGTTGCAGTCGCCATAACGTAAGACTTATCTTCAAATCCGATAGGTGAATCGCATCACTCAGCCCGAGTTGAGACAAATGCGGAAAGTCACATCTTAACAAGTCAAACATAGAACGCTGACGCTGCTTCGCTTCTTCACCTTTCTTTAAAGTAGAGAGCAGAAAATTTCTTGCGTCGGTATATAGCATCAACGCTTTGCTCGAACCGCTTGCCTGCAATAACTCTGAAATAATATTATTGACTGAATTGATAGGCTTGATAATCAATGTTTCATGTGGCTCGGCATGCTTGTGCAACAATCTTAACGCTAGCAATGGCAAATGCCTAAAATCAATATTACAGGTATGCGAACGCCATTGAAGACGCTTGGCGTTGGCCGCATCGAGTAACAATTGTGGCTCGCGAAGACTGACACTAACTCCGTCAACAGCCAAACATCGCGATAAAAAAGTAGAGGCGCAGTAGGCCGTGTGAAAAATAAAGCAGGGCGGTTTGCTTGCCGGTACGGGCTGCGAATTAATATACCTGACTACCTCAACCAACGGCACGGTTATAGAGGGAGTATCGCTACCCAATACCTCGCGAGTAAGCCATGTAGCGTTGGTTAAATCACCTTCAGCTAGGCTTAAAAATTCGATCGACTCGGTAGTAAAATCAAGTTTGTAAGCTAAATAGCTCGGGTCATCAATTAACTGTTTTGCGTCTGTCATATAGAAAATTAAAAATAGTAGGCTTATCAAAGCGGCATGTACTCACATAACGCTATCACATTTAAATTCGATAACATTATGCACTAAAGTTGGATACGCTCCCAAACGAGTCAAACATAAGCATAGTCAATCCACAAAAAAGCTGACAAACTATCAGCCGAATAGGCCGCACCTCATTGGTGGTAACTTAACAGCAGTCCTCTGACTATTAACTATGAACATAAGTATTAACCCAGAACTCGATTTTGAAGCCCTTAAGATTCAGTTTGAAGCCGACAAGAAATTACGTATTAACGCATTTTTAAAACCAGATTCCGCGCGCTATATTTCGCAAAAATTGATAAATTCGACTCCGTGGCATTTGGTCCATTCAGATACTGACGGTCTACCAGTGCGCTACAACGCAGAAGAGTACGCACAGCTTAACCAGCAACAAATGGACCGAATTGACAATCAATTGCATAAATTAGCCGCTGACCATTACCAGTATAAATATAAGTTCTTCCCGATCATTGATGCAATTAAAGCCGGTACCTTGGCACCCAGCTCGATGCTCTACGAGGTGGGTAATTTTGTTAATAGCACTGAATTTATTGCTTTTGCGCGGGCGATAACCGGTGTTGACTCGTTGGTAAAGATGGATCCGCAAGCATCTCTTTATGAATCTGGAGATTTTTTAACCATGCATGATGACTCAAGCTATCAACGCAGCGCTAACGACCAGAGCACCCGACGGTTTGCGGTAGTTCTGGGGTTTACTGAGAAGTGGTCATCGAACTGGGGTGGGCAAACATCTTTTTACTCAGAGCCCAATGCCATCGAATCGATAAGCTGGAACCCGGGATTCAATGTCCTAACTATCTTCCAAGTGCCCGTTCAACATTCGGTCAACTATGTAACCCCATTTGCACCGTCTGGGCGTTACTCAATCACAGGTTGGTTGCGAGATGACCCCGGTGTTCGCCGACCAGACTTGGGAGATTAGCCTAATCTAGGTAACTTAAATAACTTAAATAACTTAAATAACTTAAATAACTTAAATAACTTAAATAACTTAAATAACTAAGGTAACTAAAGAGGGTTGGCAATCTTGTCCGAATAATTGTATTTAAAACCAAGTTGCTTAGCCCAAGGAATGATTACCTCCAAGGTATCAGAAAATTCACTCCTAGCCTTGGCATACTCTTGGCTACGGTTTTCGGCATCAAACTTTTGATCCGGCGTCTTGGCGTTGCTTTGCAACGGTGCTTGATCCATCAGTCGGTTAAAATTCTCACTTAGCGCCGTGAAGCCAAAGAAATCTACCAGTGATGTGATAGAACTCCTCGGGTCCTCCAACAAGCGATCGCAATGCAATGACCGAACTTGGGATGAACCATATTTTTCAAATACATCAAAAAATTTCTCTAACTGTAAATGCCAAGTAATCGCGACTATTTGCGAGTCTGTCATGCGCAATAGGCGGGTAGAATCTAACTGCCTAGCCTCTGGTGAGTCCATTAACAATATGGTAAAAAGCTGACGGGCAAAGCCTCGTCCTTGCTCTCCCTTCTTGAGGATTGAGATTAAAAAACTTTCTAAATCAGAATGCAACAATAGAGCCTTACTCTGTGGGTGTGTCGCCATCAGAGGTGAGATGATGTTGTTGACCGTATTAGTCGGCTTAACCAGCACTGTTTGACCGATACCAAATTTGCGAAATAAAAGCCTAGTAACTAGCCCATAAATAGCCTGGGCTTGTGTCGGATTAGCCAATAGCGGGTGACCAATTCGCTGATAATTAGCCAGAGCCATTAATACGGCGGGCTCTTTAAGAGACAAATTTGCCGACTCGAGGTCAAGGCATCTGGCTATTAACGTCGAGCAACAAAAAGCGCTATGAAAAACGAAGGTCGGCACCGCCGAATCAATCGATTCCGACAACCCCAATAAGTTCGCCAAGGGGATCGACACGCTGGGCAGTCCCTGAATATCGAAACGATGATCGAGGAAACTACAAGCCGACAGCGCCCGCTGGTCAGTTTTGACAAAGAACAAACTTGCCTCATCCAGATTAATGGCATGCAGATACCAGTTGGGGTCGTTTACAATATCAGCGGCGGCTATCACTATTTTAAAACCTACTCAGAGCTCATTTAATTAGAGTTCACTTAGCTAGAGTTCACTTAATTCGGGTAAATGGTCAGCGTATTTCTGCCAGCGCCCGACACGCTTATTCGCTATTGGTTGGCGAACTTGCATCTCACTAAAGGTAAAGCTTTTATTAGTTGATTGATGAAAATCCAAATAGGACTCATTCCATTTAAAACCACAAAACTCGACCAATTGTTTAGCATAGTACTCAGGGTTCTCGACTAAGTCTTCGTACTTTAAGTCCATAATTCGAGGAGAATTCATACTCGACCAATGCGCCATTAGCCGCTCGCACTCAGTGTAAAAATGCTTTAAATCAGGCCAGCGGTTTGCATAGTTGTGGCCAGCAGTGAACGCACGTGAGTAGATAGACATACAGACATCCTGGGAGTCACGGTGCAGCTGCACTATACGCGCCTCGGGAAATAACTTATGAATTATCCCAACATGACGGAAATTGTGCGGTAATTTATCGGTGAAAATTGGCTTGGAGATTTCGGGTAATTTTTGCAAATACAATGCTCGCAATTCCGACCACTGATGCGGGCTTATTAGGTGTAGCTCAGGCAACTTCCCGTCAAGAGTCTTTTGATTGAAATCAGCAACGACAAACTCCATTGCTTCTTGCTCGCCAGCGTTAAACACTTGAGAATTTTGACCAATAATTCGCTCCACTAAGGTTGTGCCACTGCGGGGCATTCCGACAATAAAAATTGGCTGTACACTAGTCGACGACGCCTGTATTTGAACATCGGCACTGTCGAACATGTCTCGATTAAAATTTTCAATTAGACGATCAACCATTTGTTCAGTGTGTTTCGGCTGATAGGTATTGTTGGCATCCTGTAAGGATTGGTATTGAGCTTCATTTGCTGCGAGCAATGAATCGGCTGCATCCTTATAGCCTTCAGAGCGATCTTGCATATCAGCTAATGCATAATTCAACAAAGCTCTATGCTGCAAATCTAGCTCAACTTCTTGGCCTAACTCGGCCTTCAGTAATTCGATCAAACTCTTGAACTGCTTATCCTCCGCGAGCTCAGCTCGCATAGTCCAAGCTTGGCCATCATTAGGAGTTCTCTCGAGGGCGGCAACCAAGGCTCGGTTGGCAGCGCTGTAATCACCATTTAATCGCGCTACTTTTGCCTGCATTACGAATACTTCCGAGCCATCTTCACCCTGCTCTATGGCAAGCTTTAGGGCCTTGTCACATCTATCTGCGCGCTGCGCTATTAACAATAGGTCAGCAAAACGTAAATAGTCTTGCGCCGAGGGTGTTACCAATGTCAGATAGCGCTCAAAAGAAGCAATAGAGGTATCGTAGTCGCGTAACTTACCGGCCGCCACCGCAAGGTCATTAGCTATCTTAGCATCCTTCGGAAGCACACTATTGAGCCGCTTCAAAATGTTAACCGCCTCACGCCAATTTGATTTTGCGGCCTGCGCGCGTGCTAAAATAATTTGCTCTGATGGTGGTAAAACCTGCAATCGTGCGAGCAATTGTATTGCCGCCGACGGCTCGCCTAAACGCAGCAAAAAATCAGCAATAAGCGGGCAGAAGACCGGGTCAGCCTTACAGAACTTGGTGGCATGCTGTAACTGCAATACGGCCTGCCCAGGGTCGCCAAGTTGCTGATAGCAATGCGCCAAATTATAGGCGATATCAACCGCTTCAGGCTCCAAGGTTTGCGCACGACGTAAACACTTTAGTGCATGCTCAGGTTGGTTGCATTGCATTGCTATGGTGCCCAAGCCATAGAGAGCCGAAGCCGAGTCAGGATCTATCTCAAGAGCCGATAAGTATTTTTTTTCAGCTTGTTCTATTTCACCGGCTTTGGCGGCGGCTTCAGCATCGGCGATAAGTTGATTTATATTCTGTTCCACAAAGGGTTCCTATTCAAGTTTAGCCCGCAATGTAAAATTAGCCGACTGGAATTCGATTTATTTGCTGGTCTTAAGCGATAGTCTAGTCAGACTAACGGAGCAAAAATTTATGCCTAATTATAACCTACTAGGCAGGTAAAACTAAGCCAATGAGCTTCCGCTTTACAGTTCTTGATCAATCCCGAAAAGCCTCTAGTAGAGCTGTAATATCGCTTTGGTAATTGTTCCAACGACCAGAACTTTTTTGATACAACGGTTGTCGCACCTGCCAAATGCTGGCCGTTTTCACGCGGTTTTCTATAATATGAAACTCGAGACAACCAGGCTCCCATGGCAATTCGAGAAAGCCTAGCAACGCACGGATCTGTGGCTCCGGATCAACGACTAAGTTATCGTAGGAAAGTTGATGTATGTCATCGCTAAACAGCGCCTCCCAATGCGCCATTAAACGCTGATACTGCTTGTAGTAATGAACTATGTCGCCGAGATCAGTTGCGTAACTGACCGACGCTCCAGCCCTTAAAAAGTAAACAGAAAGACAGTTATCCAAAGCCTGACGCTTACTATGAATAATTCTAGCATTAGGAAAAAGAGCTTTTATTAGGCCTAGATAAAGAAAGTTATCGGGCCTTTTGTCGGTTACACAAATTGCCCCGGGAAAGGCCCTTGCGAGGTCCTCTAAGTATTGATTGGCGATAGTTTGCAAGCCGTTGGTCGCAAGGCCATCAATTGCAGCGGGGTAAGGCGAGATGGTTTCGCTCCCAAGCCTAACAAAAAAATCCCTTTCACCACCGGCTGTAACGCTCGAGTGTGAGGCAAGAATTTGCTCGACTAGGGTAGAGCCAGATCTGAACATACCGCAAATGAAAATAGGCTTTGCATCTGAGACTGGCTCTAAGTTAGCGAACCAGTGTGCTGTAAAAAAATCAATATTGTCTTGTACCAATTGCTCTTGATCAGTTTGACTATATTTTGTGGTAGTGGCTCGGTCTAATCGATTGCCATCAGCGTAATATTTAAATGCTTTGCGGTACTCGCCGCAGTCATCTAAGACCTTACCTAAGGCGAAACTTATACTAATGCGCGTCAGGTTATCGATTGACGGGGCCTTCAATGCTGCTTGCAGCTGTGCAATTATCGGCGCGCCTATGTCACTCACTCTTTGGGCCTCGGCCAAGCGTACTAGAGCACTGTGGTCGCTGGGATCGAGTTTAAGTATGGCTTGGTAGTACCCTGCCGCTCGGTCTTTGTTACCTTCTTCTTCATAGAGCGTGGCTAAATTAAACATAGCTGGAATGTAGCTGGGCGCTTGTCCAAGGGCTTGCTCTAGGCTCTCGATCGCTTTGGCTTCGAGGCGCAGGTGCTCCGAATAAATCACCGCCATATTGGTCAGAACTTCTTCAGGCTGACTAACGTGATTATCTAAGGCGGCTTGATAACTGTCGATGGCTTGTTGGTAGTTACCAGCCTGTTTCAAATTGAACGCGTAATTGTAATGTGCATCGGCGTGGTCAGGGTTGTGGATGATAAACCTGGCATAACAATCAGCTGCTGCATTCCAGTTCTGTGCTCTTGTATACAGACTTGCCAGCGCCTCACAATAAGCAATCTTGTTCGGAAGCCTGGCGCTCAGCTGCGATAAATAGTCACTGGCCCGAGTAAGCGAATTCGACTGGATAGAAATATTAACCAAGGCATTAAGCACCCCCTCGGGTTGAAAGCCATCGCTTAGCAGCTGTAAGTACAGCCGCTCTGCCTCGGCGTATCTTCCACTTTTTTGGGCTTGCTGAGCGCTATTTAATAAAGACCTTACACTCACTTACAGCGCACGCCGGTCGCCAACCATCCGAGTAGGTAATCCTGCTTGATGGGGTCGAGATACAATGGACTAAACGCCGCTTCTATTCCCAAAGCCGAAACTTCTTCTAACCAAGATGTCATTGAATCGGCGGTTTGACCAGCTGCAATTAACTGGCGTAAGCGCGTTAATTCTGAGCGCACACGCAGGTCCATGGCAACGGCGAGCTCGAGTGATTCTTTAGGCTGGCCAGCAAAGCCGTTGATAATACGCTCAATGCCGACGAACACCTGACCCGAGACCTGATCGCTTCGAATTAAGTCTTGCTTAAGATAATCCTGACCCAGAGCTTCTAGCCGTGCAAATTCGGCTTTACCGCTTAGCACTTCAATTAATGTCTGGAGGATTCCTGATTGTTGGGTTAATTGCTCAAGTTCAATAATTTTATTGCTTGACGATAAGATAATGCCGCTCTGTACATTATGCACCACGAACTGAAAACGACCAGCAACTTTTAAATAGCCCATTACCTGGACGCTCGCCTCAGTTAGGCCGGCATATTCAATACCAAATTGGCTGGTAATTGCATCAAACGTCAAGGGCTTAAATGGTAATTCGAAAATGTCGGTATCGGCATGAAAGTTAACATTAACTAGGTTTGCATGCTCTTTTAGGAATTTTTTTGGGTCAATACTGGCCTTATCGACCGCATCAACTTGCAAGGTATTGTTGACCGATAACAGTGCATCAGCGACCGCTCCATTGCCGGTTGCTAGATCCAAAACACGACTGTTCGAATCAAGTTCTTTTGAAAAGTCTTGCCAAAGCTTATTCAACGCTTTCTGGTCTTCATCTGAGGATTGCGCTACACAGCTATAAAGCCGATCTTCCGACCAATAAAGTGACCATGCGTTGATATCTTGCGGTTGATTCATATCTCTCTCAATAGTGTTCTAAAAAGGCACGCGCCTTTGCCAATAAATACATCTATGCTTATTAATAGCTCCACGCTATCGCGGCACGACATCAAACGGGGCGGTCAAACGAAAATCTTCGTGCCCACCATCGAACGGATACGTGCCGTGCCAAAAATAGGAAGGAAATAGTACCACCATGCCCGGCTTAGGTTGAAGGCTCAATTCAATTCGCTCACGGTCCGCCAATTGTAACGGGCTTTCGCCAAATTTTATATGCCCTTGATGTGGCCGATCTAAATCACCAGAGAGCTCCATACTTTCAGGGGTACTTAGGTAGCAAGAAGAACTTATCCAGCCCTCTGGATGCACATGATTGACATGAAAGCCGTTGGCACGCAGCTTTACCGACCATGAGCCTGAGAATTCAAAACCTGATCCTTTACGGCTTAATAGAGGATGAGTTTTATCATCTGGTAAGCCCTGTATATAGCGCTTTACGATTGAGGTAAGGCTCTCGCTTAGCTGCCGCAATACGGGGTTTGGAGTATGCAGTAATCGCGCGGCCGTTTGAGTGCCATTACGCAAGGTTTGCTGTAGTGGCTCATGCACATTTCGGTGCATCGGCATGAGTACCTCTCGTATGGCTAGCAAAAAATCATCCAGCGAGGCGTAAGCTGCGGGCGCTTCAAGTTGGTAAGCCTGTACAAATTTCGGATAGTCACACAGCCAGTGGTAGCGTGAATCGCCGCATAGCCTCCAGACTAAGCTTTGCAATGCCCAGCTAAGTTGGCAGTCAGGAGAATGCGTAAACATTACTGTCAACAGCTTCTGAGCTTGAGTGTAGCGTGCTAGAACGAGGTCTATTTTGACCATCTGCCGCGCGACCTCTTTAGAATATTGTTGCTCTAAACTTAAGGTAAGCGACTGGTAGGCCGAAGCGTAATCTCCTAACTCGGCCGCTATTTGACCACGCAGTGATAACACCTCAAAGTGCTCACTTGCTTTCAACTCAGGAGAATTTATAATGCTGTCAGCTTGCTGAACTTTCCCAGCGCGATACAGCATTGAAGCATAGCTGAGCGCCACATCACTACTATCAGTAAGTCGTTCGATAGCAGTGTCATAACTTTCTCCGAATTGAGCTGAGAACTCCGTCTCCCACAACATACTATTGAAGCGCTCGTGCAATTGCACGTTACTCGGGTCGACATTCAATGTAGCCTTAAATAGCTCTATCGGCTCGACTACTTCGCCGCTCTCGTACAAGGATAGAGCCAAGCTCTCGGTGACCTCAGGCGAATTGGGCGATATCTCGTAGGCTTTACGATAACAATCGATAGCCTCGACTAACTTGCCTTGCAGATGGAAATTCAAGCCCAGATTGTGCCAGCTCTTAAGACGCCCTGGATCTATCACTAATGCTTGTTCATAAGCTTGATGAGCCGCCGTTGAATCACCCATCAATCGCAAGCAATCAGCCACACCATTGATCGATGAAACATCATTTGGAGAAAGTTTTATAGCTTGGCGAAACGCCGTGATAGCGGCCTTATATTTGGCCTGCGCCTGATAACAAATAGCCAAATTACGCTGCGCCTGAAGGTAGTTTGTATGCAGCGAAAGTGCCTGCACATAGTGTTTCTCCGCCTCAAGCAATTGACCTTGTGACTTTAATAAATTAGCAAAGTTGTTATGTACTTCAGGCTGTGCTTGGTCAATCTTCAGACACTGTAGGAAATATTTTTGCGATTGTTTGACATCACCTAGAGACTTATAGCTTAGTGCGATTAAGTGCTCGAGGTCGCTGCTATTCGGCCAGTGTAGTCGCATTTTTTTAAGCCTCTGCAACGCAGCCTGAGGCTGCTTACCTTCAAGTTCTTGGTAAGCCTGCTTTAATTGGCTCTGCAAATCAACAGAGTTATTGCTATGCATATTATTATACCGTATCGGCTAAATTGATTAGAAAATGAGCACAATTTTAAAATCAAACGGTTATTAGTTGTTGAGTTGTCGACGCAATCATTTATATCTAAAGATTCACGCTAAGGGTTAGAGTACTACTTTCAAGGGTGTTATTAATAGCAAAAAAAAACGGCGAGCCTAAGCTCGCCGTTCTTAATACTACTCTGTATTGCTTTTAACTGACCAAATCCTAACGGAAACGGTAGTTAACGCTCAAGAAAGCACGAGGGCCAAGTAAGTCATACGTTGATGGGAACGTATTACCTTGCTCTTGCTGGTCGCCTACCTGAGTTGGCTCAGTATCTAAAATATTATTGATACCGAAGTTCATAGAGAAGTCATCGCTGAACGCATAAGTAGCGGCTAGATCTAAGTAGACCTCTGCACTAAGCTCATCAACTAAGATGTCTGAACGATCAACACCGTTTGTAGCAATAGTATCGTCGTCAACAGAACTTAAGTAACGTACCAATGCCGAAACGCCCCATTTGCCTGAGTTCCATGAAACACGAGTGTTAACAATCAACTCATTCAATGGTGACCCACAAGTATTACCAAAAGATCCGGCACACTCGTTAGTTCCATCTAAATCAGCAACTGGTGTTATGTCAAAATCAAGTAGATAAGTCGCTTTAGTGCTGATGTCAATAGTTGAACCTTCACCACCAATACCAAACGCAAGATCTTTAGACCAAGCAATGTTGAAGTCGACACCTGAAGTTTCGATCGCACCAATATTATTATTAAGTACGTTTACGTTACCTACATTGCCGTCTGGACGACGTGTAATCGCTTGACAGAAAGGTGATCCAGCGTCTTTAACTTGGTTAAAACAGATATCTAAAACATTATCTACACTGCCGCCTAGAACGCTAATCGCATCGGTAATTTCGATATCGAAATAATCCACTGTGATGTCTAGGTTTTCAGTAGGTTGGAAAACAGCACCCAAAGTAAAAGTATCAGACTCTTCTTCAGATAAGTTTACGTTACCACCAAATTGGCCTTGAATCTGGGTGTTGGCTTGCGTGAACACACCAACGGCAGCTGGGTTAAGACCGGATGCAGCACATAGCGCCGCGTCAGTGATTCCAGCTTGGAAGCCAGCAACTGAACATGGATCAGTCGCGCCTGGAAAACCTTGTCCGCCGCCACTGAATAACTCAGAAACATTTGGTGCGCGTACAGCCGTTTGAAAGCCTGCGCGAAAACGCATTTTATCAGTCGGAGCAAATGACAACGCAGTAGCGAATGAACCTACCCCGCCGATGTTTGAGTAATCTGAATAACGATATGCACCCCAAGCCTCGATTTGGTTAGTAAGTGGCACTGAGAGCTCAGTAAACAACTCAGTTACGTTGAAACCACCAACCGTTGGATTACCGGCATTAAAACCAGAAACGTCACCTGACGATAATGCTGTATCAGGCTGAAAACGAGAGTCATCTTGACGATATTCAAGACCGACAACAACACCGATTGGCGCGTCAGCTGACGCTAAAGAACCCAATGTTCCAGAGATAGAACCCTGTGCAACTTGCTGTTCGATACTAGTGATGTTGATTGCGCCGATACCTACGAAAGAAGCCGCCGCTGGCGAAATATTACCGGCACCGAATAAGTTCAATGGTACGCAACCGTTCGCTGGGTTCTGACATGCTGTAGCACTATCATTTACCAATGCTGCTTGCGCGGCACGTGAGCGGGAAACGTTACCATTTTGAAGCTGGATTCGATCTAAAATTGATTTGCTGTAATAAGCATCAAAATTCCAATCATCATTAATCTCGCCATCAAGGCCAACTAAGATGCGCAAGCCATCACGAGTGTCGAGTGACTGGCGTGAACCAACTTCAACCATACGACGACCGATGTACGGAATTGTCACATTGCCGCTAGCGTCAGGAGTAAGTGTGTTTAGAGCTTGCTGTACGT
This sequence comes from Arenicella sp., assembly GCA_046709645.1. Classification (GTDB taxonomy): domain Bacteria; phylum Pseudomonadota; class Gammaproteobacteria; order Arenicellales; family Arenicellaceae; genus Arenicella. The sequence continues at coordinate 189,949 of JBKEFT010000002.1, forward strand.
CAGCACCAAAAAAAGCACTATTAGGGTTCACTACTAATGTGGTGAACAATGGAGTTGGAGCAAGCTCTGAATCCACTTGGTTACGTGTAAACGTTAATTCGGTATAAGCACGGACACTTTCAGTCAGGTCGTAATGCGCCATAGCATTAACCAAAAAACGCTCTTGCGGCAATTGCAAGAAGTTGTCTGGTGCGTAATTAAAACGATCGGCATTAGTAAATGCAGCGCCTGAACCGTCTTCGTTAAAGCGACCTAATGTTTGGCCGTTCGGTAGCGTTGGGCCACCAAATACGCGAGTACCAGGGATACCCGAAGAACCACCGGGAACCAATGCTGTGTTGTCACCATTTTCGCTTAGTGCAAATGAAGAGAAATCACGTTCGCCTTGAAACAAAGCTTCACGCTCAGAGTAACTTGCGTATACAACCGCGTTACCACGACCTTCATCAAAGTTTCCACCCATGGTTACGTCGAAGTTGAATTTCTCGCCGTCACCTTCAGTAGTGGTGTCATACAAAGCGCTAATTTCAACGCCTTCGAAATCGTCAATAAGTTGGAAGTTCACAACACCGGAAAGGGCATCTGAACCGTATACCGCTGATGCACCACCAGTTGTTACGTCAACCTGCTTGATTAATGAACCTGGGATCGAGTTAAGATCGACAACACCTGTTTGGGTTGCTGGGATATAACGACGGCCGTTTACTAGAACCAGAGTACGTGAAGTACCTAAACCACGTAAATCGACTCGCGCAGTACCATCACCAGGGTTGTTTGAACTTGGCCCAAACGAAGGCAAAGTTTGTGGTAGTTCGGCTAGTTTTTGCTCAACATTCAGATTACCTGAAATTCTGAACTCTTCACCAGTTACAACCGACACTGGCGTTACTGACGCTAGGTCTGGTCGTCTGATTCGTGAACCAGTTACGATTACTTCTTCTAAATTTGCTTCATCTTCAACTTGAGCAAACGCTGCGCCGCTAAAGCCGCCAGCTAGGATTGTCGCAGAACTAACCGCGAGTGCAATCGCACTTCTTTTAAATGGATTTGAGTAATTCATTCTCTCTTGCCTCTAGTAATTAAGGTTTATTTTGAATTAAAGGGTTTGTAACCAACTAGAGTAAGCCCAACTTAAATGCATATCCGAAGCAAATCAATCCCTTAATTAGATTGAGTTTGAGTCAGCAGTGACATCGGGATTAGGTTTACTTCTTATCATTGGGCGAGCCACTTCGACGCCAAATAATAAGGGGTTACTTAATCAGCATTGCATTACACGTGGAAAGTAAGCGTTACTAATTTGTGACGAGCTTATTACAAGACTGCAAATAAGACAACCTGTCTGCAGAACGAATTACAGGCAGAACGAATGTTTGTTCTGATTTTAAAGATCAGACAGAATAATATACTGATTACTGCGCGCCAGCATTAAATTGGTTATTCAATAGGGGAGGAAAAACAGTCGTTAAACCTTGGACGCACATCTAAGAAAAATTGCTTTGGAAATCGTAATATAGTCAATTTCTCGGATAATTAAGCCTCCATGCAGCACCTCAGGCTGACGCAAAAAACAGCGGCTTTTATCGCGCAAATCAAGCGTCACAACAACTGTTTAGAGCCAGCAAATTTGCGCCAGCAAAAAAACCATGAAGTGCCTTTATATTAATCTGTACAGTAAACTATTTCACCATTTCGGCATGAGCAGAGTTTAAACCTAAGGAAATTTATTTGATTTGTGATATTTTTGCCAAGTTGCAGTTAATTTCTACATTGTTAGGCTCGTAGAGAGAACTGACTTATTTACTGAAAGTCTGCGTGCGCAGCAGTAACCAAAGCATAAAAAACACTGCTCACCACCGACATATTAAAAGAACTATTAAAGGAACTATTCATGACTGATTCAACTCTGTCGCAAACTCGCGATCCGAACGAGAAGACCATTCTCGGCCATCCGCGTGGTTTGTTTATTTTATTCCTCACCGAAATGTGGGAGCGCTTCTCGTACTACGGTATGCGGGGCTTGTTAATTGTTTATTTAACTCAGCATTTTTTGTTTTCAGATGAAAAATCCAGTCTGATATACGGGGCTTATACAGCGCTTGTTTACGTAATGACAATCATTGGTGGCTCGCTAGCTGACCGATACCTAGGCGCTCGCAAGGCGGTTACTTTTGGCGCTATTTTGTTAGTGCTCGGTCATTTCGGCATGGCCTTCGAGGGTAACGGGTCGAAGCAAATACTGACTTACGAGGGCGCCAAGTATGAAGTAAAGCTTGACGCACGTGGCGGCGATGCTAAACAGCAATTGATCACACCTGCGGGCACTTCGTACGTAACCTTTACCGATGACAGCATGATTATCGAAGATGCTGCTGCCCTTGGTTTGCCTGCTACCGTTTCACGTGATGAAATTAAAATAACGGTAGAACGAGAAGAGTTTTATCTCAACATTCTATATTTCTCACTGGCATTACTAATTGCCGGCGTCGGCTTTTTGAAAGCTAATATATCTACTATAGTGGGATCAATGTATGGCTTTGGTGACACTCGTCGTGACTCCGGTTTCACTATATTCTACATGGGAATAAACCTTGGTGCGTTCTCAGCATCTATCATCTGCGGTACCCTTGGCATTGTCTACGGATGGAAATATGGCTTTGGTATCGCGGGCATTGGCATGTTAGCTGGCTTGGGCATATTTCTGTATTTTCAAGACTGGCTAGAAGGGAAAGCAGAGCCTCCGCACCCAGAAAAATTAAAAGAAAAAGCATTCCTTTTCATCAATTATGAAGTGATGTGTTACCTGATAGGCCTCGGCATTATTGCCGTGTCGATGCTCCTAGTGATGAATGAGGAGCTGGTTGGTGGAGTCTTGGGTCCAATAGGCATCGCCATGTTTGCTGGCCTATTAATTTATGCCTTTAAGGCATTAAAAGGTGACGAGCGTTCACGCATGTTAGCCGCTATTTACTTCGTTTTAGCGCAAATTCCATTCTGGGCGTTGTTTGAACAAGCGGGATCATCTCTAAACCTTTTCACTACACGCCTAGTCGATCGTGAAATATTAGGTTGGTCAGTATCTGGGCCAGTATTTCAATCATTGAACGCTATGTTTATATTTATGTTTGCGCCGCTTATGGCCTGGCTCTGGATCGCGCTAGCGAAGAAGAAATTAAACCCATCAACACCAGTGAAATTTGCAATCGGTGTCGCCTTGGCAGGCCTAGGCTTCTTGGCATTAGTAGCGGGCATGAAGGGATCCGGAGTTTCTGGTCTAACGCCAGTAATTTTCATCTTTCTAATTTACTGGATTCACACCATGGGAGAGTTGTTCGTCTCTCCTGTTGGTTTATCCGTTGTTACTAAACTGGCGCCAGCGCGTATCGTCGGCATGACTATGGGCGCTTGGTTTTTGTATTCAGGTTTATCAAATTATTTAGCAGGAGTAATTGCTCGTACGACTGGAGCTGAAACAATTGGCGGACAAATAACTAATGTGGCAGCCGCTAAAGCCGGCTATGTCGCGGTCTACACTCAAGTAGGTTACATCGCACTCGGCATTGCCTTTGTGATGTTGTTAATCTCGCCTGTTATCACAAAAATGATGCGCGACGCAGACTAGGAGCTAACGATGAAACCAAGAATTCTAAAACTTAGAAACATCAGACTAAAAGCAATATTTTTATCTGCCGCACTGCTTAACTCTCCGCTAGCGATGGCCGAAGATGGCCACGCTAAGGCTAAAAAAGAGAGCGCTAAAGAATTTGTAGCGCGAATCGAAGCTCAAGGGCAAGCTTTAGCAAAGGAAGTGGAAGCGGCGTACTGGGTTCGTCAAACCTATATCACCGATGACACCGCTGTTCTGGCATCAAAGGCCGGTGAGCGCTCATTAGCATTCTCCAGCTCGATGGTTGAACAAGCTAAGAAATTCAAAGGCAGCAAAATGGACACTAATACAGCTCGAGCAATCGAGTTGATGTTACGCGGTTCATCGGCACCCGCACCTAACGATCCCAAGTTGCAAGCCGAGCTTGCCGCTGTGCTAACTGAGATGGAGGGCAAGTATGGTGCAGGCAGCTATTGCAATGAGCAGGGTGAATGTCGTGAATTACAAGAGCTTGAAGCGGTATTAGCCAACTCGCGAGACTACGACGAGCTGCTTGATGTTTGGAAGGGCTGGCGCACTGTATCGCCGGCTTATCGTGAAACCTATCAGCGTTTTGTCGAACTCGGGAATCAAGGTGCCAAAGATTCAGGCTTTAAAGATTTAGCCGATGCTTGGAAGTCGAACTACGACATGAGTCCGGCTGAGTTTACTGTCGAGGCACGACGCTTATGGGACCAAGTGAAACCATTCTATGACGAGCTGCATTGCCATGTTCGCGCTAAACTTGGCGAGCAGTACGGCGAAGATAAAGTACCACAAGACGGGCCAATCCCGGCCCATTTGCTGGGTAATATGTGGTCGCAAACGTGGGACAACATCTACCCCATTATGGAACCACATAAGGGCGTAGCCTCACTGGATGTTACCGCATCGCTAAAGGATCAGGGTTATGACGAGCTGCAAATGACGAAGACAGCCGAGGGCTTTTTTACCTCACTAGGCTTACCGCCACTGCCGGAGAGCTTCTATAAAAACTCAATGATCAAAAAGCCGCGTGACCGTAACGTAGTATGCCATGCCAGCGCTTGGGATTTGGACAACGGTAATGATCCGCGTATCAAACAATGCGTTGAGATTAACGAAGAGCAACTTGGCACTCTGCATCACGAGCTTGGTCATATTTACTATTACCTGATGTACAAAGACCAACCTTCGACCTTCAAAGGCGGTGCGCACGACGGCTTTCATGAAGCCATTGGTGACACTATTGTATTATCGATGACACCTAGCTACCTGAAAGAAAAAGGGTTGATTGAGGAGGTGGTTGAGAGTGAAGAAGCCACTTTGAACAAGCAAATGAAGCTTGCTCTGGAAAAGATTGCGTTCTTGCCATTCGGTAAAATGATTGATGAGTGGCGCTGGAAAGTGTTCTCAGGTGAAATCTCACCAGAAGATTACAACAAAGGCTGGTGGGAATTGCGTAAGGAATACCAAGGCATAGCACCCGGCGTTGAGCGCAGTGAAGCCGACTTTGATGCTGGCGCCAAGTATCACATTCCAGGCAATACGCCTTATACCCGCTACTTTTTGTCATTTATTATGCAGTTTCAATTCCACAAAGCTTTGTGTGAAAAGGCCGGTCACGAAGGGCCACTGCATGAGTGCTCCATTTATAACAACAAAGAAGCTGGCGCGGCACTAGGTGACATGCTCGCCATGGGTCAAAGCCAACCTTGGCCAGAAGCAATGCAAGCATTAACCGGCCAGCGACAAATGGACGGCAGCGCTATTATCGACTACTTTGCGCCGTTGAACGCTTACTTGAAAGAGCAAAACAAAGACCGACAATGCGGTTGGGAATAACCGCTTGACTGATTTGGGCGGCATCACTTTGCCGCCCAAATTAACTATTATTGTACTATTGTTATAGTACTAAGTATTATTGCGCTAAGAGTGCCTCAACATAACTCGACGAACGGATCAAAATGTCCGCGGCTCTGTTACTTCGGTTGAAACTCTCTGTTACTTCGGTTGAAACTCTCTGTTACTTCGGTTGAAACTCTCTGTTACTTCGGTTGAAACTCTCTGTTACTTCGGTTGAAACTCCATCACTTTTCGTTGAACATACCCCAAGGGCACCTAGGTCTTGCCAATAGCCAGCTATTACCGGCGTTTTCCCCTCAATTGAAGAAATTCCAAGCTATTTTTATCTCGTCCCTGAGTTATGCTCAGGTCTCGTACTAAATTTATAAGATCTCCGTATTCGCAGGAACATCTTAACCGGACCGATACTATGACTCTGATTTCAGCCGCATTACTACTCTTTTTGGTGATGGACCCACTGGGCAATATTCCATTGTTCTTAACCGCTCTCAAAAATGTCACCCCGGCGAGAAGATTGAAGGTCATCATTCGAGAGCTACTCATCGCACTGTTAGTGATGGTAATCTTCTTATTCTCAGGCCAGGCGTTTTTATCGGCGTTACACATCTCTGAGCCAGCGCTAACGGCTACCGGCGGCGTGATCTTATTTTTGATTGCGTTGAAGATGATTTTTCCACAAGACAATTCGTCGCACAAAGCGACTGAAGAAGAGCCGTTCATCGTCCCTTTGGCAATCCCCTACATCGCGGGCCCATCAGCACTCGCTACGCTATTATTAATTATGAACGGCGAACCAGAGCGCTGGGCCGAGTGGCTAACCGCGTTGATTATTGCATGGTTTGTGTCTGGGCTTATACTGATGAGCGCTGGACCATTGGCAAAAATACTTCGTAATCGCGGCCTTATTGCTATCGAACGACTGATGGGGATGATACTGGTGGCAATTGCCATCCAAATGCTGATGGACGGCATCGCCAAGTTTATTATCCAACTCAGTGTCGGGGTTTGAACAAACTGAATTAAGAAGAACTGCCTTTTTTCTTATTGGCAGAATTTGACGCTACGCTAGACGCTTTAGAATTATCAATCGGATTTTTGGTTGCTGAATCAGACGCGCCTTTGACCGAGCCCTTCACTGAGTCTTTACTAGCCGATTTAGCATCTACTTTAGCGCCTGTATCTTTGGCCTTATTCTCGGCAACAGGCTTGCTGGCAACCTTTGCAGGCTTAACTGGAGTAGGCGTAATTTGAGTAGGCGTAATTTGAGTAGGCGTAGATGGTTGTTGCTTGCTGCCAATTTTAACTTGGGCTTTCGATTCGTCAGCCAGCGCCGCTGCGACACTGTCGGGGCGACAAAGTGAGGTCGCTCCTACCGATAAGTGTTTATAAAGATCTTGATACTGTTCCGTCATATCTTGAAACTTCTTAGATGTATGTTCGAAATGAGTCTCTACTTTTTCTTGGTAATCTTGATACTCTTGTTTCAAACCTGAAGCGGACGCTGAACCGCTGCTTAGTTTGTTCCATAGCAACATAATCAGGGCTCCACACACGAGCCCGACAACAAAAACGACGATTAATTGCAATAATTCTGATTCCATGATGATCTCTAGTTAGGTAATGGGTAAGATTGCTGGATTGTAGCCCGACTGTTTGCCGATGATGTACGTATTACGGTTTAGACATACGACACTCTTTGCCTACACACCGATACCCTATAATGGCATTATTAACTATGGTCAACTCTATTTGATACTTATGTTTACAAAAATTTTAAATTTGCCATTAGGCAACCTCGCCGGCCGTAGCTGTTCGCCTTTTACTCGCCGACTTAAGCTTATTAGCTCCATTAAGATAATTAGTAAGAGCCTAATGATTGGGGTTATGGCTATTATTGGTCTTTCGGCCACGACCACCACAGCCTTGGCAGATGTAACGAGAGTGCCAGATGCCGCGCTGACAATGAACAAAAACCTCAGCTACGACCTCCACAGTACGCTCTATTGGCTGCGCTTCGGCCACTACTCGCCGAAAGATCTCGATGATGAGTACTCGTCTCGCATTTTCGATGCTTACATTAAAGTCCTAGACCCCAACAAAGTGTACTTCACCCAAGAAGACATGGACGGTTTTGAGAAATACCGCACCAAGTTAGACGACCTAATTAAAAAGCGAGACGTCGAAGTCGCCTTCGATATCTTTAAAGTTTTTCGTCAACGACTGGATCAGCGCACCAACTATATTCTAGAGTTCATCGATAGCGATTTTGATTTTAGCCAACCTGACTCGATTGATATTGATCGGGACACCTACACCTGGGCAGCCAACAGCAAGAATGTTGAAGCTAAATGGGCCAAACGTATCAAGAACGATACCTTACAGCAGCTGATGGCAAAAACTGAGATTGACGAAGTTCGCGAGAATTTAAAGCGCCGATATAATCGCCAACGTGATGTCATTTATCAATTAAAAGCTGACGAAGTATTTGAGTGGTTCATGAACTCCTTTACTCGCGACCACGGCCCTCACACCACTTATATGTCGCATGTTACGGCCGAAAACTTTGAAATCAGCATGTCGTTACAACTCACCGGTATCGGTGCAGCACTGACGACCGACGAAGACTATACAGTAGTCAATCGAATCATCACCGGGGGTCCGGCTGAAAAAAGCAACGCCATCAAGGCCGAAGACAAGATTGTTGCAGTCGGTCAAGAAGGCGAAGAAATGATCAACGTGATCGGCTGGCGCTTAATGGATGTGGTGCAAATGATTCGCGGCGATATGGGCACTAAAGTACGATTAGACGTTCTATCGAGTGCCAGCGCTCCAGGCTCACCACCTGAACGCCTAGAATTAGTTAGAGACTTGATCAAATTAGACGATCAAGCCGCTCAGCTTAGCAAAATCGAAGTCCCTGATGGCGCTAAGAAGCATAATTATTCAGTGATTAGCATTCCTTCGTTCTATTCAAACGCTGACAAAGTTCGTAATGGTGGCGGCGAATTCGTGGCCACCACGCATGATGTCAGTGAACTGCTAAAAGAAGTCAATGCCTCAAATTCCGAGGGCCTAATCTTAGACCTTCGCGGCAACGGCGGCGGATACCTCAATGAGGCTGTAAGCCTCACCGGGTTGTTCATCGACAAAGGTCCAGTGGTTCAGGTTGTCGGCGCAAGACCCAATCAACGTCAAGTTCACCGAGACACAAACTCGATGATTGCTTACGATGGCCCTTTGATCGTGTTAATCGACCGCTACAGCGCCTCAGCTTCAGAGATTTTCGCTGCTGCACTACAAGACTATGGCCGTGCGCTAATTGTTGGCGAGCGCTCCTTCGGTAAAGGCACTGTGCAATATCCAAAATCGTTACGAGACCGTGACAACCAGCGTAAAAGTAAAATCAAATTCACCAACGCCCAATTTTTTAGAATAAGCGGTAGCTCAACACAACACCGAGGAGTAATTCCGGATATAATTTTAAACTCTGGCGAAGAAGACCTTGAGTTTGGCGAACGCTCATACGACAACGCCCTACCTTGGTCAAAAACAGAATCGGCTGTATACCAACCAGGATCATTTGACCAGAACCTGCTTAACGCATTGTCAGAAAAACACTTACGCAGATCAGAAGCATCAGCGGCGTTTAGCTTGCTACGTAAAAATTCGACACGCGTGGTTGAAAACAAAGCCATCAAAAGCTTGTCGCTTAATCTTAAGGATCGTCAGGCTGACCGAGATCAACGTGAAGCGAGGTCGCTTGCCAACCTAAACGAATATCGAGCATCCTTAGGGTTAAAGCCCGTCACCGAAGAAACACGTAAAGATAATCCGCTGCCTGATGAAGACGAGCACTGGAACATCGTATACCACACTGAAGCTGCGCGGATCATGCATGACTTCAACCAACGCAGTAAAGATATGATCACCAAGACGCAGGAGAGTATGCCCAGTTATTGAGACTCATATTCAGGCTGGATTTGTGCTGTAGAAGAATTCACCGCCGACCCGAAAATGTGGAAAAACACCGGCTGAGCAGTGGTCTCTGTAATTAGGTAATAGTGATCGTTTTTACTATTACCTAATTAGCCTATACTTTGTGGCTAACTAACCAATAGGGCTTGCGCCCCCTGGCCATGAGATTAAATATCAAACGCCGCACACATTCTTGGCGTACCGCTATCGCGTTAACGTTTGTAGGCTCCATATTGCCGACCAGCTCAGATGCGGCGACTGGCGTTTACGCTACCCAGATCACCGCCCAAAATGCATCCGCGCTGATTAGCGAAGGCCCAGATGCTATCGGCGGTATTGACGATTGGTTTTTTAGCAATGGCACTCTCTGTGGCATTGTCTCGGATGTAGACCATGAAGGCCAGTTTTCTACTAAAGGCGGCTCATTGGTAGACCTAGGTTTTTGCAATCGTGCTGACGATCATTTTTCGGCCACGCACGACCTATTGCAAGGGAGCCGTAAACGCCCACTTAATGCCAGCAAGATACGCTACGAGCAGAATCAGACCACGGCCACAATCGTGGTTCACGGCGAGCGCGATGGCGCCAATATAATCATTCGATATAGCATGGACTCCGGCAGCCCAAACCAAGTTAAGGTAGAAAAAAAATTATCATCAAGCAAGGGCGAGAGCTTTAATTTTTTCACCCCACTCAACTTCAACTACCATTCCTTAGAGTCTTTCGTACTTAATAGCACGGATTTGAAACGTAATAATGGTTTTCAAGCTGAAGACTTCGTTTCACGTGGTGTAAGTGCTATGGGCGTAGCTGCACGCGACGCCGATACAATCATCACTATCAGCCCGCCTACGGCCGAGCTTGGCATCGCCTATGGCTGGCATCTGAAATCAGCTGAACGAGTAAATGGTCAGCAACGTTACAATCTACCAAGATTCATGTTGGCAGATGATTCTTCCAACGCAATGGTGATCCTCAGCGATACTTTTTACCTAGGCGACGGCAGCAAAATTGGCTGGCTACAATTGCCGCAGTTACCACTAATGTCGCTCGACAATGACTCTTACATAGAGACTCATGAGATTATTTACGTTGGTAGAAAGGGCGATGTAGCATCGATAACTGATCAACTATTTAGCCACGCGCCCATGGTTAGTGGCCACTTAAATGAAACTAACGCAGCGATTCACATCTCCACAGCAAACGGAGTTCCGTTCACCCATATTCGCCCAGATAGCGAGGGTAATTTCGCCTTCCGCGCTCCGCTAGGAAGCTACAACCTAACCGTTAGAGGCACAGCAAACAGGGAGATCACGCAAGCAATAACACTAGATCAACACCTCAACTTAGGGTCACTCAAACTACCTAAACCGGCGATAATTTCACTTCCTCAAGGACATGCGATGCGCTTATTGTTTGTCGGCATCAATGGCACAGAAAGCCCAGACTTCGCTAACCGACTTACTGGCTTTTCGGTGCAAGAAGATGACGGGCTTCATCTGATCGAACCGGTCCCCAACCTGTTTCTAGCCGGCGTAGATAGCGACCTTAAAAAGGTCGAAATTGCGCCGGGCGAATACCAAGTTTATGCCACTAAAGGCCCTGAATATTCGCTAGAGAAGACAATCGTTAGGGTTGAGCCGCAAACAGAACAACCGTTAACTATTACGATACCTAGTCGGGCGATAGAAAGCCCTAACTATATCGCCAGCGATTTACACGTGCACTCTGGCATTAGCTTCGACAATGCATTTTCTGAAGCCGAGCGCGTTAGAACCTTCGTTGCTGAACATGGCGAGGTCATGGTATCGAGTGAACACGATGTTCCAGTAGATTACTCACCGCAGATCGCAGCACTAGGTGTGTCCGATAAAATCACTTCAATCGCAGCAGCTGAGGTGACTAGCCTATTGCCGACCAGGCAAAATAAATTTACCGCAGGGCATGCAAATTTCTTTCCTTACACACCTGATCCACTTGCCTATCGCCGTGGCATGGTGAACCACGAGGACAAACGCTGGCGTGATATTATTTATCAAATAAAACAACAACAGGGCGAACACGTTTTAGTGCAACTAAACCATGCTAGATTGACTCTAGCACTAAGCGGTAAACTCCCAAGAAATTGGCAGAAGTTGGTGGATGATGGCAATTTTCTCGATCACATGGGTTCAGCGAATCACCCGTACAACCCGTCAAAACCGCTACACTCTCACCCCAACAATACGCTGATTGATCCACACCAGCATACCGGGGCGAGAGATTTAGACATTGACTTATTTGAGGTTATTAATCCTGGCGGAGAACGCAATCGCGAGCGCACCGAGGCTCTGCGCCTCGACTGGCTATCATTTGTTAAACAAGGAGAAAAAATTGTTGCCACCGCAAACAGCGACTCACATGGTTCAAGCGAGCAGGTAGCCGTTCCTAGAACTATGGTGGCGATGGCCGACGATCGTGTGACAAATTTCGAACAAAGCGAGTTTCTGTCATCGCTAAAATCTGGTAATGCCTATGGAACCACAGGCCCGCTACTAGATATATCACTGTCTGGAGCCACGATGGGCGGTATGTTTAGCGGTCAACGGGGACAGCTTTCGCTTAAAATTAAATCTGCAAAATGGATTCCAGTTAACCTTGTAGAGGTCCAAATAAATGGTGAAACCGTAGATCAGTATCAACTAAATGAAGGCAGCGAACACGTCCTGCTGATACCTCTTTGGTTCGACAAAGACTCATTTGTAACAGTAGAAGTAAGTGGCCCAGCAAGCATTGACTACCAACGCGTTTATCCATATTTAGAGCCCTACGCTTTCTCAAATCCGATTTACGTTGACTTTAATAGTGATGGCGAATGGCAAGCGCCTGGCTTGTAAAATACACTGATAAATAATCGACAAACTTAACGCATAAGCCCATTTAACCGTAATGACTCATACAGTGACAACAAAAATAAAACGCACTATTTCGACACTACTACTGAGTTTTCTATACTCAATTGCAGCCGCTGAAACGATACCTGAGACCTCGGTGAAGATTGATTCAGAACAAGTAATAAATCTGGGACAGTCGTATCGCATCAGCACCGATGATACAAGCAGCCAAATCGAGGTAAATGTTTACCTCCCTGATAGCTACCACAATCAGACACCAATCCAACAAACCTCAGATAATAACGCTACAATTGATAAAGCCAAGGCCAAGCACTACCCCGTGCTCTATGTAATAGACGGCGGGCTACAACAAGACTTCAAGCATATTGCTGGCTTAAGTTCACTGGCTTCAATTAACCCTTATATTTTCGAAGAACTAATTGTGGTCGGTATTGCCACACAAAATAGATTGTTTGAGTTAACCAGCATGAATATCGACAAACGCTACGATCGCCCGGCAGGCGATGTCGGTGGTGCAGATCAGTTTCGCGCCAAAATCAGGCACATAGTTCAGCCTTTTATTGATCAAAGATATAGAACGTCGAGCAAAAAATTAGTTGTTGGAGAATCCTTGGCAGGCCTATTCATCAGCGAAACTTTACTCAAAACACCCGATCTTTTCACTGATTATATAGCGATTAGCCCGAGCCTCTGGTACGACGATAGGCAATTAGCTAAACAAGCACCCGAATTGCTGGAAAAGCACTCCGACAGCGCTATAAGCCTCTACCTAACAATGGCTAACGAGGGAGGGACAATGCAAAAGGGCTTAGATGAATTCCTCAAAGCCATTCAACACTCCGGCTTAGACAACCTCAAAACCCAGTATATAGATCGACGAAACAATGAGTTTCATTGGACCATTTACCATGACGCGGTGTTGGATGCGCTGCGCTGGATTTTAGGCGTGCCTGAGCCCGACTACGACAATGACGAAGACCCTTGGTATCTGATTGAAGGTGCTAACCCACCTAACTGGAAAAACGAATAAATAGTTAGTAACGCCAGAGCCAGCCAAATTGGAAAATTCCAACTAGGCCGGTGTAGCACAATAATCTAGCTAGTAATCGGCACTAGCACTATCTCTACTCTACGATTTTGGCTTCGCCCTTGTTCGCTGTCATTACTGGCGACAGGGTAGTTTTCACCGTATCCATAAGTTGCTAACCTCAAAGGTTTGACTCCTCGGCTAGAAAAATACTGAGAAACCGAAACCGCGCGTCTCTCTGATAAGCTCTGGTTGTACTCGCCTGAACCGCTACTGTCGGTATGGCCCATAATTTCAATCAGCGTTTTATCATACTCTTTGACAACCAAATCGACCGAGTTAAGCACATTGAAAAAATCACCGCTGATACTCGAACTATTAACACCAAAAGTGATGTTTGACGGCATATTTAACACGATGTTGTTGCCTTGGCGCGTGACACTGACACCCGCACCTGATAATTGTTGTCGCAACTTGGCTTCTTGTACGTCCATGTAGTAGCCAACTGAACCGCCAGCTAAGCCGCCAAGGCCAGCGCCGATTAGTGCTCGCTTTCGTCGCTCTCGACTGTCATCACCACTGATCAAACCAACAACGGCCCCAGCTAAGGCGCCGACTCCAGCACCGATAGCGGCTTTACTGGTTTGACTTTGATTAGTGTATGGATTCACCGTTGTGCAGCCGCTAAGAGCGAGTGAAGACAAAAGCACGAGTGCTGCGGGGCGATTTAATTTGAACATGACTAACGATTCCTAAGATGTTATTAGAGTCAGAGTATATATCGAATGGTGCCGCCGAAATGCCGCGAAATCGTCTATATGAGAAAACCGTAATAGTTGCCTAAGCGTTACTAACACGAGTCATGTGAGCTACAAATACAAGAGCTTGTGCCGAGCAATTATGACTGGAAACTACTGATACTTTGAATTATTCTCGCTACTTGCAAGGCTACTCTTAACTTTCGATAAACCCGAGAACAGACCTCCTAATAGCTTATCTTGCAGGCCTTGCTTGATCTCCATGCTTATTTCATAGATATCGAATTGGTCTAAGGAATTAACTATATATTCATCGCTAGTAATTAGCTCATCAACCAAATTCAAATCAAGTGCTTGCTTACCGTACCAATGCTCACCGGTAGAAACTTTATCTACATCCAATTTTGGTCGGTGCTCGGCAACGAAATCACGGAATAAAACATGAGTTTCTTGAAGCTCTACTCTTAGTTTTTCGCGTTCTTTTTCGCCATTTTCACCGAACATTGTAACTGTTCGCTTGTACTCGCCAGCAGTGTGTTGCTCCCAATCAACCCCCACTCTGTCTAATAAGCGATGAAAGTTCGGCAGTTGTGCTACGACCCCTATCGAACCAACGATAGCAAATGGCGCGGCGACTATTTTGTTGGCCACACAGGCCATCATGTAACCACCACTAGCCGCGATTCTATCCACTGACATGGTAAAGTTTAGCTTGGCGTCGGTTATACGTTGCAATTGTGACGAGGCTAAACCGTGCTCATGAACCGCACCGCCGGCATTTTCCAACCTCATCAACACCTCATCGTGCGGCTCAGCAACTGACAACAATGCGGTAATTTCGTCTCGCATGGTCTCTACCCCGGAAGCATGAATATCGCCTTCGAAATCAAGAACAAAAAGCTTGGGTTTGGCCTTTACCACCTTTGTAGATTTCTTTTCCTTTTTAGAATTCTTGGCTTCAGACTTCAACAATGCCTTATATTCCTTTTTGTTCATCAGCGAATGCTGAACAGTGGTTTTCAGGTCGTTGTATTTATCATTTAAGTTGGTGACCTTCAACATCGGGCCATCCTCTTTTTTGCGAGAACCGCCGATAATTGCAACGGCAAAAACCAGAGCGATTAAGCCAGTTATAATTTTGGCGATAAAAAGACCATAAGAAAAGAAAAATTCAGACATGAGATAACTAGTAATGTGTTCGTAAATGTCGGCGTATTATACCGAGCTATCGATGCCGTGCACCATCGACAATGCGTTTACTTGACATTTAGCGTTGCTTAACTATATTGGATACCACTTGTATATAACTAAGCCAGTATTGAATACGCCCTTTTGTCGGCAAGTAAAACGGCAGTATCAATAAATCACAGTAGAGGATTTTATTTCGGCTGCGGTTTTAATAACGAACTTAACAACCAGTCTCATCGCTAGAGAGAGGAATGAAATGGCCGCAGCTAAGTCAAATAAGAAAGCTAAGAAGGTAACCAACAAGGCAGATACAAAAGAAACAGCGGCGGCAACCGCTACAAATAAAAAGGTGGCTAAAAAGGTAAGCAAAAAGGTTACTAAGAAAGCTACTCCGAAAAAAGTCGCCAAAAAAATCGCTAAGAAAACAGCCACTAAAAAAGTAAGCAAAAAGATTACTAAGAAAGCTGCTCCGGAAAAAGTCGCCAAACAAGTCGCTAAGAAAACAGCCACTAAAAAAGTAAGCAAAAAGGTTACTAAGAAAGCTGCTCCGGAAAAAGTCGCCAAACAAGTCGCTAAGAAAACAGACACTAAAAAAGTAAGCAAAAAGGTTACTAAGAAAGCTGCTCCGGAAAAAGTCGCCAAACAAGTCGCTAAGAAAACAGACACTAAAAAAGTAAGCAAAAAGATTACTAAGAAAGCTGCTCCGGAAAAAGTCGCCAAACAAGTCGCTAAGAAAACAGCCACTAAAAAAGTAAGCAAAAAGGTTACTAAGAAAGCAACCAAAAAGAAAACCGGGAAAAAAGCGGGGCTTAGTATTCCTAAACCGTTTTAGAAACTATTGCAGGCTAAAGTGCCACAACCAGCCACTGTTTCGCAGTGGCTTTTTTGTGGCGCATAACATGTAATTAAGCAAGCTGTGATACGATCAAAATAGAATAATTGCATTAACTGGAGAGCAAGATGTCCAAAGCGCTAGATGTTCCAAAAAGCCTCGAAACAGAGATTAACGAGACCGCTGCGATTGCGCGTTCTATCACACACAGTTCACTCGGCGATAAGGCTCAATCGGACCTAAGGGCCAAGCTGCTAAGACAGCTGAAGGAACAAGACGCTATTTTAGTGTCTCATTATTACGTTGACGAAGACCTTCAAGACTTGGCCGAGGAAAGCGGTGGCACGGTGTCAGACTCTCTCGAAATGGCTCGCTATGCCTATGAGCATAAAGCCAGCACAATCGTTGTCGCTGGGGTAAAGTTTATGGCTGAAACTTCGAAGATTCTTAGCCCCGAGAAACGAGTGCTATTGCTTGATAACGATGCTGAATGCTCGCTGGATATCGGCTGCCCGATCGATGAATTTTCAGCATTTTGTGATCAACACCCAGATCGAACAGTGGTGGTATACGCGAACACCAGCGCCGCCGTGAAAGCTCGTGCGGACTGGGTGGTCACGTCATCCATTGCTCTTGAGATTTGTACCTATTTGCGTGACAAAGGCGAGAAAATCATCTGGGGGCCCGATAGATTCTTAGGCGGCTACATCCAAAAAGAAACCGGCGCTGATATGATCATGTGGCAAGGCTCGTGCATAGTACACGAAGAATTTAAAGCCGAAGCACTGATGGATTTAAAGCGGCAACACCCTGACGCAGCGGTACTGGTTCATCCTGAATCACCGATGAATGTGGTTGACTTAGCCGATGTGGTTGGCTCTACCAGTAAAATTTTGAACGCAACACGCGAACTGCCTAATAAAAAGTTTATTGTGGCAACTGAAGACGGTATCTTTCACAAAATGAAGCAATACTCGCCGGATAAAGAGTTTATTGCTGCGCCGACTGCCGGTAGTGGCGCTACTTGCCAGAGCTGCGCTCAATGCCCTTGGATGAAAATGAACGACCTCCAACGTCTCGAAAACGTGCTCAACACCGGCAGCAATGAAATTCTAATCGAAGAGAACGTTCGCGCCGATGCTGAACGCTCTCTAAAACGCATGGTCGACTTCGCCAATAAACATATCCGGCCTGACATGAAAGTGACAGGAGATGCTTAGTCTTAGAACACTTAGGCTAGCGAAATGAGATACCCTCAAGGGCCAGCTACGGCTCAGGCTCGTTGGTAAAGAAGGTATCAGCATGACGATTTTTTGAGGTTAAGGGCTAATCATTAACGCCGAGCGTGATCTTTGTCGCATTAGTATTACTTCAAAGATTGCTCTACTTTCTAGAGGAGTAGAATCAAGCGCCTTTATAGCTTACGCTTGTGATCTCTTAGTATTGCACCTTGCTAATTTAGGTCGAGTGGCGTCCGCTTGATCTAAACTAACCCAAATATCCTGAAATGATATGATGCAACGACAAGAAATCAACACTTCATAACATAATCTTAGCTCCGCTCTGACCTATAAAAAACCGTTCAATGAAATACTTCGGAACCGAACACGATATCGCCAACAGCAATTCTAAAATTGGTGTATTACTGATAAATCTTGGCACACCAGACAGACCGGTTTGCCCTGGCTTGAGGAAATACCTAGGCGAGTTCCTTATGGACCCACGGGTAATTGAACTACCGAGATTGTTACGCCTAATCTTGGTAAAAGGTATCATTATAAATTTTCGATCCCATAAAAGCGCCGCCATATACCGAGAGATTTGGACTGACGAGGGCTCACCACTAATGACTAACAGCCTAAGTCTTGGGGCTAAAACGGCCGAAATACTAGGTGATGATTTCGAGGTCGAGGTCGCGATGCGCTATGGAAACCCTAGCGTCGAAGAGAAAATCAAAGCCTTACATAAAAAAGGCGTGCGCAAAATTGTCGCAGTGCCGCTCTACCCGCAATACAGTGGTGCCACAAATGGCTCAACCTTTGATGCTATTGGCAAGGCGTTAAGCAAGCAACGCTGGGTTCCGAGTTTGAGTTTCGTAAGCGATTACTATCGCTACGATAACTACATTAAGGCCGTTGGCGATTCGATTTTACATCACTGGAAAACGAATGGACGCAATCAAAAACTAGTAATGTCATTTCATGGTGTGCCGCAAAAGTATATTACCCGTGGAGACCCATATCAGTCTCAATGCGCTAATAGCGCTCAACGCATCGCAGATTATCTAGAACTCAAAGACGACGAATGGCAACTTGTATTTCAGTCGCGTTTTGGTGCCGAGGAATGGCTACAGCCATATTGTGATAAGACCTTAAAATCTTACCCACAACAGGGGATAAAATCAGTGGATATGATATGTCCAGGATTTAGCGCCGATTGCTTAGAAACGCTTGAGGAGATCGAAGGCGAGAATAAAGAGTACTTCATTGAGGCTGGGGGGGAGAGTTATAGTTACATTCCATGCCTAAACGACTCAGACAGTCACGCCCAACTGATGGCCGAAATAGCTCGAGACAATATCTAATTTTTTCGAAATGATAGTCGCGGCATGAATGTACTGACTTAAACGTGCCAGAGTAAGACCAACTGCTCTGCCATCCTAGTAATTGCTGTCTCGTTGAGTTTGCAGCTCTAACTGGCGTTTTCGCAACTCAAGTTGTTGAGTTCGAAGCTCAATTTTCTTCTGCTGATTTATCATCAGCTCCTCCTGTAGGTCATCTCGTTCAGCTTGATTTCGAGATAGTTCTGCGCTTGGTTGCTTGACAGGCACCGCAGCAGACGCAATAGCAGGTGCAAGAATCGAACCACTGTCAACGCTACAAGCTCTAGTAGCCGCATCCATACGCTCTTCAAAGCACTCCGCTGAATTTCCATTGATACACCAAACTTCGGCTCCGACATCGCGATGCAGATACCTTAACTCTGGCCCGGTGTTGCACTTGACTTGTACCCTCGCAAACGAATTGCCATCAGCATCTTGCTGCTCTCCCAATTTTTTAAGCGAATACACCGGTTGAAATTTCGCGCCCGAGGCTGAAAAACTAACAACGAGGCCTAGTAACAAGCTCACCACTAGATAAAACAATCTAACTTCCATACACCACCACTAATGAAACTTTGTCTGTGTCTGATAACAGTACTATCGAGTATATGATACACATATGTATATCAAATACCAATCAATACAAGGCTGGTGTTAATCCAACAGTTCAATTCTCCGCAGTCAGCCAAGCTATATTACATCCTTAACTACTCGAAAAAATTCTGGATGATGTCGATTGCATTTTCGATCATCGAATCGTCAACGCCGCTATGAACAACTAGGCGAGATAACGGCTGCCCGCTAAACAACAAGCCTTGGCGACTACAATCGGCCAGAAAACGGCTACTTACCGACTGTGTGGAGGATAAATAAACCATATTAGTGTGTGCCTTACCACCAACAACACTCAAACCATCAATTCCTAACAGTCCGTCAGCCAAACGTTTAGCGCGGGCATGATCATCGGCTAATCGCGCTACATTATTATTAATCGCATATAAGCCTGCGGCCGCCAACACGCCAGCTTGGCGCATTCCACCACCAACCATCTTCCTCCAGCGACGCGCTTCATCAATGACTGGTTTTGTAGACACCAACACTGACCCCACTGGCGCGCCCAAGCCTTTACTCAGGCACAATGATGCCGAATCAAATTGGCGTATTATGTCAGCTAACTCAAGTCCTTGGGCTACCGCAGCATTAAACGCACGCGCACCATCGAGATGAAGTAATAGCGAATGCTTTTGCGCTAAAGCCTTTGCTTCAGCGATATAGCTCTGTGCAATTATCTTGCCGCCAATGGTGTTTTCCAAGGCTAGCAATTTTGATTTAGCAAAATGAAAATCGTTTGCCTTAACCGCGGCCTCAATTTTACTTAAGGGTATCGTCCCATCCGCGTCATGTTCAATTGGCTGTGGCTGAATACTGCCCAATACCGCCGCGCCACCCGCTTCGTATTTATAGGTGTGTGCGTTTTGCCCCACGATGTATTCGTCTCCACGCTGACAGTGGGTCAGCAGAGCGACTAAGTTACTCTGTGTGCCGCTAGGAAAGAATAGACCCGCCTCGTGTCCAGCACGTTCGGCAAGTTCTGACTCAAGCCGATTAACGCTTGGATCTTCACCATAAACATCATCCCCAACTTCGGCGTTTGCCATCGCTTGGCGCATCGCACCACAAGGCTGAGTGAGCGTGTCACTGCGCAGATCAATAATCATGACTTAGACCCTCCTAATCGGCATCGCTGCCATTGGAATATCGTTTTCGTGAAACTCTCGAATCAAGCTTTCTAACACGGTCGACCTTAGGGTGGTTCTAGTGGTAACGTCGACCAATCGATAACGCGCTTCATAGAGTACGCCGGACAACATATGGCCTTGATCATCGTCCCAGATGGATCGAATGACAACCGTTGTGGTGCCGTCAATAATGCCGTCAATTTGCTCAATCGCCGCTATGGCTTTTTCCTTTACCTGTACTGGGTCGGCACTGTAGTCTGTTTGAAACCTTACTCGGGCACGAACTGGTTGCCGATCAATTGAAAAGTTTTTAATCGTCGAGGCAGCGAGTACAGCGTTAGGGTAATTAACCACTACGCCATCCGTATTACGAATGGTGGTGCGGCGTAAACCGATGTCAACAACATCACCCCACCCTCCCCAATGCTTGCCTATTCTATCGATCATGATGCGATCGCCAATTCGAATAGGACGATCGGCTATCAGAAAAATACCGGCCAAAATATCAGCCAAGGTTTCCTTCGCGGCTAGCCCGATAGCAATACCAAAGATACCGGCGCCTGCAAGCACCGGACCAACCTGGATGTCATTAATTTTTAGTACCCAAACTACGCCACTAAAAAGTGCGACTAGCCATAGAAACTGTTTTAAAAAATGAATTAGGCGGTCATCGAAATCATTGTCGGTTTTAGCCGCTAATATTTCAAGGCGACGCAATACCACAAAACGCACTAGATAAAACATCAGTATTGTCGACATTATCGCCAGCAGCGACTGCTCTAGTGTCGATAAGTTTATCCAAAGTTTTTGCAGCTGAGGGCCTAGCTGTTTGAGTGCATCCATAATAGCTAACGGTAAAAAGTATTTTTAAGATGCTTATAGTAAGTTAAATATCAATCGATAACGAGAGCACAACCCTATCAGGCTGAATCTCGTCACTCGAATCAAGCTCCCCAAGATTGACGCCTCGGTCTCTGTGCAATCGAAAGAATCCACCCTAATAGCAAACCAACCAGTATTGCTCCGACGCCTAATACAAACCAACGTTTGGCACTTTGGTCTTTGAGAACTTCGTTCTGTATTCGGATATCGTCGAGCTGCAACAATAATTGCTGAACTTCGATTTCCAATTTAGCACTACGTTGCGATAAATTAACAGCATCAGCTGACACCGCTTTAATTTGCTCTAATTCCTTTGACGCCTCGGCATATTGGTTAGTCAATTGTGTGTTTTGTGTAATCAATAGTTGATTTTCGTCTTGAGAGGTCGCTAACAATGCTTGCAATTCCCCCGGCTTAGAACGCAATTGCTTCAATTGACTTTCCAGATATTTTAATCGACTACGAGCCGAGCGATTGTCGCTCAAGAAACGCGTCAACACGTAACCAATTTTACCATTACTGGTTTGCACTTGACTGTGGCCGTTACCAGCGTCCTCACGCAGCACCTCTAAGCGAGTACCACTATTAAGGGAATCTACAATTTTGTTTTGCACACTTGGACCTGTGCGTAGCATGACCTTAAAGTCGTCAGTAACGTAACGCGTTTGTGCCGCCACCATGGCACTAGCCGATAGAGCCGTGACAGCGATAAGAATAAGTGTGATTACTTTTAGTTTTTTCATTGTCTTGGCGAGCAGAAATACATCAGTATAAAATCTTAGGTTTCACCCTATTATACCCAAGCTGCAGGCCCTTCAAACACAGATAAACAAATAGTTGCCCTTTAATAAAGCCGCTATCAAATATCTTACTCAGTCTAAGCCGGAATCTTTGAGCTTACGGGTAAGTGTATTTCGACCCCAGCCGAGCAACTTTGCCGCATTCTGTCTATGCCCACCGGTGTGATCCAAGGCTACTTTTAGCATTACTCCTTCGAAACGCTTTAGCAGATCTTCTAAAACATCATGCTGCCCCGTATTCAGCTTTTGACGCACTAGCTTTGCCAGCGCAGCCTCCCAATCCTGAGCGGTTGCCTCGGTTGAGACGCCCCGAAGTTCTTTCGGTAGGTCTTCAATGCTGACCGATTTGGCCGGTGCCATCACCGTAATCCAACGACACATATTCTCCAATTGACGAACATTACCAGGCCAATCATAAGCCATCATCCGCACTAACGCTTGGTCAGATAATACTTTCATTTCAACTTGTAGTTCTTCAGCACTGGTGCGCAGAAAACGCTTTGCCAACAGCGGCACATCTTCCGCTCGCTCTTGCAAAGAAGGAATATCGATCCGAATAACGTTCAATCTATGATACAAGTCTTCGCGAAAGTGTCCTTTCTCAACCTGCTTTTCTAGATCACGATTGGTTGCTGCCAACACACGAACGTCAACCGATAATAGGTCTCGCCCACCAATACGGTAAAACCTACGATCGGACAGTACCCGTAACAAACGAGTCTGCAAGTCGGCGCTCATTTCGCCGATTTCATCAAGAAAAAGTGTGCCGCCGTCGGCTTGTTCAAAGCGCCCCTTACGAAGCGCTTGCGCACCCGTAAAAGCCCCCTTCTCATGGCCGAATAATTCCGACTCGAGTAGCTCGGCGGGGATTGCGGCTATATTGATCGCCACAAATGGTTTGCTGGCCCTTGGACTATGATGGTGCAGAGCATTCGCCACCAGCTCTTTACCGGTGCCGGACTGGCCACACACCATCACGTTAATATTTGATTTAGCCAAACGCCCGATCGCTCGAAATACTTCTTGCATGGCTGGAGCTTCGCCGATGATATCAACCTCTTCACTAAATTCCTCTTCGTGGGTTATCTCACCGCCTTTGGGCTCTGTCGCCCGCAGCACTAAACGCACTGCTTCATCTAAATCAAATGGCTTCGGCAAATATTCAAACGCACCACTCTCATAACTGGCTAAGGCACTGTCAAGGTCGGTATGTGCAGTCATTATAATTACTGGGATGTCAGGGTGATCCTGCTGTAAGATTTTAGCCAGCTCCAAACCACTCATCCCAGGCATTCGAATGTCAGTCATTAGCACCTCGGGCGTATCTTGCTTAAGGTGACGCAACGCAGATTCAGCATCTTCAAAGTCGGTTACATCGAATCCTTCGACTCGCAGAGCTCTAGCTAACACCCAACGAATCGATGAATCATCGTCTACTATCCAAACTTTATGCATACTTATTCTCCGCGTGGGCTCGATTCATCATGTGTATAGGGTAGGTAAATCGAAAAGCAAGTTTTGCCATGATGATCCTCTAGTTGCACAACGCCACTATGGCGCTGAACGATTTCTTGGGTAATCGACAAACCCAGGCCAGTGCCTTCAGGTCTTCCAGTTACCAGCGGATCAAATAAATTATTACGTATTTCTGACGGCACACCGGGGCCACTATCCCAAATTTTTATTTTTAAAACTTGACGATGCATTTGCTGATTTAAGGTCACAAAACGTTCGAATTGAGTGTTAAAGCCAAGTTTAATAGGAGCTAAGCCCTGCTGCGCCTCGATGGCGTTACCAACTATATTCAGCACTGCCTGAATCATTTGTTCTTTATCAATTTTTATTTCGGGTAAAGCAGGGTCATAAACGCGCTCAACATTAATGTGCTCTGACGACTTCACCGACACCAAATGAAGCACATGCTCTAAAACTTCATGAATATTTAAAAACTGCGGCTTGAGTTGTTGGCGAGACCCCATTACTCGGTCTACTAGTCGAGTTAAACGATCCGCCTCCTTGATTAAAATATCGGTCAGCTCTTTTTGCGATGGTTCGGCTAATTCTCTGTCGAGTAATTGCGCCGCTCCACGAATTCCGCCCAAGGGGTTTTTAATTTCATGCGCAAGACCTCGCATCATCAATCTAAAGGCCTGCTGGCGCTCCAATTGATTTTTCTCCTTCATAAATCGTGAGATACGATTAATGACATTAAGTTCAACCAACACCGATGGCTTTATGCCTTCGATATTGGTGACACCAGATAAAGTAATATCGACGAGGGTCTCCTGATCGCCAACAATCAGAGCTACCTCACGCAAAGTGTATTGAGCATTGCTTTCTAGACACTCTAAAATACACTTCTCGACAGATTGATCGGCTATCAGGCTTATGAACGGCTGCCCCAGCAAGTTTCGACGACTCTGGCAAAATAACGTTTCCGCTGAGATATTCACCAACTCAATCTTGCTTTGACAATCAATTAAGATCACAGCGCATTCTAAGCTTTCGATTAGGGACGCATAGATCATGGCTTAATCAGACGGTTCATGACTTAATTCGACAGCTCATTTTTGATCGACCTTTTTATTTAACACATTATCTAACGTCAGGGTACGTATGCAATATCCGATCATTTGCACCAAAACGGTGCACTCAGGTCTAAAAAAACGCCTCGATCTCTCGAGGCGCTTTCTAATACATAAACTAGCAACTATACGACAGCTCGAACTCTATCGGGTGAGTAGCCATACGCAATGCATCAACCTCTGCTTGCTTAAGCTCAATGTAACCGTCAATCGCGCTGTCAGTAAATACGCCGCCAGCCGTTAGGAATTCGCGATCGTTATCTAAAGCGTCAAGAGCGTAATCCAAGCCTGCCGCAACAGTCGGGATTTTCGCTTGCTCAGCCGCGGGCAATTCGTATAAATCTTCATCAGCCGCATCGCCAGGGTGAATCTTGTTTTTAATTCCATCAATACCAGCCATTAGCATCGCTGCGAACGCTAGATACGGATTGGCCGTTGAGTCAGGGAAACGAATCTCGATGCGACGACCCTTAGGGTTAGTCACATACGGGATACGACACGAAGCAGATCTGTTGCGTGCAGAGTAGGCTAGTAGCACTGGCGCTTCAAACCCTGGCACCAAACGCTTGTAACTGTTGGTAGAGGCATTTGCAAACGCGTTGATTGCTTTTGCGTGCTTAAAGATACCACCGATGTAAAACAATGCCGTTTCGCTCAATCCACCGTAGCCGTCGCCAGCAAAGATATTTTCTCCACCTTTAAAGATTGATTGATGAACGTGCATACCAGAACCGTTGTCGCCAACGATTGGTTTTGGCATGAACGTAGCGGTTTTGCCAAACATATGAGCCGTGTTGTGAACTGCATATTTGAAAATTTGCACTTCATCCGCTTTTTTAACCAGCGTGTTGAAAATAGTACCAATCTCACACTGGCCAGCGGTTGCTACTTCATGGTGATGCACTTCGGTCGGGCACCCCATGGCTTCTGATGATTGACACATCGCGGCGCGCAAGTCGTGCAACGAGTCTACTGGAGGCACTGGAAAATAACCGCCTTTCAAACCTGGGCGATGCCCCATGTTACCGCCATCGTAAGACTTGTCTGAGTTCCAGCAAGCTTCTTCAGAATCTATCTCGAAGAACGTTCCACGAGGGTCGGTAGAATAGCGAATGTCGTCAAATACGAAGAATTCATTTTCTGGGCCGAAGTAGGCTGTGTCGCCGATACCGGTCTCATTCAGATAAGCTTCAGCACGCTTAGCAATCTGACGAGGGTCTCGCTCGTAACCAGCCATAGTGCTAGGCTCAATGATGTCACAGCGGATATTAAGTGTTTTATCTTGGAAGAACGGATCAAGCACCGCGGTTTCAACATCAGGCATCAATATCATGTCTGATTCATTAATTCCTTTCCAACCGGCGACTGAAGAACCATCAAACATCTTGCCTTCAGTAAACGTATCTTCGTCAACTACTGATGTAGGTACCGTTACGTGCTGCTCTTTACCGCGCGTGTCGGTGAAACGAAGGTCGATATACTTGATATCTTCATCTTTTATCTGTTTTAGTACGTCTGAAACTGACATTACTTTTCCTCAAAATATGGATTAAATTTAGTCGGGCGCGTAACGCACTGCAGTTTGATTACGCACTCTTTACCGGCGGATCTCTAAGCTCTATGTTGAACACCCAGATATTTAACGTTTTAATATCTGCGTAATTTCTTAAAATTAAACACTGAGATTGCCGATTGCTTTACCGCTGAATTTATTCAGCAACAAAGTTTAAGCAAACATCATGCCAACTTAACTAAGGGATAAATTGGCGAAAACCTAACCTAAAACTGGCGTTCATGTCGAGGCGCCACAAAGTGTCGCACCAATATAGCCCAGAGAAAACCATGACGCACCAATATAGTGCAATTTGATTAAAAATCAATCTCAAGCGTTTCTTTCACGATCTCCATCGCAGCAATACTAGTCGACTCTTTAACACCTGGCAGGTTCAACAGCTCACCCTCCAATAGATCACGATATGCTGACATATCTTTAATACGCGCCTTTACCAAGAAATCGAAGCTCCCCGTTACTAAGTAACACTCCTGCACAGACGGGACCTTCTGAATAGATCGGCGGAAGTCTTCAAATGTTTTCTTGCTGGTTCGGTCGAGACTAATCTGTACGAACACCACCAAGCCTCGGTCTAATTGCTTGGCACTAAGTCGAGCTGCATAGCCCTTGATATAACCTGCGCGTTCAAGCTTACGCACCCGATCTATACAAGGAGTGGTGGTCAGGCCAACTAGCTTACCGAGATCGGTAAACGAAATTCGACCATCGTGCTGCAGTGCACTGAGGATATTGCGATCATATTTATCGAGCGGCGAACGTTCTTGCATAACACTTCTATCTGCCTAGGCGATTAATAGCAGTCAAAATAACTACTATATCCGTTAATTAAATTAAATATTACTGCATAACTCGAAATATAACTAGATATTAGCTTAAACGCCAAGGAGCTCAGCAGTATTATTTAGAAATAACCGAATAACAAAATAGCCCCAAAAATGAGGATTCGAAAATGAAAATTGGTGTACCTAAAGAGATTAAAAATCACGAGTACCGTGTAGGCCTAAGCCCAGCGAGTGCTCATGAATTGATAGCGCACGGACATGAAGTAACTATCGAGGCAGGTGCGGCCGCCGGCATTGGCTTAAGTGACGATGTTTACCTAAAGCTAGGCGTCAAAATCGCTAACTCAGCCGAGTCGATTTTTTCCGAAAGCGACATGATCATTAAAGTTAAGGAGCCCCAAGCAATCGAGTGTTCACAGCTTAATAAAGGTCAGTTACTGTTCACTTATTTGCATCTTGCTCCAGACCCAGTTCAAACCGCGGCCCTGTTAGCATCGGGTGTTACCGCAGTAGCCTATGAAACCGTTACCGGGCCGAACAATTCACTGCCCTTACTCGCACCAATGAGTGAAGTCGCCGGCCGACTATCAGCACAAGCTGGCGCACACTGTCTCGAACGAGCACAAGGCGGTAGCGGTGTGTTGATGGGCGGTGTTCCTGGCACCGAACCAGCCGACGTATTCGTAATTGGCGGCGGTGTTGTTGGACAGAACGCCGCTTATATTGCTAAAGGTATGGGCGCCAATGTGACCATCGTAGACCGGTCAATTCCTCGCTTGCGTCAGCTAGACGTTGAGTTTGGTGGTCGTGTTAATTGTTTATACTCAACTAAAGAAGCCATCGAACGCCATTGCGCTGAAGCCGACTTAGTCATCGGCGCGGTACTATTACCGGGCGCTAACGCACCCAAGTTAGTTACTCGTGAGATCATCAAGTCCATGAAAACCGGTTCAGTGATCGTAGACGTTGCGATTGACCAAGGCGGTTGCTTAGAAACATCCAGAGCAACCACTTTTCAAGACCCAACATTCGTGGTTGACGGCGTGGTTCATTATTGTGTCGCCAATATGCCGGGAGCAGTGCCTCAAACATCGACCTATGCGCTAAATAACGCAACGCTGCCATTTGCGCTAAGTCTTGCAAACCAGGGCTGGAAGAAAGCCATGCAGCAAGATCACCATCTACTAAACGGTTTAAACGTTCATGACGGCAAGTTAACCTATGCAGCTGTTGCCCAAGCACAGGGTTTGGAGTTTGTCGATCCAATTAGTTTGATTTAGCCCTTCGGCTAGACACGCTTTATCTAAGCCCTCGCCAGTGCGAGGGTTTTTTTTGAAAGTAGATATTAGCCCAACATCGATTCGGTCCCTCTTAAGTGAGATCGAACTGTTACCCTTAATTAATTCAAATAGAGCTCACTTTAAGGAGGTTAACCCCAGCTCATGCTCCAAGAACGCCGGCAAAATACTCCAAAATTGCTTGGTTTTTGAATTGGTTAACATCACTATGCCGACATTTTTGTGCGGTAGAAAGGCGATCTGCGCCGCGTAGCCCTCGACCGAGCCAGAATGATTGACCACTTTATGTCCAGCGTATTGATAGATACGCCAACCAAGGCCGTAATACGCGTCACTAACTCGCCCGAAATGTCGTGTCCGGCGTAACTCGCCGCGCGTTTTAACTTGCTCAGAATGTAGTCGATCCAAGCTAGCTTGAGAGAGAACCTGCGGGTAATTGCCCATCTGAGCGCTAAGCCATTTAGTCATATCAATTATGTTAGCGTTCACTCCGCCAGCTGCAGGCACTCGATAATAAGCCTGTTTTACCGTAGCGATTGTCCATGCGCCTCCCACACGTCGCTTGTGCGAACGCGCCCAATTACCGCCAGCAATCAGATTGTCTTTGCCAAATGAGGCTCCGCCCATATCTAACGGCTCGAACACACGGCTAACGACTGACGCTTGATAAGTCGTATTATCTGCCTCAGCAATCGCCGACGCCGCCATATTAAAGCCTACGTTTTGATAGGCATAACATGAGCCAACGTCACAGATTGGCTCTACTGCTTTCATTTCACTCAATATGGCATTTGCAGAGACACCGCTTTCGAGCAGATTATCGTAAGCGTAAGGCGGCAATGATAGACGATGGCTGAGAGCGTGATTAAGTGTTGCAGTCTTGGCTTGAGTTTGGCTTTTTAGTTTGAAACCCGGGTTACTGGTAAGCAGTAAATCATTCAGCGACAACTTTTTTTCAGCGTCAAGTTGCACCGCGACGGTTGCCGCAAAAGCTTTCGATAAAGAGGCTATACGAAACGTTGTTTGCTCTGTTATTTTGTCAGACGAACCGACAGTTCGAACACCATAGGTATTTAGCAATGAGATTTGGCCATCGCGAACTACGGCAACGGCAAGGCCGACTACACTACCACTCTGCTCAATATCAGCTAGCTTTTGTTCAAATTCATTTTGTGTAGATGCGAATATTGATACCGGGTTTAGTAATACTAAAAACGTCAATGATGAATAAACCAGTCGTGAAATACGCAAAAACATATTCGTCGAAACTCCTATTTGATCGGCGCTGATCAGCGACTAGGTGATAATACAAAAAAAACCAGTTGCGCGAGCAACTGGCTTCCTAACATCCAAGCGATATTAAAGCTTAGCGACAAACAGCTAGCTCAAATAACGAATTATATCATCCGACTCGTACATCCATTCAACACTGCCGTCAGCCTGCTCTATAGCTAAACAAGGTACTTGAGTTTTACCTCCACCTTGCATAAGCGCCTGAGCATGTTCACGATCAGAAGTACTACGTAGATCCACATCGCGATCTTTACCACGCATAAACATCAATACCTTCTGACAGAAAAAACAGTACTTGCTGTAATAAAGAGCGAGTTTCGGTTCCATTATTAAGATGCTTTCTTAGTTGTCGATTGAGTTACAACTTCAATTAACTCAACTTCAAAAATCAATGCTTGATTAGGGCCGATACTCGCTGGACCTTGCTCGCCGTAAGCGATATTAGCAGGGATAGTAAAACGATATTTCGCGCCTTCTTTCATCAGCTGCAGGCCTTCACCAAAACCTGGAATTACGCCTGACACACCGAAGTCGGCTGGCGCACCACGATCGTATGAACTGTCAAACTTGGTGCCATCAATCAGCGTACCAGTGTAATGAACCTTAATAGTATCTGTTGGTGTTGGTTGTGCGCCTTTACCTGCGCGCAAGACTTCGTATTGCAGGCCACTTTCGGTAGTTTTAACGCCTGATTTTTTGCCATTTTTCGCCAAGAAAGCATCACCATCGTCTTTATTCTTGTCTATCATTTCTTGGTATTTGGTCTGCTGCTTTTCTTGATAACCAACTTGTGTTGCCTGCATGTCTTCAATACTCAAACGAGGCTCTTTGCCAGCAAAAACGTCATTAAAAGCGGCAAACATAGCTTCTGTACTAATATCGTCTTGCAAGTTCTGTCGCTTCATATCGGTCGCGATTTGGGCACCAAAGGTGTAACCGAGCTTGCCTGCATCAGTAGAAAGATCAAGCTTCGACGTGTCGGCGGCTTGGGCAACACCATCAGGCGTTGAAACTGTTGCAAAATAGGTACCGGTTCCGACAACAGCAATGCCAGCCGCTAGTAAAATACTTTTAGTTAAACTCATGTTATTCTCCTTTCTCGAGGCGAGAAATTTAGGGGTAATGTTCAAATCCATATTTATAATTTTATTCATTTGCTGCTGCTTGAGCCTCAAACACCTGCTTTTCTTCTATTTCTATGCCGAATTGCTCAATAAAGTCTTCAAGTGGCATCACCGTTTGAGCCTTACTTCCAAATCGACGTACCGCAACAGTACCATCTTCGGCTTCGCGATTACCAATACATAAGATCGCTGGAATCTTTTGCAAGCTATGCTCACGCACTTTGTAACCGATTTTCTCATTGCGAAGATCTACCTCAGCCCGCAAACCTGCATTGCGAAGCGCTAACGCGACCTCCTGAGCATAATCGTTAGCATCCGTAACAATAGTAGCAACCATTACTTGCTGAGGAGCTAACCAAGCAGGTAATGCACCGGCGTGCTGCTCAATCAAAATACCGAGGAATCGCTCGATGGAGCCTAAGATTGCCCGATGCACCATTACTGGAACTTGCTTACTGCCATCTTCAGCAATATATTCTGCGCCTAAACGACCAGGCATAGAGAAATCGATTTGTACTGTGCCGCATTGCCACACTCGGCCAATACAGTCTTTCAAGGAAAACTCGATTTTCGGTCCGTAAAACGCACCTTCACCAGGTTGTAGTTCCCAGTCTAGCTGGTTTTCGTTTAACGCTTGTTCAAGAGCAAGCTCTGCACGATCCCAATCTTCGTCGCTACCAACACGCTGCTCAGGACGAGTAGAGAGCTTGTAAATAACTTCTTCAAAACCGAAATCAGAGTAAACATCATGCAGAAAATCAATAAATTCTTTTACTTCGCTTTGAACTTGTTCTTCGGTACAAAAGATATGCGCATCATCTTGCACAAAACTTCGTACACGCATTATACCGTGAAGTGACCCTGACATTTCATTACGATGACATGAACCAAATTCAGCCAAACGTAATGGAAGGTCGCGATAACTCTTTAGCCCTTGATTAAATACTTGCACGTGGCACGGGCAATTCATTGGCTTAACCGCATACTCTCGCTCGTCGCTGCTAAGGGTAAACATATTTTCGGCAAACTTGTCAGCATGACCGGATTTCTCCCATAGCGAGATATCTACAATCTGTGGTGTTTTAATCTCAAGATATCCACGTTGATATTGCTTCTCAGCCATATAGGTTTGTACGGCTTGATAAATCGCCCACCCTTTAGGGTGCCAGAAAACGCTACCCGGTGCCTCGTCTTGAATATGAAACAAGTCTAAGGCTTTACCTAATTTTCGATGATCACGCTTTTCAGCTTCTTCTAAGCGTTTCAGGTAGGCTTTCAATTGCTTCTTGTCAGACCAGGCCGTGCCATAGATTCGCTGCAGTTGTGCATTATTTGAATCGCCACGCCAGTAGGCGCCAGCTAACTTAGTAAGCTTAAAACCATCTCGCAAGATGCCTGTTGATGGGAGGTGCGGGCCACGGCACAAGTCGACAAAGTCGCCTTGACGATAAGCCGTAATGGGTTCCCCGTCAGGTAAATCAGCAATAATCTCAGCCTTGTAAGTCTCACCAATGCCATTAAAATAATCAATCGCCTCGGTTCGATCCCAAACTTCGCGCTCAATTTTCTCGTTACGCTTAACGATCTCTTTCATCCGCGCTTCGATTTGTTCTAAATCTTCAGGGGTAAACGCTTCCTCACGAGCAAAATCATAGTAGAAGCCGTTTTCAATCGATGGGCCAATAGTAACCTGAGTCTCAGGGTAGAGTTCTTTAACCGCCTCGGCCATTACGTGGGCGGCATCATGACGCAGTACTTCTAGGCCCGCTTCAGTATCTCGAGTAATAATCGCGACACTCGAATCTTTAGTGATTTCTCGGTTTAAATCCCATGGCTCCCCGTTAACTTCAATGGCGACGGCATTACGCCGTAAGCCACTGCTTATGCCATCGGCAATTTCGAGACCTGTTATTGCAGCATCAAACTGCTTGACCGCTCCGTCTGGGAAAGTAATATTGATCGACATGTTCTTGAATTCGCTGTTTATTTTTTGTTAGACTTAATGATGTAGAGTGTTATCACAATAAATGCGACTCAAAAGTACATAAGTCGGTTATTGTAGCCTTAAAACCATAAGCACTAAACAGATAAATCATTACTTGCCATAACCTTTTTAGCTTGAATCAAATGTCTAAGATTACAATTACCAAACCTGATGACTGGCATCTGCATTTTCGCGATGGCGAACTGCTCAATGAAACAGTGCCTGCAACGGCACGTTGTTTTCAACGAGCGATCGTGATGCCGAACCTAGTTCCCCCGGTTCGCAATAGAGCTGAGGCATTGGCTTATAAACAACGAATTCTTGCTGCCAAGCCTAGTGGCAGTGATTTTGAACCGTTGATGGTGCTCTATCTAACCAATGAAACGACTGCGGATGATATAAGGCAAGCCGTTGGCGACGATATACCCGCCGCCAAGCTATATCCGGCCGGCGCAACAACCAACTCAGACGCCGCAGTAAGTGGCATCGAATCACTGTACCCGATCTTTGAAACGATGAGTGAAGTCGGTATGTTACTGCTCATTCATGGTGAAGTGACCGACGCAGAAACCGATATCTTTGACCGTGAGCGTCTCTTCATTGAACAGCATCTAGCCCCAATTCACAGCCGTTTCCCAGAGCTAAAAATTGTTTTTGAGCATATTACCACCGCCGATGCCGCTGACTTTGTATTAGGTGCAACACCGTCACTTGCCGCCACTATTACTCCTCAGCACCTGTTACTGAACCGAAACGATTTATTGGTTGGTGGCATTAAACCGCATAATTATTGTTTGCCGGTATTGAAACGCAGCACACACCAACAACGTTTACGGGACGTTGTTGCCAGCGGTTCGCCTAAGTTTTTTCTTGGTACTGACTCGGCACCACATGCCAAGCACACCAAAGAAACTGCATGCGGGTGCGCTGGTTGTTATAGCGCTTGGGGTGCACTCGAGCTCTATACTCAAGTGTTTGATGATCTCAATTGCTTAGATAAGCTAGAAGGCTTTGCATCGCTTTACGGCCCCGATTTCTATGGCTTACCACGTAACACTGAACAGCTAACACTGAAACGGGAACCTTGGGTCATGCCGCAGGAAATACAACTTGCCAATGGCGATTCAATTATTCCTTTTTTCGCCGGCCAAACGCTAAACTGGCAAATCACTTAAATCAGTGTTACAAAGTCGCAGGGACGATATCTAATCCAGAATAGAGTCACCATCGGTAGGCCACCACTCGCTAAACTTCAATCAGTATTTCGATAGCACGGTGGCATCTATTAATTTACAGATCGCCTATCCATATATAGATAGATAGATAGATAGGCGGTAAACGTGGACAAATCACATTAGTCCAAAAATCAAATACGGGTACCACCATGACCGAGTTATTTACCTTAACAAATCTCGTTGATCTAGTTTTACTTATCGCACTTCAAGCCGTACTTGGCTTTGACAACTTGCTCTACATTTCACTAGAGAGTAAACGAGCACCCATTGACAAGCAGAAGTCGGTGCGATTTTGGGGCATCATTCTTGCCGTGGTATTTCGTATTGTCTTACTATTCTTATTGCTCAACGTAATTCAGGCGTTCCAAGAGGTATTATTCTCGACTCATTGGCAAGGCGTTATCCATGCTACGTTCAATCTGCATGCAATAGTCGTGCTGTTTGGTGGTGCGTTCATTTTGTACACCGCAATGAAGGAAATTTTGCATATGATGAGCTTAGAAGAAATGGACAACGAAGATCGAAAGGCAAAGCCAATTGGCTTTATCATTTTTTGGATCGTAGCGATGAATGTGGTCTTTTCATTTGATTCCATTCTAAGCGCCATGGCGGTGACCGACGTGTTCCCGATTATGGCCACGGCTATTATCGTCGGTGGGGTCCTGATGGTTGTTT
Source organism: Arenicella sp. (assembly GCA_046709645.1). Classification (GTDB taxonomy): domain Bacteria; phylum Pseudomonadota; class Gammaproteobacteria; order Arenicellales; family Arenicellaceae; genus Arenicella. The sequence goes on from JBKEFT010000002.1 coordinate 224,686, forward strand.
TAGCCGACACCGTATCTGAGTTCCTGCATAAGAACCGCATGTACGAAGTCCTTGGATTATTTATTTTATTTTTAGTTGGCGTAATGCTATTAACCGAAGGCGGTCACTTATCCCACATGGAGTTGTTTGGAAATAAAATTGTACAAATGTCTAAAACAACGTTTTATTTCATCCTAGCAGTGCTTGTTGTCAGCGCGATCGTACAAAGCCGGTACCAAAAAAAGCTTACTAGAGCAAAGCAAAAAGCCATGCTTAAAGGGAATAATGCCTAGCTTGATTTAATATTTCTAAGCCCAGTCAAACTACAACCCTCAAGTTGACTAAAAAATGAAAGTAAAAAGGAGTAAATTCGCCCGATTGCAATGATTACAAGATGGCAATTAAATGCGGTGGTGCTATTATGATTGATTCTATATAGATCAATGACGTGGCACTTAGCGTTTGCAGGCCAAAGTCAAAACACACCCCAATAAATAAAAGTCTAGGAGGATGCATGTCTGACGACAATATCAAACCTTCGGCGCTAGTTATATCAGCCGATTCGTCTGTAGTAGAAGCCATTATCGGCAACAATACCAGTGACCAGAAATTTAACGCGCGTGAATCAGTAGGAATAGTTTTAAGTAACTCAGATTTACTACAAGGTAATGGCATAATTATCTTTGATATCGACAGTGCTGGTGGTGGTGTAGAGGCAGCAATTGACCAAGCGATCAAACTAAAGCAGGCCGATCCGACCCAAGTTTTAATTATGGTTGGTGAAAAAGAACCGCTAAGTGAAATTCTAAAATCAAACATACAGCCATTGGTATATCGTGCGTTCAACAAGCCGGTTAGTCCAAATCAAATATTCCTAGCGTTTAAATCAGGCTATGCGCTACACGCCGATTTGGTTGCTAAGCAGGCGGCTGGCGAAGACATAATGACGGTTGGGCCTGCTGAGAACAAAGCGAACTTAGATTCGCTGGCGGCGGGTCGCAAAACTAACCCAGCGATTTACGCAGGCGTCGGTGTTGTGGTACTCGCCATCGTCGCTTTCTTATTCTTGGGCGGCGACGATGAGGCCGCTGCGCCAGTCGTGATAAATAGCACTCAACAACAGAACACTGAAGTTGCTGAAGATAGCGCGTCGACCGTATCGATTACTAACGAATTAAACCAACAAGCTTCAAATGCTTTACTTGATGGTCGTTATATTGCGCCAAAAGGCGATAACGCCCTAGAGTACTATGATCAGGTTTTGGCGATTGATCCTTACGACCCAACAGCATACGAAGGTCGTAAAACAGTAGCGGAATCTTTGCGAACATCTTATGGCGAGCAAGTTTCGTCTGCTGATTTCGATAAAGCTTTGGAGACAATAGAAGCATTACGCGCAATTGAACCGCTTAATCTCGCCAACGATAAACTTACCGATGAACTCGGTGAGGCGATCACGTCTCACGTCAAAGACATTAAAGAAAATGGCTCAGCAGAAGATATCGCTAAAACAACGGCTGTTTTAGACCGATTAGGTGACGAACAAGCTGGTGCGTCGTCAGCAGCGGCGGCGTTGAGAGCCGAGCAAGTATTGATCGCTAACATCGATGATGCGCTTGAGAAGGGCAATCTGACCCCACCTACAAGCGGAAACGCCTATTCACTTGTGTCAGAGGCCTTAAAGTCGAATAAGATCAGCAAATCAAATTCCGAGCCACGAGTTAAAGCCTTAAGCACTGGGCTGCTTAAGCTCGCTAATGCGGCATTCGACGCAGATAACACTGAGGATACCAACAAGTATACCGCTCTGATTAAGCGTCTAAACGTTGACCGTGAGGGCTTAAGTGAATTAACTGCCAAAGTAAAAGCTAAGCAGGCAGCGGCGGCGGCATTAGCCGCTGAGACAGCGTCTGAAGCGGCTGCACCAGTTGTGGAAGAAGTCAAACCTGAGCCGCAAAAGATCATTCCGGCTAAGATCATAAGTCGCGAAGCTCCGCGCTATCCGTCACGAGCATTGAAAAATAGTATCCAAGGCTGGGTTCAAGTTCGGTTCTTTATTGATACTGACGGACGCCCCGCTGATGTTAGTGTTATTGCATCTGAACCCGGCGATACCTTCGATGACGCAGCGACAAAATCAGTAAAGAAATGGCGCTTCTCACCAGCACGAAATCAAACTACCGGGTTAGCTGTTCGCAGCACATCGATTTCGACCAAGGTTCAGTTCAGATTAGACTAACGGCGACCTACTTTACTTAACAAACTAAGCGTGGACGGGTCAAAACTCTCCGCGCTTTTTTGTGTCTGCCCATTATCCAGAAGAGGCTTCACCGGGTCCAGAAGAGGCTTCACCTGAGTCGCTAAACGTTTTCCCAGTTCAACACCCATCTGATCGTAGGAATTGATATTGGCAAACATCCCGAAGCAAAACGTACGGTGCTCATAGAAAGCTAATAGTGCGCCTAAGGCCTTAGGCGTGAGTCGATCTAGCAAAATGGTTGTTGATGGTCGGTCACCACTAAATATCTTTGCTCTTTTAGCGAGGTTGGTCAAGCCGTCCTGAGCATGAATACTATCAATTTGGGCTTTGTCTTGGCCTTCCAATAAGGCCGCGGTTTGCGCCAAACCGTTTGCCAATAGTTCCTTATGATGTTCGACCAAGTCATGATCTGGGACTCTGACTAAAATGAATTCAGACGGGATCAATGATGTACCTTGATGCAGCATTTGAAAAACTGAATGCTGAACATCGGTACCAACACCACCCCATACGACAGGGGACGTCTGCTGATCAACAGGGTCTCCATCGCGCTGCCGATCTTTACCATTGCTTTCTGTCTCTAACTGTTGCAGATAGTCTACGAGTGATCGCAATCGGAAGTCATAAGCAAAGATTGCGCGAGACTTAACGCCTAGAAAATTGACATAATAATGATCTAGCATAGCCGCTAGAAAACACCCGTTTGACTCCGGACTTTGGGTGTAAAAATGCTTATCAAGTGAGGCCGCCCCAGATAAAAATTCTTCAAATTTCTCTATCCCGATAACCAGCGCAGCCGATAATGAAACAGAAGACCAAACCGAGTATCGACCACCGACCCAAGTAGGGAAGGACACGATATTATTCGATGGTATACCGTAATCATGAGCTTTAGATGGCGCAGCCGTTACGGCATAAAAGTGTGCCAGAGGATTATTCACTCCGCCTGCTTTAAACCAATCGGCGATAGAATCAAGATTCTGTAATGTCTCTGCAGTTGTAAACGTCTTTGATACCCCGATCACTAAGGTGTTCGCTAACTCGCATTGACTCAGGGCATCGACTAATTGATGAGCGTCGATATTGCCAATAAAATGAACCTTTATCGAGCTATTCAGGTCTTTCAGCGCTTCGAAGACTAGCTGAGTGCCTAATGATGAACCACCAATACCGACATGAATTATGTCTTTGATAGCATGGTCTCGTTTCGACAACTGTTGCTGAATTTGGTGATACTGATCAACGAATTGAGCTTTCGATGTTTTGGCTTGTGCCAACACGTCATCATCGCTCATTGAAATACCTTGATTACCGATATCTCTCAAAAGCGTATGCAGCACCGAACGATCTTCCGAATTATTGATTCGTTCGCCGGCCAGCAATGACTCTCTTTTCGCAACAAAATCGATTTCATTTGCAAATTTCAAGTAAATCGATAGTAGCTCTTGGCTAATATGGGTCTTGCTCAGATCTATATAGAACTGACCAAAATCAAAACTGAATCGATCGACCCGATCTAAATCAACGCTAAACTTGGCCTTTATACCGCCGGCCTTGTCGCTAATTGCTAGTTTTTCTAGTGAATTTCGTATTGAGGTACTAATCGAAGGAGTGCTCATTGAGGTATCGTATAAAATTAAAAGTTGTAAGGATGATTCGAATCGCCAAGCCTCGCCTAAGCATTAAAAGGCCTCGCCGTAGCATTACAGATCACACCAACACAATAGGTGTGTCTGGATATTATTTGCCCAAAATCTTAAATTGTTCGCCGCTCTGCCGACTGTTCAAAATGCCACGCCACTTATTAAGTCGCTACACTTAAGCCGGCCCAACCTATAACAGGATTCTATTCATATTTGATTCGGGTTAATCAGTGTGGCGAATTAATATTGCTGAACTATTATTACAATCTATGATGACAAACTATAGAGCGGCACTAGGCAGCTTGAGACATAGCTAACGCGGTATCCAACATACGATTAGAGAAGCCCCATTCGTTGTCATACCACGCTTGTACCTTAATCAAACCGCCACTTATTCGCGTTTGCTCAAGATCTACAATGCAGGACGCTGGGTTATGATTGAAATCTATCGAAACCAATGGTTGCCTATTTAGCTCAAACACCCTTTCACGCCCCTGAGAGTAATCATGAAATACGGATTCGACCAAATCAAGATCGGCCAATTTAGTTGGTACAAAGGTAAAATCTAGTAGCGATACATTGAGTGTCGGTACTCGTACCGCCACGGCATCAAGCTTACCGTCTAGCTCTGGAATAACATCGCCAATTGCCTTAGCAGACCCCGTGGAAGTTGGAATCATCGAATAATTGGCAGCACGCGCCCGGCGCTTATCCTTATGAAATGAATCAAGAAGATTCTGAGTGTTGGTGTAAGCATGCACGGTATTGGCAAGTCCGCTTTCGATGCCAATAGTGTCGTTCAAGGCCTTGGCGAGATGAGCCAAACAATTGGTCGTACATGAGGCATTTGAAACTAATGTATCGCTGTGATTCAGACGATCATGATTAACTCCGTAGACAATAGTTGCATCTAGACCTTTACCAGGGGCTGACACCAACACTTTCTTTGCACCCGCCTTAATGTGCAGATTTGCTTGCTCGCGTGCTCGAAAAAAACCGGTGCATTCAAACACGATATCTACCGATAGATCACCCCAAGGCAGCTTCTCTGGATTTCGTTGCATAAACGCCGAAATTGCTACGCCGTCAACGCTAATACTGTTATCGGTAAACTCTATTTTGGCGTTAAACCGTCCATGAGTAGTGTCGTATTGCAGCAGATGCGCATTTGATTCAATTGGAGCTAAATCGTTTATAGCCACTATCTCAATTTTTTCTCTATAGCCATTTTCATATAATGCTCGTAAGACATTACGACCAATACGGCCAAAACCGTTAATTGCTACTTTAATCATTCTCGTCCTGGTATTTAGTTGGCTGTATTAATAGAGTGACTCGGTCACAAGAAATGTGATTTGGCATCTGTCCAATTTTTATTGTATGGACAATAAAAAAGCGCGCTGGTGAGCACGCTTTTTCTAGTAACCCGCTATCAACTACCTTCTTCAGCTATCGCTTAAGGTAATCGTTGGCTGAGCAACATTGGCGGATTTAATCCCGTCAATAGCTTGCACTATAGCTTTAGTCTGGGCTTTTGGGTGAACCTTAACAACCACTGCGGCATCTGGTCGCTCGGCTCTGAGCCGAGTTACCGTCGATTTGATAGCTCGAAAATCGACTATATTACGATCGATCCGAATCTCATTAAGCTTATCAATCTCTATCACAATCGGCTTAGGCGCGTCAGGGTTCGGCGGCTCATCTGACGCTGGAGGCTTATTAATATCAATACCAGATTCTTTTACAAAACTGGCGGTCACTATAAAGAAGATCAGCATGATAAACACCACATCGAGCATCGGTGTAATATCAATATCGGTTTCTTCTTCGGTATTTCTTTTGCCCAGTCTTTTCATTAGTTGATTCCTCTTGAGAGCACCCAGTTATTATCGTGCTCAATGGATTTATTTTTAAACGTAAACACTTTTTCAATCAGCCTAAGACAATCTATTTGGCGTTAATTTCATATTGCTCGGCAATTAAGCCAGCCGCATGCTCCTCTAGAGCGCCTTCGATACGCTTAGCTCTGCTTGACGCCAACCAGTGCAAGAACACCATCGGAATAGCCACGACCAGACCCAGTACAGTTGTTACCAATGCTTGAGAGATACCACCCGCCATTGTTTGCGGGTCACCGGCACCATACAAGGTGATCGCTTGGAAAGTTTGAATCATTCCGGTCACCGTGCCGAGTAATCCTAGCAGCGGCGCAACGACAGCGATAATTTTAACGAACATTACCCAAGCGTTAAGTTTTGGAGACTCTTTGAGCATCGCTTCACCCAGCTTCAACTCCATAGACTCAGGGTCGGTAGTCGGATTATCTTGGAAAACCTTGATCACGCGACCAAGTGGATTGCTTAATGATGGACGCTTCAAATCACGCGATTGCTTCTTAACCTTTGCTTCCACACCCATTAGAATCAGGATGCGAACCACGGCGATCAGTAGACCGATTAAACCTAAGCCTATGATCACGTAACCTACGACACCACCCTCTTGTGCTTTTTCGGCAATGGTCGGTTCTTGAACATAAGCGCTCGAAAGCACGCCTTTACTCGGGTCAAGCATGAACGGCGTCACGCCGCTAGAAAGTGATTGTAGGTTCTCGGATAACTTGGTGAAGGCCGAGCGACTACCGCCCATCTGCCTATTTAGTGCTGTAAAGCCTGTTGTGTCATTGTAAGTAAGAATATCGCCACCGCTAACGGCACTGAAAACACCCACGCGGGTAACCTGGCGATCTTGCGGCTCATATATTGGGTAGATTTTGCCTTCATCGTCTGTCTCCTCACCAACTTTAAATCTTACCGCAGCCGTATAAGTGACTATTTTACCTTGCTCGGTCATCTCATTTTGAAGCTGAAACCAGAGATCTTCTATTTCATCGATCGAGACTAGCTCAGTAAGGCTAGACATCTTTTCCACCATCTGACGTAAATTCTCCGAGCGATCAGGATATTGCGCGCTAATGTAAGAACTTTTGTATGCTTCTTGAGCCTCGGATGCAGATAACTGAATAACACCAAATAGTTGTTTTAGGTCACCTAGCTCCTTGGCCAATTCGTCGGTAAGAACGTTAATTTTAACGTCATTTTCCTCAAACTTACGCTCTAGCTCTTTACCGATACGTTCTTGACGAGTGCGCTCGTTGGTCATCGAATTTAAACGACCTTGTTGCTTACTCCTTTCAGCTTTAAAAGAATTTTCTCGAGCGGCATTGACACTACGTTCTTTGCTAGCAGCTCTGGTTGTGGTGTTATAAACCTTTTCAATATCTAGGCTCTGAGCTTGAACATTTATGCCCCCAAGCAAAATTGTTATAGCAGATAGGCTTAACACAGCCGCTTTTGTTAGTTTTTGCATAACAGATTCAATGCCCACATTTTTTTTAAAAACAGTAGTCATGTTAGATAGCCTCCGGAGCCGCAACAGGTAGAGTCATAAGGTCGTTGACCTCCTTGCCTCGAGTAATGCGAATCGCCTTAGTGATACCAGCGTTGTGCGACGGGTCCAATGTTTGCCATAGCCCTGCCTCCTTATCCCAATAACCTGATTGCTTTCCATCGGTCGTTTGAAAGTACAAACCAGCGCGCCCAATTTGTAGAATATTAACCGTTTTTGCTACTCCGTCTAACTGTAACTCTTCTACAAAGGCATCAATGCTTTGCCCATAAGCATTCTCAATCGAATAAGCATCTAAAACCTGACGAAATCGCTCTGCTGCTGAAATATTTGCGTTGGTCAGATAACCTTTAATTCGAGCTAACCGAGCATTTCGCTCATCTAACTTGAAGGGAATATCGGCGGCAATGAATTTTTCTAGGCCGTCGACCATGCTAAGCATTAAGGGCACAATCTGTCTTTCTATTAAAGAAGCATCCTCGATAGATCTTGCTAACTTGGTCATGGCCACCTCTTGAGCACCAAGAGTTCGACGAAGACGATCGTTAAATTTCTTCAATACCTCGACATTCTTACGCTGCTGGTGATATTGCGAAACGATTTTTTCAGTTCGCTCAGATGTATCGTCAATACGCTTCTGCGAAGCAGCACCGTCTTTCAACCTTTTACCATTGCTACTAACAATATCGTCTGTTCTATCGGCATACGCTGAAGTCGGAGCCAATGCGATTAATGCAATGCCCAACAAGCTCTTTCTAACCACTGATTTTAGTACTGCTGTACCCATGCTTAACCTCTTAAGGTGGCCAAGTCTGAAATCGACTTGGTAAATTCGTTCTGTTATTCAGAGACTTAAAAGTCTCTGAATAATTACTCATTTTGTTATTAGCCTAACTAATTACAGGCTCTACGGTAGTGTCAATTTCTTGAATTGGAGCATTTAGTTCTTTTAGTCTACGCACTTCAGCTTTTACATACTGAATCCAATTAGCGGCTGTTTTAGAAACTTTTTCATACTTCTGTGCTTTGACAAAAGTTGCTTCTGCAGCCTTGAAATTGTTCTGCTCAAATTGAGTTAAGCCTTTGCTAATCAATGTCTGGCCAGTGTTACTAAGATCACCCTTTTTAATCGCGCTGCTTAGGGCATTCTCCGCTTCACGCCATCTATTTAATGCGATGAATGATTGCCCTAACTGATTATACAACTTACCGTCACCGGAAAGACTCGCTGCTTTAGCTAGCGGCTCTAATGCGGCGTCATACTCGCGAGCAGCATATAATGCCTGAGAGTACAAACGGTAGTTGGCTAGATTCTTCTTAGCAACGCCTGAAGCAATACCCTTTTTCATGATCTCTGAAGCGTGAAATGGGTTTTCCTGACTCATTTCCAATGAAGCTAAGGTCACCAACTCAGATTCAGTTGTTAACAACCCTTGGTCATACATCGCTTGGTACATAGCTGTCATGCGAGGCTGATCATCAAGCTCGTTAAAGATTCCGGCCATCGTTAGTAGGTAGGTCTTCTTGGGATAGTGTTGAACCAGTTGCTTTACCACCGGCAACATTTTCTTAAAGTCATTTTTTTGACGGTAGATGCTGCTCAAAAGATTTAACCAGCCTTCTTTCGGCACACTACCCAACTCAATGTACTTTGCGATACCATTCTGGACGTTTGGCAATGCTTGGTCATACTCCTTGAGCATGTAATGAGCTTGACCGATCAGCATATAAGCATCGGCCGTCGGGCTTTCTTGGGTTTTGGCCCATGTTTGTGCGTAACTCAACGCCTCACGATATTCCTCCTGAGAAAATAATACCTGAGCTATTACGTACAGCATCTGGTTATAAAAACTTTCAGGCAGGCCATCACGTGTCGTGGTCACTTTTTTAAATTCACGCAGGGCACAATCGAGTCGATCACTAGAAAAACAGATATTGCCACGATAATTAGCAATATACGCCTTTTCTATATTGTTTAAATCCTCTTCACTCGACAATTTAGCCAAAAGACGCTCGACCTCAGCATTGTTCTCAGTCTCGAAAGCCTCCTGAATCTTTTCAAAAGTCTTAATATGCTTTTGGCGGATAGATTGAACTTTGACAGTCTTTGGCTTTTCTTGCTTTGATGTTTGTGCCTGTGCCTGTTGCGTATCAAATATGGTTACTTCAACCGCAGCTAGAAGCGGCAACATAACCGCAACACTCACGCCCGCGCTGATAAGTGGTTTTAACTGATTTTTAATTGATTTCAATTTGATCATTTTTTTCACCTTTAAGTAGCGTCTATTAAGAACGTTGTTAGCAATATCATTTGATCTAATATCGGCTACTATTAATTTGAAATTATTTGCTAGTTTTGCCAGAGGTCTTATCTATCTAAGAAAGGATATCTAACAATCTTGGCCTTCAACATTAAATGAGATAAGAATCTGCACGCCTTCGACATCCACTGGCTTGCCGCCTACCTGGCGTGGCTTATACTTATACTTTTCCGCCGCTTTCACCGCATTGCGCTCAAACATACTTGATGAGCTTTTTACCACAATCGCGTCTGTTACTGTTCCAGCCGACGTTACGGTATAAGACAATTCAACCCAGCCACATATTCCTCGCTCTAACGCTCGACGAGGAAAGATAGGCGGCGCACGAAAAATCGGTAGAAATTCACCATCGTTAGAATTAAAGCCTTTTAGATCTCGATTGATGCCCACCTTCACCGCTCCAAGTCCAAGCTCAGAATTAATATCTACGCGATCAGGGACTATCTTCGTATCAGGCACCTCTGGCTGCTCTTGCACTTCATCAGGGCGAGCAGGTTTAGGCGTAATGGTTTGAACATCTTCGTTCTTAGCGACGTATGTAAACTTAGGCAATTTAAAGCCTTCCGCCTTGTCCAGTTCTGGATCTTTCATTTTGATCAGAGCGTACATGGCAGCGATAAGAGTCAAAGTTACCAGTATAGACAGTATGAATGAAATAGGTTTTGCCATGGTAATTACTCCGACTTAGTCGCGATAGTTGGAATCGAGATGCCCGCATCTTTGAGAGCATCGACTACTTTCAACACCGTTTCGGCGTTTGACTCGATATCGGCTTGAACGATCACTTCGCCATCTGGATTTTCAGCACGCAGACGAGTAATGTTAGCTTTGATAGCGCGCGGATCAATAACTCTACGGTCTAACCAAATTTCATTATTTTCGTCGATCGCCAACAATACCGTCGCTTTAGGATGCTTTTCAGCATTTTCGGCATTTGGCTTGTTTACTTTTGCACCACTTTCTTTAATAAAGCTAGCGGTCACGATAAAGAAAATAAGCATAATAAACACAACGTCCAACATCGGCGTGATGTCAATCTTGGCGTCATCTTCTTGCTTGCTTCTTAATCTTCTCATTTACTATCTCCCAATTCCTGCTATTGACCGTTCAACCGGACTTTTGCAATGAATGTCGTTTGAGTGGCTTAGATCGGCTTAATGATCAAGCGTTAATTGTTCGTTCAATAACTCGCGTTCTTGCTCAGTTTTACGCTGCAACCAAAAGCTCAAGAAAAGCCCAGACAACGCGGCAACCATTCCCGCCATAGTTGGAACCGTCGCACGAGATACACCGCCAGCCATTGCACGAGCATTACTGGTACCGTTAATTGCCATTACTTGGAAAACTTCGATCATGCCGGTAACAGTACCTAGTAGGCCGAATAATGGTGCTAATGCGACACAAGCTTGAATCATCGATAGGTTTTCTTTTAGCTTGCTACCGACAGTAGAAACTAATTGTTCACGAACTTGATGTGCCGCCCAAGAGTTTCTCTCCGAACGCGCTTCCCACTGATCGACCGCATCCTTAACAGCGCGCTGATGTGGTCCGCGAATATAGAAAATACGCTCGATTATCATGTACCACATGATTATTAGGAGCAACGCGATCAAATAAAGAACCGGGCCGCCCAATTCCATAAAATCTCGAATGTACTCATAGGCGAGTAAAATAAAATCTGGCATCTGATGAAACCTCTATTGCTGGTTAACTTATAACGTTAACAAGTTTCTTATTTGCCTGACTTACAAGCATCGCTACGACTTATTTTGAGGTCGTAGCTGCTCGCAAGTTAAGCCTGAGATCAAAGTTAATTATTACTTTATAGGGTAATAATTAGCCTTCGATCTGGCGTGCAACCATACCGGCTGACTGCTCTTCCAAAATCTCTTCAACTCGCTTAGCTTTTGAAGCGGCGGCGGTGTGAAGCAATACGATCGGAATAGCCACAACTAGTCCACAAACGGTTGTTACAAGCGCTTGCGAAATACCACCGGCCATAAGCTTTGGATCGCCAGCACCGAACAATGTGATCGATTGGAACGTTGTAATCATACCGAGCACCGTACCAAGCAGTCCTGCCAACGGCGCGACCACTGAAACGATTTTCAAAAACATTAACCATGAGGTTAATTTTGGCGTTTCTTTCATAATCGCTTCGGATAAACGAAGCTCCATCGCTTCAGTATCTTTGCTAGGGCTGTCCTGCACTGCTTTCAGTACGCGACCCAGTGGGTTCTTTGTTGAAGGCGAGCCCGGATTCTTTGCCTGCTTGTTTACCGCTGCCGATACACCAAACAAGGTAACGATCTTAAGTAACGCAATAATAGCGGCGATTGCGCCAACACCCAAAATGATGTAACCAACTAAACCACCTTGATGAATACGATCCATTAAGCTTGGAGCTTCAACGGCCGCGCCAAGAAGAGTGCCTTGTGTTGGGTCTAATGCAAACGCCACGGTGTTACCGGCTGATGCATTGAACAAGCTTCCAGCTTGACTCAAGTAACGACCATCTGGTTGGCGTGGCAATTCAGCAACACCACCCTTGCCGTAGGTTAAGAAGGAACCGTCACCGATCAAATTAAAGTTGCCTACACGAACCACGGTTTGACTTTCTTTTGCGCCAGCAGCAGTTGCAACATTAGCCGTAAATTTGGTGATTTTACCTTGCTGTGCCATCTCGTTAAAGACAGCTTTCCAGACAGATTCAACTTCGTCTGCAGTAATCAATTCATTCGACTGATTAGATACTTTCTTGGTAATTTCAGCGAAATTAGCGCCACGCCCTGGAAACTCAGCAGAGATCAAAGATGTGTCAAATGTCGCTTCAGCTTCACCAACAATTTGTTGGATAGCACCGAATAGATCTTTTAGATCACCAAGCGAGCTTTGGCGAGTAGTACGTAGCGTAGCTAACTCGGCATCTCTGGTGGCATATTGAATTTCTAAAGCATCACTAATCGCGTCTAAGGCGGCACGATCGGCTTTTAGTTTGGCTACAATACCAGCCTTGCCTGCGCCAGCAGAACTAAAGCTCCGCTCTAAATCAATGGCTTCTTTACTCTTCTGTAAAGTACCGTTTTTAACTTGACTCAATAACTGATCAACAGTTTGAGCTTGCACTGGGGCAATTATAAGGGTTGCTGCTAGAGCAACGGCAGTAAGAATACGATTCATGTTACACGCCCTCCGGAGCATTTAGTGGCAAACTTAGCAATTCAGGTGCAGTTGTTTTTGCAGCCACTTTAATCGCTTTGCGTATATTTCGGTTAGTATCTGCAGGAAGGATTTTCCAGTTATTGTTTGCGGTATCCCACATGGCTGATACTTTTAGATCTTTGGTTTGAAAATATAAAGCAATTCGACCCATTCGCAGCATGTCAACTTCGATATCTTCGCCGTTTACATTTTGTACCGCCTTATAGGCTTCATAGTTATTGCCATACTCCATCTCTATCGTATAGATATCCATAATGCTGCGAAATCGACTTGACGTAGATGCGGCCGGATTAGTCATCAAATCTTTCAATTTAAACACACTAGCCATACGATCTTCTTTGTGAAATGGAAGGTCGGCTTTGATAAATTGCTCTAAAGCGCTCAACATTTTGCCTAACAAAGGCGCAACTTGTGGCTCAAGATCTTTCGCTTTATCAATTGACACAAGGATTTCTCTCTTAGCAACAGCTTGCGCTTGAAGCTGGCCTTCGAGCTGATCGTTATAGACCTTTAATCCTTCTACCAATTTAAGCTCGCGAGCGAACTCTTGGTCGACTGTCTGCGCCAGTACAGCGGTCACAGCGGTCGCACTGATAGCAACAACTGCTAACGTTTGACCAATCCAATTCAACACAGATTTTTTCATTTTAGATTTAACCTCTTGTAATGAAATCTATTTAGCTAGATTCAATAATCACCAACTTATTCAGTAGACGCCCTATTCCCAATTAGAAAACAGGCCAACCCCAAATCAAGTTGATTGGTTTAAATTCGTCTCAGCTCAAAGCCAATTGGCGTTGAAGACTGAGACGGAAAGTCATCGCGATCAACACTAACGGATATACAGATGAGAAGAATTGAAATTCAGTTATTCAACTATATTAATCTTGCTTATCAACATTGATAAGCAAGGAAATTTTTATAACAAAACGTCAGAATGAAAACGATATACCACAACAAGCAAACAAAGCGAACTTTTAAAAAATCGACACTGCTAAACTTACTACCCCGTTGGCAACTAATCTTAAGACAACTATCTCTAAATTAGATCAACAAAGATCATTGGACGGTAATATGAACGCCGTTGGTAAATAACTAGGCTGAATTGAGATATGGTTAGCTCTGCCATCACTGCTTTTTACTACTCGTGTTCACGCTCTCGCACAACCTGGTAAACATCTTCTCCTAAGGCTAACCCGTATTTGAATCGGTAAAACTTAAATCCATTTGAAAACCAACACTGCTTTAGACGGCTTCCAATAACTCTAGCCTAATGCTCGAGGTTTATAAATCAGCTTTAACAATCCCACATAGGCTTGTTTATTATTTTCTCAGCTCTGTCTACTGCAGAACTTACGAGTCTAAGTCTATAACGGATTCGCACTGTAAGCCAAGCCTTTAATTTCAAGACCGACCAAATCTAATAGAAACTTGGTCGTACGACTTAAGTTGGGCGAAACAATTACAAACTTAGGCCTTGAGTCTAACAGCCAATAACTTAGTCGTCACCAATCTATTAAAAAAAAGTCGCTCTCACTCCTTACATTTGCTTAATATTGGAACCTTTTCGCATTAAGCAAACAAATTGTCCTGCAACGACTATATCGCGTTATCCTCGTTCAAGCAAAATTGATTCGAAAGCCCTTAACCCGGCATGTAACCTTTGCATGCTTTTTTCGCGACCCAGTAACGCCAAGGTTGAATCGATAGAGGGTGACATCGTACCACCCGTGACAGCAATACGAACCGGCTGAGCAACTTTAGCAAAGCCAACTTGGTGCTCATCGACCACCGCCTGAACTGACGCTTGCACGCCGTCAGCAGTCCACTGCTCAAGCGCGTCAAGCTTAACAATCAACGCATTAAGTAATTCAGGTGACACAGGCTTAACCCATTTTTTTAACGCGGCTTGATCGTAACCATCAACGTCATTAAAGAAAAAGCGCGTCTGCTCAACCACATCTATTAGTGTTTTACAGCGCTCTTGAATTAAACCAACTACAGATTCCGCATATTCACCCGATGGCTGCGGGATATCGGCAGCCGCAAAATGCCATGCGCTTCTCTGTAAGAGCTCGCTGGGCGTTAAGAGCTTGATTTTTTCTTGGTTGACCCATAACAGCTTCTCAGGATTAAAGGTTGATGGCGAGCGACTAACATCTTCAATATTAAACAACTCGAGCAACTGATCCATACTAAAGAGCTCTTGATCGCCATGCGACCAGCCCAATCGAACCAGATAGTTCAGCAGCGCTTCTGGCAAGAAACCATCATCACGATATTGCATAACCCCAACCGCGCCATGACGTTTTGACATGCGCGCGCCATCTTCTCCCAATATCATCGGCACATGGCCGTACAGGGGCAGCGTAGCTCCGAGCGCGTTTAAAATATTTATCTGCCTAGGGGTATTATTGATATGGTCGTCACCACGGATCACGTGTGTAATTCCCATGTCCATATCATCGACCACCACTGTCAGGTTATAAGTGGGAACTCCGTCGGGCCTTGCAAGCACCAAGTCGTCTATTTCGTGATTAGAGATGAGGATATTACCTTTGACTAAATCAGCAATCAGCACATCGCCGTCGAGCGGATTTTTAAACCGAACAACGGTGTTGTCTGCTGCGGCTAAACCAAGCTCGCGACACCGTCCATCGTACTTAGGTTTTTGCCCGCTAGCCTTTTGCGCCTCACGCATTTCATCCAAACGCTGTTTCGAACACTCGCAATGATAAGCCTTACCATCAACCAGCAAGCTCTCAATAACTTGCGCATACCGGTCGAAGCGTTGAGTTTGATAATACGGACCTTCATCATAATCAAGCCCGAGCCATTGCATGCCATCTAAAATAGCCTGCACCGACTCTTGCGTTGAACGCTCTAGATCAGTGTCTTCGATACGCAGGATGAATTTGCCGTTGTTTTGACGTGCGTGTAGCCAGGAATAAAGCGCGGTACGAGCACCACCAATATGGAGATAGCCAGTCGGCGATGGGGGGAAACGAGTAATGGTCATTTATTTAATTGTGTCTGCGAGTTTGTATGTTGCGAAGTGTAGTATGAGACCTCAGCATAACTCCAGTGCAAAAGTAAAATGTTTGATATTTTCAAGATTGAAGTAAAAACTGAGTGTAGTAGCTTGCTATTGCTCGATGTTTTTAAAAAAATATTGGAAATATAAAGCACTTTATCTTGTGCTAGAGTTATGCTGATATCTCAATATAGTTCAACTAATGATTAACACCTGATTTAAACTCATGCCACGCCTTTTTGTAGATAATTTAACCGTAATCGACTGCTCCATTCTTGACCCAAAGCGCGGGCTTATTGGTGCAAGCTGGTCGGTTGACATTGAACTTGGTGGAGAGCTCGATAAGCAGAGCATGGTTTTCGACTTCTCTAAAGTGAAGAAAACAATCAAGCAGTGGATTGATCACGAAGTCGATCACAAGCTACTGGTGCCGACCGACTATGAAGGCTCGACGCTTTCACAAGACGGTGAGAATACCGATATCACCTTCATACCGAATACCAATGAGCAGATAGAGCATTCATCGCCGACGAGTTCACTGTGTCGCATTCATACTAAGCGCATCTCACGTAAAGGTGTGCGCGAATATATAGTCAAAGGCCTGGCAAAAGTATTGCCTGACAACGTCAACGACATCAAGGTTACACTAAATATAGAAGCCAGTACTGGTCGCTACTATAGCTATAGTCACGGCCTCAAGAAGCACGACGGCAACTGCCAACGCATTGCCCACGGCCATCGCTCAAAAATAGAAATTTGGAAAAACAAGCGTAGAAATCGCAAGCTCGAAAGTCAACTTGCCGCGCGCTGGCAAGACATTTATCTAGGCACCAGTGAAGATGTCAGCGAATTCGCCCATGGCCAAGTACGTTTTGACTATCAAACGGACCAAGGAGTTTTTAGCTTAACGCTACCCGAAGAACGGGTCTATCTAATCGATAGCGACACCACCGTTGAATGCATTGCCGAACATCTGCTGTCGGTGCTTGAGCAGGAAATGCCAAACTCAAGCTTCAAAGTACGTGCCTACGAGGGCATTAGCAAAGGCGCAATTGCCGAGTCTAGCTAAACGCTCGAGCGAGCAATTCTGACTAAAACTGGAACTAGATTTCTCGAGTTTTTCGAAACTCAACCTCTGGCCAACGCTCGATAGTTAGTTGTAAATTAACCATATTGGGAGCTACATAGGTGAGGCATTTAGCACCATCTATGGCAATATTTGATTCGTTTTTGCGACGAAACTCGGTTTCAGTTTTATCGTCCGGAAAATGTAACCAACGCGCCGTAGCCACTTGCACGGCGTCAAAGGAACAGTCGACGTTGTACTCAGCTTTCAATCGATACGCCACTACGTCAAACTGCAATACACCCACCGCACCAAGAATCATGTCATTGTTTATCAACGGCCGAAAAACCTGCGTCGCGCCCTCCTCCGACAGCTGGACTAACCCTTTTTGTAGCGCTTTGGCACGTAGTGGATCTTGTAGACGAACACGCCTAAACAGCTCAGGAGCAAAGTTCGGTATGCCGGTAAATTTAAGCTCTTCACCTTCGGTAAACGTATCACCAATTTGAATCGTGCCGTGGTTATGTACGCCGAGAATGTCCCCAGCGTAGGCTTCTTCAATCGCGTCGCGCTTGGATGCCATGAACGAGCTGGCATTATTGATCGCCACGTCTCTATTTATGCGCACGTGCTTGAGTTTTTTGCCCTTGGTGAATTTGCCAGATGTGATGCGCATAAACGCAATTCGGTCGTGGTGTGACGGATCCATATTAGCTTGAATTTTAAACACAAACCCAGTGAACTTTTCTTCGTTAGATTTAACTTCACGGGTCTCGGCCATTCGACCTTGGGGTGCCGGTGCATGTTCGGCAAAGCTCGACATCAACTCCTCAACACCTAAGTTCGAAATAGCCGAACCAAAGAAAACCGGCGTTAGATCACCGCTCTCATAAAACTCTTTATCAAACTCATTGCTAGCGCCTTGAACCAGTTCTAGCTCTTCACGAAGCTCCTTTGCCGTCGAGCCAAGAACCTCGTCCAGCTCAGAATTGTCAAGACCATCTATAAATTGATCTTGATCTTTATTATTACCAGGGCGGCCAGCAAATAAATGAATTGTATCATCGTAGAGTCGATATATGCCACGAAACTGTTTGCCGATTCCGATTGGCCATGTCATCGGCGCACATAAGATATCGAGCACCGATTCAATTTCATCCATCACCTCAATCGGATCACGACCCTCGCGATCCATCTTATTTACAAAGGTTATAATCGGCGTGGTACGCAGACGACAAACATCCATCAGCTTAATAGTACGTTCTTCTACGCCTTTGGCAATATCGATTACCATTAACGCCGAATCAACCGCGGTCAAGGTTCGGTATGTGTCTTCGGAGAAATCGGCATGCCCCGGCGTATCAAGTAAGTTGATGATCTTGCCGTGGTACTCAAACTGCATTACTGATGAGGTTACCGAGATACCACGCTGCTTCTCCAACTCCATCCAGTCTGAGGTCGCATGGCGGCCGCTTTTACGACCCTTAACATTTCCCGCCATCTGTATCGCCCCACCAGACAAGAGCAGACGCTCGGTCAGGGTAGTTTTACCAGCATCAGGGTGCGAGATAATAGCAAAGGTGCGTCGCTTGGCGACTTCAGCAGGCAAACTCATGATAGATAAACTTTGAGGTAATGAGGGCTCAGCGTAACTCAGGGACGCAATAAAAAGCGGTTCGTCGAGTTATGCTGAGGTCTCGTAAAAAAAACGGCGATAAGCCAAAGCGCGGATTATAACTAAAGCCCTAGGTCTATGCGCTATGCTTTGAGTAAATACTCCGAGGGAATCTAGGGCTACGGCCTAAGGGCTGCGAGTAATTTTTTTCCCACGTGAGTTAAATACCACCGCGTCAGGAAGTATCTCTTCGAGCTTCAAGCCAGGCTCAATGAAGTCACCTTCACGAACCATTTTGCCATTCACCATCGCAAAGCTATACGCCGGGTCTTGCGAATAAGAAACCACGTTAACCAACATCGAGTCCTTAAGCAGAGCTACCTCGTCAACATTGGTAAGCGATGCTTGAGCAGTTTGGGCCTCTTCGCCAGTCAGCTGCGCGGCATTTGCCTGCAATCCTGTTTGCTCCACAGCAGCTCCAGGCTTGGCGCTCCAGATAACATAGGCCAATACCACCAACGCTATTGCCAGCAACACTAAGGCCAGCCCGATGTATAGCGGCCAACGCGATGGCTCTTGTGGCGCGGCCATATCAGTCAAGGTTGGCAGCTTATTCAACTTTCTTTCTTGCTCAGACTTTCTTAAGGCATCTAATATGGTCGACATAGCAAACCTCTATCGCACGCGCTGACGCAACACTGGCGTCTGCTCTGGCAATAAAATTTCATTTAACAATAAATAGGTTTCACTACCGACTTTACTGTCGGCTAGTAACGAATAAGCGGTTTGCGTGGCAAATACCGCTTGCGCCAATGACAAATCAAAATCTGTCGATGTCAAATCATCCAAGCCTGACATGTTACGCTCCGATAAGGCTTGGTTGATTGCAACACGTATTGCTGGAAGATTGTTCGAGGTGTCACCCTGCTGCAATACGCCACGACCGTCAACCGTTGGTCGCCAAAAGGTAATACCATTATTAGTCCAGCGCGACTGCAATTCATTGATGCTTACGTCTAATACACTTTGCCCAACAAGTACTTGCGCCGAGCCTCGCTCAATTTTAAAAACGATCACTCGATGCAAACTATCATTCTGGTCCAGCACGAGTATCGCCGGTCGATTGTAACGCTGTAACTGCGACCAACTAGTAATACTTAAGCAAGCTACACCGCTGTCTTTGAGTACGTCGCAAGCCGGTTGAATAAGTTGGCTTGGCAGGTCCACATCCCAGGCAGCACTCAGAGCACGAAATGCGGCGATACGCCCCGTTAAGTCGGCCGAGGCGTCCAAGGCTTGGCCCAGCTCTGAACCAGAGTCGTAGCTGAAGACTCGCTTCGGCGGCTGTATGATAAGCGCCGGCCGCTGGGTGATAGGTGCCGACGGCTGGGTTGTAATAAGCGCCTGCGGCTGGGTTGTAATAAGCGCCTGCGGCTGGGTTGTAATAAGCGCCTGCGGCTGGGTTGTAATAAGAGTTGCTTGTTGTATAAACAGTTCAGACTCATCCAGTGGTTGATCGGCTATAACTACCGTGCCAGGAGCGATGTCATCGGATCGAATAATCGTAGTTACTCCATTCGGAGCGGCTTCCCCAGGCGCCAACTTGTCGACCACTTGACCAAATTGATTTATTGCAGCGATATTTTCGACTTTAGCGATAGCGCTATCGAGTTCAGACTCACTCTGATCAACAGCCGAGGGGCTAACATTCACTATTGGCGCTGGCTTGCTTTGATAAGGCTCTGCGGTAAACCACCACCACAGCGCAACGTTAATTAGCACTAGACTGAGTATCGCAAAACCCCACTTGACGCTCGCTGGGATAACTTTTGTCGATTTACTGCTGTGTATAAACACTTCTTTACTGGCCGTCTTTACGCTCTTAGCATCAACCACCGCATCGGTTTTCGAATAGGCGGCTAATAAGGCATGGTCGGCTAAAACATTAATTCTGCGCGGAATTCCATCCGTCAAGCGGTGTAGCTGGCTCAACGCTTGTCGAGTAAAGAGTGGCTTTCGGCAACCGGCAACGCTCAACCTAAAATTCACATAGCTCTCTATCTCACTGCGCTGCAATGCGCCGAGATGGTATCTGGCCGTGACTCTCTGAGCCAGTTGGCGTAAATCATTTCTACTCAGCAAGTCGTTTAGCTCAGGCTGACCAATTAAAATAATTTGTAATAGCTTTGACTTAGTTGTTTCAAGATTAGTGAGTAAGCGAATTTGCTCAAGCACATCTCGGCCCAATAGTTGAGCCTCATCGATGATCAATACCGTTTGCCGGTTTTCGGCAAAGCCTGCCAATAGATGTGAGTTTAATTTATCTAATAGTTGCTTCTGCGAGTCTGAGGTCTGGTAAGCGATTTTTAGCTCATCGCACACCGTTTGCAGTAATTCTTGCTCGTTGATGTTGGCGTTGAGTATTAGCGCAACCTCTACGTCATCAGGCAAATCACCCAATAGATTACGACAAAGCGTGGTTTTACCGGTTCCCACTTCACCGGTCAGAACGATAAAACAACCACCTTGCGATAAACCGTAGGTAAGATGAGCCATCGCCTCTTTATGGCGTTCACTCATGTACAAATAGTGAGGGTCTGGGGCGATTGAAAACGGTCGCTCCGTTAACCCGAAATACTCTAGGTACACACTTAGCCTCGGCTATCTATTGATGTTTGTTTAGAGACCACAGCATAACTCAGGGACGAAATAAAAGTGTTCGGAATGTCTCCACTTTTCGTTCGTCGAATTAGGCTTAAGTCTCGCTTAATGAATCGCGAAATAATTACAGATGCCCATAGCATAAGCAAGTCCCTTAACAAAACCGTAAAGCTCGGCTCTAATCGGTTGGCTTCGAGGAGGTTAGACGGCAAACTGCTAGACCGCCTGCACTAACTTAGAAGAATGAACTAGGCGTTCGAACAAACCGTCACCTCGCCCCCCCATGATTTGGCCTATTTCTTTTAATAGGCTGACTTCGGCTGATTGGCGCAGTAATTTATCGGCACTGGTGTCAATCGGCGCATCATAGGCCACCGTCGCTAACTGCTTCGACAAAAATGCTTTGTCTTTGTGCTCAGCCAACTTAGCACCGAGAGTCTTGGCGCCGCGCACTTTCAACGCAGCAATGGCATCGAGGTTGTCATAAACACCTTCAACCGTTTGATACGCTTGCAATAACGCTGTAGCAGTTTTTGGGCCAACGCCCGGCACGCCGGGAATATTATCCACCGCATCTCCACACAGACCTAAAAAATCTTGAATTGCCTCTGGTGGCACGCCGAATTTTTCAATTATCTGAGGCGCTTTTAGCTGACGATCCCGCGCATAGTCCCACCACAGATCGTCGCCTTTAATTAACTGAGCCAAGTCTTTGTCACCACTGACAATGATGTTTCTAAAACCCTGCTCACGCATCGATAATGACAAGGTTGCAATTAGATCATCAGCCTCGTATCGGTCATGACCGACACAATAAAATCCAGCAGCTTCGGCTAACCTTCGGCAATACTTGAATTGATTTTTAAGGTCTTCGGGGGGTAACTCCCGATTCATTTTATACTCTGGGTAGAGGTCGTTGCGAAACGACTGAGTCAAGTTTTCATCAAACGCGATGCCAACGTGTTGAGCGCCACTTCGCTCAATAAATTCAGTTAAGAATCGACAAAAGCCATACATCGCGTTGACCGGTTTGCCATTCTCGCCACGCATCGAATCGGGCACTGAAAACCAAGCCCTAAAAATATAGATGCTGGCGTCGATCAAATAGACTTTAGGTTGATTGGAAGAGTTCATGGTGCCCTTGTTGTTAATGCCAGTATTGTTGATACCAGTGTTGTTATTGCCAGTACTGTTATTACGAGAATTACTATTGTGAGAATTGTTATCGCTAAAACGGTTAATGCCAGATATCGGCGCAACCGTAACCCAGAAAAAAGGTTGCTGTTTTCCTTTTTACTCTGCCGTTATTCAGAGGTCTCGTTGCTTTAATCCCCAAGCCCTTACTTGATCGTACCTTGATACTATCGGCATGTTCAAACTCGCATTCGAACCAGTCTGCGAAAATCGGCACTGACTCAAGTCATCAAACTCAGCCCTCGACGAGTTCGTCCACAGGCACTTTCACCACTCGAATTAAATGCACTCGTCGCGAATCCGCATGCACTATTTCAAATCTCATTTGCTCGATCTGTACGCTTTCATCACGCTGCGGAACATGACCTAGTGTTTGAGAAACAAGACCACCTATAGTGTCACTTCCACTCTCACTTAGATAGGTTTCAAAGTATTCATTGAACTCGTCGATTGGCAGTACGGCTTTAACGATAATTTCGCCACCATCAAGCTCTCGAATCATGCTGTCATCGACTTCGATGTCATGCTCGTCTTCGATATCGCCGACAATTTGCTCAAGTACATCCTCAATCGTGACCAAGCCGGCGACCGCGCCAAATTCGTCGACCACTACCGCCATATGATTTCGATTCTCTCGAAATTCGGCTAATAATATATTAACCCGCTTGCCCTCCGGCACAAACACCACCGGGCGCATTAGATCTCGCAAGTTAAAGCGCTGTTTATTATCATCATCAAAATAGCGCAACAAATCTTTGGCTAACAGAATACCACTGATCTGGTCTTTTTCATTGTCGACCACGGGAAAGCGCGAGTGTGCGCTTTCAACCATAATGTCTAAGCATTGATCAAGGTCGTGTTCACGCTCTACAAAAATCATGTTGCTGCGCGGAATCATGATGTCACGAACCTTGAGATCCGAGACAAACATCACTCGCTGCATCATGTCGTAGGCATCGCGCGCCAAAATACCATCTTGCTCAGCATGACGAAGATTTTCGAGCACGTGCTCTCTACTCGATGGGCGCTTATTCGGCAGCCTAGCTGACACCATTGAGCTGACTTTGGCTTTGAGACTGGCTAGAAACGACGACGGAGGTTGATCTGGGTTATTCATTAGTTTAATTATAAGGGTTTTCGATACCACTGGTAGACAAAATATTCGCCTCCAGGGCTTCCATTTCTTCAGCAGACTCATCATCTAAATGGTCATAGCCATGAAGATGCAGCACACCATGGGTAACCATGTGAGCATAGTGGTTTAGCGCCGTTTTATTCTGCTCGGCAGCCTCACGACTAATAACCTTGTGACAAATGACGATATCGCCGATAAGTGTACGCCCGTCTTCGTCTGCCATACAAAAATCAGCATCAACAGGAAAAGACAGCACATTGGTTAAACCTTGCTTGCCGCGATAATCTTGGTTTAAGGCGATCATTTCAGATTCGTCGACCAAGCGGAGGGTAAGCTCGCTTAGCGTTTCACTGACCGCTTGATGCGCAAGCTCAGCCCATTGAGTTAGGGCTGATGCGCTCGGAGGTTTGTCATCGTCATCGACGTCGTGCTCTAGAGCGTTTTGCACATCGACCAATAAACCTGCGCCGCTAGTCATTGCGGTCATGCTTCTCATAAGCTTCAACGATACGTTGAACCATAGGGTGTCGCACAATATCCTTACCAGTGAACTTGTTGACGTCAATCCCTTTCACACCATTAAGTATGGTGAGCGCGTGCTTAAGCCCTGAATAAGTGGCCTTAGGTAAATCAACCTGCGATAAATCACCGGTCAACACTACCTTCGAACCAAAACCAGTTCGGGTCAGTAACATTTTCATTTGTGCAACTGTGGTGTTTTGCGCCTCATCCATAATCACGAAGGCATCAGACAAAGTACGCCCACGCATATAGGCCAACGGAGCAAGCTCAATGGTCTTGGCTTCGATCAACTTCTCGACTCGCTCGACGCCCATTAATTCGTACAAAGCATCGTAAAGCGGGCGTAAATACGGATCGATCTTTTGTCCAATATCGCCGGGTAAAAACCCCAAGCTCTCACCCGCTTCAACCACAGGCCTAACCAGCACAATGCGTTTGACCTCGTCATTAAGTAAGGCTTCAACAGCTTTGGCAACAGCCAGATAAGTTTTGCCGGTACCCGCTGGTCCTACACCAAAAACCACATCGTGTTTATCGATTGACTTCATGTAAGCGCTTTGCGCTTTAGACTTGGCTATTACTTGCTTGAACGGGGCTTGCACGCGTTCAAACGGGGAGTCTTCAGGCTTAGCCTCGGACGCATTCTGGATCACTTGATAGACCTTTGATTCTTCCAAACCTGACCTCTGGGCGGTGAGTTTATAAAGTTGTAACAATGCACGTTCTGCGATTTCGATATCAGCGATTTTGCCTTGCAGCACAAAATCTGAACCCTGTTGATGGCATTTGACCAACAGTTCCTCTTCAATGATTTTAATATTACGATGACATTCACCGCAAAGTATAGATAATCGCGCGTTTTCAATGGGTGACTCCTCGCTCCCTAAGGATAGAGTCTTAGCGGGTAATGCTTGATTCAATGAGCATCACCTACAGAAACGGGGCATTCTGACATGAATTAAGCCAACCTCAGGTTTTTTGTGTTCAGTATTTTTACTACCGACGGATTAAATTGCATAGACTATTTATAGAACAAGCCAAATCAGAAAACAAGACGATTTGTTAAAGTTAGTGAGTCGCGTGTTCGCTAGCATCGCAGCACGGCGACCAATCATTGGAATAAACCCTCCAATAACTTACGCTTTCGCTCATCCCTTAACTCTTTTTTTGTTTTTTCCGGCACGGGATCAGTCGACTCTTGGCCGTCTTCAGGGTTGAGTTCAGCGTCACGTTCGCCAATGGGGACTTCACGAGGCTCTGAACCCTCGATGCCATCGCCTTTGGTCGTTTCCTTCAGGATAAGCTGTTTAAGAATATCTTTAGTTCTAAGTGGGCTTCCGTTTTCACTTTGAATGCCAAGCTCGTCTTGCAGTAATTGCGTTTTTTTATTGTTAAGTTTACTGCTGAGGTAGAACGAGTAGAGTGCTTTGACGTCAGGCAAACACACCGGGCTTTCAAATTCTCCAGTACATCGAATAGGGATTTGTTTGCCTCCCAACCAGCTAAGCTTGGGGCCGAGTAACGTCTGTACTGAGTCGCCTCCGGCACTGGCAACACCCTCTTGGATGAGCAACTTAAGACGATAATCTAAATTTTCTTTTTGTAAATCAAATTTACCCGCGCCAGTTATTTCAAAACCAGGACCTTTAAAACTCAGGTCGTCATTGGTCATCAAGAAATCTTTTAGATAAAACGTGCCTAATAACTCAGAAAATTCAGTGCTATCGGTCTTCTTGCCTTGAACCTTGGCGTTTTCTGACGGCGCCTGATCACTGCCAGACAAACTACTGTAAAGATCAGCTGCGCTGTTTAGCTTGCCAACAATATTGTAAATATCGAAGCCTGACAATGCCCCTTCTTTGGCACGCAATTGAATGGTGCCCTCATTGCTCTGAACACCGTTAATCTCGGTGACTACTAAGTCGAGCACCAAAGTACCGATGCCACGCAGCATATCTGAGTCTATCGCATCACTAAGCATTGGGCTGAGCTGCACTAAGTCAATTTGGTTCTTAACGCTTAAACTCTTTTTATCAACAGAGTCAGTAAATACAATGGCTCCATCAAGTTTACCGTCATAAAGCTTGGCGCGTGGGGTAATTGACACACGGCCTGGCGACGACTGAACAACCACATCAATATCGGTCAAGCTAACGCCGCCGGAAACAAGCTTACTTGCCTTGAACGTGCCATTAGCATCGAACTGATTAAATACCGCCATTGGCACCGCCAAGGCTTCGCCACCACTCACCTCCGCCTCACCGTCGCTCGCTTCGGGTAAGTATGAATCAAGATTAAGGTCGCTAAGGCTTAAATCAAACTTGATCTTTGGCTTCTCAAAATTAGCCACGGATGCTGAACCGCTTAGCGATGTATCATCTAAATTAAGCAACAAATTCTGTGCTCGTGCACCTTCTAAACTAGCCGAAAAATCAGCACTTAAACCCACCGACTGCAAGGCGTTGGGTTTACTCGGTTTGAAATCTATTTGCAATCGCTCAATTAACTCTCGCGCATCAAACGCGGGAACGGTTAAGCGGCCAGTGGCGATGGGCTGTTCAATAAACTTACTAATACTGAGATTAGAGATAGTGGCTTTAACGTTTTGATAATTGGCGTCCAGCGTGTCAATCGACACTGTTTGAGCATCAAGGTTAGCACGCAACCGGGGAATTAAAGCTTGCAGCACTTGGGCGCCTTTGACGTCTAAGCTCAAGCCCAAGGCATCAAGTTGTGATGACTGCTTAAATGTCATTGCCTCCAAAGCCAGCTCAATATCAACTTCGCCTTGCTGAATTTCGGCCAACAAATCACTGACCTGAAGATCAAATGTCGCGGTATCAATAAGCGCTTTAGCATTCACATCAAAGGCCGTAATGTCAGGCGATGTCGAATCTTTCATCTGACCCGTGGCACTGATATCGGCAAGTGATGAACCAACCAGGTTACCGGTAACTAGATTTAAGTTAGTAAGCTGCATCAGGCTGCCAGCTTGACGGTCATCGATAATAACCGTGCCATCGGTGAGTCTAACGCCTTGAATTGCCAACGCTACTGCGGTAGTCGCCGAGTCTTTTTCAAGCTCTTCTGACGCGGTATCGTCAGTCAACCCCGAAAAGCTGTCTAAGCCGTTTTTAAGTGTCACGAGATTAATCGTGGGTCGCTCGAGCACGACGGTATCAACCTCAATTTTTTTGCTCAATAATGGCATCAGCTTAACCCGCAGCTGCGCGGTATCGACCGACAACATATTGCCTTCTATGCCGTTAGGTTGGGATAAGCTCAGACCTTGAGTTTTCACCCCTAACCATGGAAAAACAGAAATTTTCAGATCGCCACTTAAGTTTAAGTCGCGGCCAGTTTTATCTTTCACCAGTGTCGACAGCTCATCACCATAGTCGTTAGGGTCGACAACTAAGGGAATGATAATAATAGCTAACAATATCAAAACGGTCAGAGTAACCAGAGAACCGGCAAGCCATTTGATGAGTTTTAACATGGGTAATACCTTAAACGTATATTGTGCAGTATTATAGTGACAGTCTGTAGTGTAGCGAAGCCAGATGAACTAAACATTAATGGCTTTAAAGGTTGATGCTAAGCCGTCACAAGAATAGCGATCAATAGAAATAACCTGGCAGCCAAAAGACCTTGAATTATCTTGTAACAACCTACCCCCTTCAACCCGTCAATTTAGTTGAAATACTGTTCTGCGCATTATGCGTATATAGCGCCATACTTTTGATTCACAAGCCTCGCTTAAGAGCGCTGTGTCTATTATTAATACTAGAAGCCCTATTAATGGTGTTCAACTTCTCTGAAGAAACCGGGTTCTTAAAGCAAACGACATTAATAACCCCGATTTTCACTCTGATTACCGGGCCAGCATTTTACCTCTTTGTAAAACACTTGGTTTACTCGGATGCACAATGGCGCACTCGTGATCTCTACCATTTTCTGCCCGCGATTCTCTCACTACCATTTACCGCTTATACGCAGCATGTTATTGCCGCGGGATCGCTGAGTTTAGTCATTTATGGGGTAGTTTCTTACCGCTTGCTCAACAAATACAGTAGAGCCTCAAAGCAAATGAGTTCCGCCGCGCTGGACATGCGGCTTAACTGGCTCAGAGCTATAATCTGGATTTTTGCAGTGCTGGGTTTGCTCGATACGATAAGGCTCAACTTACAACCGGAGCTCGATTACCTACTATTAAATAGCTGGTACTTACTACACCAATTGTGTGTATTAATTGTATATGCCTGCTTAATTTGGTTCGCGCTTAGACAGCCGCTTTTATTTGATGGATTAGCCAGCTTCGACGAATCAAGCACGATGCAAAAGGAACGCGGTTTGAGCGATCTATTATTTTCCCAAATCAATCATGAGCTAGTTGCTTCTGAATTGTTTAAACAACAGAGGTTGTCGCTGATTGATGTTGCTAACCACTTTGAAATAGGCGTCAAAGACATATCAGGTGCAGTCAATACTGGCTCGGGATTGAATTTTTGCGAATACGTCAATAGCCTAAGGGTGGCCGACGTGAAACAAAAAATCGATGAAAATACCGACCGTAAGTTGACGCTGCTTGAACTTGCCTTTGAATCTGGCTTTAACTCAAAATCTAGCTTCAACTCATGCTTTAAGAATTCGACCGGCCTTACGCCAAGCCAGTATCAACGACAGCGATTACATAAGCAGAACTCAGCATAGCAATTAAACCACAGGCATTTAGTCCAGAATCATGATTTGGGGCGCGCGCCCTGCATGATTCAACAATACTTGCGGCACTACTCAACCAAAAAACCTCTACTGTCATGCTAAATAGCTATGCAAAAAAGTCATTCATCGGGCTCTGCTTATTGATCGCCTTACCGATCATTTTTATCTATATCACCATCCTCTGTTCGCGTGCTGGATTTGACCAGGATGAGTTCAATTTTAAATCAGTCACAGACAATTTCTCACACTACCTAATAGAACCTGTTTCTATCGTTGACGTTACTAACGGGCTGGTGCTGAGCAACCGTCAGCTAATGATTGCTAACGGCAAAATTGTCGGCATTAATGCTAATGGCCGCGAAGCACCTGCAGAGTTCGTAGCAATAGACGGGCAAGACAGATATGTGGTCCCAGGCCTAATTGATATGCACACTCATATCTATGACCGCAAAGACCTAGTCTCGAGCCTCGCATATGGTGTCACATCGCTTAGAAATATGAGAGGAATGCCTATGCACTTGCAGTTCAAATCAGAGCTGCAAAATAATCTTTGGTTAGGCGCTTCTATCTATACGTCGTCGCCCATTCTAGACAATTCAAAGGCAGATCTATTTCAGCACGCATTGCACTCTCCTGAACAAGCCGCCTTCGCTGTAAAAAGATACAAAGAGGCTGGCTACGACTTGCTCAAAGTTTATAACGATTTACCCAAATCAATTTTAGATGCCATCATTCACGAGGCCGAAAAACAATCGATGCCAATCGCCAAACATGGCCCCTATGGCGCAATCTCAAACGGCAAACCCGACATGACCGTGCTAAGCAAGTTCCAGTCTGTCGAGCATGTCGAAGAAATATATCAAACCTTACTAAAGTTCGACTTACCAGATTCTCAGTTAACGTTAGAGTTAGACCTATACCTAAATCAAATCAAAAACAGCGGTAGCTTCTTAACTCCGACACTAGCGACATTCGACCACTTAACAGAACTCAGTATTCAAAAAAACAACCTGGTCGACAATATCGAGCTCGATCGCATCAGCCCTTTCTATCGATTTATACTGACTCATTTAAGTGTTCAACGTTGGATCGATGCGTCGCCACGCCAGATTGAGTGGAATATTGCCGAACGCGAAACCTTATTCAGAATAACCAAGCGCGCCGACCAACTGGGCGTGCCGCTGCTGGTCGGCTCAGATCAAGGCACAATGTATTTATTAGCAGGGCAATCGACACACAAAGAAATGCAACTAATGCAGATGGCGGGC
The DNA here is from genome assembly GCA_046709645.1 of Arenicella sp. Lineage (GTDB taxonomy): Bacteria > Pseudomonadota > Gammaproteobacteria > Arenicellales > Arenicellaceae > Arenicella. The sequence goes on from JBKEFT010000002.1 coordinate 254,733, forward strand.
ATATCTCCCGAAACAATATTACGTTCTGCCACATTGAACGCGGCAAAAGCGCTGCAACTTGATCAGCACTTAGGCTCAGTCAGTGTTGGCAAAACAGCCGATCTGCTTTTATTGAGCAACAACCCACTTGACGACATAATTCATCTTGCCCAGCCCACGGCAATAATTAAGCAAGGTCAGTTAATCGATAGTTCAGCCATTGAGGCTCTAAAAGACAGTGGAAATAAACCCTCGGGATGGCTTGTTGGTATTGGATATCTGGCTGACTCCATTCTAACTAGATATATAGAAACGCTGTGAATGTAACTTAAGCTAAACTTACTTAGGTTAAAACTGAATCATTCTGCAATGAAACCATTTCATCGTAAGCCGCACGCAGCACGCCAGTATCACTGCCAGGAATGTGTGCGTTTTGACTAATATGCCGACGCCACAAACGCGACCTCGGTTCGCCATGATACAGGCCTACAATGTGCTTAGAAAGATGATTTAAACGACTGCCGTTACTTAACCGCTGATCGGCATAGGCTATATAGTCAGCCAACACCTCATCGCGCGTGCGCGGGGCCTGATGCTCACCGTAAAAGGCTTGATCAACCTGCGACATGATATAGGGGTTAGAGTAAGCCTCGCGCCCCATCATTACGCCGTCCACATGCTCTAGATGCTGCTTACACGCCTCGATGGTATTTATTCCACCGTTTATCACTATTTCTAATTCTGGAAAGTCTTTTTTAAGCTCGTAGACTAATGGGTAGTCAAGCGGCGGAACATCGCGGTTCTTTTTTGGGCTCAAACCCTTCAACCATGCTTTGCGTGCATGCACTAAAAAGGTCTTGCAACCAGCATTAGCACTGGCATCAACCAATGCCCAAAGCGCCTCTCGTGGCTCTTGCTCATCAACCCCAATTCGACACTTTACCGTCACCGGTATATCGACAGCTGCTTGCATCTGCTTAACATTTTGCGCAACTAAATCGGGAGTCTGCATAAGACACGCGCCAAAACTACCCGATTGCACTCGATCACTCGGGCAGCCGACATTGATATTTACCTCGTCATAACCCCATTCTTGCACCAACTCGGCACTCTTGGTCATTGCCTCTGGATCACTGCCTCCCAGCTGCAATGCCACTGGGTGCTCGGCTTCATCAAAGTCCAAAAAGCGCGACTTATCACCAAACAGCAATGCGCCAGTGGTAATCATTTCGGTATACAGCACTGTATGCTTGGAGATTAGACGGGCAAGGTAGCGCTCATGCCGATCGGTGCAATCAAGCATTGGCGCGACACAAAAACGTCTGGATATGTTGGCGGTAGTATTCACGAGGGCGATTCTACTCGTTTCAGGAGTTTTGTTGAAGGGTAAATACGATAACTCGAAGTAGCGATGGCTATTTATTAGTGATCCCCACAAGAGAAAGAGCGACTCTCAAGCGCTGCCGAGTTTCCACCCTCTCACGTTGGCTCCGAACTTGCGGATGCTTAGGCTCGTCGGTAACGATGTTATCGGCATGATGGTCATACCCAAGGGGTATCTAGCAACTCACTCTTAAATCTAAATTATCTGCATTTAATTCTAGAGACCTCTGCATAGCTCTAGTGCAAAAAGAAAATGAGAAAATATTTTCAAGATTTTTATCAAAACTGAGTGTAATAGCGAGCTATTGCGGGATGTTTTGGTAAAAATATTGGAAACTATTAGCCATTTTATCTTGTGCTAGAGGTATGCAGAGGTCTCTTCTAGTTATATTTTCTTTTTCAACTTTATAGCAATTGTGCCTATGCCTAGAAAAGCTATTCCCATGAGCACAAGTGTCACCGGCCAACCCAAAAAATCTGAGAAATATTTGGCTGAAAAATATCCGATATAGGAAAGCATTGCTAACACAGTGCTTAGCAACAGCGCTCGACTTTGCAGCACAACAGAGCCATAGAGAATAGAGGCTGTTACGGCGAGGTAGATAAGTTCGATAGATGTGTTATTCACAAGGTCGAATAAACCACTATAAAACATGATCGAACCAACAAAATACCCAAGGCCTATCAACCTTGGGTAGCGATCCGCGACATGCAAGCCATAGGCCGTCGACATCACACACACACCGGTGATTATGCTCGCCCAGTTTGCCGCAGTGGACATTGCTATTAGGTCGAACAGGCCGCTATTCAGCCAGCAAGTTCCAATCAATAAAGCCGCTCCCGCGAGCACCCGTTGAGGGCTTTTTTCAAGTGCTGCACCAACTAGAAATAAGGAGGCTCCAAGAATAATTGCAATATTAGCCGTTGATATACCCAGCATATCAAGCCCTACATGCATAAATCCATAGACAAAGAATAACGCCGTAAAGGCAAATTTCAAATGCTGATATTTACTAAATAGAACGCCAAAATGCAGTGTCATCATGCCGAATACAAACAGTGTTGCCGCTCGCCAGTTGTCGCTGTTCGGGAACATTTCATCGATAAACACAAGCCAGCCTCCTAGCAGAAAGAACACACCAGCGATGGTCAGTGGCAGTGCAAGCCTCTGCATTTCATTCTCGTGCAAGGCCCAAACCAAAACAATCAGAAGAATATAACCAACGCCCAGCGTTACAAAAATCCGCATCAAACTGCCCATGCTATCCCAGAACATACCCACGTAAGTGCCGATGCCGGCAACAACGAAAATCACTCCAAGGTAAATGAACAGAGTCTTAGCAACATCGCTTTTACTTCGTTGCCTAGCCACTGAGTTAATCGAGGCTGGCGCGTCAAAGGCTTTCTCTACTTCTGCGGGGGCTATGTCATAAGTGATCATAAGCTGGCGTATATGCTGTAGCGCAGCTGGCTTATCGGCGACGCTTGATAGCCCAAGAACCCCAGCCACCAGTGGCCAGCCCCATACACCAATTAATAAGAAAACGAAAATTACAGCTAATAACCCGATCACTGCGACACTACCCAGCCGATGAATTGAATGTCTCGACCATAGTATCGCTGACTCGAATTTGGTATGCGAATACTCCGCCCTTTCTTTGTCAATGCGGCTTCATAACCATAGCGAGACGAATAAAACATGCGACCAAAAACGTTGCGCGAGTAACGATCCTCTCCAGCGTTAAATTCGTAGCCATCGGGCGCAATGCTAAACGAATCAATCGCCAGCCCATCAAGATCCGGAACATCGAGAACCGTTGTTTTACTAAGGTCTTCTGAACTAATAGAATCCTCCTCAGAGCGAGCAAGTCTTGGTGGGAATATGATCGGTATTTCCCTAACGGCACCTGTTTTGGGGTTATAGCGCCAGAGCCGAGGCGTCGAGTTTCGGTTATAGGCATCAGTTTGGTAAATGACACTAGCCTTTTGATCCACCACTGAAATTTGCACAGTATTTCGATAACCCTCGTAATCCGTTACGTAGAGCACATCGTATTGTGGCGGCTTCACCAGCAAGCTAGGGATGCCCGAAATAAGCAGAAATACGATAACGAGTAGTAGAGGCAAACCCAAGCCAAAAGCGATGGTGGGATTGTCGCGTAGATATGATTTCATACCGATCTCTCCTTAATTTTATCGTTGTTCGAATAAAGCAAGGTGGCGTACCCTGTATTTCGAAATACGACTTCCAGTATGTTTTTAGCTGCGTAGAAAGTCAACGACTGACGGCTTATCGTGGTGGGCTCAGTTGAAAGCTGCCACATCTTGAAAGACAAAACGGCTCCTCGCCGACCAAACAAAGGCCATAAACGTCATAGCCATAAAAAATGCCACCCTAAGGTGGCATTTCTATCAACAATTTAAACGCTAACTACAAAGCACTTTTAATCGCATCAACACTATCTTTAGCGTCACCAAACAACATGCGCGTGTTCTCTTTAAAGAACAATGGGTTTTCGACACCGGCATAACCGGTCGCCATTGAGCGTTTCGAAACAATCACCGTCTTGGCTTTCCAAACTTCCAACACCGGCATTCCGGCAATTGGACTATTCGGGTTCTCTAGCGCAGCAGGGTTAACGATATCATTAGCACCAATCACCACCACTACATCTACTTCACCAAGATCGTCATTGACTTCATCCATTTCTAGAACGATATCGTAGGGCACATTTGCTTCGGCTAATAGCACGTTCATATGACCAGGCATACGACCCGCTACTGGGTGAATCGCAAATTGAACATCAATGCCTTTTGCTCGCAGCTGCTTAGTTAAATCAGATACGGCGTGTTGCGCATTGGCTACCGCCATACCATAACCAGGCACGATAACCACTTTGCCAGCGTCTGCCATTAGTTGAGCAACTTCATCGGCTTGAATCGCTACCGCTTCGCCTTGCTCACCTTCTTCATCACCGCCAGCGGCAACGGTGCCAAAACCGCCCATGATCACGCTAACGAAGTTTCGGTTCATTGCCCGACACATGATGTAACTAAGAATCGCACCCGAGCTACCGACCAAGGCGCCAACAACGATTAGCAAATCGTTGCTCAACATAAATCCTGTTGCCGCCGCAGCCCAACCAGAGTAAGAGTTAAGCATTGAAATGACCACTGGCATATCGGCACCGCCAATCGCCATAACCATGTGTATGCCAAAAGCAAAGGCGATAAGTGTCATCAATATCAGTGGCAATGTGCCGTCACCATGATCAGCACCTATAAACCATGAGCCAATAACCACCCACAGCACAACCATGCCGATATTTAATTGATGGCGCATTGGCAACATCAATGGCTTGCTGCCAATTTTGCCATTTAGCTTACCGAAGGCAACCACTGAGCCGGTGAATGTAACCGCACCGATTAAGATACCCAAGTACACTTCAACGCTATGAATCGTTGCAGCTGCACCGTATAAGCCCTCAATAGGATCGACGTAACTGGCAAAACCGACTAACACCGCGGCCATACCAACAAAGCTGTGCAAAATCGCAATTAACTCAGGCATTTGAGTCATTTCAACCTTGGCGGCCAAACGAGCACCAATGGTGCCGCCAATCACGCCAGCCAGAATCAGCCAACCATAGCTCGTGACATTACCGTTCATGACGGTTGCGAAAATCGCAAGCGCCATACCGATGATGCCGTACCAGTTGCCTCGTTTTGATGACTCTTGATTACTTAAACCCGACAGGCTCAAGATAAAGAGGATTGCAGCGGCGATATACGCCGCAGAAATAGTTCCCATAGACATAATTTCTCTCCTCTACTTACTAAACATTTTCAGCATACGCTGACTAACTAAAAAACCGCCGGCAATGTTGATCGACGCGATCAAGATGGCAATAAAGGCGAGAATCTGCACCACGCCTGAGTCGGAGGATATTTGTAATATCGCCCCCACAACGATGATGCCGGAGATGGCGTTGGTGACACTCATTAACGGGGTGTGCAACGACGCGGTGACACTCCAGATAACTTGATAGCCGATAAAACAGGCAAGCACAAATACGGTGAAGTGACTCATAAAGTCAGGCGGGGCTACCGAGCCCACACCAAGCAGCGCTAATAACGCCACGCCCATCGCACCAAAGGTCATTTTCGCCTTGGTTGCATTGCTCATTTCAGGAGCAGGCTCTGGTACTTTCGCGACTTCTTTTGGTTTCACTGGCGCCGCCGTTAGAGTCGGAGCTGGCGCTGGCCATGTCACTGCGCCGTCGTGCGCCACGGTAGCGCCACGAATAACTTCATCGTCCATATTGATGTTAATAACGCCGTCTTTCTCCGGTGTTAAATCAGTCAACATATGCCGCAAATTTGTAGAGTACAGCTGCGATGACTGGGTCGCTAAGCGGCTCGGCAAATCGGTATAGCCGATGATTTTAACACCCTTATGGGTGACAATTTTATCCGCCTTCGACAATTTGCAATTACCGCCTTGCTCAGCAGCTAGATCAACGATCACGCTGCCCGACTTCATACTTTCGACCATGTCGGTCATGATCAGCTCAGGTGCTGGGCGGCCTGGAATCAATGCGGTGGTAATAATGATGTCGATTTCTTTACACTGCTCGCGGAACATCGCCATTTCGGCATCGATGAATTCCTTACTCATAGTTTTAGCGTAGCCGCCGTCACCTGAGCCATCTTCCTCAAATTCAAGTTCTAAGAACTCAGCGCCTAAGCTTTCAACTTGCTCTTTCGCTTCTAAACGAGTATCGAATGCACGCACAATGGCGCCCATGCTTTTGGCCGCGCCAATCGCTGCGAGACCGGCGACTCCAGCACCGATCACCATTACTTTGGCGGGTGGTACTTTACCGGCAGCGGTAATTTGGCCTGTAAAGAAACGACCAAAGAGGTTGGCGGCTTCGACAACTGCGCGGTAGCCACCAATGTTTGCCATTGAACTCAATGCATCCATTTTTTGTGAGCGCGACAAGCGAGGCACGCTATCCATGGCAATCACATTAATCTTAGCTTCGGCGAGCTTGGCCATAAATTCTTGGTTTTGCGCTGGCCAGAAAAAGCTGATTAAGGTGGTGCCCGCGACGACCTTAGTCGCCTCATCCTCGCTTACACTGCGAACTTTCATAATGATGTCGGTATCAGCCCAGATTGCGTCAGCCTTAACGACTTCGACGCCAGCTTCTTTATATTGCGCGTCGCTAAACTCGGCGGCTTTACCCGCGCCAGCTTCGATACGGAGCGTGTGCCCGAGTTTTTGAATATGTGCGGCCGATTCAGGTGTTAACGCTACGCGCTTTTCGCCTTTGTACGACTCCTTAGGGATGCTGATAATCATGTTGAGAGAGCTCCGGTTGGTTTTCCTTGACTACATATTAGCGCCGTATTTTAGACGATTGCAAACAAGGTTTCTTATCTAACTACCTAAGTCTATACGAGCAAGCCGCGCCTAGGCTAGACCACAACGTACGGGAAACTCGATATGGCAGCTATTTTTTAAGTGAATAGCCTTAAGCTTTTAAGTAAATAGCCTTGAGCTTTTTAACTGAATAGACTTAATCCACCAAATTTAATGCCTTACAAATACTCGACTTAAGCCTCTATAATGAGCCATGACCGAAATACTCTCATCCTTTATTGATAACTTTGACCAATTGAACCTATTTATTATTGGAGCGAGCTTATTACTTTTTTTAGCCGCACGACCGATTTGCCGATGGCTAAGCGACGACGACAGCCTGTCGATACGCATAAGCATGATGCGTGTTCTAAACTCGTTGATTATACTCGGCGTACTCGCCGATGAATTACTACTGCGCGACGACACCTTGCTCAGCAAGCTTACTTACTCGCTGATTGTCATCTACTTTGCCGTAGTCGGCACGCAGTTTATAAATTTTCTAATTCGTCAGCGCTTTGGCAAGGTACACAAGTCGAAAAGCAAGCGTCAGGTTTCCGATACCTATTCAAGTCGAGGGCTTAGTCTATTTGTTGCCGCAGTCGTTACGGTCGTGGCCATCGTCAGCTGCCTACGCATTCTCGGGCTTAATTCGTTGTTAGAAGCCGGTGGGGCGGTCGGCATCATCGGAATTTTTCTAGCCATGACCCAAGCCTCGTGGGCGCCCGATATTATCAGTGGATTAATTATCTTAAACAGCCGCATGGCAGAAGAAGGCGACGTTGTTCAATTTAATATGGGCAATGGCAATATTGTTGCCAGCATCTTTAAAACCAAAGTCTTTCACACTGAATTTTTAGACTTATCAAATAATCATCGACTGATGGTGCGCAATGCAAAACTGCGTGACCATGGGCTGCAGAATCTGTCCCGCTTCGCCTCGGCAAAAGGCCTACGAGAGCGCCTAATATTCAACATAGACTACGCGCATTCGCAGCAAGAAGTCACCGACATGATGAATCGTGCGTTTGCAGAAATTGATAAGAGCGAAGACCTTAGAGAGCATCAATATGAACCCGAAGTTATGGTATTAGACACTGGCGACTACGCGGTTAAATGGGCGGTTTATTACTATATTAAAGACGTAAAAAAATTATTGAGAATCAAACAAATCTTTCGCTCCTATATCTTGGCCGAGTCGGTTCGCTCAAATATTTCGCTGGCAACGCCGAATTTGCAAATCAATGAAGTGCACGTCAAGGAACCGCGCCTATCCGAGCAAGTAACTCAAAACCAAACGGGGAACGTAGCTGGGAACGAAACTGGGAACATAGCTGAGTAAATATCTTAGCCTGTCTAATTTAGCGCCCTAAAAGGCGCATCTGCAGCGACTATCCTTTATAATCGCCGACTTGATTTAAATTACTAATATCTGGCTGTGGCATCCAATCCTAACCAGTTATAACACTCAACCCAACTAGTTGTGACTCCATGAGCAAAGCATCGACCCCAAACCATTTTATTAAAGCGATCACCTCCAATGATCTAAAGAATGGCAAGTGCGACTATATTTACACGCGCTTCCCGCCAGAACCAAATGGGTATCTACACTTGGGTCACGCAAAGTCAATTTGCTTGAATTTTGGCTTAGCCGCCGATTTGGGTGGTAAGTGCAATTTGCGCTTTGACGACACTAATCCCGAGAAAGAAAGCCTCGAATATATGGAAGCCATTCGTGACAGCGTTGCATGGCTGGGCTTTGAGTGGGACAAACTTTGTCATGCCTCTGACTATTACGATCACCTATACGGGTTTGCCTTAGAGCTAATCGACAAAGGCCTAGCCTATGTTGACGATTTAAATGCCGAGCAAATGCGCGAATACCGTGGCACCTTGACCGATGTTGGTCGAGACAGCCCAAGCCGCAGCCGAGCGCCTAGCGAGAGTCGGGCTTTGTTCGAACGTATGCGAGCCGGTGAATTCGAAAACGGCGCACTTACCTTACGCGCGAAAATCGATATGGGCTCACCCAACATCTCAATGCGCGACCCAATCATTTATCGCATTCGCTTTGCACACCATTACCGTGCTGGCGACAAATGGTGCATCTACCCAATGTACGACCTCACACATTGTATTTCAGATGCATTAGAAGGCATTACTCATTCACTGTGCACCTTAGAGTTTCAAGATAACCGTGAGCTATATGACTGGTTCTTGGCCAATATCACCATCGGTGAAAACTTAATTGGCGAAAAGGTCGGCGGCGACGCTAAACCAATGCCTCGCCAAATTGAATTTGGTCGATCTAATTTAGAGTACACCGTTGCCAGCAAACGAAAACTGATTCAATTAGTTACCGAAGGCCACGTCAACGGCTGGGATGACCCGCGCCTAACCACCCTAGTTGGTCTGCGACGTCGTGGTTACACACCGGCCTCTATTCGTAATTTTTGCGCTGAAATTGGCGTCACTAAAAAAGACAGCACCATCGATATGGCGGTGTTAGAAAATGCCATTCGACAAGACCTAGAAGCCTCGGCAAAACGAGTGTTTGGCGTGTTGAAGCCACTCAAGTTAATCATTAGCAACTACCCTGAAGGCGAGTCTGAAACATTTAGCGTAAAGAATCACCCTAAAGATGACAGCATGGGCACCCGCGAGCTGCCCTTTAGCCGAGAGATCTACATTGACCAAGACGACTTTATGCTCGAACCACCGGCTGAATTCTTTCGCCTAGGCCCTGGCCGCGAAGTGCGCTTGCGTTATGGCTATGCAGTAACCTGCAACGAAGTTATTCAAGATGACGATGGCAATGTAGTAGAACTGCACTGCACTTACGACCCGCTAAGCGCCAAAGGGAAAACAGCCGACGGCCGAAAAATTAAAGGCATTATTCATTGGGTCAGCGCAGCACATGCTATTGACGCTGAAGTACGCGTCTACGATCGTTTGTACACCGAACCAAACCCTGGTGCAGCTGAAGACTTTATCAGTTTGATTAACCCAGAATCACTACAGTCATTCCCCAATGCCAAGCTTGAACCAAGTGTTCTAGAAGCCAAACCCGAAGACCGCTTTCAGTTTGAACGCGTTGGTTACTTCTGCTTTGACTCGGTTGATAACGCAGAGGGTAAAGTAGTGATGAATCGCACGGTTAGCTTAAGAGACACTTGGGCCAAAGTTGGTAAGAAATAAGGCTTGGCAAGAAATAGGTTTCGCTTGGGTCAGGTTAGACTCTGTTGTTTTGCAGGGTCTGGCTTACCGCGATTTAGTAGTGAATTCACTTAAGTACAATTACTGAACATCCTCTAATTGAAAACGAGAGTCCAATACTCCTAAATAGCTTAAATTTCATGAGCGCAATTCTACTTAGTCTATAATATCACTTATGTTATAGATGTTTTTATCAGAATATAGACGTTAAGGCAAGCAACCCTTAAAAGATTGAAACACAAAAAAGGGGGTAAGTAATTCAATCTAAAGGTCAGCGAAAACCAAATAAATAAACTGCTACCTACCCCCTGCTCTATTTAGATTGTGGCTAGCCAATTCTTTACTTATTTGATTTTCGCTAACGTTAGGTTAGTCAAAAAGACACCGAGCAACATCTAATCATTCAACAACATCAAGATGATGGGAGTTAAGGCGAAACCGCTTTTAAGCGCTATGCCTTCAGAACAGTTATTATTTATGTTGGCCTCATTAACCACAGTCGCCAAACATACTCCAAGAAAATAGCCTTGATCTACTAGCGCTGACTGAACATCACTATTGATTGTTATAGAAGCATTGGCGTTAATCCCTCCTATAGGCACAGACTTGAGTAGCGTGTCTGAAGCATTAATAGTTTTTTCAGACGACACATAATAACGAAGCGTAGTCGCACCCGACGAACCAGCTCCGACATTGCTAACAACAGTGAGAACGTTAAACAGTTCATTCGGCGCAAGTCGAGAGTCTGTAATATCAACCCGTGATGGAACGATATCCGGCCTCAAGATCGACACCTGCATGTCCTTAACCGCCCATTGGTCAGATAACGATTTCTGTACTAACTCAATCTGATTCATACCCGTTCTGAGTGCTGGTGTTGCAAAAACAAAACTTGAGCCAAAATTAAAATTTTGGTTAGCACTTACATCGAGAAAGCCAAGGGATGTACCGTTGAGGAATACCTGAATCTCATCGGCTGAATCAATATCCCAGCCTGTAACACCGAGTTTATAATCGTTGCTTACAGAGTCTAGATTGAAATTTGCTCGTAAGCCTGTAAACCGAGTCGGGGATTGGTCAGAACCATAAAGACTCGGATTCGTAGCTCCGATAGATAAATCGACAGGTTCGATGTACTCAATAGAAATCCCTCGTATACCCCACAAGGCACTCGCTGAATTATCTCTTGGTCGAAACTCAATAACGTTGTTACCTGACGCTAAATCATTTCTGCTAATAATAAACTCATAGCTTCGCTCATCATCACTCGCGAAGAAAGGGGGCGTCAACTTAACTGAATTATTAAGTAGCACCTGAGTGCCATTGTCTGTTGCAGACATGTTACCTGAGCGAGTAGTAAATCGAACTCGAATATCTCTCTTGAGTGAATTTGAGTCGCAAGTCGCAGGTGTAGGCAAAAAGCTATTGTTCACATTAAAAGTGAAAGGTAACTCGCTTACTTTTTCTAACTGGTAAGCATTACCTACCGGCTGTGCACTCCCTACCAAACGGTCTGGATTTTGAGGGAGCGGAGGAAATGAACTTGGCGATGTTCTGCAAGTGTTATCGACCACGCCTCGCTCAACTTGTATTCCAGTGACACCCCAAGTCTCACCTTAGCTTTTCAGCCTCAACTTTATCTCGTTTCGCTCCCCAAGGAGTTTTAAATCTGCGTTATCAATACATATGGTTCTAGTAGAGCTAAGGGAGTTCGAGCTAGTTGTTCTAGCGTAACCATATGACTTGTCATTCACTAATACCTCTAGCTAATCAGGCGTATCAATATCGTAAAGCTTAAAGGAGTAACTCATGACCTGTTCAGCATTTAAATTAGAATTGGCATTTAAAAAAGGCTCATCAGAACTATTGCTACCTATCGTTTCAAATGTTGATAAAGCTCCATTTTCATGTTCACTTGTGCCGTATCTCCAACCAAAAGCACCATTAAGGTTATTTTCATTTGCGGGAACATTTAGAAAGATATTCCAAAATGAATCTATGATAGCCGTCTTTGCTCTTTGGAAATTGGGGTAAAACAGCTGCCAATTAATTGTCTTAGTGCCATATGTTCTAGAGCTAAAAAATCGATCTGCCGTCTGCCTGAGAATATTTAGGACTTGATTTTGGTTCAAAGTTGGGTTGATAGTTTGAAGCTCTGCGAGGTGAGCCGTCACTCTCGGTGTCGCAAACGAAGTTCCAAAATCAGTGATACCTGTACCAGTAATTTGACCGTTTCCGCTGTAAACAAAGTCGGTGTGCGTACTTATGGCTCCTCTGACAATATTCGAGTTATCAACAGCAGCAACGGCTATCGTACCTGAAAGACATGCTGGGAAAGGCATTAGATGATTATCCAAAAACTCATCGTATTCATGGTTACTCGTACTTGCAACTACCGTAACGCCTTGGCTCTTCAACCTATTGATAGAGCGCCGAACGCTATTAAGGTCAAAGTCGTCTGTTATTGCGCTCGAGCTATCGCAGGGAGTTGAAAATGAAAAATCAGTGCTCAGACTAAGATTAACGACTCTCACTCCGTTCCGCGAGAGGAATGTACCTCTGCTGAAATCATCAAGAGCTTCGTTCAAATGTTCCATACTAGGTTCATATTCTACAGCATCGTGCCTTGTATACATTAAACGATTATCGTCTCCCCTAATTCCCCTCAAACTGTAAATGTTTGTATGCCATTGCTTGACAGCAGAAGAGGTAAAATCTTTTATAGTACTGCCAACCATTGCCTGATGATTAGCCCCGAACCTTTGTAATACGGGAATGTTTATTGGTGGGAAGTTCCCGCCGCTCTGACCTGGCAAGTTTGTTGTACGAACAATGGCAGCATTTGGACCTCGCATGGCTGACTGCTCATTCCGGCAAAGTGACGCGGTCTTATACTAATAAACAGTAACACCAGTGCTACGGTCTGTAAAAGAAAGGTCATCAGTTCCCGAATATGAATAACAACCTTCAGCAATAATTCTATCCTGAATATAGCTATAGTGGGATGGGTTAATTCCAGCATCTAAAATATGCACATTTGCGGCTTTAGCTTGCGCAACAATAAGAACAACAGCAAGGCTAGCGAACAGTTTTTTCATCCCTGTATACTCCTTTTAACTTTTAATTAAGTCTTAATGATGCTGTTTTTTCAGAAATCATATCCACGCGACTATCTTTACTGAGTTGCTTGACAACTTTTTCACCTGCTACGATAAGAAAACCATATGGACCTTTTGATCGTACTTCGTAATCTCTAGGGTTTAGATCACTCAACACTTCTTCGGTAAGTTGCTCACCCTTAAGGTAGTCTTCATCAGACAAAAAGTCTGTTTTAGGATCACCTTTGAGAATAACGTTCAAACTCAAGATCTTTTGTTGCTTCAATACGGTCAGTATGTCCTTTAAATGACCTTTCCTCAAAAATTCTCTGTCATAGACTTTAGCAACTATCGGTGGGTAAAACCGACCCAACTCAGTGTTGATTGCCGAGTATTTAGTGCCATATTGCGAACCTGTAGTGATAAAGATATCTTTAACCCCAGCACTATTAAGTAACGTATCCAGCGCACCACCACCGAGCTCAACATTAAGCTGTTCAAATTGCTTACTCCCAGCTTTATTTGAAAACTCCCACTGCTTATTCTTAACGGCCATATCTGCATTTGGAATGTCTGACCGGTTACTTTTAGCAAATGGTGCTTGTACCATCAGCGATTTAAGCTTCATCGCACCGAGCGATATTTCAGACGAACTCTTTAAAGCTGTTGTGGCGCTTTGCATATCCGTAACATCGACGATAATGGTAGCTTTATTGGTACCTGCTGCTTTCATTGCCTGCGAGAGTTGGCTGTTCAAATACGATCGGTATTCCGCATCTGAAAGCGATTCAATCATTTGCTCTAGTTCTTCACGCTCTTGCTTTTCTTGAAGCATTATTTTTTGGTAAAAATTTACTCTTTTTTCCTGAGCTATTACACTAAAACTAATCATAACGGCGACAAGGCAGAGTGAAATCCTTTTTGCTAATTCCATCGTTCCTCTTACTTTAACAAGCATTTGTTTGTTTTCGTCCCGAGCGAATTATCTATTACCTTAAGCACAAAATACAAGACGCCAATTTGCGTTAGCTTTATATCAGGTTAAAAACCAATACCTCTTAGAAACCGGGGGTTGCTGTTAAGTTTGTTAGAACTCCACCAGATAGCGTTTCAGCGCAGCACATGCGGTTGACGCTGAAGTACGTGTCTACGATCGTTTATACACCGAACCAAACCCTAGTGCAGCTGAAGACTTTATCAGTTTGATTAACCCAGAATCACTACAGTCATTCCCCAATGCCAAGCTAGAACCCAGTGTTCTAGAGGGCAAACCTGAAGACCGCTTTCAGTTTGAACGAGTTGGTTACTTCTGCTTTGACTCTGTTGTTTTGCAGGGTCTGGCTTGCCGCGAGTTAGTAGCGCTCTACGAGCAAGGACCGATTATATCTTCTTCAATCATAAAGCCCCTTAACACTTCCATATTTTCAAAATAGCGATTTGTCCTTTCGGCAGTGTTATGTTGATGCGCAAACAAGTCACCACGGGCCAATATGCCGGCTTCTTGCCCGATGAGCGTATCGATACATTTTCCAGTTTTGATATCTTGCCTAGCTATACCTTGAATGGTTTTATCGCTAATAGAGCTAATTAAGAAAAAATTTAGCCAAATGGAATGTTTGTATAAATTCAGCCTAAGCCACTCTTGATTTTTATTGGGGTATTTATTGAAAACATAATGCTCCATATCGTCTCTCACACAATTTAGGTTTTCATCTACGCCGTGCACCTCAGCCTTACCTCCGCCTGCTGGGAATGGCGGTAGGTCTTGCGGTTTAGTTGGTATTACAAAAAAAGACTCTCCAATATTTACCACCGCTATATCTTTTGACCCTGCTGATTTGACAGCAATACAATTCGCAGCCAACGCCAAACCATGAATATCTAGCTCGTCTGCACCGTATTTAGATTGAGCTTCTACTTTAGCTTGTAGAGTTGTGTACGGGGTCGCGGTTAAGTTTGTTAGAACTCCACCAGATGCCGTTTCCTTTAGTTGCTTATCTTTTAGGTCGTTTTCTTTTACAATTCCATGCGATATAAAAGCTCCTGAGCTATTCGAGTCCTCTACAGCTTCGTTTTGAATAACCTCATTAGTCTTTATTTCTAACCCCTCTAGTTGAGAGACCCGACCTTCACTAGGCACCCCTGTCATATAAACAGTATTTGATGTATCAGGAGTCTTTCTTGACTCTTCTTTGATTTCTTGTTCTGCAAAGCTATTTGAGCAAGTAATTAGAGCCAGAAGAGCCAAAAGTAAGTTTTTGTTGAGCATTCTTTTATCGCTTTGGTGGGTTCAATAATGAGTGTAGCGAAAATAAATTAATATTCGCATCAATAGTCCCAATTCTCATGCGCCAATGGCGAGCTATTTAACAACCTTTGGCGAGCGCGCCAATTGGGCAATACTTTTTCCAACATCATCTTAAAACGGTCGTTGTGATTTCGCTCATATAAATGGACTAACTCATGCACCAAAATATACTCTAGGCATTCGGGCGGCTTTTTAGCTAATTCAAGATTTAACCAAATTCGGCGTTGTTCAATATTGCAGCTACCCCACTTTGTTTTCATT
The DNA here is from genome assembly GCA_046709645.1 of Arenicella sp. GTDB lineage: Bacteria > Pseudomonadota > Gammaproteobacteria > Arenicellales > Arenicellaceae > Arenicella. The sequence goes on from JBKEFT010000002.1 coordinate 270,406, forward strand.
TTTTTTATGCCCCAATGATCGACTGTTTTGCCAACCACGGGTTGCCATTTTTCTAATAACTCAGACACCAGTTGCTTTAACTGCTGGCGATACCACTCATTTAGTATTTTTTCCTTAACCTCGACCGTACTATTCGGCCTTACAACCATTTTTAATTTGCCAGACCTGAGTAGTTTAATCACCGGTTTTTTGTTGTGCTCAAGCAACTCTAATCGATAGCGCTTACCTTGGTAAAAATGGCATTCGCCAGAAACATATTGTCGTTCTGTTTGCCTTGGTTGATCTTCAAACTCTTGCTTCTGTCGCTTTATCCAGCTGAGTTTCGAGACTACGGCTAAGCGTACATTGTCGTCACTAATATGCATTGGTACTGCCACCCGCACATGTCCATCGGGTGGGTACACGGCAAGATGCAGGTTCTTTATATCTTTTCTAACGATCTCAACATCTATGCCGTTGACGGTAATTATTGGCTTAGTTGAGTTAATAGTTGAGCTCATCAATCATAATCCGCTTGATTCTTAATGAGATCCATCACATTAAGTAGGTCGTCAGCATACTCACCACCTAGCTCTTGTGTTACCGCGTTTTGAACCTCTCTAAGTTTAAAACGATTAGCCTTCCAATCGGCCTTTTTGGTATTTCGGACCGCCGCATCAAGCCGAGCAACCAATTCTTCGTTGCGGCCTAAGTTATCAAACAGAGACTGCTTGGCGCGCGTATTCACTGATTGAGGGTAGGTTGTTGTTCCCTCTGGTTCTTTTACATTTACAGCCAGCTCTTTTACTTTCTTCAAATACGCTTCATAACTAAACGCTTCTTCACGGCGTTGCTCAATCAACGCATCTAATAGCTGCGACATTTTTTCGTAATATTTAGGGTTGATCGGCTGACCATCAATAATCGCTTTACGCACATTATTTTCGATGGTTTCCGCCATCGCTTCGGGTACTTTTTTACCGCCAGACTCGGCTGGGCTTTGCTTAGCTCTAGCCACAATCAGTTCGATCAACCCAAGTTTTTCAAAGTCGACAACGGTCTCGCTGTCATCGGCTTTTATATAAGTATCGAGCAAGCGACGCATGGCAGGTTCGTACTTTTTCATATCGACCTCGTCTTGAGAGGCGATTTTGATTTCTTTCCTCATAAAAGCAAAGTGTTCAACCTCGGCTTTAATAGTGTGAGATTGCTTAAGACTATAGCCCGCCGCTTGCATCTCATTGGCCATATTCGAATAAGCCCGCACCAGTGCCGCGACGTTTTTATACAAGGCCACTCGCTTGGCTTCATTCGCTATTAGGTCACTACTAATGGCCACATCGCCACAAAAGTAACGTAGGTAGTTGATTAGCTCTTTCGGTTGCAATACCGGCTCGCAAAGGGCTTTCACCGTCTCGCGCGCTTCTTCAAGCGTCTCTTTACTCTTATCTAAGCGATTAGTTAGCAGCCCCGCCACATCGGCTTTGTCATACTCATCAAAAGCCCCTAATGTGTAATCACCAATAGAGCTTTCAAGGCTATGAAATAGGTCTTTGTAATCGACAATGTAGCCATAGTCTTTGTCTTCGCCGTCTAAACGATTCACTCGACAGATGGCTTGAAACAAGCCGTGATCTTGCATTTTTTTATCGATGTATAAATACGTCGCCGAGGGTGCGTCGAAGCCTGTCAGTAGTTTATCCACCACAATCAGCAAGCGCATTTGGCCCGGCTCGTCTTTAAACTGCTTTTTGACTTTGCTTTCAAAGTCTTCGGCCTTTTTGATTGCCTGATCTTTAGGCACCTCAAAATAGTCCGCCAGCATCTGTAGATAAATCTCATACTGGTGCAACTTTTCAGTAGCGCCTTCGCCGGTTTCCTCACCTTTAATATCATTTGGGGATGGTAGGTAACTGGTGACAATGGCGCACCTGCCTTTTAACTCGGTTTTACTGAATAACTCATACACCTTGCAGGCTTGATAAATGCTGGCGCACACCAACATGGCATTGCCACGGCCATCCGCCAGCCTTGGCTTAATTTTCATGTCTTTCCAGATATCGTTGACGATCATTTCCAAGCGATCTTGGCTGGAAAGCACCTGCCGCATGGTGCCCCAGCGCTGTTTAAGCTGCACCTTAGCCATATCGGTTAAGCCTTGGGTATTAATTTCGAACCATTCATCAATCTTTTCTGGTTTGCGAATGTACTGATCAATATCGCGAGCTTCGTATTGCAAGTCGAGTATGACCTTATCCGCCACCGCTTCATCAAACTTGTAAGTGTGAATATAGGAGCCAAACACCTCGATACTTTTTTGTTTGTCTTTTTTCAGCAACGGCGTGCCGGTAAAACCGATAAAGATCGCGTTCGGCAAAATAGCCTTCATCGCCGTGTGCAATTTGCCCGATTGGGTGCGGTGGCACTCATCGACAAACACAAACACATTGCCTTTGGCGCTAAAATCGCTGGGCAAGCTTTTGGTTAACGCAGCGAGATAGTCATCAGTAGATTCATCGTCAGCTTTTTCCCCTTCAACGCCTTCATCAACTTGGCCATCACCCCGGCGGCCAAACTTATGCACCAGCGAACACATCAACCAAGGTTCAGCCTGATTCAATTCAGCCATTAAATCGGCTCCGGTTTTTGAACGGCTAATGCTTTCATCGACACCGGCAAACACCCCCTCAATCTGATCATCCAGTTCAGTACGGTCGGTAATAACTAATACTCTGGCGTTATCAATGTGCTCACGTATCCATTTAGCCAACCACACCATGGTTAGGCTTTTACCCGACCCTTGGGTGTGCCAGATAATACCGTTTTCTTTATTTTGCACGCGGGTTTGCGATGCTTTAACGCCAAAGTATTGGTTATGACGGCAAGTCTTCTTAGTGCCCGCATCAAACACAATAAAGTTATGGATAATTTCGAGAAAGCGTTCTTTTCGGCACACATTAATAATGTCAAAATCCAGCAAACCAAGCTGAAGACCATCATCGGCAGTAGTTGCGTCAAACACCGATAAGTGTTTTTTGCCGGGCTCATCAACTGCCGGGTTGTAATTCGGGTTTTCTTCTTTCCAGCGGTAGAAGTGCTTTTCGGTTGTTTGAACGGTGCCGTAACGCAAACCCTCAGTATCGTTACCCGACATCACCAATTGCATGGTGCTGAAAAAATCACGGATAAAGGTTTTTTTCTGATTATCGCGATTTTGGCGAATACCTTCGGCAACCGAAACTGATGAGCGTTTTAACTCAATCACGCCCAAGGCAATACCATTAACATATAAAACAACATCCGGGCGCTTAGTGTTTTCGCCTTTAACCGAGACTTCTTGCGCAATCGCAAAGTGGTTATTCAGCGGCTGATTCCAATCGATCAACCAAACAGTTTTAGTGCTATCGCCTTGCCCCTGGCGCACCTTAACCCCATAGCGCAGCAAGCTGTAAACTTCCTTGTTGGCCTGATACAACTTCTTACCATCGCCCATGCTCGCCGCTTGTTTAAACTGGCGTAAGGCATTGGTAATCAGCCCACTCTCAACACCCCGCTTAGCCAACCAATCAGTCAAATAGCCTTCTTCAATATTGGAGTTATTCGCTCGGTCTTGCCAATCACCGTAATAGTCGTAACCCAACTGATTTTGGAAAAGCTTAACTACTCTGTTTTGTGTAGCGCGTTCCTTTTGACCTATAGCGCTCATTTATCGTCTCCCAACACTTGCCAGTGGCCGCCTTTAGTCGGCCCAATATGCTGAATAGTCCCTGATGTTTTCAACTTGTCTAAATGGTATTTAATACCATCGGGCGTAATGCCTATTTCTTCAGCCAGAGCCTTGCGTGTTATCGATGGATTTTCTCTTAAAAGAGTCAGTATTTTTTCTTGGGTAGTTTCTTGGGTAGTTTCTTGGGTAGTTTCTTGGGTAGCTATTCCGTTTGTTTTGGCTAGGGTTTTTCCAAAGAGCGTCACTTCAAAGTCAAGGGCATTGTGTTGATACACAGGCTTAGGCAAGTTCACATCCTTACCCTTATCACCGCGCCCAACCGTTAATACACCGCCTTCCGCATTGGCAAAACCACAAATCCATTTAAGATATTCATCTCGCCAAGATGCCTTCCATTCCCTATGCTGCGATTCGCTCATATTAGTCGAGTTCTCCCTGTGAGCAGCTCTTGCATCATGCCTTGTTTGAGTTTTTGGGTTTTGTTTAGGCGATTGCTCAACGCTATAATTTCCTGATCCATATCTGATAATACACTCGCTATAGAAATTTGCTCATCAATACTTGGAGTAGCAACAAGAAAGAATTTGACAATTTTCCAGTCTGACCTAGGCATATGCGTACCATAAGACTCGCTAGTACAGTCTATAAAATCATCAGTTTGAACAGTTTGAAAAATGAATGGAGGTATAGCACGCTGTTCATTAGCTTTTAAAACCCATATCTCAGTTGAGCAAACTCCACTCCTATCAGCTCGCCAATACTTTCTAAGATAAGACCTCAACTTCCCAAACAATATATCACCTTCGGTAAATACATTTTTCAACGATGATTCGGAAGTAGTCAAACTACTGCCATTTACCGTTCCTGTACCTTGATCAACATGCTCTAACTCGATACAAAATTCTTTACCGCCTGTAACCTTGGGGTTTATCCGGCTATTTTTTGGTGCCGCTATATCAGCGAAGTTATTAATCTCCCAATCCTCCGGAATCTCACCCAACTCGGTTTGTTTGTAACCGGTATGAATCTGATCAAACGGTGGTAGGCGTTTTTTGCCAGTGAGCAGTTGTTGCATAGCGGCGGTTTTGATCGCGCGTTTTTTGGTGATGAGTTTTTCTAGTGAGGTGATTAGGGCATCGACATCAGAGAGCGCGTTGGCGATGGCGGTTTGTTCCTCTAAAGATTGTGGATATACAAGTAAAAGCTGCTTCAGGTTGTCCTGGTTGATATTTGTATTTGCACTAACAGAGCTCGCAGCAACAATTCTCTTTCGGAAATCATTGTTATAAAAACAGTATTCTTTAAATTCAGTGCTTAGTTTTGAATCACTGCGATACCTAATTAAAAACCCAGAATAAACCGCTCCCACTAAATCTTCTTTAACAACAGCAGTTAGCCCTACACCAGAAGGCTTGACCGATGACCGAATAAATAAAACATCCCCTATTCTTAAGTCGTACTCCTTTTTATCAACATCATTTGAATCAATTAAACCAAGATTTTCAATTGCTCCAATGGACGTTTTTCCGAAAACATCCATTAAGTTAACAAAGGGATATCCATGACCAAAACTATCACCATCCTTATTGATACCATTTTTAAATCGACCAATAGAACCAATACTCGCCACACTCCAGCTTTCAGGGATAATACCCAATTCAGTTTGCTTATACCCGTTCGGCACTTGTTGCTCCCTCACACCACTCACCACTGCAACCCCATCTTCTTCAAATGCGCATCCACATTAGCACTAAGCACTGCGACGCTCTGGGTTAAAGCTGGCAAAGGTTCGGCATATCGTTCTTCCAAAGTTTTTACCCGGTTGGCCAGTTGTTGGGTAACGCGCTCGATTTCAGCAATAATATTTGCCTGCAAAGTGGCGAGCCATTTATCTTCAACGATTAGAGTTTTGATCTCCTCTTCGGTGAGTTTGGGGTATTGTGCCAACACTTTTTTATCCAGTGCGGCTTGCGTGTCTTTGACGGTTTTCTTATGGGCGGCTTCTGCTTCTAATAAGCCCTTGGCTTGTTTGAGTGCGTCAATCTCTTGCTGATCTGTCGCTGCTTTTAATCGGGCGGCAACGCTGGCTTTGTTGACTTTGTCGCTGTCGTTCGTGGCTTCTTCCAACAGCCCGCCTTCAATCGCGTGCTCTTCTATAAAGGCTTCTAAAGCTTGGGTGCTGGTATCGACTGTGGTTTGTTGGATATCTAGCTGCGCTTGTTGTTCAGCAAAGAAGCGTTTAACAATAAGCGCAGGCGGAATAACTTCGGCTTTGTATTTGGCTTTATTGATAACTAGGTCGGGAGCTTCCTTCTGCTTCTCGCCTTTTTTTACCACCAATTCACGAATGCTATTCGCCGCTGACCAGCCATCTTGGGTAATGTAGTAAATGTCGTCCTGCATGGTTTCTGCCCAGTAATCCATGATGATCTGGTACATGTCGTAACGGTCAAGCAACGACGCTTGTGTGTAGGCGGCTAACAGGTTTTCGGAGATACGATGAATCACGGCTTTAGGCAGGTCATCTTGATTCAGATCGGCCAATTGGGCCTGCGCTTTCCATTGATGAAAGATGGCAATGCCAAGTTCGGCAAACTGTTTAAACTCGCGGTGTTCAAGGATGGTGTTTTTAACTTCAGCCGCTTTCACCAGCGCTTGGCTATAACCTTGTCGTTTTCCATCATTTAACGGGGCAAACAAGGTTTTACGCAAGCTGGGGAATACCTGCCAATAGTTATCCAGGGCTTCTATATCGGCATTGGGGATGCCACCGCTAAGATGAGCGCTCAGATCATGCAGGTCTTCCGCCGCGCTGCTGTCGATATAGCGCGGAATATTGAGGTTGTAATCATTGCCTTCAATTTCGTCAAAACTGACCATGCGGCTGTATGCGGGTTGCTCGATTTGATGGTTAAAGACATCAACGATTTGGTGCAGGTCTTGATCGCGTAGGCGGTTTTTGGGGCCGTCTTTCATAAAGCCTTTGCTGGCGTCGATCATAAAGATGCCGCTTTTTATACTGTCGCTAGCGCGACCGCCGCAGGCGCTTTGGGCGTTCTCCAATCGTGCTTTCGCTCCGGCTTTATCGATGACGATAATACAAGCGGGAATGCCAGTGCCGTAAAACAAGTTAGCGGGTAACCCGATGATGCCTTTTATATAACCCTGTTTAATCAGGTTGCGACGTATAGTGCCTTCGGCACCGCCTCGAAACAGTACGCCGTGGGGCAAAATAACGGCACCTTTGCCAGTGCTTTTTAGGGATTTAAGAATGTGTAACAAAAAGGCGTAGTCACCGTTTTTCTCCGGCGGGATGCCGTATTCAAAACGGGCGTAGTTATCTTCTTTTGGCAAGAAACCATTCATCCAATTTTTAGATGAGAACGGTGGTTTAGCAACCGCGAAGTCGAACCTCTTCAGCGCACGGTTATCCTGTTTAAACTCAGGGTCAGCTAGGGTACTACTGTTTCCGGGCGCAATCTCAGCATCAGCATTGTTATGCAGTATCATATTCATGCGGCACAGCGCGGTGGTGGCAACGTCTTTTTCTTGCCCGTAAATACTCAGGCCATTACCGGCTTCATCAGCGGCTTTTAATAATAAGGAGCCAGAGCCACAGGTGGGGTCGTATACGGTTTGATCTTGTGTGGTTTCTTTAGTGATACCCACCACTTTGGCGAGAATGCGTGAGACTTCTGCCGGAGTGTAAACTGGCCTTTGCTTTTGCCCGATTCGGTGGCGAAGTTACGCATAAGGTATTCGTAGGCATCACCGAGCAAGTCATCGCCTTGGGCGCTGTTGCTGGCAAAATCCAGCCCTTCGAATATGCCGATTAGCTTGGAAAGCCTATCGACCATTTCTTTGCCTTTGCCCAAGCGCTCTTCATCGTTGAAGTCGTTATCTTTATTAGCAAGCCAAGGCAGCTCGTTTTCCTCGGCTATGCCATCAAGCACCATATTGAGTTTTTCGCCGATTTCTTTATCGCCTTTCAGGCTAACCATGTCGGCAAACGAGCAGCCTGCTGGCACCACAATCATGGCTTTGTTGGGTTGATTGAGGTATTTGTCTGAGACGTACTTTAAGAATAAGAAGGTAAGTACGTAATCCTTGTATTGCGAGGCGTCCATGCCGCCACGTAGTTCATCACAGCTTGCCCACAGGGAGGAATAGAGTTCTGTCTTTTTAATCGCCATCTTTATCGTAACTGCTTATGTATTTGGTCTAGTATGACAAGTTTAAATATTCTTAACACGGACTATTTAATTGAATCCACCTCAAAGGTTCACGCATCTAATACTAGGTAAATATCATTGCCTGACTACATTGGAGTTCTAATGCTCATCAAATCTTCGCTGTTCATCATCATTGTTGCTTTCTTGCTGCCCGCTATTGCTAATGCCGGCCCCCCAAACGTTGCTGATAATGCCCCAAAACAGCGCTACGCTGATTTAGCCACCGCCACATGGCTGCACGGAGCAAAGTCGTGCAAAAAAGATAGCAACCCGGCGATACAGGTGATGCAAGCCGATGCATCTACCTATGTGCTACGCCAGAATAAATGTGTCACCTTTGAAGCCCCCTTCATTTATGTATTATTCGGTACCGATAAAGTGCTGGTAGTTGACACTGGAGCCAATGAATCGCCTGAGCTCTCGCCTATTTATCAAACGGTTGAGTCACTTATTGAACAACAAGGCGGTCGTATTAATGGCAAACCTGAGGTGTTAGTGGTTCATTCTCATAGCCACAGCGACCATACCAAAGGAGATTCTCAGTTTCTCGGCAAAGCTGGCGTCGAGGTGGTGGCTACCAATGGCCAAGCGCTGGCGGCTCAACTAGGCTTAAACGATTGGCCAAATGAGCAAAGCTCAATAGACTTAGGGGGCAGGATACTCACGTTAATACCGATACCTGGGCATCAAGAGCAGAGCATCGCTATTTATGACCCACAAACCGAATGGTTGCTAAGCGGCGACTCGCTCTATCCCGGCTCTATTAGAGTAAAGAATTGGTCTGCCTATAGGGCGAGTATTCAGCGTCTCTTTGAGTTTTCGCAAGGCAAGCCAGTCTCACTTATCATGGGAGCGCACATTGAGTTCAACGCTGAGAAAAACAAGCTATATAAGATCGGTACAACTTACCAGCCGAATGAAACACCATTAGGGGTGCAGACCGTTCAACTGAAAATTCTAAATAACAAGTTGCAAACCACTACTAAGGCGAAGAAGCTTAAATTTGAAAATTTTATTATTTCGCCGTTAAGCCGGTTCGAAAAACTGTTGAGCAAGGCACTGAGTAAAAGAAACGAATGATGACTGCTATTAAGAGACCTTAGCAGGGTCGATTTAAAACCGACCGTAGAACGCCATCAAAACCTTACTCGACCTCATCGACCGACCGTTGAGCGCCACGCTCTGCCGCGGCATCTAGCGTCTCTATGGTTGCGATTATGCTCTCTATTAGCCGTTGACCAGCGGCTTGCTCTTCGGCGGTGGCGTTGTCTAAACCCTGAGTGAATTTCTCTAGTTCGAACATTAAGTCGGTGCCGCTCTTTGCCATTTCTTCTGCTATTGGTGACAACTCGTCGCCTAATTGTTGAATCGCTAGCGCCAGATCATCTTCCGACACAGTCATTTCATTCATTGCCGCGGCGAGGTCTTGCTCTACCGTCTTTAGCGCCGTGCTTGCGACTAAGGCCATTTCCTTAACGCCAGCTTCGACCTGAGCGCGGTCTTCTTCAAATTCGTCACTTTGCAGGTATTGTTGGAACGAATCAACATAGCCTGATAATTCGCCAGAGCCAGCTTGAAACGCATCGCCAAGCGACCACGCGACCAATTCGATCATTGAGTCTAAGCCTTTTAGCTGCTGGCCGTCTTGCAGACCCAATTGCGTCGCCGAGGCACTGGCGTAGATCTCAAGCGGCGTGCCTGGCTTGATGCGATTAATCACCACCGCTGACCCTGGGTCGATGGTTTCGGCGGCCTGCGGGTCAATCATCATGGTGACTATTGAACCCGAGTCTTGTGAACCCGAACCTTGTGAACCCGAGCCTTGCTCGTCAATAGCGACCACTTGGCCAACACCGCGCTCTTCAAAATAGACCTTAGCGCCCTCTTTTACGCCTTGAGCACTGCGAAATTCGGTGGTCACTCTTACACCGCTATCGCCGCAAGCACTAAGGCCAGCCAAAAAAATGAGAGGAATTGCCGCTTTTAAAATTCCGATTAACGGAAGAGTGATGTTTCGTTTTTTCATAGCGACTGCCTCGAATGTCGTAAAGAAGAGTGACCCAGATAACCTAGTTATAGCATACTGGCTACCGAGCGCATTTAGTGCATTTTTTTGCCAAGCCCCGTTAGTTGGAAAAGTTAGTTGAAAAAATACCCTGCTTTGACTAATCGATGCAACTCCTCGGGCGAATCTATAAATAAATTACGGTTACCCTGTAAGGTCTCGATCACGTCGTTGCGCCGGCGCTCTTCGTCGCTAGGCGGATCAGCTCTGTGCCAGCCTTCTAGTAACAATGCTTGTTTTTTAAACAATACCAGCCCCTCAGGTTTGTAGCGATCAGCCATGTAAAACATCGCCCGCGCTACCTCACCTCGCTTATCGGGCGCTGGCTCAGCAACGCGGTTACGCTCGCTAACCTCAAAATCACATTTGCTACCGTAGCGACGCGACTCGCCGGGCACATCACCAAAACGATGACTTGATCGGTCTTGGTTAACATCAGATCGCGACGGAAACAGGTTATGCAAATCAGCCTCTATGCGATTAAATTCCTCGCTTCGAGCTCGGCATTGTTTACGCTTGCCACAGTTTAGGCCATTAGTTGCCCACGACATTGGGAATACATGCTCAACGTTGTAACCTTTGCGATGTTGGCTGTCGAAGCGCTCGCCGCAATAAAGCGTTTCGCCGCCATTGCGATAGACCACGCTCCAGAGCAATGGCCGCGCCGTCTTATAATCTTTAATCGCGCCTACATTAGTGCGGCCATTTGTATTTGTGGCTGTTGCATGCGAGCTCGCCGTTGGTACGAATGTGCTCCGATCTGCGTCTACCTGAGGTTCGTTGTCGCAGGCAAGTAGTAGAAAGCTAACAACAATAATGTAGAGCCAATTACTCACGACGCATGAACCCCATGACCAACATATAATTGCGCAATCTCATCGGCGTAATGTTCAGACACCTTAGCCCGTTTTATCTTTAAGGTTGGAGTCAGCAGGCCGGCCTCGACGGTCCACTCTTGCTGGCAGATATGCACTTTGCGAATGGTCGCATAGCCAGGAAAATCATCCATTTGCTCGGCGATACAGCTTAAAAGGTATGCTTGAAAATCCTTGGTGTATTGTTCTCGGGCTTGGTTCTCAGGCGATTTATTTAGCACCACCAAGGCGGATAAAAACGGCCTTCCTTCGCCAACAACCATGACTTGCTCGAACAATGTGTTGCGCGCGATAGCTGCCTCAATGTCCGGCGGCGGTACTTTCTCGCCATTCGCGAGCACCAAAATATCTTTAATTCGACCGATGATGCGCAAGAAACCATCTTTATCAATTGACGCACGGTCGCCAGTGCGCAACCAACGGCAATCATCTTGCTCAACAATAACCTCAGCGGTCGCTTCGGGGTTATTCCAATAGCCCATCATGATGTTTTCGCCTTTTACCCAAAGCTCATCATTTTCAGCAATTTTGATACTTACCCCCCGGAGCAATAAACCAATCGAATTAACACGATTCTGCTGCTCGGTGTTGACGCTGACAACTGGGCTAGATTCAGTCAAGCCATAACCCTGAAGCAATGGAATGCCTAAGGAAATGAAGGTCTTAGCCACTTGCTCGGTCAACGGGGCGCCGCCGACAATCACAAACTCCAGCGATCCGCCGAGTTTGGCGCGCACTTTTTTGGCAACCAAGACATCAAATATAGCGGCAAAAAGTAGTTTAGGGTGCCACGGTTGCAGGCCTTGCTGGTATTCAAAACGTCGCCAACCGATGTTAATCGCGGTTCTGAATATCCATTGCTGAAAGCTACTTTTTTCGCTCAAGCCAGAATAAATTTGATTGTGGATTCGCTCGAATATGCGTGGCACCGAGACCATTACGGTTGGCTTTACCTGAAGTATGTCTTGCGAAAGCTCTTTAATGGAGCGGTTGAAGGTTACCGCACTGCCACTCATTAGTGCGGCATAGTAACCGACAGTACGCTCGAGAGTGTGTGACAACGGCAGGAATGATAATAGTCGGTCGCTCGGTTTAAGCGGCACACTGCGCATTCCACTATAAGCATTTGCCAGCATATTGCGGTGCGATAACATTACCCCTTTGGGTCGCCCCGTAGTACCAGAGGTATACACGATTGATGCCAAATCATCGGGTGAGACAACGCCACGCTCAAAATGCTTGCCGTGCTCTGGCAACCAGCTGTCGACTAAGCTGACGTTGTTCTGAGCCGTGCCTGAAAAGATCAGAACATGTTCAATACACGATACGTCTTCATCCGTTTTACTGACCGACTCCCAGCTACGGCTATCTTCAAACAGGACTAATTTAGCCCCTGAGTTACCAATCACATAGGCGACATTATCGGCACGATCGGCGAGGTACAACGGCACCACGACTAAGCCCAAACGCAATGCAGCTTGATCAAATATGACCCATTCAACGCTATTAACGTAACAAATCGCTACTCGGTCGCCCTTCTCTAAGCCACTCTCACGAAACGCCACCTGCCAACGCTCTACCTGCTGTGCTATTTCAGCCCAGCTGTAGCTGTCCCAAGTGTCTGTTTTTTGATTAAATTGGCTGTAAGCGATGCCTTCGCTACTGCGTCGCACGCGCTCGCGGAACGCTTCATCAAGGGTGCTGGCATCATGAGTATTAATCACATCCAAGCCCTGAACCGTCGCCAATGCATCAATTGGGTATTGCGCGGCGTAATAGTCGTTATTTGCGGTGGTCACGGAAATTAGCTGCCTATTTAAAATTTAGTTATTGCGAATATGCTTAGATCGTAGCTATATAGTAGCCTGATAGCACAAAGGGGTCACTTTTTTCGGCCGCTAAGGCACGATTGTTAATCACCGAGCCAAGCAAAGCTTGAGCGCGTCAACCTTATGCATTCGTCACGTTTTATGATAAGTTATGTGGCCTTTCGCAGAGTGGCGAGTTTTTTACGCGCCCGCTGCGGTTCAAGTTATATTCATCAAAGGCAAAAACATGCGACTTATTCTTCTTGGCGGCCCCGGTGCTGGAAAAGGAACACAAGCCACCTTCATTACAGAAAAATTCGGCATTCCTCAAGTATCCACTGGCGACATGCTCCGCGCAGCGGTAAAAGCAGGTACACCGTTAGGCTTAAAGGCAAAAGAAATCATGGACGTTGGCGGTTTGATTTCGGATGAAATCATTACCGGCATGGTAAAAGACCGCGTTGCTGAGAGCGACTGTGAGAAAGGCTACTTACTTGATGGCTTTCCGCGAACCATTCCACAAGCCGACGCCATGCGCGAACTTGGCATAGATATCGATCACGTGGTTGAAATCAGCGTAGACGATGCCGAAATCATCAAACGCATGAGCGGCCGCCGCGCGCACTTAAGCTCGGGCCGAACTTATCACGTGATTTATAACCCTCCGCAACAAGAAGGCATCGACGATGTTAGTGGTGAGCCATTGGTGCAGAGAAAAGATGACAAAGAAGAAACTGTCAAAAAGCGTTTAGACATCTATCATGAGCAAACAGAACCGCTGATCAAATACTACCTCGACTTCTCCCAAAGCAGCGCCGCTGAAGCCCCTAGGTACACCAAGATCGAAGGCGTAGGCTCGGTCGATGATATTAGACAAACTATTTTCGACGCGCTTAATCACTAAACCGTAGCAAACAAATCAAATATTAAAGCCAGCCGATTCAACGCTGGCTTTTTTGTGGCCGCTGTCCCGTTCTGAAATAAGTTGAGGCTATTCTTCAATCAACTGCAGCCAAGCAAAGGAATGCGACTAGGCAAGAGCGTATAGAAATTTTCCCGTTTGATAATCACATCTAGGCCGCCACTGACAGGCTTTCTTCGTTTTAATAAGTTATATCTGAGGATCGAGGTGAACAATTCCGAAAGTAGTCATTTCGACTGATTCCAAGAATACTTTAAACGCTTTGGGGTTCTATATCGGGATTTGGGGGGAAAGACTTAGATAGATAGATTTGACGGCAAGAATTAATGACGATAAAATTAATGCTCATTGAAATGGCGATCTGTTTACTAGCGAAAATCATTCTAACGGTGTCGTGCTTAACTTATGAGTGTCAATATACATAGGTGGTCGTCTCAGTTATCAACGTAAGTTAACTTATCAGCAATTGATGCAGGCGCTGGAAGATCACACCATACGTAAGTTATGATTTAGGCTCCCGGGATTTAGTAAATATGTTGATTGCCAATCGTATCTTTTATTAGGCTAGTCGAAACATATTTAATGCGCGTTACGACTATATTATTAACCTACTAAAACTTAAGCGCGCAACAGGGACGCAAAGCAGCGACGATTTGCTCATTTGACCGGCTAGCTTGATGATTCGCCGTAGCCATTATCTTCTCCGAAAATATTTGTCATTTTAAGACGAGGTAGTGTTACCTTAGGTCGCTAGAATAGTTATTTAGATTAAGTGGGTTTTAAACACCTTTGATCAAGATAATGATTGAGCACGTGAGGTAGCGAAATTGGAATGACAAAATATTTACTTCCTTGATATGACTGTTAGTGTATACAACCAATCCCGAAAATGGCATTTTAAAATAACCACATTATATTATGAATGATTTCGATTTTTTTGATCTTGATATGTTTGCAAAGGGAACACCTTACGAAGCATTTAAGTATCTACGTAAACATGAACCTGTATCTTGGCATTCAATGCCGGCCCCTTCAGAGCGTCAAGGGTTTTGGCTGGTGACAAAGTACAAAGATATTTGTGAGGTAGGAAGGCAGCCTAAGATTTTTTTTTCAAACGCTGGAACTGTATTAGAAGATACTATTAGATCAGCAGATCCTATGTATGAAATGTTTTATGACGGTCTTGCACACCTCGATGACCCAGACCACTCTAAACTTCGACGCCCGTTGATGCCGATGTTTGGCACCTCCGCGATGAAAAAATTAAAGGATTCGATCAGAGTTAGAGTTGTTGACATACTCGATCAGGCCGAGAAACTTAAGACGTTTGATTTCGTAGAAATAATAGCAACGCCACTCCCTGTACGAGCTGTTTATCAAGACGTTTTAGGTATTGATGAAAAAGACCTTGGTTCAGCGACACTTTGGGGAGAAGTGTTTAATCGGGTGCATTGTATCACCATCAAAGATCGTGAATACCACTCTATTAAATCGCTAGCTGCGAGTGAACTTGTATCGTTATACGAGTATGGCGTTAAGGCATTCCGGTCAAAAAGAGATGTGCCAACTGACGACATACTCTCCGCCATTGCGAATATGAAGTTTGAAAATTCGGGCGCAATTACTGAAAAAGAATTCCTCAATTACTATTGGTCGCTAATGATTGGTGCATTTGATACTACTGCTAGTGCATTAGCAACTGCAGTTCATGAGCTTTCTATTAATCACGAGCAAGCAGACAAACTTTATTCTAATGTGAGCTTTCTTGATCGAGCAGTAGATGAAATGATTCGATGGGATACTCCCGTTAATTACTTTAGACGAACCGCCTCAAAAGATTATGAACTCAATGGACAGCTTATTCGTAAGAACGATAGGGTGGTTATGTGTTTTGCGTCCGGAAATCGCGATGAAGATGTATTTGAAAATCCAGATGTATTTAATATTGAACGAGAGAAAAATAAGCATTTGTCGTTTGGACATGGACAGCATTTCTGTCTAGGTTCCGGTCTTGCACAGCTAGAGATACGACTTTTTTTTGAGGAAGTTATAAATCGGGATATCAAATTTGAAATAACTGGCCCGATTGAGCGTTCTCGCTCAAATTTCATTAATCGCATTGTTAAGATGCCCGTACGAATTATAGGAAACCAAAGTTAAGTAGTATTAGTGTTCGATATGTTGAAGTAAAGAGTCGCGGATTTTAGTCACTAGTACGCTTTATTGAAAGTATGAGTCAGAGGGTATACTCATTGGTTCGACTAAAAACATAATGAGGTGACTATGAGTCAACACGATACCCATCTGACCATTGATGAACGATATCAGGTAAAGGCCTACGCGAAAGCAGAATTTTCGACCCTATCGATCGCGTCAGAGCTTGGTCGACATGCCAGTACAATCAATCGTGAACTTAAACGTAACTAGAGCTTACGGGGTTATCGCACCAAACAAGCTCAGCACTCGTATGAGCAGCGCCATGCGTCCAAGCCGAAGGCAATAAAGTTGACGCCAGCACTCAAGACAGTAATCATCAATAAGTTAAGATTGGACTGGAGCCCTGAGCAAGTCCAAGGTCGCTTAAAGCTCGAAGGTCAAGCTTATGTAGTGCCTGCGGTTATTTATGCGTTCACACGCAAAGACAAGGCCCAATGGCGGCAATCAGCATAAACACTTACGTCACAAGCGCTATAAACGACGATCAAGTACCGGTGATTTACGGGGCCACCTACGCAATCGGGTTGGCATTGAACACAGGCCGAAAGTCGTTAAGTTAAAAACGCGGTTAGGAGATTGGGAGGCTGACACGGTCATCGGAAAAGGACACATAGGGGTGTTAGTGACGTTGACCGAACGGTGCAGCCGTTTGACCTTGATTGCGAGTACCAACACGAAAAAAACGGACGTCGTTTGTGCTGTAATGTAGGCGATCAAGCAACCGCACCATGTGACTCAATAAGCAAATACCACCCGACTAGGTGAGGCAGCGATTGTATTGCTTGATTATAATACTCCCATCAAAGCAGCACTAGGATGGTGAACGTGACAGGGGTTGCGATGTTTTGTGTCTAAGCCGCTCCCTTGGAGCGGCTTTTCATTGGGCACTAAGTTCGAGAGACTTCCACGGCATATTTTGCGTAGCGTGGCGACCTAATTTTGCGTAGCGTGGCGACCTAATTTTGCGTAGCGTGGCCACTTTTTTGATTCTGTAAAACTTCTATTTAGAGTCATCTTGTCTTCTTGCTGTTAACGACTACCCCGTTAACCTGTGTCGTAAGCGCCAATAAATCAGCCTATGGCGCCAGCAATATGCTTTAAAACATAGTGAAGATAGTCATAAGGTTCCAGCTGCGTATTTTTGCGAACGTGACCGCCTAATTTTGCGTAGCGTGACCACCTGCACCTTGCTTTCAAGCAGTCAGGTTATTTTATAGTAAAGTGGCTACACTTTGTTCTTTTCGGCCTGTATTTTTCGC
>JBKEFT010000003.1:0-274068 GCA_046709645.1 Arenicella sp.
CATGGCGCAAGAGCGCTATTGATGTTCTGTAATAAACGACCAGACGATGCCTTGTGTCGTTGGGCATCGCGTATAAAGAAACGCCGTGGAGACAATATTGCTGTCGTCGCTGTAGCCAATCGCTTGATAATATTGGCTTGGGTATTGCGACAGAAACGCGAGATGCAACGCCCAATGCCTGTATAGAATAGGCAGAAAATATTACCGATCAACCACCAACGGAGTTGCCAATAGCATGATGAGTTAAAGGGTTAGTCCCGTGCTGCACACCGCACCCAAATCGAGCCTGTTCTGGACAAGGTTTGAAATAAAACCGCGTGGGTGTTTAGGCCTTTCGGGTGCGGATCTTCATTAGGGTGCGGCGGCAACAATGCCGCTATAACGAGGCCGTAACTATGTCAGCGCAACCCAGTTTTATCTTGCTTGAGACAATCCATTTAGTGTTTGAGTTCTAATTAAAACCAGAATTTATCTGGTTTGTGGCATCGCTTGGCTTGCTATTATTGAGGTATCCATATGTGTCCTCTTGATTAGCAAGTACATTAGAAGTAATAGCTAAGAGCACTGTTATAATTACCTTAATTTATACATTAGGCAGCCTTGTGGGGTTTAGCCGTTTTATTAATCGGCATCGTACCGAAATATTTTCATATTACGGGCAAACATATTATTTTTCTTGAAACTGCCAAATAGCCTTTGTGAATATGGTTCTGCCTAATTGAAGAGTAACGTTGAAGAGGGCTCGTTGCCCTTTTAAGCCATTAGCAAAGGCACGCCGCCATCCTTAATTCTCAGCATAAGGCATTTCTAACAGGCATAACGATTGATCGCGAATACTGCTGGCATAACGAATCCATGAATAAATAATCTCAATTTAGCGATTGAGTCTCAACTCGTTTATGATACGAGCCCTGTTTAAAGTCTCTATGTTCGATCTTTTATGGGAATCACTATATGACATAATATGTCAAATAAAGTTGGCGTGGCGATCGCTATTGTGTCATATTATGACCTCGGGCGACACTCTCTTCACTTCAACACACATATGCAGCAGTATGGTCAGAGTTATTGACCATACGTTGCAAAAAACCTAACTAAATTAGCTTAACCAAAAAAACAGGAGAAGCAATGCCAGTTCGCCAATTACTAGTCATGTTCATACTCGGCATATTTTTGTCCGCATGTGGAAATGTCATTCCACAAATAGATCGAAAAACAAAGCTAAAAAATGCCTTGGATATCAGTGAAGGTCTTGCGACCGATAGCTTTAATTATCTGACTACTAGCCTTAATAATGGAACCATCACTAACGCGGTGGTATTGAAGTCATACGCCGCGGCGGCTACAAGCAAAAAGCCTGAATTTAAAGATATTATTGATGTTCTGGCATCTGAAGGGTCTGTTCGTGGACCCACCTACTTATCAATAAAAACTAGGCTTGAAACCGCCCGTAAAAAAATAACGACGGTTTTAGACGACATACAAACTGCGCAGAGTCTAACCACTGAATTAGATAATATTAACTCAGCGACTAAGGATTACGACGCGATGTTAGTTGATGCCATCAACGTGTTATCTGACTTCACCGATGGGGACTTGCCCAAGCTGCGCGAACTGGAATACTCAGGAGAGGCTCAGGCATCGGCACCGATAGGGTCTGAATATGTTGGCAATACCAACTATGGGCAGTGGCAACAACGCTCTAATGGCACTAGCTTCTGGGCGTTCTATGGGCAGTATGCGATGTTCTCTCGACTGTTTTCGAGCCCAATGTCTTACGGCGGCTGGTCTAATAATAGAAGACCATCTTACTACCATGACTATGGACGCAATACATATTCATCGACATCAGGCCGGGCTAATCAAAATCAGGCCTTACAACGAACCAAGAAGCAATACTCGTCGCAAGGAAAAACGTTTAAGAGTTCTTACGCTCGATCAAAGCCGACGCTGAAAGGGTCGGCTGGCGGCACCAAGCCCACGTTTAAATCGTCCTATGCGCGCAAGAGCAGTGGTGCTGGTACAACAAGCTCTTATGCCAAAACACAAAGCGGCAACGCTAGATCAACGGCGGTTAATACGTCGTCACGATCAAGTAGTTACAACTCAAGATCATCGAGCCGCGGACGTTCTTCGTTCGGCGGTAAATAGAGGATAAAGTCATGGAACTAAATCAATTTTATACCCTTGCTGTAAACATTCTAATTATTATCGCATTCGTATTACCAGTGCGCTTTATATTGGCAAAATACCTCGGTGTTGACGCCAAACAAGAGCTAGATAAAACCGATAATGCCGCCTTTGGCGTGTCCATTGCGGGTGGTGCCTTAGGCCTCATATTAATGCTGACTGGTGTTATGTCCGGAGAGTCGATGGCGGTCATCAGTGAAGAAATTATGAGCCTGATTGTCTATGGTATTTTAGGCTATGCGATGATGATTGCAGGCGTTTTGATTCAAGACAAACTGGTTATCCGTGGTGTCTCCTTAGCAAAAGAGATTCGTAGTGGAAATATGGCTGCGGCGATTGTTGTTGCCACTAATATGGCCATTGTTGGACTAATAGCTAAGAAAACGATTACTTGGATAGACTCCGATGGTTTAGATGGAATTGTTCCGGTACTTGTTGTCTTTGCGGTTTCTCAACTGGTACTAGCCATGGTAGTGATTATTCGCTCAGTAATTTACTCCATGCGTAACGCAAAGAATTCAGAGAAAGGTATTGATGCAGCGAGTACATGGCAGCAAGCCATTGAGTCTGGTAATACGGCGATTGCGATTCGTTATGCCGGCCAACTACTGGCAACAGGGATCGTTGTTAGCGCAACCAGTATGGTCATTGATGGTGCAGACTTAACATTAGCAGCGATTGCGCTATCATGGTTAGGTACGGCCTTAGGCTTAACAATTCTTGTCTGGCTTGGTTATCGAATTTTCTTACCCATTGTGTTGTTCAAGGTCAATGTGGTGGAAGAAGTTGATCATCAAAACAACATTGGTGTTGCCGCTGTCGAAGCCGCTTTGTTTGTAGGCTTAGCATTCATGGCCACGGCCTACATTGCCTAGTAAAAATTGATCAGTTAAAAGTGCAGCAAATGACAACAAAAACACTGCGCAGACGTCAAGACGTTCTCCTACTGTCGATCATGACAGTAGGAGCCGCTTGCGGAATCGTATACGAGTACTTGTTGGCTCATTATGCTGGGCGCGTACTTGGCACCCTCGACACCGCCGTTTACGGAATGATAGGTGTCATGGTAGCGTCAATGGGCGTGGGCGCTTTTTTTGCTAGAGCCATTAAAAACCCCTATTCAGGTTTTGCTTGGTTAGAAGCGATCATTTCGGCTGTGGGAGGCGCATCCATACTGTTAATGGCCGCTGTTGTCTCATATGCATTTGTTTTACCGTCGGAGCTTCAACAAACTTTTGGTCTCGACCCCAGTATTGTCGCTAATGGTGGGCCTGTTTATGCCTTGCGTGAGATTGCCAAAGTTGTGCCTTTTGTTATAGGAGCCATACTAGGTTTCTTCGTTGGTATGGAGATTCCCTTAATTGCGCGAATTCGTGAAGACCTTTACGAGAATATTTCCAATAATGCAGGAACGGTGTATGGCTTTGATTACATTGGCGGTGGCATAGGCGCAGTGATATGGGTAATGTTCTGCCTATCACAACCGATTGTCGTCGTGGCAGCCTCAACGGCACTTCTAAACCTCATTATTGGCGCTGTATTTACGGTTTCTTTTTGGAAGGAAATTCGATATGTAACGGTATTGGTGTTTTTGAAAATTGTGGTTGGAATGCTGCTGATTACCGTTTTGATCAATGGCAGTGCCTGGATCAATTCGATGAACAGCATGCTGTATACCGATAAAGTTGTGTACGCAAATAACACTCGATTTCAGAACATAGTGATCACTTCTCGAATCGTTGGCGGAACCAATCAGTCGATTTTGAATTTGTACATTAATGGCCGTTTGCAGTTTTCGTCTGCCGACGAAAACCTGTACCACGCGATGTTGGTGTCGCCGGCCATGGAAATATCAGCTCGCCAGAAGAATGTGCTTGTTATTGGCGGTGGTGATGGTCTAGCCGCACGTGAAATTCTACGATATCAGCCTGATTCAATTACGCTTGTAGATTTAGATCCAGCAATGACTCAGCTGTTCACTGGCCAAGATGAGTTGGCTCCATCATGGTTGAACAACAGGCTGTTGTCGCTCAACCAAGACGCACTCTCCGACGCGCGAGTCTCGGTGATAAATCGTGATGCATTTCTGCATATTGAACAGTTGGTCGCTCAACGACAATATTATGATGTCATCGTTGTTGATTTACCTGACCCGAATCACCCTGACCTCAATAAGCTATACAGTGCGTATTTTTATCGTCAATTATCCGAGCTACTGAGTGGCGATGGCGCTCTTGTTATTCAGTCGACTAGTCCATACCACAGTAAAGACGCCTTTCTATCCATTGGTGTTACCGCAAGAGAAGCCGGTTTTCAGGTTGATCAATATCGTGCCAATGTTCCGTCATTTGGCGAATGGGGTTGGACAATCGCGACTGAAAACGGTCGTCCGCCATTTGAACGATTGAAGAATTTGGAGTTAAATAAGGCCATTAACAGCGACTTTATTGATAGAGATTTTATTATTGGTGCCTTTAGCTTTCCAAAGTCGTTTTACGATGATGTAGACAAAATTAAACCGAACCAATTAAACAACCCGGTTTTATACAAATACCATTCCGATGGTTGGCGTAAAAAACAGGGAGTATTCGTGAATAACCCTAACTAGAGAAAATACTATGAACGAGAAATTGCGAGAGATCGCGGATCAAATAAATTATCTAAGCGTAAAAACAGATTCAGTTCTTAACGCGACGGTCAGTGATGACGGTTCGAACGTCAAAATCGAAAATAACAACAATCCTGATGTCGAAATTGTATTAATTGCGACAGAGAATCAATTGCTTTCTATCACTCCGTTATTTTCAGTGGCCAGCGTTACCCCAAGCCGCGTTGCCGAACTCGATCGCGCCTTATTAGCCATATCGCTACCCATGGTTTTATCTTCAGTCAGTATTCAAAACGATGATCGCTATGTGCTATTCGGCTCTATGGCGATTAACACCACAATAGAAAATTTGATGTACGAGCTTGAAGTGCAAGCCTCAAATTACGACGAACTAATGGCTGCGCTCGCAGAATTCATTGTCGAAGCATAAGCATTGATTTTAAAAACTAACACAACCCAAACGGAGTATTTATGAGTATTTTAAAAAATTTAATGACCGCATTACGAGGCAATGTAAGCAGTGCCGGCGAAGCAATGATAGATCACCAAGCGATCACTATTCTCGAGCAAGAGATTCGAGATGGCAAGTCTAGTATTGCTAAGTCATATGTATCAATTCGCAATCTCAAAGCACAGGCAATTAAGTTGCAAGAACAAGTAAATGACATCGACGAAGACATTGCTGGCTATACAACTAAAGCTAAGCAATTAGTCAGCGAAGAGAAAATGGACCTAGCTCAAAAGACTGCTCAACGAGTGGCTGATTTAACCAACCAGAGAGTCGGCGTAAAAGAAAATGCTGATAAATTGACTGGCCAAGTTGATATGTTACTTTCTAAAGTTAAAGCGTTTGAAACACAGCTTCAGCAAGATCAGATCGACCTAGAGCAATTGAAAACGTTCGAAGCAGTTCACAAAGTGCAGCAGCAAGTCATCAGTTCAACGCCGTCGGTTAACTCTGATCGTAAACGTATTGAACGAGCAAAAAGCCGCGTAAAGCAGCGCCAAGAAAATGTTGAAGCAAAAATGGCGGCAGACGATTGGATGAGCGAGGCAACAAAAGCCGACGATCTGGATTCGCAGCTAGCCGCCGCAGGTATCGGCGAGACAGGCACCAGCGCGGATGACATTCTAGCCTCGTTAACCAAGTCATAAGCCATGTTGTTCAAAGGAAGAGGCGCAGAAATTGAGCCCTCTTCATTTTAAAAGGAAATATAAATGTTTGGTAGAAAAAAGAAAGAACGTGAGGCTCGGTCTGTTTCGGTATTCTCAGACTTGCAGCTTAACGATCTCATTGTATTTAAGCCTAGAGATGTTTTACCTAATGGCATTTCAGATGAAACTCTCACGGTTGAAAAAATAGGGGCTTACGATTATGACGAAGACCTAAGCGCCGATTTCACCTTACGGCATGCCTCTGGGCAACGATTTTCGGCGGCCTACGATAGCGATGAAAACACCATTACATTCGGTCGCAAATTAAAGCGTTCTGAGGTTCTTGGTATTTTTGACGAAGATGATTTTGCCAATGTGTTTGATGGAGGCTTGTCTCAGGTCAACCTACAAGCGTCGGTTGAAAACGTGCCAGAAGATCTTCAGCTTTGGATAGACGAGTCTTACCAGAGAACGGTCGCCGATGGCATTGCGTACTACTATGAATCGGATCGTCGAGAACAAGGGGTTTCGGCTTACAAAGATGGCTCACAACAATTTACGTATTTTGAGCTTGAGGGTGGTAATGACCGTAATTCATTGAGCATCGAAATTTGGTCTGATGGAGAGACCGACGTTTATTGTGAAGTGACCGTTAAAGCCAACGTTGTTGATACTTATCTTTGCCATGATTAGCAAGAAAAAAACTGACCTGATCGATAAAAATGACAAGTGGGCAAAAGAGTCCGCCAATATTTCCTCAAGTGGAGCCGTCAGGTCTACTCAAATTGCCTTTGATTTCGACTTAGACCTCGATACGGTTTTGCGGCAAGCCGCGGCCAGAAGGCATATAACTCCAAGTGCGATTATTCGTGAACACTTGGAGCTTACAATCGCTGAGCCTTCTAGAAAACGTATTAGTCTTTCGTTTACCGATTCAGAGTTAGCTGAACTGGCAATACGCTACCAGCTTGACCATGTCGACAAGGTAAAAATAAAAAATTGCATAGCAAACGATATATCAACGGCATTCTCCGTTGAGGATCGTTCGCAAAGTGACCTTGTTAGTAAAAAAGAAGAATTATTCAAGGTGCAAGAATTATTGAATTGCGTCAAAACCGAAGTGCAAGCGTTGCAGGCAGCGGCTGATAAAGTAACCAAGACAATTGACACTGCTTGCGCGAAAGATATGAGTAAAGGCCATTGAATGCCCTAAAGCGCGGAATTGGGTCTTACGCTCGACGCAGGCGAAAGCGGCAACTCACTAAGCATTTATCTTCAAGTATTGGCAAACGAATTGGTTTTTTAATCGCGATATTGTTGGTTCTTATTGCCATCAATTCGATTGCAATGACTCAGTTCGAGAAGATATCACCAGGTGACGCTTTGTGGATGTCATTGGTCACCATCACAACCGTTGGCTATGGTGATTTTTTTCCAACAACCTTTTGGGGCCGACTGACGACAATCGTTAGTTTATTTATATTTGCCATTTCGGTACTCACAAATTTAATAACCGAAGTGATCGAATGGCGTGTAATTATTACAGAGAAGAAGCGCAGAGGCTTCTGGGTATGGAAGAAAATGAACGGACAGATTCAAATTATTAACACACCAAATAATGATACGGAGCGATACCTTTCAAGACTGCTAACGGAGATAGCTGCAACCGATGAACTAACAGATTTACCAGTTCATTTACTGTCGAGAAAATATCCTGAGGGATTACCGCAAAGTTTAGTCGAACAAAAACTGCTTCATAACACTGGAGCTGCCGAGGATATCGCAACCCTACAAAACTCTAATATCGACAAAGCAAAATATATTTTAATTCTAGCTCGCGACCCCAGTGATACACTCTCTGACAGCGCGACATTCGACGTGTTAAATCAAATTAGATCATTGGGCTCAGAGGCCAGTATTGTTGCCGAAGCAGTGGCTGACCAAAATAGAGAGCGTTTTCTAAATTCGGGGGCTGACGTCGTTATTCGTCCAATAAGAGCCTACCCAGAATTAGTAGTTCGTGCGATGGTTCACCCGGGCACTGAACAGGTGCTTGAAGACCTTTTATGCTCAAAAGGTGATTCACTGTATCGCGAAGACATTTCTTTCGATTCAAAACCATGGATTGACATTGTCACATCAGCGTTAACGGTTGGTTGTGGGACACCTATTGGCTATGTCACTGACGGCAAGGTTATGCTTCAACCTGCCGCCGATGAAGTTTGTAGTGGGGATGGCATTATGCTGATATCCAAACGAGACACTATCTCTAACATTGATTTGCTTCGTCATAAGCTTTCTTAAATTAGCGTCCGTAAAATAAATACGCTAAGGAGGTAAGTTGGTGCTAAAAAAGAGTTTTCAAATGCCACTCATATTGGTTGGCATTATGTTTGTAGTATTTTTAATCGACGTTATTATACCCGGTGACCTCTCTTGGCTGGGGATTAGGCCAAGGTCATTTAGTGGCTTATTCGGCATTTTATTGTCGCCATTCTTGCATGCTAATATTTTTCATTTACTCTCGAATGCTGTACCTCTTGTAGTGATGGGCGCTATGTTAAATGCTATAGATCAGCGGCTATATCTCTATCGCACCTTCTTATTGGTTGTTGGCTCCGGGCTTTTAACATGGTTGATCAGTTCTTCCGGCGTGGTAATCGGTGCTTCAGGATTAGCCTTTGCGTATTGGGCGTATCTGATTGTTAATGGCGTTAGGACGAGAAAAATAAAAGATATTATCATCTCAATTCTGACAATTATTATTTATGGAACCTTGCTTATTAGCCTATTTCGCCATTCGCCAGGCGTTAGCTGGGCCGGCCATTTTAGTGGCGCCATGGCGGGAGGGTTGTTGGCATGGTATGCGCAGCCTAAATCGAGTGCTTAATTCTGGATGCCCAGCAACAAAGCATCGTTTTCATGCTTATAAACTTAAGAAAACTTAAGCGGTCAAAGCCTAATGCCGCTTACTTAAGGAAAAACGACCAGACTCAGGCCAAAAAAAAGACTGTCTCAAGTGTTAGGATTTAGCTACGAAACAACGTCCAGATAACAGCCGGAGACAGCCTTTTATGCATACTAACGATTCATTGGTTCGACTGGGTCGAATCGTTGTTGCCGAATCATCAAGAACGATTATTCCCCCCTACGGAAACGCTCTCGCTATTTTTGTCACAAGCCGTGAGTTCGGACTGATCCTGTCAAAACGTCGTGAACCAATCGGCCATCACAACGCTAATCAGCGGACTGCCTAACTGCAGTACGGGAACGGGTGGTTAGTGCAAAGCACGAGCGAGATTGCCGGTGACTCTAGTTCGGGAACTAACTCGCTTTACAGGGCAATTAATTGACTACAAGGTGTCGGATAAATGGCGCTGGCAAGGACGTAGGGTGCGCATAGTCGACGGCACGACAGTGACATTTCCCGACACGCCAGAAAACCAGAATCGGTATCCGCAGCCACGCTCCTAAAAGCCGGGTATCGGCTTCCCGATGTGTCGGGTGGTTGCAATCACCTGCCTTTCAAGCGGCGCTCTACTGGACGCCGCGATGTGTCCTGTGAAGGGCAAAGGAAATGATGAACAGTCTCTGCTTCGCACTATGATAAAAACTTTTGAAAACAATGATGTATTGTTGGGAGATGCCTTTTATGCAACCTATTTCTTGATCGCTCAATTACAGGAAATGGGCGTTGACGGTGTGTTTGAACAACATGGATCTCGACGTCGCAGCACGGACTTTCGACAAGGCAAAAGACTCGGCAGCAAGGATCATTTAATCGTGATCAAACGACCAAAATCGCCACCTAACTGGATGAGCCAGAAACAGTTCGAAGCGATGCCCGAGACGAGCTAAACGTCAAAGGAAAGGTCTTGGTGACTACGCTTTGTTGTCCTGTAACGGCGACTAAAGAACAGCCAGTAGCGCAGCATGTTTTTGTTGCCTTCTAATGTCACCATTTGTCGCGGTAGTCGTTCGTCAGCTGGGCATCGGTATTCGTCATCAGCCTCGATGTAAATAAAATCCCGACGGTCGTACAGCCCTTTCTTTATATTGCCCGAAGTTAACGACTTGGGCACGTAAGGCGTGATGCCCTCATCGACGGTCGCCTTGATCTCTTCCATGTTGTAGTAACCTCGGTCTGCAATCACTTCGAGGTTTTCAGTGCCCGTTGCTTCTCTCGCTTCCTTCGCCGTTCGGGTTAGTTGTCGTCGGTCGCTCATGGCCATCGTGACGTCATGTGCGACGATTAGGTGGTGCTTACTATCGACTGCCGCTTGTACGTTGTAGCCTACTGTGCCTGAGCTTCGGGCATTGGTGGACATAGCTCTGGCATCAGGATCGGTCAGCGAAATTTGCTTATCGGGTGCTGCATTAACAAGCGCCTCGATCGCTTTAACCTCACTCATCTGACGCTCGAGTGACTCCAACTGCTTATGGATGTGTTCGGTCTTGGCTTTTGGGATTGCTTGTTCCTGGCGGTCGAAGCTTGCCAACTGCCCGAGGTGCCGATCTAGGCTTGTATTGATCGCCTCGATGCGCCGCTTCACCTTGGCTCTCGTAAAGTTACGGTCTCTATTATTAACCGCCTTGAACCGACTACCGTCAATAGCAATCAGCGATTCCGCGAACAGGTTCATTTGCTTGCAGATCATCATAAACTGCCGACAGGAGGCTTTAATCGCCGAACCGTTATCTTTGCGAAAGTCAGCGATTGTTGTGAAGTCTGGAGCCAGTCGATCCAACAACCACATCAGCTCAGGATTGCGGTTAGCTTCGCGTTCTAGTCGACGGCTTGATTGAACCTTGTTGAGGTAACCATAAATGTATAACTTCAACATAGTCCTTGGGTGATACGCAGGCCTTCCAGTAGCCTTGGGTTCTGCCGAAGCAAAACCTAGCTCAAACTATTTTAGCTTATTAACAAACGCATCTATAAACCGAACTGGATTCTCTTCCGTGATGTAATCCTCTATGCGTTGAGGGAATAATGTCGCCTGTTGGCGATGTTGCCCTTCGATAAAACGACTCATAAATCACTCCAGCTATCTGATGGAGTAATTATACCATTTTGGTCGTTTTCACACAGCCTGAGCATAAAGTGGACACTGATGATGTTATACATATTAATTATCGACTTGCCACTGACCAACAAGGTAAAGGTCATGCTGTTGAGTCGACATTTGGTGTATTAGATTTTGCAAAAAAATCCTTAAAGCTTAAAGCTGTATACGCACTAATAGAGTCAGCGAATATCAGCTCGGTTAAAGTAGTAGACAGAACAGGCTTCCAATTTATTAAATCGTCAGTATCTCGTCGCTTTAAAATCGACATATATCAAGTGGTTCTATAAAGCGAGATATAACAAGCCATTCTAATAGGACAAATAACAGTTGGCTATTTACTCCTTCGCCGCTTATGTTAGCCAACTATTATTTGTCTCGTAATCGGGCATTAAGCACACACAGGGATATCTATTTGTGACCAAAGCTACACCGATATCGGTATATAAAGTACTCGAGAAAGTAACGTTTCTAAGTAATCGCAAGTGCTATGCTAGGTGCTCAATTATCTTTACAGCTATTTTCCTGCGGTTTAAGCTAAATGCAAGAATCTTTCCTATCCATAAGTGCTAATGATGAGTGCCTGATTTATGGTGTTTTAAATCAAGTGCAACCGTCGAATAGACTCATCATTTTTGTTCATGGTCTGACGGGTGAAAAGGAGAACCATCTCTACTACAATGCTGCGCGTTTTTTCCCAAGGAATGGTTGTCATTCTTACCGCTATGATCTTTTTTCTAATGAAGTAAATGGACGGAAATTGGTTGACTGCACACTCGCCACATTCAGTGATGATTTAAATCGAGTGTTGAGCTATTTTTCGAACTCATATAAACAAATTCATGTTGTTGGGCACAGCATCGGCGGCTGTGTGGCGTTGAACGCAAAGCAATCGCTTATTTGCAGTTTTGTCTTGTGGGACACAGGGCTACAGAATGGCTCAAGCGATTCAGGGGCTTTTGTGTTTGATGAGCATACCAAGTTGTTTATCGCCGATCTCAAAATACGTTATTTTTTGTCACCTAAGTTGATTGAAGAACGTGCACAACAAGGTGGTGACGTGGTTAAGAAAATACGGCGGCCGGTTAAATTAATCTTCGCAGGCAATACCAATATTAAGGATTCATGGAATGATAATCTTTGCCACATAAAACCGTACCACGAAGTGCTTACTATTGAAGGTGCCGGGCATGGATTTAACGAATTTGGTAAAAATGATGAGTTGTTTGATGAAACCTTAAATTGGCTTAAGGCGTTTAAACACTAATTACTTGAAAAACTGTAAATCTAGATATGAAATTTTCGGTCATTATAACCTTGTACAACAAGGCCCCTTACATAAGTCGTACGCTTATGTCAGTGCTTAGTCAAAGTAAAAAACCGTATGAAATAGTAATAGTTGATGATGTTAGTACGGATAATAGCTTGGAGGTTGTTAACGCTACTTTGGCACAAAACTCCGGGCTGTGTGAGGGTGTGAAGGTGCAGTTGATTCAGCATTCTAAAAATGGTGGTCCTAGTGTGTCAAGAAACACGGCACTCAAAGCTGTTAGTGGTGATTATGTGTTTCTATTGGATGCAGATGATGAATACCATAAAGGAGTGTTTGCGTCTGCTGAACGTATTTTTGAGTTTCATGCCCCCAGTCTTTTGTTCCTTCAGTTTGAGAGAGACGTTGGCGGACGTGTGTTGCCAATTATCGATAGGCTTAACTCAATCACTCAGCCCTTAGGTAGCGGTGTTTATTATCTTCGCAATATTGTTGCTGCCTTTGGCCATGATAGCTTTGGTATGAATGGCAGCAGTGTTGTGTGCAAACGCAGTGCTCTAGAAGGTGTATTTTACCGAGAAAACCTCAACTGCTTTGAAGGTCTAGAGTATTGGTATCGAGTAGTCAAAGCGTTGCCAGAGGTTGAAAGAACTGCATGCCTGCTTTCGGGTGTTCAAGTCACTATTCATTTAACTGAAAACAGTGTTTCTCGAAGGTTGGTTGATAATGGTGGTGAAATTTATTTACCCGCGCAGTTCTCTCAGTTTCGAGGCAGCGATGACATAGATGACCAACAATTGAGAAAGCGTATTTATACTATTTGGATACGTAATGCGTTCTTAAAATTACCGCATTGGTATCAACGTGCGATTTTCATTTGGCGTTTTAAGCGACAAGTAATTGAGAATACATACCTTAACTGGCGCTACCGTCTAAATTAGTTTGTCGCTTAGTTAGATTTAATTTGGCAAGCGCTCTTTGTAGAATAAAAGCTTTAAATAGCGCTTGTATTGCCAAGCAAATTTGAGCTTGTCGTAGGTGCTAGTCAATCTCGAATAACTGTTACTAAACCAAATTTTGGCTACACGATGCTGCAGTTGTAGTTCGTATTTGTCGGTGCTGCTTGTATAGCGACGCAATACTTTTGGGTGTTCTATTTCAGTGATGCTAAGCGGCTTGCGTATTAAGCTTTCGGACACGGCGTGCACTATATGGTAATCACGTAATAGGTAATAGGCCTTACCCCCAATATCAGAAACGTTCCTGATAATGCGAAACCAAAAGTCGATGCCTTCATATACTTTAGCGCTTTCATCGTAGCGAAGGTTTTCGACAATGGTTTTTCTTACGGCTACGTTGCTGCCGGGCCCAACGGGGTAACTTCTATCGTATACAAATTCTAAAGGATTTGTCATGACGCAAGCTTCGTCATCGTAGGCTGTAAGCCAACCGGGGTGTTCTTGCTTAGGGGGCATTAAAATATTGCTTGGTAATTTACGATAAGCAAAAATCACTACGTCGGCAGAGGCGTTGAATGCGAGGTATTGAATCTTTTGCAATAACTTAGGTTTGTACTCATCGTCCGCGTCTAGAAATAAGAGATAATCACCGCGAGCCACTTCAATCCCTCGATTACGTGAAGCTCCTGGCCCTAAATTATTCTTGTTTTGTAAGAATGTGACGTTTATTGTTGGTCGTTGTCTTTGTAACTTTTTTATATGTTCCTTAGCAATACTGAAGCTATAGTCTGTACTTACGTCATCAACAATAATAAGTTCAAACGGCGGATAAGTTTGAGCGTAGACCGAGTCCAATGCGCGCCTTATATGCTGTGCTTTATTGTATAAAGGCACCACAATTGAAAATTTAATTACTGTCATGCAGCGCTCAATATTTGTTGGAAAGCCTTAATTGTTTCTGGCTCTATATTGGTTTTCTTTAAGACGGTGTTAATGGAGTAAAAGCCACCGGGGCAACACGTGTTTATTTCAGTGATTAAGCGTTTGCCATTGTCACTTTCAAGTGTGTCGATACCGAACATGGAAATGCCTTCTGCCTTAAGCAATGGGGCGAGTTGATTTACAGCATCGTACTCCTCGGCATTTAATTCGGTTGAATTTACTTTGCCACCGCTAGAAACATTACACAGCCAGCTGTCTTGAGGAATCCTAAGGCTAGCACCTACCACTTTACCATTTATGACTAAAATTCTTTTGTCACCGTTGACATATTGCGGCAAGTATTGCATTGCCAAATAAGTTTGGCCTGAACTGAATCTTTCGTTAAGCACTGCTTCAAGTTCCTTTCTGCGAAACGCATTAGAACCCTCAAAACAGATTTCATTGTTGATCAGGATGTTGGTCTTGCCACCGTAGCCATACAGAGGCTTTAAAACGGCTGGGCTTTGGTGCAAAAATTGCATGACATCATCTGCGCAATGACAGAGTAGCATTGGTGGGCATAAGTTGGGGGTGTTGAGTAGAAACTCTTTTGATTCCGTGCGTAGTATGCTTTCAACGCCATTGATAAAGTCTGCTTGTGTGAAAGAGCGGCCAATCTTTTCAAGCGTTGATTCGCATATGGGAAGAACCCGTAGGCAAACCCAATCAAATTCGTGATTACTTATTTCTAAAGAGCCCTCTGTAAAGCAAGAATCTTTGTTTTCAAATACCGTATTTGTGCTTGGGCGAACGGTATGAAGAGATTGAAAGTTGTTAGAACTCAGTTTCAATGTATTCTGAGCTGTGCCTATGCTGGCAACATAAACCTCTAATCCCTTAATGGCGGAGGCCCATTTCGTTAGTAAATACACTGAGTCGAAATATCGGTGGTGACGGTGGTCTGTGATAAAGAGTAATTTCATATCGTTAGACCTAGCGCAATGCCTGGTATAGCGTGTCGAAAGTATTGTTTGGTGTGGCTTCGGCGCTGGGCAAAAAGATGGCTTGGCCTTCGCCACTACCAACATTTACACACTCTTGTTCAGAGGCTCTAAACATACCGACGCCAAAATACTCTGAATCAAAGCATGGCAGTGAACCAACAATATTCATTGGGCCACTTTGTTGCCCGTTCCTGTAATGCAAAATCGGAGTCGTCGAGTGTGCGAAATATTCTTGCGCCATATACTCATTTTTACCACTTAGTAATACGTTTTCCCATTGTTTTTGAGTACACGCTGCGCCAATAAAAAGGTCTAACCCTCGGCCGCCACTGGATTTTTTAAGTACCCATTTATTCTTATTAGCCAAGACCATTTCACATTCTTCATCGATACTTAATTCAGCGCTATTTAGCAGGTAGCTTTGCAGTTGAAAATGTTCTGTTTTGGATAGATAAGGCTGCATTATGTCTCGGTCTGCAAGCACCGTTAATATGCGTTTATCGTGTACCAGTATTAAGGTGCGAACGTCGTTAATATAATTGCTGGACTCTATAAGTTTATCGATAACGCAGGGAGCAAAACTGAACAGCTCTTCACGATCGATTTCGAGTATGAAGTTATTTGCATTTACTGATTTTGAACTCTTACCCTGTGCCGTATTAACAATAATATCTTCACCATCAATTGCCAACTGATCAGGGCGAGCATTAATACAATGTCCCCCAATTCTGTTGAACTGAGCGAGGAAAAATTGACTCTCGCCACCAGTTTCGCTTTTGGCAACGCGTACCAATGTTTGATTTGTAGGGAAGCGTGACAGCATGGTTGTGCATATTTTTTGGTTTAAATCATAGCGCTGATAATCATTCCACGATAAGTAATGTGCGTTTTCAGCCGCTGAGTTCACCCATTGGCTAATAGTCATTCCGTTTAATGGGAAGCGCGCATTTATTTCGCAAATTTTCACTTTGTTGTCACGCCCAAAAATCAGGTCTGGCCGAATGGTGCCCATTTTGTATGGGCGTTCCTCAGCGCGTTCTAAAAAACGATTGAAGCGTGATGGCAACGGCATTCTCGCGCGAATGCGCTCATCTCTAATGTAAGACTCTGCTACATAACTAACTGCTTTGAGTAGCAACTCTGCCAGTCTGTGTAAGTCATGCGAAAGACTATTGGGCACGACTAATGGATAGGGACTGAAGCAGACTTCTTTATACGGCAAAAATTGATTGATCGCGTATATGCGCGATAGAAATTCGGCCTGATGCAAACTGAAATCATTGCTTACAGCATTGGGTGTGTTGGCCGCGATTTTAGTTTGCTCCATAACGCTTTATGCTTGAGCTAGAAGGGTTATCGGATAGCAGTTTTTCTTTAAGTCGTTATTAAGCGTGGCCATGACTGACGCTTTTTGCGATAAGTATTCGCTAAAAATATCCACCAAGTCATACTCTTCTATTTTCTTTTCGAGCAATTCTAGTAGGTCGTCTAATGCTTGTAGCGTTTCATTGAAATGATTTTTTTCGGTGCCTTTTGTATGCACATCAATCCAGAGTAAACAGCGACGCCGTTCTTTGTTGTCTAAGCTTGTAGTTTGCTGTAACCATTGGTCAAACAAAGGCAGAATAAACTCGACTTCGCCATGGGTATAAACTTCGTGTATCAGAGTTACCAAAAAGCCCATTAGTAGGTCCGGCTCTCTAAGCATAAACCGGTCTTTCCATCGCTTAAAGTTGGCTCCCTCATTGAGCAAGTATTTGCGAGACAACCATGAATCGTCTTCGCAAATTATCGTTGCCATTTCATAGTAAAGATCGGAGTGAAGCTTGCCGCCTTTAGCGCCGAGATCTTCATCGGTAACACGATTTAAATGTGACAATACATTTAAATATTGTCTGTTGATGCGAGGGCTCGGTTCGTGGCTGTGCAGCTTACGCCAGCGCAAGGTTAAGCGATTACAGAAACCGGATAAGCCGACGGCGCTGTTATTGGTCATACTCCAATTGTGGAAAAAACGGTTTATACATGCTTTTGATGCCACAGAAGAAGGTAACGAACTGGATAATGTGCAGAAAGCTTCTTCAATAAGATCTAGTTTGTGCTCTGAATTGTCAAATGCCTGCTGTAATGATGTACGAATGAGTGGGTGTGCAACTTCTTGAACAACCTCAGAGATTAAAGTAATTAACTTAGTCATGAATAGTTCCGGAATTATATTTATTAAAGTGCTTGTTACTCTTTCGAATTAACCTTGAAGAATCTTACTTCCGAGCATATCGGATTAATATTACCCTCCATTATACCATCTATTTCAGCTTGAAATAGTATAGGCAGGATAAAACACATACGGTCTTTTATTCCGCCATCTGAAAGATAAAGCTATAGTCGCTGGTGTAGGGTTTCGGATGCTTCAGGCCGGAAGACGGGTTCAAACTGGCAAACGAGTGGCAATCGATACAGATTTTATTCTGCGCATAGGTTTCCAGTACCGAATTAGCCACCGGAAAAGCGTCTAGGAAGATACTCAAAAATAATGGCTGTTCATTCGTAAGGCAAGGAAAAGGCGATCATGAGTTCTGGGAGTCTCCAAATGGTGCTAGGTTTCCAGTTGACGATGGAATGAAATCTAGACACACAGACAATGCTGTTCTGAAACAGGCGGGGATTGATTACAAAATTTCGTAAGTAATTAGAAGGATCGCTTTAGCGGTCTTTTTTATTGGCTTTTGTTAATGGCTTAGGGTTGGCATTTTGAATTGATCTTGAGCCTCAAAAAAACTAATGTTTTTCTGATTCGCGGCCCACCTGTAGCCCAAACGAAAAAAACCGCAAGCCAATCGTTAGATTAATTTGCGATTTTCAGACTTAAACTCTTTTAAATCAACACATTGAAATGGCTCCCTGACCAAGACTCGAACTTGGAATCCAATGATTAACAGTCTGTAAGGAAAACTATAAACTTATACTAATCAACGACTTATAAGGCTAATTGGTGATAGCGCCTATTCCTTTCTTATCAATAACTTAGGCTAATTAAGGCTGATTTATAAAAACTTAGCAATGTACCCAGAATTGTACCCCGTTTAAGTCTCAGAATTGGGTTTCATGGATTATAGGGTAGAGTAATCGAATGTTTTGGATCTAGCTTTCTGCTCCATAAATAGCTATAGTGTATGTCTAGATTTGCATGAATTTTGCATTTATATTCTTGCATTACTGTATCTAAGAATGTGAAGATATAAAGATGAACAAGCTTAACCAACTCAAGAAGTACCTACGTGCAGGAAAAGTTTACCGCCGCTCCGATTTAGAGCAGTGGTCTTGTGCTGTGGATCGCCACTTAAGCGAGCTTGTCGAGGAAGGCCGCCTTCAGAAGCTCTCTGGTGGGCTTTATTACTGCCCCAAAATGAGCGACTTTGGTGTTGTGCCCCCGAAAGATGAGGATGTAGTTAAAGCATTTTTGAAAGATGATCGTTTCCTGCTGACTTCGCCCAATGCGTATAACTCTCTCGGTGTAGGCTCTACACAGCTTTACAATAAGACAGTGGTCTATAATCACAAACGCCACGGCAAATACCAATTTGGAAACCGAGAATTCGAGTTCAAAAAGAAACCCCACTTCCCCAAAGAGTTAACGCCTGAGTTCTTGTTAGTTGACCTTGTCAACAATCTAAAGCATGTCGCAGAAGACAGAGACGCGTTGCTTTCTAATGTGCGGGAGAGAGTAGCCGACTTTGATATAAAGCGGCTTAAGAGGGCCGTTCGAGACTATGGTGGTGTCGCGGCTAAAAAAATATTTTCTCCCATGCTTGATCAAGCATCGTTAGCGCATGTCGCTTGATTTCCTTCATAACCATAAAGAGTTCAGTTCACTGCTTCGGATTGTCGCTGATGAGCAGAGGATTGATCCTTATCTTATAGAAAAGGACTACTGGAGGACTACTGGGGCATGCACTCTCTTTATGGCTTGCAAGAAATGGGGTTTAGCTTTGAATTGAAAGGCGGTACTTCCTTGTCCAAGGGGTTTGAAATCATCAATCGATTTTCTGAAGATATTGATATTCGTATCGAGCCGCCCTCTGAGCTCGGCGTAAACCCCAACCCCAAATCGACTAAACAGAATCAAATTTTTGGCCGTAAGGCTTTCTACGATTGGCTAGCCCGCAACATTCACATTGATGGATTAGTCAGTGTTGGGCGTGATCATGCATTTGATGATGAGCGTTACTATCGTAGTGGAGGGATTCGTCTACATTATCCTATTCAAACCGACAGTCTCGCCGACATCAAAGCGGTTGTTCTCTTGGAAGTCGGGTTTGATGACGTAACACCAAACATTCCAAAAAAAATCTCTTCCTGGGCATATGATTTTGCAAATGACAAAGTAGAAATTGTCGATAATCGTGCTCTAAATGTTGACCGCTATCACCCAGGCTACACCTTTGTAGAGAAGCTCCAGACAATTTCAACAAAGTTTCGCAAACAGCAAGAAGATGGATCATTCCCTGTTAATTTCATGCGGCACTATTATGATGTCTACTGCTTACTTGAGGTTCCAGAAGTCAAGGCATTCATCGGCACTGATAAATACCATGCACACAAGGAAAAAAGATTTCCTATTGCTGACAATCAGATACTCAAGGAGAATGAAGCCTTTGTTCTGAATGATTCTGCTACATACGACTTGCTAAAGAGTGCATATAGAAGATCAGAGAGTCTTTACTACCGGGAACAACCCGATTTTGATGAGCTGCATGCTTGTTCTGAGAAGTGCGGTCATGAGAGCGGGAATATAGTGAAACGTGAGCGGTGCGCAATTACTATTTAGGGTTTGCTGAGAGGCGTCATTTGAAATTTAGGTTTAAACATCTAGAAATGATTCAAAACGGTATTGCTAAAATTATGGAGTAGAAAGTAAGTAGGCGAGTAGCGCCGAGAACTTACTTTCGGTAGCTACCAATAAGCAAGCAAGGGGGTAACGCAACAGCCCTAAGCCAAAATAAATTCTGCTGCAGCGCAGCGCCTAGTATTTATTTTGAGCTTACCGAAGGCTTGGGGCTTGTAGTGAACGGGCTGCAAGGCCACTCATGTGGCTCATCGTTTGATGACCTACTTGAAGAAACGGGTGATTCTGCCGAGGTAAGCGCGGTGGCGATTAAGCGTGTTGTCGCTTGGCAGGTTTTACAAAAAATGGAAAAAGAAAACATCTCAAAAACGCACATGGCTAAGCTTATGGATACAAGTCGTTCAGCGCTTGATCGGCTACTTGACCCGACCAATACGTCGGTGACTTTGCACACGTTAGACAGCGCCGCGAAGGCTATCGGTAAGACGTTACACGTACAACTCGTTTAAGGTTTTCTCTAACTGAGATAGCGCGCCCCGCTAGCATGTAGGCGCGTTTAGCCTTAATTATAGGATGACCGAAGGATGACGAGGAATTCATCGCCAATCTTTTGAATCTCGAAATTTCTGTGCTAGGGTAATTGCAACATCGATGTATACCCCT
The DNA here is from genome assembly GCA_046709645.1 of Arenicella sp. GTDB lineage: Bacteria > Pseudomonadota > Gammaproteobacteria > Arenicellales > Arenicellaceae > Arenicella. The sequence goes on from JBKEFT010000003.1 coordinate 20,683, forward strand.
GAGAGCATCGTCCACTGGGGACTTGTAGCGAGCTTCGTAAATGCTTGCGCACCAACTACGCTTTTAGCTAGTACGCGTTCCACAAGCGATTTGTCCATCCGGTATCAAACCTTTCGGTAACGATACATTTACTCAACGGGCTTTTTGTCATAAAGCTCACCCAGAGCCAGGCGCTTTGCGCGTGCCTGATTCATTTCACTTTCCTTTAGGAGGTTCTTATGACTAACCATCATTTTGGTTTTACGTAGTACGTTGTGGCTATTTCATAACGAGCCAATTGGCAAGTCGTGTAACGAGCGACTTTAATTTCCCGCTTTATCCCCGGGTCAGCTTGCTGAATCCGCTGAGGGATTAACACTAACCTACGGAGTATCGTTATGGATAAATTAACTTATGAATTATTAGGCCTTTGCAAGCATAACCACGATGGCTCTCGTGGCACCCAAGCGCAAAGAAAAAAGCAACTAAAACTGTTTGCCGAACAACTCAAAGAGCTGGGCTACAGACATATGGGTGCTAAATCGCTTGGGACTAGGCATGTTAAAGCGCTCGTAGATTATTGGCTTACCAAGCCATCAAAGTCGACCAATAAATTGATATCCCCTAGCACCATTAAGAACAGAATGGCAACCCTGAGATGGTGGGCGCGCAAGATCAATAAATCGGGAGTAACTCCAAAAGATAATAGAGCGCTCGGCATACCAAACCGGCAACGGCTGCCGAGCTACAACAAAGCATTTAAATTGACCGATCATCAAATTAGTAAGTTGCCTGACCATCTAAAGATTAGCCTTCGCTTACAGCAAGAATTTGGATTGAGGCGAGAGGAGGCCGCCAAATTTATTCCAGCTATGGCGATCAAAGAAGACCGCGTTGAACTTAAGAGGTCTTGGACTAAAGGAGGCCGCGCTCGATCAATGCCTATTACCACTGCTGGTCAACGAGAATTGCTTAAAGAGATTGGAGCGCTAAATCAAAATGCATTGCTGATTCCCGCAAAGATAAATTACAGACACTATCTCTCACATAGAGATCATCACTTGGGTATTGCTGGAATTCGGCAGGCACATGGGTTGCGCTATTACTATGCACAGCAGCGCTACATTGTATTAAGTAACGGTCTTATGCCGCCAATGTTATGTGACGGTGAAAAACCAACACTGACTCAAGCAGAGCAAGAACTGGATTTGAAAGCGAGGCTAATCGTTTCTCAAGTATTAGGCCATGACAGAATTAGTGTCACGTGCAACTATTTGGGTTAGCGAAAACAAGCCGATTTCTCGTTCGACCTTACCCACAGAATTTCACTCCCTAACGGAGAACGGATCTTTGGGGTGATCCTTTTTTGATGGCTTCGCCATAGTCACGAAATCATGTGGGTAAGGTCTACCGCTCGCATGTGGAAAAAGTCATGGATAACTCCTGCGGAGTTAACACACAACTTTTACGCACAATCGATACAAAGACTAAAACGTTAAGCTGCCAGCCTTGGTAGATACCTTTATGGATTACCTAGGTATGGCAATTTCCTTCACACTTTCGTACCAACCTGCAGTCGTGAGTTTAATACTAATGTCTTTGTCTGAGTCATTCTCGAAATACCAGCCGTGGTCACCGGCGAAGGCTGCAGTCAAACTGCCACTTTCTTGACTATCTTGATGCTTTTTGTAGTAAACCAAGGTTCCTAGGCTACCGTCGTCCGGTTTTTCCGTATGCCCATGAAACTCTGTTAGGGAAAGTCCTTCAGCATCTCCTTGCACTTGCCATTGATAAACCACTGTATCGTGCTTTTGCATGGCAAATTTAAGCTCCATGGTGTTACCAGAAGCGAGTACGAACTCAAGTTCGGTAGACTTGTATCTTTCGGACTGATCTTGGTATGTAAAAGGCTCTGGTTCAACCTCCATTCATGTGAGTGAGGCATTGTCGGTAGTTCCCGTAGGTAGTTGGCTGCATGCCGATAGTACGGAAGCAGTAGCTATTAGTTTTATTAATTTCATCGTCACACCCTCTGTTTTTTTTGAGTCATATAGAAATGGAGTGATACTTGTCTGGGTCGAAAAAAGTTCTTTTCCGTCTAGCCATAATAAGCACCTCTACTAAAGGGCGAGTCGTGGCTAGGTAACAAAGGGGGTGGTTTAGTTCATCGCTCTCCAAGCTTAGAGAATCAACAAAAAAGATTAATTTTGACCTTAGATTTTATCTAATCAGTAAATCAACCCACACTAAGCAATGATCCGATGAGGCTTTGCGTGTTTCTATAAGCGCGTCTTGAGGGTCATTTTTGTTGGTCGAAGAATTCAAATCACCGATAACCACAAACCTTGAATCTGCCTTAAAACCATCTCTAAACCCCTTGTCGTCAATCAAATAGGGTGTTTGGGCTTTTGGTAACACACAGTCGAATTCGATGAAAAAGTATATTGTGAATATGTGTTATATTATAACACTTTCATATATCATCACAGTAAGACCACGCTGAACATAGTCACCGAGTTACATTTTGCGACAGCTCAATATTAGTCTTTTAGTAGGTTCGTACTCGCACGCAGGTGTATTCGAACCGTGGCCATCTCTCTCGAAGTCTAAGGCTCGTAACCTATCGTTCATCGAAGCGCCTCAATCAAAATTTAAATCCTCTCAGCCAAACGGAGTGTTTGCAGTGACAACAAATAATATGAATTTTAAATCAAAATTGGTAATGACTATCGTCATGCTTTGCTCTTTACTGGCGAGTGGCGCAAGCGCGGCGGCTATTCAGCAAACTAAAGGTGATTTCGAAGACAAATTTCGTCAACTGGATGAGGTATTGCCAACTCCGAATGACTATCGAAATGCGGCGGGTGAGCCTGGCAAGGAGTACTGGCAACAACAGGTAGACTACAAAATCGACATCATCTTAGACGAAAAAAAACGTCGTTTGTCGGGTACCCAAACAGTCACCTACACCAACAATTCGCCATACAGACTTAAATACCTATGGGTGCAGCTTGAGCAAGATCGCTTTAAACCTGGGTCAATGGCTGAGCGCTCGGCTGAATTTGGAGGAGTTCCGAGACGCGCGCCACAAACAGTTTTACCCACAGACGACGAACCCGCGCAAATCAGTATGGGACAGTTGCGACGCAGTCAATTTTACGACGATTTAGAAATTGGTTACAAATTGAGCAATATTGTCGACGCAAATGAGCAGCCACTGGAATATATTATAAACGGCGCTCAGATGAGAATTGATTTACCTCAGCCGCTCGAGAGCGGTGAGCGCTTTGAGTATAGGTTGGACTATGCCTACAATGTTTTGGAAGAAAACGCAGTGAGCGCACGATCAGGCTATGAACATTTCCCTGACGATGCGCGCAAGGGCGGTAATGATATTTTTCTGCTCGCTCAGTGGTTCCCAAGGGTTGCGGCGTACTCTGACTACGAGGCTTGGCACAATAAGGAATTTCTAGGCAGCGGTGAATTTACGCTCGAATTTGGCGATTACGACGTTAAGATGACGGTGCCTGCTGATCACATTGTGGCGTCTACAGGCACTCTTCAAAACTCTGAAGACGTACTTACACAGGCCCAACGAAACCGTCTTAAAGACGCCGAAACAGCCAAGCAGCCATTGTTTGTCGTGACCGCTGAAGAAGCACTTGCCAACGAGGAGCAGGGCACAAACAATACTAAGACATGGCACTTCAAGGCTGAAAACGTACGCGATTTTGCCTGGGCCTCTTCACGAAAGTTTATGTGGGACGCTAAGGGCTACCAGCAGGGTGGTGAAATCCAGCCCCTTGTTATGGCAATGTCTTACTATCCGAAGGAAGGCGGGGATCTCTGGAAAAAGTATTCTACCGCGTCGGTCGTTCATACAATGGACGTATATTCGCAGTACACGTTCGATTATCCGTATCCGGTAGCAATCAGTGTTAATGGACCGGTGGGCGGCATGGAATATCCCATGATTACCTTTAATGGCCCGAGAACTACGTTACAAAAAGACGGCAGCCGGACCTACACTCAGGCCGAGAAACGATTTCTTATCGGCGTCGTAATTCATGAAATCGGGCACATTTATTTTCCCATGATTGTTAACTCCGACGAACGCCAATGGACATGGATGGACGAAGGTTTAAACAGTTTTCTTGACGGTGTTGCTGGTCGAGAATGGGATCCGGATATACCTTGGGGCGTTGAGCCGCGGGACATCGTTTCATACATGAAGTCAGACGTACAAGTACCCATCATGACGCAGTCCGACAGCGTCTTAAAACTCGGCCCAAATGCGTACACAAAACCGGCTGCGGCATTGAATATTCTGCGTGAAGTCATACTTGGGCGCGATTTATTCGACTTTGCGTTTAAAGAGTACTCACTTCGCTGGCAGGATAAACGCCCCACACCATCCGATTTCTTTCGAACAATGGAAGAGGCCTCTGGTGTTGATTTGGACTGGTTTTGGCGCGGATGGTTTTACACCACTGACCATGTGGACATCTCCATTGACCGAGTTTCTAAATTAAGACTCGATACGCTTAATCCTGACATTGATTTAAAACGTCGACGTCAGGAGAAGGCGGACGAGCCCGGATCGTTATTCGTTGAACGAAATCAGCAAGAAGGCCAAAAATTATGGATAGATCTAAACAAAGACACGAGTGATTTTTACGACAAGCACGACCGGTTTACCGTAACTAATGCTGATCGTAATGAATACAATCAAATGCTTGAAGATCTCGACCCTCGTGAGCGAGAAGCCTTGGAGCGAGCGGTGAAGGAAGACCTAAATTACTACCTAATCAACTTCTCCAATTTGGGTGGTCTGGTGATGCCAATTCTGTTGGACCTGACCTATATTAATGGGAAGCATGAACAACTAGTTTTACCCGCTGAAATTTGGCGCAAGTCTCCCAAAAAAGTCAGCAAGCTTCTCATTACTGACAAAGGTAAGGAGCTAAAGTCAGTCGTCGTAGACGCTGGGTGGGAAACCGCTGATGTTGATGTGCATAATAATCATTACCCGCGACAGATCATTTCGTCACGCATTGAGGCCTTTAAGAAAGAAGACCCCAAAGGTCGTGTTCACAAAGATATTATGCATGACTATAAAACCAAGATAGAAGCTCCTAAAAAGAAGGAACATAGAAAATAGTTCTAACCAAGAAGAGGACATCTCGGCGGCGGCACTGCACCTGATTCGTCGAGATTGCTGCGCTTCTCATCCACCAACTTAATACGGTACTCGTTATACTGGATCTTTCACGGGTCAATAAATGTCTGCCGGCCAGTCAATTGGTATGAGTGGAGAATTGTGCAATAACTAACATAGTTTACAATTTACTGATTATTATGCAAAACAAACGTCTTTTTTTTCGGGTGGCAAACTGCTTGCTGTTCCTGGCCGCATTCGTTTCGGTATCGAGTAGCATTGCTCATCAGCAAAAGGAAGCATACATAACCTTATTGTTTAATAAAAATACCGGCATGCTGGAAGTAGCACACCGATTCTTATTACATGACGCCGAGCACATTTTTTCGCAAGGCTACGGTTTAGAAAAACTCGAAACATGGGGTGATCTCCTGACCGATAAACGTTCGCAAGCGGCATTTTCCGCATACGTCGAAACGCACTTTGAAATCGCATCAAGCAATAAGGAAAGCCTGCCATTAAGTTCCGTTGGCCACGAGGTACAGGGTAAATATTTATGGGTATATCAGGAAATGTCCATTCCAAAGACCGATGAAATCTATGTAAAGCATTCGGCCTTACAGGAACTTTGGGATGAACAAGTTAACCACATAAATATAGAGCGAGATGGGAAAGTTCGCTCCATGCGCTTGCAAAAAACTGACGCAAATCGGTGGCGTCTAATCAAGCTTGGTTAATCTTTGATTTTTCCGGCACCTTTTTATTTTTGTACGAGTAAGGTTCAGCCCTCTATATCGCTGTAACGGTGAGTAGTGAATAACATCGGAACATCATTACTCATAAGTCTAGAATAACTAAAACCATGCACTAAGCAATTATGACTGAAGAAAACAAATCACAACCCTCCCAACTACTCGACGAATCAACATCCTGTTGTAGTAACACAAGCTGTTGTGCACCTCAAAAAACCTTTAAACGAGTTGCATCTAAAGTGGGGAGAAACGACCCTTGCCCTTGTGGTAGTAATCGTAAATTTAAAAAATGTTGTGGGTAATAAAAGGCACGCCAATAAGGGCAAGGGTTTTAATGCCTGATGAGATGGTATCGTTTTTTTACTATTCGCCTAGGAGCAAGCCATATGTCTGTGATAAGCCACTTTGTCTGGCACTGAGCGCTTTTGTGGTATGCGTATGCATCAATGCATTGTTAAAATCCAGATGGATGCCCCCTGTGTATTTGAAAAACTATCTAGAAGCAAAATATCTATAAACAGAGAGCCTTAGTCTATGTTTAACCATAGTAAGTACAAAGATTAAAACGTTACGCTGCCAGCCTTTGTAGATACCTTTGTAGATACCTTTATGGATTACCTAGGTACGAAAATTTCCTTCACACTTTCATACCAACCTGCAGCCGTGAGTTTAATACTGATGTCTTTGTCTGAGTTATTCTCGAAATACCAGCCGTGGTCACCGGCGAAGGCTGCAGTCAAACTGCCACTTTCTTGACTATCTTGATGCTTTTTGTAGTAAACCAAGGTTCCTCGGCTGCCGTCGTCCGGTTTTTCCGTATGCCCATGAAACTCTGTTAGGGAAAGTCCTTCAGCATCTCCTTGCACTTGCCATTGATAAACCACTGTATCGTGCTTCTGCATGGCAAATTTAAGCTCCATGGCGTTACCAGCAGCGAGTACCAACTCAAGTTCGGTAGACTTGTATCTTTCGGACTGATCTTGGTATGTAAAAGGTTCTGGTTCAACCTCCATCCATGTGAGTGAGGCATTGTCGGTAGTTCCCGTAGGTAGTTGGCTGCATGCCGATAGCACGGAAGCAGTAGCTATTAGTTTTATTAATTTCATCGCGAAGTCCTCTATTAAGTAATCTCTGTTCATTTTAGCTATTCGTTAATTTTTTGGTTTTAAATAATCTGTTTTTTCGTAATCTGCGCCAGCTAATTACCAAAGAAGTTAACGAGAATATAACTCCGGTAATCGATAAGAAAATTACAATAATGTCCCACAGTGGCCGATTTACTAGTAGGAATCGAAAATCTAAGCTATGTAGACCATTGTAGAGCCAGCGTTTTATTCGGTCTGTTTGTGTTGAACGAGCTAATACTTCACTTGTTGTGGCGTCAACGTAATACCATGTGCTTTGGGTATCAGAAAACCGAGCCCTAAAGATCGGCAAGGGCATATAACGATTGTGTGTGGTGTAATAATAATTATCGTATTCGGTGATTCTATCTAGTTTGACTAATTCACTATCGGGCAGTAATTGAGAAATTGCGTTACGTGTTTTTTGTTCGAGTTCATCCCGATTCAAGTTGGTAACTGTGCGGAGAGGGTCTAGTGAACTATTGCTATTGTTTCTTTTGGCAATAAGTAAACCTTCGCCGCCAAGCATTTGCCAAGAGAGTTCTTTAATCTCTTGTATTTTCTCAGCATTGTCTTTTAGGTTTTCAAGGTTCCGATCAAACTCTGTTAAGTCATAGGTGCCGCCGGTATAGCGTTTGACTTGCTCAACGGAAGAGGTCTTATTGTTGAAAATTCCAAATGGATTCATTGAAAACAGACCGCTCACAATAAACATCGTTATAAACAGGGTAAACGTGATTCCCAAAACGTGGTGCAATTTTTGTACGCCTGTATACGGCGTAACATTTCCATCTTTATAGCGACGCTTGAGGCGTAACCTTAAAATACCGACGATTGTTCCTGAGACAACCGAGATAACCCCTGCAATCGAAATAGCAATGACGACATTGACCCAAAGGTTTGAATGTTTGCGCAATTGCATTGGGTAAATCCAATGAATAGTCGAACCGACCCAATTCCACATTCGTTCCCAGCGATGAGTGTCTCGGAGAACTTCACCAGTAGAGCTGGATATATATAAAATGGTGCCCTCTGCGTTATTAAGGCTCACTTTGTGTAATGGGCGATGCTCATTGAACCCGCCATAGACTGTCCACTGATCCATTTCGGTATGGCCTAAATATTCGGGTCCATTGGCGGATGTGACAAGATTACTGTTTTGCGCAAATAACTGCGCTGCTTCCTTTGCATCTGAGGGTTTAACGTTCTGAAATGCGTCTCCACTATCAGCGTAAAACAGCATTAGACTTTTATCTGTAAAAGTAAATTTGTAGACAGGCCGATTTAATACCGACAAGAGATTCAATTGTTCAATCTCATTATCATCCGCCAATCCATTTTGAATGTCAGCCACGCTAATATTAATGGTGTTGAAATCCAGTGGAGATATGGCATTAACCCGTTCGCGTTCCGTTAGCTCTGGATATTCGACGTACATCATTACGATGCCAGACGCGAACCAAAGAAAGAACATGGCAGACATGACAATGCCGAACCAACGGTGAGTGAGATAGAGTGTGCGTTTAAGCTTCAATTTAGTTAACTGGGTTGGATGGTCTGTATAAAGAAAGAAAAACCATAGACGAGTACCTACGCAAAGTATGAAAACGCCTATGGCTATTTAACGTAGATTAGAAATCAAGGTTCAGCGTTAGGCTAAGGTTTCGTCGCTCACCAATAAGCCATTGACCACCGGTAAAATGATCCGATGATGCAAAAATCTCATCCGTGATATTTCTGGCATTGAGCGTTAGCCCAGCCATATCGTTAAAACGATAGGCAAGTGAGAGATCAAACACGGTATAAGCTTGCAAAGGTGTGTTTTCAAATGGGCGCTCATCAACATAGCGTACGTCGGCACCAACTCGAACGCGCTCGGTGGCGTTATAAATGAGACCAGCATTGACCGTAATGTCAGCGATGTATGGAGTAGAGATAAATTCAGTGCCCGTATCGCGTTCTGAATCAACTAAGGCCGCATTTAAATAGGTCACGACTCTGTCATGAAAAAAATAATCGATTCCAACTTCAAACCCTGTTGCGCTCTGTTCCGGCACGATAGTTGTTACGGTAGGGTCAGGATTATCAGGGTCATCAATCTCTATATTTTCTCGGCTGATATCAAATACGGCAACGTTCCATGCTAGCCGGCCATCAAGTAGCGATTGCTTAATACCTACTTCATATTGCTCCACTGTGACCGTATCGGCTTCGCGCAGAGAATTTCTGACTCGGAGAATATCACCACCATTTGGATGCGTGTCGCCTGTCGAGGCTTGCCCGTATAGAGCTGTATTCGCGTTTAGATCATACACAAAACCTAGTTTGACCATGAATGGGTCAACTTCTTGATTAACGCTGTTATCGACACTGGTATCGCGAACACCAAACTCATTGTATGTTAGGCGTTCATAGTCGGTCTCAATAGTGTCATAACGGAACCCACCAACCAATGCGAATTTTTCATTGAATCTCAATTGTGTTTCTGCGAATAAAGCTGCTTGGCTGGCATCCGACACTTGATCAAGCACTGCAATACTGTCGGTCAAATCAGACCATAAACCAGCAACAAAGTTATTTGGGTCAACGACGTCAAAATCACCACCAAAGTCCACTGAATTAGGGTGCGATGAATTAAAATTAGACGTGTAGTTCAGGCTGGCGTCTGTCAACTCAAAGCCAATAGAGGACTTCCAACCTATATCACCAATATTTGAATTGAACACGAAATTGCCACGCACACCGCTCTGTTCTACTTGGTGACGAATAATAAGAGGGTCGAAGCGAGATATTAATGTATTGTCAGCGTCGGCAAAGTAACTCTCTACGGTTTGCCAAAAACGATCCGTTTCAAGAAAAAAAAGCTCTGCACTAAAACTGACTGAATCCGATATCGCCCAGTCAGCGATTAGGCGCGTTATTGTGTCATCATAATTGATTCGAGAATCAGCAACATTCAGATTTAACTCACGCCATTGTTCGACGACATTGCCGTCAACCACTGGTACACCGAAATATCGTAATGGTGATTGATCACCCGCGTCATAACGAAGAGTCAATGCTAGGTCGTCATGTGCTTGCCACTTTAGCGCCAAGGCCACGGTGTCTGATTCGCTGTCACCATTACTAACCCAGTTGTCTGATTTGCTAGTGCTGAAGTCAATCCGGCCTACCAGCGAGTCTGTAAGAGCCCCGTTGAGGCTTGCACCTAAAAATCGTGTATTATTTTCACCGATAGTGGCCCGAATCTCTGAATCGAACTCTTCAGAGGGGGATTTGGGAATAATGTTATACGCGCCAGCGACCCCCCCGATTCCGTACAACACGGAGGCGGGCCCTTTCAAAACCTCAACCTGTTTTATTCCCCACGTCTCGGCTGGGAAGGTAATGGTACCAGCAAGTGTAAAAAGACGGTTGCCATCGTAAAGCTTAGTGACCGCGTCTTGGCCCGTAAACCCTCTAGCGGAGATATTAGTGCCGCCGTTTCCAGGGTTTCCAAAACCAGTGAACCCAGCACTTCTTGTTACTGTATTTAGCACCGAAAAGTCATTTCTATGGAGTATGGCGTCACCGTCAATGATGTCGATGGTCGCTGGTGTTTCCATCAAGTTCAGGCCCAGTCGGCTTCCGCTTTCGCTTATGGAGGATAGTTTTTCACCAATGACGCGAACTTCCTCGAGTGTACTTTTGGAATCCGTCCGGCGGTCGTTATCGGCAACGTTGGCTATCGCCCCACAGGAACTCGTTATTATTGCCAAGGTGGGTAGGCTTCGTAGACCAGCCTTAAGTTTATGTAAGAGTTTGGGTTTTAGGTTGTTCTGCAAAACCCTATTTTTATAATAAATATTAAACATTTAACTATCTCATTTTTGATACGATGTAACATATCATTTTGCATTTAAAAAAGTTGTCGTTATATATCGACGGCGCCCCAAATTATTCAGAACGCGTATCGGTAATTTGAAACATCCGTTTAAGAAGTTCATTCATAAGGCGGTTTCTAGCGTGCGGTTTTATCGTCTTCCACTTTTCGCACTCGTGCGGAGTACGGCCGCAAGCCAAAAACCACTCAATCAATAGTTATGATATAACATATCATTAAGTGTTTGTGAAAATTTTGTCGTTATTTGCCGACCCGCCCCAAATTATTCAGAACACTTATCGGTAATTTGAAACATCCGTTTTTGAAGTTCATTAATAAGACGGTTTCTAGCGTACGGTTTCATCGCCTTCCACTTTTCGCACTCGTGACGAGTGCGACCGCAACCCAAGCACCATCCCTTAGGTCCAGAGAACTCACAGAGTTCAATGCATGGACTTTGATGCCGTTTCAATTTTTTGCTCTCATAACGTTTGTTCTATAATCAAGTTGTTCTCGTTTAAATAGCTCTGCAATCACAGCTCACATAACACCTGTTCAATGCCAGCCTCTAACTGCCGAAGTCGGTTAAATTCCTCCAATAGGCGTTGTTCTAAGTTCTTGTAATTGAGCGGCAGCGTTCGTTGGCAAATGCTGTAACCTGAGCCAATTGTTTTATACCCCTTCCAATGTTTTATGCGATCTGCTTCTAGTTCTAGAAACTTTTGGATAAATTCTGGCTGAGACGGGCAGTCCTCCTCGGCATGCATGCATACTGGAAATGCTTTTTGTTTAATCTGAGGCGCTTCAATATAAGTTTCAAAATGTATTCCACCTTGATTTTGATTGTGCCAATTCGATTTATAGAGTTGCAGGTATTCACCTCGATTGTATATCTGCCAGTCGTCTTCAAACCAAGCTGACTGTTTTAGTTTTTTTTCAAGACCTTGGAAGATGTTCTTAATATTTTTCATACGGTTGCGCTATGTTATTGCTTTCCAAAATGTTAATGCAAACAGCCTTCAAGAGACTGGCGAATAAATTTTTCGTCTAGATCTTTACCTATAAATACGATGCGGTTGACGGGTGGTTCATCGCCCCAAGGTTCACCTGGCTGGCTACCAAACATCATATGCACGCCCTGGAATACGAATCGAAGGCTCTCGCCCTGAACGCCGAGAACACCTTTCATGCGATAAATATCAATGCCCTTTATTTCTAGAAATGCGCTGAGCCAACCATTGATCTTGTCTGAATCGAACAGTCCTGGTAATTCAACAGAGACAGACGACACTGCGTCGTCGTGCTCATGTTCGGCATTGAAATAGTGCTCTGCAATTGGGGTATATTGAGTATCATCCTGACTCAATAGTTTCAACTCAAACTCTTCTGGCGTGTGCTGAGAAAAGATCGCTATTTCTTTGTTGGACTCAATCTCGAAGCTGAATTCATAAAATTCTTGTCCTTCGAGTTGAAGCCGGTAACACGTTCCAACGTCAGTTATTGCCTGACCGTGCATCAGTGGCACGGTTGCTTTTGAAAACTCAATGAACACTGTTTCGGCTAACGTCAATACAGCCGCCTCAGAGACGTCACTCACATTTGCCATCAAAAAGGACATGTCTGGGTCCGGGCCATTTTCAAGTCGAAAACGATAGTGACCCGCTGACAGCCTCCAAATACCACCCCATTCGAAGGGGTACTCTGGCTCAAGAAAATTGGGCTTCATCTCAACAGCGCGCTGCAAATTAAAACCTCCGATATCCAGCAGTTCAGCAATGGGTGCATCCGCCATGGTGGCCGAATAAAATCCGGCCATTTGATTAACATCATGTAAGCGTCTTCTAAGAGCGGACATCTCGTCTTGCGTTATCAAATCGGCCTTGTTGAGAATAATACGATCAGCGAAAGCGACCTGAGCCATAACCTCATCGGTATTATCATCTAGATGTGTGTGAACATGCATAGAGTCGACCAGCGTAATGATGCCATCGAGTTCGTACTGCTCGCTAACAGTTTCATCCACAAAAAATGTCTGCGCAACGGGGCCAGGGTCTGCTAAGCCGGTCGTTTCTAAAATAACACGGTCGAATTTGTCTTTGCGCCTGGCCAAATCGCCCAATATACGAATTAGATCACCGCGTACGGTGCAACAAATACAGCCATTATTCATTTCAAAAACCTCTTCATCAGCATTGATTACCAAGTCTTGGTCAATGCCAATTTCGCCAAACTCATTTTCGATCACTGCGATGCGAAGACCGTGTTCTTCAGACAAAATACGATTAAGCAGCGTGGTTTTACCACTACCAAGAAAACCGGTGAGTACCGTGACGGGGATTTTATTAGGCATTTAGTTGTTCTCTATTTTGGTGGTTTTGAATTTATAATTTGTGATATATCGTATCTTTTTATGATTAACGCTAAGGCAAATTAAACGCAGTGATTAGCGAGCTAATATTGTGCTGCATCATGTTTAAATACGTGCCTGCTGGGCCGTCCACATCACTCAACGCATCCGAATACAGGCGACCACCAATGACCGCATTCGTCTCAGATGCAATACGCTCTAGTAAACGCGGGCTGTTGATGTTCTCTACAAAGAGTGCTTTCACATTCTGCTCGCGTATCTGATCAATGACGTTAGCGACATCCTGGGCTGAGGCTTCGACCTCTATACTTAGGCCAAGTGGCGCTAAAAAACGAATGTCGAATTCACGCTCTAAATATCCGAAGGCATCATGGCTGGTAACAACAATACGTTCTTTCTGGGGAATATCTGCAAGCTCTTTTATCAGGCGGTTCTCTATGGCGTTTAGGGTATTAAGGTACTGCTGTTGGCGCTGGGTAAATTTATCCGTGTGCTGTGGCCTTAGCGTTATCAATGTGTGGGTGATGTTCTGAATATACACACGAATATTGTCAAAGCTTTGCCAGGCATGCGGGTCAATCTCATCGCCATTGCGAATGGCGTTGACGCCATTACTGGCAATAAGTTGTTTGTTTTTATAGCCGCTATTCTTTATTAGACGTGTTATCCAACCTTCAAATGTCAAGCCATTAAAGACGACCAAATCAGCCTTAGCAATGGCAACCGCATCGGAAGGTTTGGGTTGATAGGTATGCGCATCTTGATTGCGGTCAACTAAATTCACCACCACCACGTATTCACCGCCTAACTCATTGACTAAATCTTCCAAAATGGAAAAGCTAGTGACAACTCGAATACTCGACTCGTTGGCGCTGACTGTATTCATTAAAAGCACCAGGCCAAGAAACACTGAGCAAAGAAACCTTAACTTAGAATAAATAGATGTAGAAAAAATGGTTGACCGGTGCATCGTTTTTTTAGCCTGCGAGGTGACGTTTGGAATTGTATTTTTCTAGCAACCCGCCGTTAAGACCCACCAATAGCGATGTCATGTAGGCGATGCCTAATGACAGCACTATGGCTGGTCCTGCAGGTAAGTCGAAATAGAAAGAGAGTAATAGCCCTGCGTAACAACCACCAAAGCTCATCACTAAAGAGGTAAACAAAATACCGTCTAATGTCTTTGCCCAAAAGCGAGCCGCCGCCGCTGGCAATATCATGATGCCAATTGCCATCAATGTGCCCAAGGCGTGGAACCCGGCGACTAGGTTAATCACCATTAAAAATAAAAACCCATAATGGGCGATTGAGCTTGCGTAGCCGGAACCGCGTAAAAACGAGGAGTCGACACACTCGATCACCAATGGCCGATATAAAAAAGCCAAGAACAGTAAACTGATACTGCTAATGCTGGCTAGCAACCAAAGCGCCGCATTATCGAGTGCTAAAATATTGCCAAAGAGAACATGGAACAAGTCTACATTACTGTGCTTAACCGAAATGATTAACACGCCTAATGCCAGCGAAATTAAGTAAAAAGCGGCCAAACTTGTGTCTTCCTTGAGATGCGTATTACGTGCCACCCAACCAGCGAGCACCGCAACCACAAGACCCGCCACTAAGCCACCCAAGGTGAGCCCTAGCAAGGACAAACCTGATAGCAAATAAGCAATGGCAGCGCCTGGAAGTATGGCATGTGCCATAGCATCGCCGGTCAGGCTCATGCGCCTTAGTGTCATGAACATCCCGATAGGCACAGCGCCTAAACATACGGCAAGGCTACCTATTAATGCACGCTGCATAAAAACGTAGTCGTTGAACGGACCTAATAATAGCTCCCCCATATCAGGCCGCACCTTGCGCGCACCAGTTGGCACGCTCATCAAATGCTTCAGAAAGCTGTCTTGCTTTTCTTAAATTTTCTTCGATAAGTATGTCCTTGGTGGTGCCATAGCCAATACACTCTCGCGCTAGTAGCAATGTTTGCGGGCAATGTTGTTGAACATAGTCAAGATCATGCGTCACCATGATTACGGTGCGATTATTTTGATGCCATTGTTTTATTACATACGTTAGATCAGCCAGAGTTTTCAAATCAATCGCATTAAAGGGCTCATCCAAAAGAATCACAGGTTGATCTTGTAGCAAGACTCGCGCAAACAGGCAGCGTTGCAATTGTCCTCCAGACAGCGTGTCAATCATACGATGATCAAAGCCCTGCAAGCCCACTGCGGCTATAGCATCAACACATTGTTTGTATTGCGAACTGCTCAGAGACTTAGAAAAGCCAAGTTTGGCCCATAAGCCCATTGCGACCAGTTGGAATACGGTGACAGGGATACTTTTATCTAGCTTAGCTTGCTGGGGCAGATAAGCCACTGTATTTGGGCATAGGCCTTCAATGCTGCCTTCATATACGTTTGTTAGCCCAGCCATGGCATTCAACAAGGTCGATTTCCCTGCGCCGTTGGGGCCCACTATGGCCAGCCACTCACCTTGATTAATGGTGGCGCTTAAATGATGCACCGCAGGATGGCGTTCGTAGGCAAGCGTGAGGTTGTTAAGCTGAATACTCATGATGAATAGGTCACTCCCAATACCAATGCCCACATCATCACGCTAAAACCGAGTGCTAAACCTAGGCGACTGAAGACACTCCAATGCAACAGGGGCTTTGGTCGCATTACCTTGAGCTTATTCACGCTTGATCACCTGTAGAGATGGGCACAAGTGATTTATGAAGATCATCCAGCATGACTAAGCCGCACTCGCCGAGCAATTATCGCAAAGACATTGAAGCTCCAATTGCGAATTCGTAAGCGTGTAACCTACTTTACCCACGAGTTTACCCAATTCATCGATGATGCCTTTTGAAACTCCTATTTCCTTTGCACTTTGGCATTTACCGCAGATTAAAAACTGAGTTATCTCTTGCGTGCATCCACCTAAGATATGCGAACACGCAACGTATTTATTGGCTGAGCTCAGCTTATGCACTAGACTTTCTGCTTCGAGAAATTCTAAAATACGGTACACAGACATTGTCGGCATGGCTTTTTCAGATACCTTGTTGTACGTATCGGAAATTTCATAGGCCGATAGCGGCGTCCTAGATATCAGCAGCAGCTCTAAAACGGACTTTCGCTTTTCAGTCAAGCGCCCACCAGAACGCATGCAAACGTCCTTTGCTTTACAAATAATACGACCTAATTGTTGCTTATTCATATGACAGTACCTATTTTTTGTTACATGTTAATCGTGAGTTGTTGATCTTCACGATATCACTGAGCATGATTGAGAGTTCAATACTTCCTATGTTTTGGGCACATTATTTTAATCATAAACATGCTAGATCACCCGAACTTTGAGCAGGTGCCTGAAATTTAGAAGTTTTATTAGCGTAACTATCAGAGTGGTCTTCACAGCGGCTCGGCTGAGAGCCAACCTCACCAACGCCTATATCGAATGGCGGCACACGCCCTAATATGCTTGCCCTTAAGTGCTTCGGGCGTGCTTTTCTTGGCATGAACCCGTCTGGGATATCGAGGTATAGTTCGATACACTCAACAATGTCACTAGCGCTTTTGTTGGGGTCTTGATCACCGAAGAGATAGCTCCACGCGCCGGAAGACGAGAGGGCGATTGCACAGGGGCGCGGGCATAAGCTAAGACACTCAGCGGGTTTGACCTCTACTTGATTACCCAACGTACTTTCATTGAACATTGTACGAAGCGCCTCATAGAGTTTAAAACCAGCTCGTCTTTCAATTGGCTCACGCGGAGAACCAGGCAGCCTACATGAAGTGCATACGTGAAGTACGCTCGAGCGAGCGCTGTCGTTCGATGTTTGAGACTCTTTCTGCCGCTCTTTGTTGGGCTCAGGCGAAGCAGCTTCGCTCATGTTGAATCTTCTGTGGTGTAACGCGTTAGATTAAGTGTCATTGGTTGTTTGTGCATTAAGTTGTCTTCGGTTTAATTTCTATATTTCTTAATGGATATGTTATATCATAACTAAATAATTTAAATAAAGAAATTCAAAAAATAAAACTTGAATACTAAGGTTGTAAATCAGATGACTCATTCCGTCGTTATTAAAAATGCATTGATCGTAAATGAAGGGACGATTAAAGAGTCCGACCTCAGAATTCGAGGGCGGTACATAGACTGTATTGACTCAGAGGTACAAGCCTCGCAAGGTGATCAAATTATAGAAGCCCGCGGGCAATACCTATTGCCCGGCATGATTGATGATCAAGTACATTTCCGCGAGCCCGGCCTAACACATAAAGGCACCATTGCCAGTGAATCTCGTGCGGCGGTCGCAGGCGGCATTACCAGTTATATGGAAATGCCAAATGTAAATCCAGCGACCACGACGATTGAAGCCTTAGAGAGTAAGTTTGAAATAGCGGCACAAAGCTCGATAGCTAACTATTCGTTTTATTTAGGTGCTACCGAGAGCAACCTAGAGCAAATAAAGCGTTTAAACCCGTCGAGACATTGTGGTGTGAAAGTGTTTATGGGGGCGTCGACAGGTGATTTATTAGTTGAGCATCCACAAGCACTCGACGCGATTTTTTGTGAAAGCCCTGTATTAATTGTGACGCATTGCGAAAGCAGCCCAATTATTCAAAAAAATCTTGAACGGCTAAGTCGTTCAGGAAAGATTCCAACCATTCTGGATCATCCAATTATAAGGGATACGCAAGCGTGTTTCGCGTCGTCGTCCTATGCGGTCGACCTAGCAAAGAAACACCGCAGCCAATTACATGTTTTGCACATCACCACAGAAAAAGAATTGAGTTTGTTTACCGCAGGGCCAATTGAAAACAAACATATCACTGCTGAGGCGTGTGTACATCACCTATGGTTTAGTGATCAAGACTACCCGCAGTTGGGGAATTTAATTAAATGCAACCCATCTATAAAGTCATCAAAAGACCGTGATGCATTGATACAGGCCTTACACACCAATCAGATCGACATTATTGCGACTGATCATGCACCGCACACTCTGGAAGAAAAACAGCAGGACTATAGCCAGGCACCGGCCGGCTTACCGTTAGTGGAACACGCTTTGTTAAGTTTATTGGAGATCGTTAAACGCGAACGCTTGAGCATAGAACAAGTTGTTGAAAAGACGTCCCATAACCCAGCTAAACGTTACGCGATAAATAATCGCGGTTTTATTCGTGAAGGTTACTACGCTGATCTGGTTTTAGTGGATATGAACCAGACCACAATGGTAAGCAACAAAAACACGCATTATCACTGCGGCTGGACGCCGTTTGATAATCATCAGTTTTCTTCAAGCATTCAAAGCACATGGGTAAATGGTCAACAAGTATTTAACGGCCAGCAAGTGATTAACCAGTCAATGCCCTCCAAACGTCTTACCTTCAACCGATAAACAAGATAAAAAAACAATGTTAATGAATACGCTACCAGATATTGCTTCTGAATTAAAAGCAGAAATCTCATCGTCTTTACAATGGGTAGGGATGGAAGAGATTGCCGTTCCCATTTCAGTCCGTTTATCGAACAATAAATTACAAACCATACCCGCAAAAGCCAATGTATTTGTTAGCCTAGACACACCGGATGCAAAAGGCATTCACATGTCACGGTTACATAAAGCAATTAATAAATTAGCTGAACTTGAATGCAATAAAGACAACGTAGAGCACTTACTCAATTCAATTATTGATTCTCAGCAAGGTATTTCTCATCAAGCAAAGATAGAACTTGCGTTTGATTTGATGTTAAACAAACCTGCATTACTTAGTGATGAAAGTGGCTATCAGTTATATCCGGTGATACTCAAGGCTGAAAAAAGTGTTCAAGGCTTACACTGTCAATTTGAGATCACGATACCGTATTCCAGCACATGCCCTTGCTCGGCATCTCTGGCTCGTCAATTGACTGCAAATGCAATTGACGAAGCGTTTCCAGGTTTAGTGATTGATAAGGCTAACCTAATGCAATGGGTGCAATCTCAAGCAGGTTCAGTCGCAACACCGCACAGTCAACGTTCTTATGCCTATATTAGTTTTTCATTGGGCGACAACGATTGGCCCGATTTGTCATCGTTCATCTTCGAGCTAGAAAAAGCAATTGGTACTCCAGTACAAACGGCCGTCAAGCGAAGCGATGAACAAGCCTTTGCAAAACTAAACGCCGAAAATTTGATGTTCTGTGAGGATGCTGCACGAAGAATTAAGTCAGCGCTTGAGCGGACCGATTTTGTAAAAGACTACTGGTTTAAAGTCGAGCATCAAGAGAGCCTTCATGCGCATAATGCGGTTGTAATTGATCAGAAGAAAAAATAATAAGTTAAGAATATTTAGAGTTTAATTTAATAATATGAGTGAAAAGAACATATTCATTACGCTGCCTGATGGTTCAAAAAAAGAATTTTTATCAGGGGTTACCGCACTGGAAGTTGCAGCAGATATTGGCCTAGGATTAGCTAAAAGCACCGTCGCAGCACGAGTCAATGGCACGTTCATCGACGCTGCTGATACAATTTCAGAAGATGCCGATATTCGAATTATTACATCGCGCGACAAAGAAGGCGTGGAGGTTATCCGTCACTCTTGCGCCCACTTATTAGGCCATGCCGTTAAGCAGCTCTACCCAACCGCAAAAATGGTGATTGGGCCCGTGATTGAAAATGGTTTTTACTATGATATTGCTTATGAGAGACCTTTTACCACAGACGATTTAGTCGTCATTGAAGCGCGCATGAAGCAATTAATTGCAACGAATTATGATGTCATTAAGCAGGTATTACCGCGTGATCAAGTGATTAAAACGTTCGAGGATAGGGATGAAGGCTATAAATTAAAATTGATCGACGACATGCCGGAAGAGCAATCTATGGCGCTGTATTTTCATGAAGAATATATCGATATGTGTCGTGGGCCGCATGTACCCAACACACGTTTTCTGGAACACATGACCTTAACCAAAGTCTCTGGTGCGTATTGGCGCGGGAATTCTAAAAACGAACAACTTCAGCGAATTTACGGCACCGCGTGGGCCAATAAAAAAGATTTGCGCCGCTATTTAAAGACGCTGGAAGAGGCTGAAAAGCGCGACCATCGTCGCTTGGGTAAAGAGTTGGACTTGTTTCATTTTCATGAGGAGGCTATGGGGGCTGTGTTTTGGCACCCAAAAGGCTGGACCTTGTTTCAGCAGCTCATTGAGTACATGCGTCGACGTCAGCGAAAGGCGGGGTATTGTGAGGTAAATACCCCAGATATCATGGATCGGAGTTTATGGGAAAAATCTGGTCATTGGCAGAACTACCAAGACCACATGTACACGACAGACACACCTGACGAACGCACATTGGCACTAAAGCCGATGAACTGCCCAGGCAGCGTTCTAATGTACAGTCATGGTTTAAAAAGCTATCGGGACTTACCAATACGCATGGCTGAATTCGGTAAAGTACATCGATATGAGCTATCTGGTGCGCTGCATGGCTTGCTCCGGGTTCGTCACTTCACTCAAGACGATGCCCATATTTATTGCACAGAAAAACAAATGTTGGAGGAGTGCACTAAAGTCATTCGATTGGTGCTCGATATCTACCAACAAGTTGGGTTTGACGATGTAAGTATTAAGTTGTCTACCCGACCCGAAAAACGCATGGGCGATGACCATACTTGGGACAGTCTTGAAGCCGCACTCATTGATTCACTAAAAGCTCTTAAATTGGATTATCAATTAAATCCAGGGGAGGGGGCATTTTATGGCCCCAAACTGGAGTTTGTCTTGCGCGATACGATAGGGCGTGATTGGCAATGCGGCACTTTGCAGGTCGATATGAACCTGCCTTCTAGATTTGGTTTAGAGTATGTGGATGAAAGCGGTATTAAACAAACACCCGTGATGCTGCACCGCGCGTTGTTTGGATCACTTGAACGCTTTATTGGCATATTAATAGAGCACTACGCGGGTAAATTTCCTGCTTGGTTGGCTCCAGTACAAGTTTCTGTGTTGACTATTTCAGAACCGTTTAACGAGCATGCAGAGCGCTTAAGCAAACTGTTTGAAGCCGCCGGTCTTCGGGTGGCATTAGACAACAGCAAGGAAAAGGTGGGTTATAAAATTCGCCAACAAACACTGCATAAAGTCCCTTTTATGGTGATTGTCGGGTCACATGAAGTTAAAACTGGCGAAGTAAACCTTCGTATGCTTGACGGAACGCAAATGAATTTTCCTTATATTGAAAGTTCAATAGAACATCTTTTAAAAAGCTGCGGGTCGCCTGACCTATAAAACAGCGTTAGAGTCCAAGCTAAAGTATTTTATGAATAATAATGAAATCGAATCACTGTTTGATGATTGCAATAGTGCATTACAAAAAGGCGATGCTAAACAAGTAGCCGCTCTTTATGCCTGTAACGCAACTTTGCTGCCCACTATCTCCAATAAAGTACGGCACAATAAAGAAGAAATCGAAAATTACTTTGTTGAATTTCTTCGTAGAGGGCCATCGGGTAAAATCGATGAATCCAACGTCCGCCTATTTGAACAACTGGCTATTAATTCAGGCGTCTATACATTTAGTTTTAACAACGGCATGTCCGTCACTGCTCGCTTTACTTTTGTGTATCACTGGAATAATGAACGCTGGGAAATATTGGAGCACCATTCCTCACAAATGCCAGAGCAACTATAGCTCTATAACAAACCACAATGACTAAAGAAAGTAAATCATTAAACAACCAAGCAGAGCAAGAGTCGTGCTGTAGTAATACGAGTTGTTGTGCGCCTCAAAATCCTTATAAGCGTGTTGCTTCTAAAGTAGGGCGAAACGATCCTTGCCCTTTTGGTAGCAATCGTAAGTTTAAAAAATGCTGTGGTAAATAATTAGTTACTGCAAACAGATATCAAAATTACAAACTGGAAAATTGAAATATGAAATCATCTATTATCCCTGAAAATTACGAACAGTGGCGTCACTGTATTGTCGTCGAATGTGGCTTGGAGCTAACATCGAGTTTTATAGAGCAACGAATAGCGGCCTTGCGTAATAACAGCGAACATTACACTAAGCAATTTGTTCGTAAGTATGGAGTGCAATATCATCAAAGGGTTCTTGGCTGGTTCGAGCAAGCTCAAAACGCCCAATAGTTTATGGTTTTATCAAATATAATGTTATGTTATAGCATTGTATTTGTTGCTCCCGCGTCACTTAAGACTGCTCGTTCAGAATCGGTCAAAAGTTCCGAGAAGAGGGCGGCTAATAATCAAGAAACTTGCTTTTTTGCTGATTGTTGTAAGCTCAAAATGAGCTTCAAAACTGAAATCACTATTTAAATTTTATTTTCATCGAGGTTAAAATGAAACAAAGATTAATTCCCGTCTTAGCGGCTGTTCTTTTAATATCCGCTTGCTCAGAAGAAAAAAATAAAGAGGCTGAAATAGCCTCAGCCGAACCTAAAGAAATTCAAAAAGAGGTTCAAGTGCAAACATCAAAGGTAAACCCACTGCTTCAGCCTTGGAGCACGCCTTTTGAAATCCCTCCTTTCAATAAAGTCAGCGATGACGATTATATGCCCGCCGTTGAAGACGCAGTTAAAAAAATGAAAGCTGACGTCGCGGAAATTGTGAGTAATCCAAGCAAACCTACTTTTGAAAATACCATTGTTGCGCTTGAACAGTCTGGCAGTGAACTAAGTCGAATTATCCGCTTATTTTCGAACATCACGGGCACCGACACCAACGACGAACTCAAAAGATTACAAGTTGAAATCTATCCAATGTTGACCCGTGAACAGGATGCCATTTCACTGAACCAAGATCTATATAAACGAGTCGCGGCGGTGTACGACGCACGTGACACACTTGATTTGGATCAACACGACGCTCGTTTGCTCTACTTGACACATTTGGATTTTGTGCGTCAGGGTGCGTCGCTAGATGACGAATCTAAAACACGCTTAAAGGAAATTAACGCTGAAGTTTCAGAAATAACGACTAAATTTTCTCAAAATCTTTTATCTGAAACAAAGAGTTTCGAACTTGCGGTCACCGACGAAAAAGATTTGGTCGGGCTACCTCAAGAGATGGTTAATGCCGCAAAAGCCAAAGCCACCAATAAGAAAAAACCCGATGCATGGCTTTTTGGTTTAGACCGAGCGACCTACGAAGGCTTTATGACTTTCTCTGAGAATCGACCACTTAGAAAAGTAATGTTTGATGGCTATCGAGCCAGAGGCATGAATGGCAACGACACGGATAACCGTGATCTAGTGCTGCGAATAGCCAAGCTGCGTGCCGAGCGTGCGCGATTGCTCGGTTATAAAAACCATGCTCATTATCAGCTCGAAACACGAATGGCTAAAACGCCTGAAATAACGGAAGAGTTTTTGTTAAAGGTTTGGAAGCCTGGTCTGAATCGTGCCAATAAAGACAAGGGTGAGATGCAGATTATCATCCAAGAAGAGGGCAATGATTTCACCCTTGCCGGACATGATTGGTGGCACTACGCCGAGAAGCTGCGTGCAAAAAAATACGACTTTGATGAATCACAAGTAAAACCCTATTTTGAACTGTCTAATGTGATGAATGGCGCCTTCTATACCGCAGAGCAATTGTTTGGGCTATCGTTTAAAGAGCTAACAGATACGCCTAAATGGCACCCAAAGGTCAAAGTCTACGATGTGAGCGGTGCCAATGGTGAACACCTCGGCGTGTTTATGATTGACTTTTACAGTCGAGATTCAAAGCGCGGTGGCGCGTGGATGAGTTCGTTCAGACAAGCGTCTGACATTAATAAGAAAGCTGTTCGCCCGATTATTACCAACAACTTGAATATCACCCCAGCCGCTGAAGGCGACGCCACGCTATTGAGTTTTGATCAGGTTAATACGCTGTTTCATGAGTTCGGCCATGGTCTACATGGCTTGATGACCTTAGCGCGTTATGAAAGGTATGCTGGCACCAGCGGTAGCCCTCGAGATTTCACCGAATTTCCCGCTCAGTTCCTAGAGCATTATGCGTCTTCGCCTGAGGTGCTGAACGTCTACGCCAAGCATTACCAAACTGGAAAAGTTATTCCATCAGATTTATTACAAAAGCTACAAGCCGCAAGCACGCATAACCAAGGTTTCAAAACAACTGAATTTATCGCCGCGTCTCTTCTTGATTTAGCTTGGCACAACTTGGATGAAGAATCACTCAATAGCACTAGCGATGCGACGGCATTCGAAACCAAAGTACTTAGCGACTATGGACTAATAGACGAAATTGGTCCTCGTTACCGCAGTACCTATTTTGCGCACATATTCTCTTCACCCAACGGATATTCCGCTGGCTACTATGCCTATTTATGGTCTGAAATTCTCGATGCTGATGCCTTTACGGCTTTCCGCGAAGCCGGAGATATCTTTGATAAAACCTTGTCTAAACGATTGGCTGAGAACGTGTATCAAGCGGGTGGTCGTGAGCGTGCTGATGAGCTATATCGTAAGTTTCGCTTAAAAGACCCGACTATCGAGCCGCTGCTTAGAATTCGCGGACTGGATTAACTTTAGAAAGACTAACGCAAACGAAACTTAGAAAAGTAACCGCGCTTGTAAGTTAGGTCGCATTGCACCTAAACTATGAGCGCGAACTCTAGATTGATTTTACAATGTTTAGCGCCAGCTAATGTGCGTTAAAGCAGACGTTCAACGAGCCAATAAATACCTGCTATTGCTACTATCCAATTACCGGGGATAAATACGAAACGTTTGAAATGTCTTTCCTTTACAAGCTTGTGCAACAGTAAGAAAACTACCAATCCAAATAAAAGCTGGGCTATCTCTACTCCAATATTAAATCCGACAAGCGCACTGATAAAGTGCGCATTTGGAATACCTAAGTCACTCAAAGCGCCTGCAAACCCTAGGCCATGCAGCAAACCAAAACAAAAGATGACCAATGCTCGCCAGGCCAAGCGAGTTTTAATAAATAGATTTTCGATGGCTACAAAGGCAATGGATAGGGCAATGGCCACTTCCACCCAGAGCGCATTTAGTACAACGATATTAAGCACACCCAGAACGAGGGTGATGCTGTGCGCCATGGTGAATACCGATATTTGAATAAGTAGTGGCCGCAGTGCTGACGCCGATAAAATCAAGGCTAGCACAAAGGCTAGGTGGTCTAGGCCTAACGGTAAAATATGATCTAAGCCAAGTTGCACATACAACAACAAGGTCTCAACAGGGGAGCGATCAAGCTCAATAGCTGGCAGTTGCGAGAAGTTCGCGCCGGTGCGATCAAGTTCCGCTAACTCTGAACAAAGCAATACATCCGACACTGTTTGATCACAAAACTCGTCTTCCGGATGCGCAGAAATGGGTTTTGAAAGTACAAAGAGACAAATGTTCAATATGACCGAGATGAAAACTATTTTCTTTAAATTCATGTGAAATTTCAGTCCTAATTGAGATAGGCAATTATCTTTATACGGGTTCAGCTTTTATGACATAGCTTCTACAAGTGTCTAACGCACCTTCTTCGCTGATGATTTCAAGTGCTTGTGTACGCAAGCCATCGGCACGACAATTAAGTGCTTGCGCCAACGCTTGATCAGTTAGTTTTTCAAGTCCGTTTACAGCAATATTGATCTGCGCATTTACGAATAGCTCTTTATAACGAATGTTAAAATGTTTAGTAGTCCGTACCGCAAATCCCGAAAGCCTCAATTGATCAACCACCCATGGCAAGGGGTACTCACGATACGGCATGCCTCCTTTGATCAATACGCAAGCATCACGAAAGCGCCCGAGTTCCCAAATCAGCCTTCCCGCCCTCGTCTCTGGTTCAACCATGGGAACATAAGGCTCCAACCCAGTGACATAAAGCACCTTGCCCGTGAGTAGGCGTAAACGGTAGAAGAGGTATGGCTGAAAATATGGAGAAAAACCCTCGACCGCTCCCAACAGATAGTCAGCGAACACAGTGTCATATACTTCACCTTTGAGAAATTTCTTATCGGCCCAGTTACCCAGTGCGACTCGGTCTTCAGGGCGCAAAGAGGTTCCGAGTGCCCCATGCACTAACCGAGCTTCACCCCTCGAACCCGTAACAGCAGTCCAACGCTCTGTAGAAAGTTCCGAGAGCCAACGAATGGAATTCACGCCGGTTCCGGCATCGAGAACAGATCCCCAAGGTCCATCTCCTTGCAAGCTTTCTATATAGCGATAAAGCGCTGAATATTTCCGTTTCTTTGTCATCAACACAACAACTCCAATGCAACTTGAACGTACTCAAACCGCGCTACCATAACCGTGTACTCCTAAGTCTCACTACTTACATTTTTAGTTTAGAGCTTCAGAGTTGACGGTCTAAACTAAAAATATAAGTTGCTGCTAAATCTCAATATCATTAATGTTATATTATAACACTTAATTGAATGATTGATGAGATAAAGCAATGACCGAAATCCGTTGGCTATACCTAATTTTGATGTTTTTGACTCCAGAGCTGTCTCTTGAAAATAATGCCAGTTCTCTTATAGTCTCAAAAGAAACAATCACTACAACAATTTAGACTTCGGAAGACTACTTTACCTTTATAAAGAAGTTTGGTTGGGATAGGACACTGTTCGACGACGCCTTTCCTAAGGATAGCTTTGATAATTGCATGAATAATCGCTCCGTAGACACCTATAAACTGAAGTGCAAGGGTGTCGTAAAAGCTTAGTCGATGGTTGGCTCGTACAACCAAAGCAAAACCGTAATGCGAACGAAGAAGTTATTCGTGCATATGTACAGAACCACTTCAAATCCATCACAACCGCTAGGTACATCCAGCCTTCGCCTGTGCCTAAATACGTGATATCTCCAGCCCAAACTTGATTAGGCCCTGTTGGATTAAAGTTCCGATTCAATAAATCATCGGCTACGGAATCACTGTGTTTGCGCTTAGTGGTCACTTTATAGGCGACCCGTTGAGTAACGACCAAATTCAACTCTTTCATTAATCGTCGAACTTTAAATCGACCTATACTGATGCCTTCTTTACATAAATTCTTCATCATTTCTCGGCTACCCAAACTATGACGACTGTTGATAAACAACTCCTTCATTCGGCGATGCAAGTGCAAAGATTCAGCACTAATTCGCTTCGAAGGGCGTTTGAGCCAGTTGTAGTAGCTAGAGCGACATACTCGCATAACCCGACACAACATAGTGACGGGATAGTCAGTTGATTCAGAACGAATAAAATGATATTTCACTTCATTTCTTTCGCAAAGAAGGCACTCGCCTTTTTTACCCTCAAGGGGCACCTAGTAATATCTCTTTCTCCATTCTAAGTTCTTTAACTTCTTTGCGAAGCCGTTTAAGCTCATCGCGCTCATTTGGGTCGAGTGACTTAGCCGTTAATTCTAACTCAATTTTCTCCTTCCACTTGTAGAGTAACGACGGCTTTATGCCTACTGATTCAGCGGCTTTAGCGACTGAATAACCCTGATCTCGAACTAGTGAAATAACGTCTTCTTTAAACTCATTTGAATACTGCTTATACGCTCTTTTTTCAGCCATAGTGACACCTCATTAATTGATTACTATTGTCTCTTAATAATGTGTCCAGATGTATTAGACCACTTCAATACGCCATCTGTGCGGCTCACGACTAAGCAGCACTCCTCATTAATAGGAATACAGCGCTATTTACACAATGATGCGGTGGCAGTGTCCAGTGGTGTAGAGGCTGTTGGCCATTTTATCGCCCGAGCTGATTTTGATTCAAAAGGCGTTGATGATCGAAGCATCGAAAGTATTGGTTATTTAGTCGAGCATTTGGGCCGGCAGTTATTAATGCACACTTATCAAGCAGATAGTATCGCGTATGATTTAAGTTGCGTTGTAATTAGCGATTAACAAATCATTGCCAAGGATGGCTTTATTGAAATATCACCCAAATGGGGAGGCGTAGCTGTCAAGGATTAGCTAGGGTAAGAGAAGATTAAATAGAAACGGTTTTCAAGGGCTAATTGATATTAGAGAAAAAGGCAGTTCAATCATGTTAACCATCGACGGTGAGTCTATCGAGTTTACCGATGAAGTGCTAAGCAGTATTGGGGTCAAATCGAGTGAAATAAACGAAATGCTAACCAGTGACTATTTAGGCGAATCAAATTCGCTACCAGAATAAAAATTAACAATTTGCTACCCATTTGCTACCCACATAAAAAAACCGCAAGACAATCAAAAGATCATATTGCGGTTTTCAGACTTAAACTTAATTAAATCAACACATTGAAATGGCTCCCTGACCAAGACTCGAACTTGGGACCCAATGATTAACAGTCATTTGCTCTACCAACTGAGCTATCAGGGAACGTTTTTCAACGAAGGCGCATAATATTTACTAAGGCCGTTTTGGTCAAGTTATTTTCACATTTTTTTTCATAAAACGCACATTTATCTCTATGGCTGATTAATCGGCTTTAGATAAGCAGGTTTCACGGTTGCGATCGCTCAATTTGGCTGCGGTTCGGGTGCGTCCGGTGTGTAAAATTTTAAGGTGGCGTTCTCGGTCGCTTCGCTTGCTGCATAAGTAGAAACCGGCGCTTCGGGCGCTGCCATCGGCGAAAAAGCGTAG
Organism: Arenicella sp.; assembly: GCA_046709645.1. Taxonomy (GTDB): domain Bacteria; phylum Pseudomonadota; class Gammaproteobacteria; order Arenicellales; family Arenicellaceae; genus Arenicella. Next base: position 49,541 of record JBKEFT010000003.1, read on the forward strand.
CCGGCCATTTTGATTAAATACCATAGAGATACTCTCGTGACTTTGTAGCGTTGTCAGAATTTGGTCGTTTTCGTCTAAGCTATTGTCTGCATTTAGATCAGCGTACGTAATTATACCACTTGACCAGCGTGTGTTGCGCCTATGAGCGTCGCTACAGCGTTGCATGGTTGCGTCTTGTGCTTGGCATACGATCACAGTTGTAGTGCTTGACAGCGCGTGGTTTCGGGCCATTGCTAGTGTGGTCGAAAGTTGTACTGAGGCCGCTTTGATACGCCCATCGCTTATCATGCTAGCAAAGCTTGGTGCCGCTATACTGGCGAGCGTTGCGGTTATTGATAATGTGATCATTAGTTCCATTAAGCTGAAACCACCGTTTGAATTTGCCTCGTGTCTGAGGTCGAGTTTAGTCATGCCCATTATTTCCTCCATGAAATTGGGTGCTGATTTATCTTTTTGTCGCGTAACATCGTTAGCGTGCTAAGTACGTTCAGTCCTTGAACTGGCTTTACTCTAGGTCAAATTGGTCAAAAGCACAACCTTTCGAGGGTTTACGGTGAATAGAATGTGAGTTTCCGCTGCAGCTTGATTTACAATAGGCGGTCGAATTTGTCTGTTGAGCCTAAAATGATGACCCGTGATTTTGAGTTAGTTAGTGATTACCAACCTGCTGGTGACCAGCCAAATGCTATTCGTCAGTTAGTTGACGGCTTGAGCAATGGTGAGGCTTATCAAACGCTGCTTGGTGTAACTGGCTCGGGTAAGACCTTTACCATGGCCAACGTGATACAGCAGGTGCAGCGGCCAACTATTCTAATGGCACCCAATAAGACCTTGGCAGCACAGCTCTATTCTGAGATGCGCGACTTTTTTCCGTACAATGCTGTCGAGTATTTTGTTTCGTATTACGATTACTATCAGCCAGAAGCCTATGTTCCAAGTTCAGATACCTTCATTGAGAAAGATGCGGCGGTAAATGAGCATATTGATCAAATGAGGCTGTCTGCCACCAAGGCGATGCTTGAGCGCGAAGACGTGATTATTGTCGCCACCGTGTCGGCTATTTACGGCTTGGGCGACCCTGAGGCGTATCACGAGATGATATTACATCTCAGTATTGGCGACATAATGGATCAACGCGCGGTGCTGAAACGCTTAGCCGAGTTGCAATACACACGTAATGACACCGAGCTGAAGCGTGCCACTTTCAGGGTGCGCGGCGACGTGATCGATATTTACCCAGCCGAATCGGAGCGCTATGCGATTCGAGTCGAGTTGTTCGGCGATGATGTTGAGAAAATTTCTCGTTTTGACCCGCTCACAGGCGCGGTTGAAGAAGACCTTCAGCGCGTCACTATCTTCCCCAAGTCGCATTACGTAACGCCGCGAGTTAGGGTGTTGGAAGCCTGCGAGCACATTAAGGCGGAGTTGCGAGAGCGTCTCGCTTTTTTGCGTGAGCACGATAAGCTGGTTGAAGCACAACGCTTAGAGCAGCGAACCTTGTTCGATCTTGAGATGATGCAAGAGTTGGGTTATTGCAATGGTATTGAAAACTACTCACGCTATCTATCGGGTGCTAAAGCGGGTGAAGCGCCACCAACCCTGATCAACTATTTACCCCCAAATGCGCTAATGATTTTGGATGAAAGCCACGTTCTAGTGCCTCAACTCGGTGCTATGTATAAGGGCGATCGCTCGCGTAAAACCACTCTGGTTGAATATGGCTTTCGCCTGCCATCGGCGATGGATAATCGGCCCTTGATGTTCGAGGAATTTAAAAACCTAATGCCGCAGACCGTGTTTGTTTCGGCTACGCCAGGTGATTACGAGATAGCGCAGAATCCCGATACAATCGATCAAGTTGTTCGGCCAACTGGCCTGGTAGACCCGCAGATTGAGGTGCGTCCAGTAGGCACTCAAGTTGATGACGTTTTGTCTGAAATCAATAAGCGCGTACCTAAGAACGAACGAGTTTTAATCACCACTTTGACCAAACGCATGTCGGAAGATTTAACCGACTACCTGCGAGATGCTGGGGTGAAGATCAGGTATTTACATTCTGATATCGACACCGTAGAGCGGGTAGAAATCATACGAGATTTAAGGGCAGGGGTGTTCGATGTGTTGGTGGGTATTAACCTACTTCGTGAGGGCCTCGATATGCCTGAGGTATCGCTGGTGGCAATTCTCGATGCAGACAAACAGGGCTTTTTAAGATCAACTCGCTCGCTGATTCAAACCATTGGTCGAGCGGCTAGAAACTTAAATGGTCGAGCGATTCTTTATGGTGACAAAATCACCAATGCCATGCGAACCGCGATTGACGAGACCGACCGGCGACGAGAAAAACAGGTAGCACATAATCTTAAGCATGGCATCACGCCTGTGGGCGTTAGCAGGCCGGTGAAAGACATTATTGATGGCGCCACCAGCGAAGCCGCGCAAGTGCTTGCTAGGATTAAGCCGCAGCATGCTAATTTACCAAACATCAACAGCCCGAAAGATTTCTCTAAAGTAATGAAAGAGTTAGAGACGGAGATGTATCAGTTTGCTGAGAATTTAGAGTTTGAAAAAGCCGCCAGAACCCGCGACCGTATTGAAGAGATTCGTACCGAATATCTAAAGAGCTAAATGGCAGAACAGTCAAGAATCCTATCGGGCCTTGATGCGAGACTTTATTTTGACAATATTTTGGGCCAATTAGTATCAGCCTCTTGAATGTAATCGTCTTTGTCTTTTGACCATTTTTTATGCACTGATTTACTGTAATTAAGGTACAGCTTATCGTCATGAATGGTGAAATACTCGGGTTTTATTGACGCGGTAGACCCAGAAGAAACGGCGTAAGCGCAGTATCCACCGTATTGTGGCGTGTATTTCTCAGTGTTTGCTTTAAACGTTTCTAGGTTCTCTCTGCTAGAGAATAACCAGGTAGCGCCATTGTGTGTGTGCGAGAATGTTTTACTGCCTTTTACTGGTTTGTTTTCGGTGAAGTAAGCCACAGGATCATAACCTCTAATTGCCGGTCGATCGCGACCTCCAGAGTAAATCGGTTTTACCGCAAATGCGCTATCCATAACTAGTAAGCTTAACAAGGTGATCGTGGCGATGACTGATTTCATTATATGTTTGATTGCCTAGGTGCTTAAGTTGTTGAGTACTCGCAAGCGCTTAGCTTGCTAAATAGTTAAATTAGGCCTGATCAACTTGGTGCGCTGATCAGCTTGCTGAAGAAGCTTTGTATGCTTGCCGAAATTTTCTCTCTCGGTGTTTCCACCTTAAATCGCGAGCTAGCTTGTTTGTTGTTCTTTAGAAACCGATGACGTACAAAGGCATGCTCTATGGTGCGTTGAAAACCATTGATATCCAGTGGCTTTGCCAAATATTTAAATACCTGGCCCTGATTAATTAGATCGACCGCCATATGCGCATCAAATTCGTTAGTCAGCGCAATCGTAATCAACTCCGGCCGTGCCCGTTTTAGTAAGTTGATTGTGTGAAGTGCATTTCTGTTGTTTTCTGATAACTCTATTATTGCGACGCCAATACTGTCGCGTGAGGTCGCTGCAGCAACCGCTTGTTGGATATTTTGGGTGTAGTAAATCATGATCTCTTGATCGCTGCAAAATTTACGGATTTGATGGCGTATGTCTTGCTGCTTTTCCATCATCAACAGCGCTTGGTCCGCTATAGGTTTTGCTCTGGCGACAACGTTTGCTGCCGCACCTTGGTCAGAGTCACTGGTCTCTGGGCTGCTTATCATTGCAACCGGTATTTCTGATGCAAGCGCCGCCTCAGCGACCACTTCACGCATTTCATCGTTACGCCAAGGTTTGTTAATGAAGCGATACACTTCGCCTTGATTGATCGAGTCGACGATGGCTTTTTTATCCATGAAGCCGGTAAGTAAAATGCGCATTGTCTGCGGGTGAATTTTGCTGACTTGCGCCAGCAACTCATTGCCTAACATATGCGGCATACGTTGATCACTGACCAATACATCAACCTGTTCGCTGGCAAGGATTTTGAGTGCCTCGGCACCACTATTGGCTATATAAACATCATACTCGCGACGAAATATCGCTTTAAGCGCGCTAGTGACGCGAGGTTCATCGTCGACAAATAAAATTCTGTATTTTCGATTTAAGTTAGTCATTAGCCCCATACCTTGTGTTAACTAGAGTTGATTTTCTGTTGGTAGAATTACCGACAAGGTTGTACCTTGGCCAACGCTAGAGACCACCTCGAGACTACCATTGTGCGCCGCAACAATTTTGTAGGCTATCGACAGTCCTAGACCAGTTCCGACACCGATATCTTTCGTCGTGAAAAATGGATCGAAGATTCTTTGTTTGGTTTGTTGATCCATACCAATACCCTGGTCGGTAAAGTCGATGCGAATATCGTCATTGACTCTGCTTGTCTTTATGCTTAGGTCTCCGCCATGTTCAGACATTGACTGACAAGCATTGGTTATTATATTCAAGAATAGTTGGTTCAGTTTCGACGGAAAGCAATCTAGTAACGGTAGCTCAGAAAACGTTCGAACCACGGTCACGTTGTTTTCGCGAATATGGTTGCTAGCAATTGTTAACGAGCTTTCGATACAGCTATGCAAATCAATTTGTTCTGCATTCTGGCGGTCTAGCCTGGCGAAGTCTTTTAGGCTAACGACTAGCTTTGAAATTTCAGATAAGCCATACGCACCGTCTCCTAAGAGCTGCGTGCTTTCGTCGAGTAGTTCGCTAGATTCTAAGGCTTTATAACTTTTCAAGGCTTGCATTAGATTAGCTGTAACCTCTCGCTTATCTCGATTTGGCTTTTCCACCGAGGTGTTTAATAGACTAACTTTCTGCATCACTAAATTAATATCCTCCATGTTGAGTATGAGTGTTTCAATATTACTGGACACATAGCCCAATGGGGTATTAATTTCATGAGCAACACCCGCTACCATTTGACCCAGTGATGCCATTTTCTCGGATTGTATCAGCTGCTCTTGTGATTCCTGTAGGTCTTCGTAAGCGGTCTTAATTTCTTCCGTTCTGTCGGCAACCTGCTGTTCTAAAGATAGCAAGTTTTTACGTATTTGTAAGCCGAAAAACACTAACGCAGCGAGTAACAGTACACCGTAGATGATCAAAGCATTACGTAGATTGTTAGAGCCCTCAATCGCTTGGTTGTGATAGCTCACATAGTGCTGCTCAATGGTGTCTAATAGTTTGCTGGTTGGTAACGCATTTAGTTCTCTATAGGCTTCTGAGGTCGTAAGGTAGTTCTCAGCAACAATTTTTATCGCGCCATTATAGCCAGACAGTTGTGTTTTTAGCGGCGCAGAAAAATCGTCGCTGAGGGTAATTGCGGCGAGATCTAAATCGATAGGTCGACCTAAGGCTAGGCGGAATAATTGTGACTCATTGAGCACAAAAAGTTTAGCCAGTTCGGCTTGAGATGCAATTGCAGGCATGATTTTGAGGTTGGCTGCTAGGCTAGATATCTGGATTAAACTTTCGGCTATCGCGACATTGCCCTGTTCATAGCTCTCAAGCAGTTCTTCACGAGATTCAAACTGATTTTTGAAAGCGTTCACCGCAGTACTTAAATCTGGGCTTTTCTCAATTTCTTCGAATAGTGCTTCATAGCGTAAGTTATCAAACTCTTCACTGATTTGATAATTAAGCTCGTAAACCTGTGAATGATCAAACTCGGAGCCGAAGCGCGACTCTTTTAATAATAATAGTAGGCTTCTATCCAATGTTTGAAGGTTGCCGATCGACATCGTTGTTTGTTGGAATACGGTTTGATCAAGTTTCTCGTTTTGGGTGAAAAATTGAATGCTCAGGCCGACGCCGAATAATATTAAAACAGCGAGTATTAATGCGATTTTTTTCATTTTTTGATTACAGTTGAGTATCGATTTGCGGATCGTTTGTCCACTTCGTGAGCTAGCTGTGTTTCACTATAAAACTAAAACGACTATGCGTTGATGTCTTCAGACCCTCGAACTTAGGAAAATCATACAATATGGCTTATTTTTATATCCGATTAACCGCAATGTCTCGATTCTGACTAGAGTATTCGGCTGCGATGAGATAGCTTTCTTGTTCTCAACGCTTAGGTATCACCAGCAAATTTAGAATAAAGATCAGGATCAATAGATGGAAATAATAACGCCTTCGCTGCTTACTCTGCTATTACTTGTGATGGCGGCCTTTGTGGCGGGCTATATCGATACATTGGTGGGCGGGGGTGGCTTGATAACGATCCCAGCGTTAATGCTGGCGGGAGTGCCGCCAATCTTCGCTTTGGGAACGAATAAACTTCAGGCAGTGGCTGGCTCAGGTACCGCAACGCTAACCATGTTTCGCCGTGGTAAGGTTAAATTCGAAGATGTTGGTCGATTAATGGGCTTTGCGTTTATTGGCTCTTTGGCAGGAGCAATTGCAGTGCAATATTTGGACAGCAACGTTTTAAACTTTGTAATACCGTCAGTGATAATTTTTATCGCGATATATTTTTTATGCGCACCAGCACAATCATTGGTTGAAACACCCGCTAAATTGTCTGCGAAAGCCTATGGTTTAACAGCCGTTCCTGGAATCGGGCTTTATGACGGTATGTTCGGGCCGGGTACTGGATCTTTTTTTGTGTGGGCAGGAGTATCTCTACGCGGTCAGCCGATTGTGTATTCGACTATGGCGGCGAAGTCACTCAATTTTGCTACTAACGTGGCCGCGCTTCTAGTATTTGCTTTTTATGCTAAAGTACTTTGGAAGGTAGGCTTGGTTATGATGCTAGGGCAAGCACTGGGCGCTTGGTTTGGTGCACGCTCATTAATGAGCATTAACCCATCGTCTTTGCGGTACTTGGTTATCGCCGTGTGTTTTATAATTTTACTTGCGTGGGCAATTCGATGAATGAGAAAATCACTAGTGAATTTTTAAAGTATCGACGAGTTATTTCTTCGTTGCTTAGTAAGATTCGGCCATCTGCAAGTCATCAAGACATAGAAGATATTCTTCAGGACACCTACATTAATACCTATCAGTCGTCGTTAAAACAGGAGATTCGTTTTCCTAAAGCGTTCATGGTTAAAACTGCCATACGCTTAGCAAATAGACAGATTTCGGTGGCGCAACGAATTGACTATGATGTTAATATTGAGCAGCGCCCGAATGAGAGTCTGTCATTTTATGACGCGTCTGATTTTTGCAGTCGCACTGAAGATGAAGTGTTTAGTCAAAAAGATTTTAGCGGTTTATGCGAGGCGGTGAATGAATTGCCAGAACAGTGCGGCAAGGTCTTTGTATTAAAAAAAGTATACGGATTGTCTCAGCGTGAGATCGCGGAGCAGCTGGCGATTAGCGAGAGTACCGTAGAGAAACATGTGGCCAAGGGCTTGAGGCGGATAATGAAGGCTTACAATCAGCAACAAGGCAGAGACTCAGAGTCTAATTTGGAGAATCTGAAACCAAAGCGGAAAGCCAAACGGGTAGCGTTATGAACACTATCGCGTTTCCCAATCTAAGAGACATAGAAGATCAAGCGACCAATTGGATCGCAAAAATTGATCGAGGTCTTTCAGTCGATGAACAAGTGTTACTTGAGGCATGGTTGGCTGAGACAGAGTTCCATGCAGATACGCTAGTAAAGTGTGCTTCAATGTGGGATCTACTGGATGTGTTGAAACCAATTTCAGCGCTGATGCCGTTCAAAGACGAGGCTAATATGAAGGTATCTCAAGAGCAAAGCAGGTTTGGGGCTCCAGCTAGTTTTAGCGCTCCAGCTACCAAAGCTTGGCTGATCGCGGCTAGCTTTATGCTGTTGATAGGAGCTTTGATTTACACTAATCTGCCAATTTCAAGTAATTCCTCTTTGCTCCCACTGGCGGAGCAGGCCTCTGAAGCGACGCCGTATGCATCGCATACTTATAAAACGGCGGTTGGTGAAATCTCCACTGTTTCACTCACCGACGGAAGCACCTTAGAGCTCAATACAGATTCAGAAGTGCGTGTTCGCTTCACAGAGTCTAAAAGAAATATCGAATTATTGAGAGGCGAAGTCTACTTTGATGTCGCTAAAAATGCCGCCAAACCGTTTGAGGTTAAAGTTGGGCAGGATAAAGTGACGGCAATCGGAACTGCCTTCAGTATTGATGCTGGTGAATTGTTAGACGATAGCCGATCCGTGTTAGAAGTTATCGTTACACATGGTAAAGTTCGCGTGATAAGTCGCAATAGACAGCTGCCGCTGTATCTTGAACATGGTCAGAAAGCGGTCGCTAGAGATGACTCGTTTGAGGTCAGTTACCAAAGTGAAGAGCGATCTAACCTTGCATGGAGAGAGGGCATGATTGTCTTTAAGGGCGAAAGCTTGACTGACGTGGTGCGAGAGCTTAACCGCTATACACCACTCAAATTTCGCCTGATGGACCCACAGCTTAAATCGATATCGGTTGGCGGTTTCTTTAAAACTGGAGATTTAGATCAATTATTAGCGGTACTTGAGAGCAATTTCTCTGTCTCTAGCGAAATAGTCGGCGATGAAATACTTTTAACCAAAGCAAAGTGATTTAAATCTCTTCGATCTAACTTCTTTTAGGCCTTAGAGCCAGAGGTTGAACTTTTTAATCAAATTGAACATTCTAAATAAATACTCAATTACGATGGCGGAAAATATATACTTGGTTCTCTGTCTATATGAGAGCCCTGACTTTGGGTAAGCTATTGACCGTGACGAATCTTTCTAAATGGTTGGTTGGCGCCATATTTATTGGCACCTTTTGTTGGCCCGTCGTTAGTGTCGCTCAGTTGCGCGACGGTGGCGACGAGTTTTACTTTAATATTCCGAGGCTCTCAGCCGACAAAGCACTTACTCGATTTGCTAGACAAGCCGATTTGACTTTGTTGTTTCCATATAAAGAGGTAAGAAGAGTAAAAACACGACCTCTTTTTGGCCGATATTCTATCGGTGATGGGCTGCGACAGATGTTAAGGGGCACTGGAATCGTAATCAGTGCGGGCGTAAGTAATCAAAATGAATCTGAAGGTCTGCCAGCAGATAATCAGAACCAACTTAATATTGAAGAGGAGTTAAACGTGCAATCTTTGCCAAAAAAATTAATCCCAAGTGTTATCAGCTTAGCTATCGCCAGTGCCACGTTTGGTGCAGCGCAAGCTCAAGCCCAAGAAGAACTCGCTACTAAATTAGAAGAAGTCGTTGTTTTAGGTAGTCGTAGCTCTAAACCGCGTTCGGCGACCGACTCGCCAGTCCCTGTTGACGTCATTAGTGGAGAAGATTTTTCTGCGCTTGGTAACGGAGCTGACATAACGGATAACCTAAAAGCACTAGTGCCGTCGTATACGGCTTCACCCGCAACTGGCGACGGCAGTGCCTTTATTCGGCCAACATCGCTACGCGGTATGTCGCCTGACCAGACTTTAATCTTAATGAATGGCAAGCGACGACATCGCTCGTCGTTAGTGCAGTTTTTTGCTCCAGCCGCCGGTAACGGTTCACATGGTGTTGATGTGGGCATGATCCCGAGTGTCGCACTTAAGAATATACAAGTTCTACGCGATGGTGCTGCGGCTCAATACGGGTCTGATGCGATTGCTGGGGTCATGAACTTTGAACTTAAAGATGCTGATCATGGTGGTCATGCCGAAGTCACTTATGGTGAGTTTTACGATGGTGAAAGCAGCTTAAAAGTTGGCGCTAACTTAGGCTTTAAAATTGCTGAAAATGGCTTCTTAAATGCCAGTATTGAATTTGTCGACAACGATGCATTGTCGCGTGGTGTTATTCGTCCCGATGCACAAGCGTTAGTAGATGCTGGAGTGCAAGGTGTTGGTGCCGACTCGCCTTTTGGTGATGCGCCCTTTACACAAACATGGGGTCGCCCAGAAACTGAAGCCTTGAGGCTTGCGTGGAATTCAGGAATCGAGCTTAGCAACGGTGCGGAATTATATTCGTTTGGTAATTACGCCGAGACCGAAGGTCGCTATCGCTTTTTCTATCGAAACCTCTCGAATTCAGCCGTAACAAGCACCTGTGCTCAAAACTCAGCGCTACAACTTTGTAATGTTGGTTTTACTCCGTTTCTTGACGGCGATCAAACCGATCTGAGTTTTGTATCTGGCCTCCGCGGTACGTTTGCTGGCGGAACTACGTATGATTTTAGTGTTGGCTACGGTAAAAACGAATTGGATTATTTTTTAAATAATACAATTAATCCAAATCTACCGTTACAGGCAGATGGGACACCGGTACAAGATTTTAACGTCGGTGGTTATGAGCAAGAAGAGATCAACCTTAATGTTGACTTCTCGACCATACTAAGCGATTCATTTGCGCTGTCGTATGGTGCTGAGTGGCGCGAGGAGACTTGGACCTCATTATTGGGTGATGCGAATTCAACTGTAGGTGCTGGGCCAAGTGGTTTTACGCCGCCTAGCGCTGAAGATGCGGGCGAATTTGATCGTGATAACGTTGCCGTTTATGCCGACTTGGAGCAAGACATAAGCGACAGTTGGTTAATGCAATATGCGGTTCGCTATGAGGACTTCTCAGATTTCGGTTCGACCGTCAATGGCAAAATAGCGACACGTTATAACGTCAATGACGCGCTAACATTGCGTGGCGCAGTGTCAACTGGTTTTCATGCTCCTACTCCAGGGCAAGCTAATATCTCCTCTATTATTACTACCTTTGATGGTCGAACTGGCAACCTAGTACTCGAAGGCCTAGTGCCGGCGACCAGTGCCGCCGCTATAGCTGCCGGCGGTCGTGAGTTAGTTGAAGAGGAGTCAACTAACATCAGCCTTGGTTTTGCCACCAGCTTGGGCAGTGCGTGGGACCTAACAGTTGATTACTACAATGTTGAAATTGATAATCGCATTTATCGTACCGGCGACATTCTAATTCCTGGATCGATTGACAACACTCTGTCTTTTTACACCAACGCACTCGACCTAGAGCATAAAGGTTTTGATGTTATTTTGAATGGATCCGTCGATTGGGGCAAGACAAGCACTTCTGTCATCTTTGCCTATGCACATAATGAAATTAGTGTAACAGGTCAATCGCTAATTCAAGGTCTGAACCCCGTTAGTGATTCAGTCATCGAAGACATAGAAAATAATTACCCTGAAGATCGTTTTACCCTGACTACTAATACGTACTTAAACGAGTCAGTTAGTCTATTGGTTAGAGCGAGTTACTATGGCGATCACTTTGATGAACGTGGAACGATCAACGGTTCAGCGGGTAATCGAAGTGCTGAAATTGACTCAGTGGTTTATTTTGATGCTGAAGTTGCTTGGCAGGTTAATGACGGTTTGAAGGTTGTTTTGGGCGCGTCTAATATTTTCGATAAATTTGTCGACGAAATTAACAATGATGGCGTTTTTGCTAACCGTCAAAGTGTTGGCCTACAATTCCCACGTCGTACTGTTGCCAACTACGAAGGTGGCTCTTGGTACCTTAAAGGGGTGTATAACTTCTAACTCGATAATTGCTTAATATTTACTTTTAAAAAGCCCGCGTTCAAGAGTATTGATCGCGGGTTTTTTTATTCGCATTTCTGTTTTTTCAAACAACTTTTAATTTCAAACCACTTTTAATAACAAACCATGAATAATACGACCACGCCTTTTAACCCAGTATTTGAAGGCTTAGTACCGTCATCCACTCTTTATATTAACGAAGCGGTAAACCAGTTATGGCGACAGGGTGAGCAAGCATTTCATATGGGCTTTGGTGAATCTCGTTTCGATGTTCACCCTAGGCTAAAAGCGTCACTAATCGATAATGCCAACAAAAAAAGTTATCTCCCCGCGCGTGGGCTGCCAGAACTGATTGACAGTGTGGCCAGTTATTACACGAGCAAACTAAATACTCCATTCTCACCATCTCAGGTGATAGTTGGGCCTGGTAGTAAGTCGTTAATTTTTGGCCTGCAAATGGTTATGAATGCTGACCTATTCCTACCAACACCTTCGTGGGTTAGCTATGCGCCTCAAGCGCAATTGCTGGGCAATAAAGTCAGTTATATCCCGTCGTCGGTTGAGGACAATTACCAACTCGATATTGACGCCCTGGATGTGTTGGTAAAGAAGTCGGATAACCCTTGTAAATTATTAATCATCAATAGTCCTAATAACCCGACAGGCGAAGTGATGAGTGATGACTTTTTAAGACAACTCGCCGCTTACTGCCGAGCAAACGATATTTGGGTTTTGAGCGACGAAATCTATTTTCAGGTGTGCCATGGCGATGTGGAGCATGTGTCGATTGCTAAATATTATCCCGAACGCACTTTCGTTTTCGGAGGCTTGAGTAAGCACTTGTCGATCGGCGGATGGCGTGTCGGAGTCGCGCTCTTTCCTGATACCGAGCTTGGCCAGCAGTTGTTGCAAAAGATGGTTGTGTTTGCCAGCGAAACTTGGTCTGGAGTGTCAGCGCCGATTCAGTACGCGGCGAACTCAGCTTACCAACAACACGATGATGTCGAGCGCTATGTTGTCGACTGCTGTGCCATACACGGTATACGTACTCGATTCATTAAAGACAAGTTAATTGATCTTGGAGTCCACTGCACAGGTGCTCAGGGAGGCTTTTACATAGCGGCTAATTTTGATAGTTTTCGATCAGGACTGAGTAAGCTTGGGATCACTACATCTGCACAGTTAGCCAGCCATTTGCTAGACGAATATCACATTGCAACATTGCCTGGAAGTGACTTTGGGATACCCGCGGATACGCATACTCTGCGATTATCCACATCGTATTTAGATATGGAGACGGAATTTGATTCGCAACGATTATATGACTTGTACAATGGTGGTTTAGGGAGTAGAAGTCTTATGGGTATTGACAATCATCCGGTTACTCATGCCGCGTTGTTTGCCTTTGCACAATTTATTAAAACAATAAGCTAGAAATTTATTCAAATTTATATAAATTTATTCATCTATCTGGGGAGGAGAGATGACAAAACAAACTGAAACTTTTCTGACGTCGGTTGAGAAAATGTTCGACCAAGCGGCAGACTTAGTTGGCCTTTCTGACGATTTACGCCACAAGATTAAAGTTGCTAATTCAACCTATACCGTGCGCTTTGGTGTGCGTCTTCGAAATAGGTTATTCACCTTTACAGGTTATCGCTCGGTACATTCCGAACACCGTGAGCCGGTAAAGGGGGGTATTCGATATTCACCACATGCAGACCAAAACGAGGTAGAAGCGCTGGCTGCATTGATGACCTATAAATGTGCCTTAGTAGAGGCACCATTTGGAGGCTCTAAGGGAGCCTTGGTGATTGATCCGAGTGAATGGGAGGAGCATGAGCTTGAGAGAATCACGCGTCGTTTCACTCAGGAGTTAGCCAAGCGCTCATTAATTAGCCCTGCACAGAACGTGCCAGCACCGGACATGGGTACAGGCGAACGTGAGATGGCCTGGATGGCCGACGAATATAAGCGCCTATATCCTTCAGATCTTAATAGTTGGGCCTGTGTGACTGGTAAACCAGTGAGTAAGGGCGGTATACGCGGCCGAGTTGAAGCCACGGGTCGGGGCATTCAATACGCTCTACAGGAGGCGTTTCGCCATACTGAAGATATTAAATGGGCCGGTTTGTCGGGTACCTTAGAAGGTAAACGCATTATTGTTCAAGGCTTGGGTAATGTGGGCTACCATGCGGCGCAGTTTTTATCTCAAGAAGACGGCGCCATCATTGTTGGGGTGATGGAACGTGATGGCGCAGTCGTCGACGATAAAGGCATTGATATCGATGGTTTACACAAACATATTCATGAAAATGGCGGTGTAAAAGGGTACAAAAACTATACGCCAGACTCGGCAAGCGTGCTGACGATGGACTGTGATATTTTTATTCCTGCGGCGATGGAAGGTATTGTCACTAGCGAAAATGCGCGAGATATTAAAGCTAACATAGTGATCGAAGCAGCTAACGGCCCGATAACGTTTAATGCTAACGAAATACTCAGAGACATGGGTTGTTTAATTATTCCTGATTTATACGCCAATGCCGGTGGTGTTACGGTTTCGTATTTTGAATGGGTTAAGAATCTGAGCCACATTCGCTTCGGACGTATGCAGCGTCGCCAACATGAGAAGCAAACCTTGCACATGGTTGAGGCGATTGAAGAAATGGTCGGTTCAAAATTCCCTGCAAAGCATTTGCTGAAAATCATTGAAGGCCCAAGCGAATTGGATTTGGTTCGCTCTGGTTTGGATGATGTAATGCGTGAAGGCTACCAAACGATAAGTAAAAAGTGGCATAGCGATGATCGTATTCCTGATTTGCGCACTGCGGCGATGATGGTTGCGTTAGAGCGAATTCAGGACTCTTATGGTTCGTTAGGGATTTAGGTTCGATTGGCTATGAGCCCTGTCCCAGGTAAATGCAAATAAAAAAGCGAGCTAGTTAGCTCGCTTTTTTTTGAACCTAGGCTCAAAGTAGCGCCCAAGCCTAGGCGGCCTGCTCATCAATATGAATTTCTTCGACGAGACCCGCGTTAGGGTCATTGTATACGTCTAGATTGATCCTGCCCTCGCTCTTGGCAACAATAACCGTTACCACGCCGTCACCGGTCACGTTGACCGCCGTACGAGTCATATCGATCAATCTATCGACACCAATGATGATGCCAATTGCTTCAACAGGTAGGCCGACTTGGTTAAATACTAAGGTCAGCATGACCAAACCCACTGATGGTACCGCAGCGGTACCAATGGACGCTAAGACAGCCGTTACCACTACCGTTACATAGCCTATTAAGCCCAACTCTACGCCGTAGAGGTTGGCGACAAAGACGGTAGCCACGCCTTGCATTATAGCGGTGCCGTCCATGTTAATAGTGGCACCAAAGGGTACGCTAAAAGAGGACACTGCTCGGTCAACACCGAGGCGCTGTTGCACAGTTCTCAATGTAACAGGAATAGTGGCTCCAGAGCTTGATGTGCTAAAGGCAAACAACTGAGCATTTCTCATTTTGTTTAAGAACATCCTGATGTCCAAGCCAGTGAATATTTTTAAGATTGCCATCTGAGTGACAAACGCGTGGAAGAATAGCGCGATCATAACAACGATAAAATAACCGGCAAGCTGTTGTACCAAGTCAAAGCCTAAATCCGCTATGGCCTTTGCTACTAGGCAGAATACGGCATAAGGAGCAAACCACATTACGATATCAACCATGCGCATAATGACTTTGCTAACTTGCTCGATAAAACTAACCAGCTCGGGGGCTTCCTTAGAGATCGATAGCAAGGCGATGCCAAAGAAGATCGAGAAGAAAATAATAGAAAGCATTTTTGCTTCGACCATGGCCTCAAAAATATTTGCCGGAACAATGCCGATGAGAATGTCTAAGGTACTCGATGCGGCTTGTTTGCCTTCGAAGTTAGGCTCAAATGGAATCGTCATTTCGGTGCCGATTCCAAACGCAACGGCTAAGGTTATTGCCGTGGATATAGCAATGGCGGTGGTGCCGATATAAAGAAGAAAAGATTTAGTCCCTATTTTACCCAGTAGTCGAATGTCGCCTATGCCAACAATGCCCGGAATCAATGAAAACAGAACCAATGGAACGACTAACATCTTCAATGCATTGACGAATATCTTGCCACCAAGGAGGAATATGCCATTTATGATGTTTTCGTCGATGAACGTGTTTTCAGTTAAGCCAGACACGTTCAGTGCCCCACCAGCCGCTATGCCCAGAACGAGAGCGATTAGTACCTTATTAGCAAGATTCATAGTTACCTTTGATTGAGTGATAATTTTATTTCGACGAGACCGCAGCATAACTCAGGGACGAGATAAAAATAGTTTGCAATGGCTTAAATTGAGGCGGAAAACGCGGCTGATAGCAAGCTATTAGCAATTTTTCAACGACAAGTGAAAGCATTACGGACATTTTAATCCGTTCGTCGAGTTACTCTGATAGCTCTCGACACTAAATTCTACGTCTAGGATACCGACATCCTAATACAATAGAGCAACGTCGAGCAATAATCCTCACTACTGACGATAGATTATCAATTCTAGTTGAGCTAGGTACTGCTCTCAAATAAGAATTTATCCGCCCGACATCGACTCGCTTAAATTTGCTAAAGACAATGTAAGCGAATAAAAAAGCCGCCTGAAGTCGGCGGCTTTGATGTTTGCCGGTTTATGCTGCTGATTGACAGGGGAGCAGCCAGTCTGGCGGCTCTTTTGAGGCGCTAAATTCTTGACCAACAATTTTCGCTGAGTATTTTGCTATTACTCTTGTGTGTATATCATAGTGCTGCTCACTAGTACGGCTAAGTAAAGTATCACGGTGGCCCACTTAAACCCTCGCTAAACCTTACTGCGACTGCGCAATCATGTAGTCCACGATTGCTTTTACATTGTCGTCGCTTAGCGATGCGTTGCCGCCGCGAGCAGGCATCGCGTTAATGCCGTTGATGGCGTTGTCGTAAAGAGTCTCGGTACCTTTTGCAATGTGTGAAGCCCATTGGCCAGCATCACCCGTAATCGGAGCATTAAGTACGCCTGATGCGTGACACGCCGCACAGCTTGCATACATATCTTCGACTGACATTACCGCGGCGGAAATTGGTGCCGCTGCGATAGTAGAGGCGGCGAATTTCCCAACCGGTGCAATACGTAAGGCCGTCGCTTGTGTGTTTTCACGATCACTGCGTTCGTCCAATTTAGCATTTACTTCCCTTGATGCGAACGAAGCCGCTATCGCGACGATGATAGTCAGTACGGCTAGTGTAACCATCATGCTGATAAATAGTCGGCCAAACGTTGAATCGTTCATTTGCTCTTCGCTCATTGGAGTACCTTTTGTTCTTCAAAATATTAAGAGGCTAGTCAGTTGTGGTGACAATAGCGTGTATTAACTGTACTACGCTGAATTGACAGCCAATCTAGCCGAATTTGGCGTTCTAAACTGCTTTCGACCCAGTTTAAAATCGATGGCGATTATAGCTCATCTGCTTGGCATGAAAAACAGTTTTAATTGATAATTAGGTAGTTTTAGGGTGATGTGCTGATTAGCGCTCTATCCCTTAAATAATGACCCCAAAATTCCACGAATAACACGACGCCCTAATTGTGAGCCAATTGAGCGGGCGGCGCTAGAGATAAACGCCTCGGTTGGGGTTTGTCTGCTTGAGCGTCGACTAGGTCGTGCGGCTTTTTCGGCAGCTTCGCGCGCTTGCTCTTCTTTCTCTATGGCTTGTTCCTGAGCGGCATTTTTTTCAGCACGTTTAATCAGCATTTCATAGGCCGATTCGCGGTCTAGAGGCGTATCGTAGCGCCCTCTATAGGGTGAGCGACCAATTTGTTCTTGCCGTTCAGCACTACTCATTGGGCCAATTCGTGATTCTGGAGGTCGAATTAAAATCCGCTCAACTTGAGTCGGTATACCTTCGTGATTAAGCGTACTTACCAGCGCTTCGCCGACACCTAGCTGAGTAATCACAGTGCCGGTATCAATATTTGGATTAGCTCTAAATGTGCCGGCCACCGTGCGCACTGCTTTTTGATCTTTAGGGGTGAACGCTCTGAGGGAGTGTTGTATTTTTAGGCCGAGTTGACCCAGTATTTCTTCTGGGATATCCAGTGGGCTTTGCGAGACAAAATAAATGCCGACCCCTTTTGACCGAATCAAACGAACAACTTGCTCGATTTTATTGGTCAGTACTTTAGGCGCGTCGTTAAACAGCAGATGAGCTTCATCGAAAAACATGACAAATTTCGGCTTTTCTGCGTCGCCAACCTCGGGTAAGGTCTCGAACAACTCGGACAGCAGCCATAGCAGAAAGGTGGAATAGAGCTTTGGCGAACTTTGAATAAGCTTGCTGGCATCGAGGATATTGATAACGCCTCGACCAGAGAAGTCATGGCTCATCAAATCCTGTAATTCAATAGCAGGCTCTCCTAATAGAAACTCGGCCCCCTGTTCATCAAGAACTAGAAGACCACGCTGAATAGCGCCAATACTGGCGGTTGATATATTGCCGTATTCCGATTTTAATGTGGCGCGATTTTCACCCATCCAAATCAGCATTGAGCGTAGGTCTTTCAGGTCAAGAATCAGCATGCCTTGATCGTCAGCTATTTTAAAACACGAGTACAAAATACCGGTCTGTATGTCATTTAGCTCAAGCAAGTTAGCCAGCAGAAGCGGGCCAATTTCGCTCACCGTGGTGCGAATAGGGTGGCCTTTTTTAGCAAATAGATCCCAGAACACAACCGGGTTTGGGTTCATTTGATAGCCGTCAATACCAATTTTTTCAATGCGTTCAGTAATTTTCGGATGTGGCTTGGCGGCTTTGCCGATACCGGAAACATCGCCTTTTACATCAGCGAGAAACACTGGAACACCGATTTTGGAAAAATTCTCCGCTAAAATCTGCAATGTGACAGTTTTACCTGTTCCGGTTGCCCCCGCTACCATGCCGTGACGGTTCGCCATACTGGCATTCATAAAGACAGTTTGCTGGCCGTTGCCGCCGATGAGTAGTTGCTGTGATTCAGGCATGATTTGTTCTTGGAGATGGAGTAAGTTATTGGTCAATTATAGCGCTAAGTACCCGATTTAATATCGTTAGTTGATAGTCTATGGTTAGAACATGGACACGTTAGCATAACTTTAGAATCGCCTCTAACAGTTTCGAATTTGCTTTTTTACTCACTAGTCTTTACATTGTTGATAAGGCAAGGTTTTTTACACTGCCCGGACAAGCTAATTGCGTGGCACACGGGTTGAGTTCGTTGCAGTTCTAGGGCCGCATTGAAATCGCCGTCTCGGGCTACACACGATGCTACAGCTTATTTTTAATTAAAAGAGTTCAATCAAAAGAGTGCAAACCGGTAAGTTCAAGCGCTCTGTGTTTCTGAGCTGTAAATATTAACCGATCATTTGAACATAAATACGGCGGCCCGCTGGGCTTGAAATAAAGGAAAATATGCGAATTGTCATTTTAGAAGACGATCAGGACCAAGCCGATCTACTGGTTGCTTGGCTCGAAGAAGCGAATCATAATTGCGATGTGTTCCGAGATGGGAATGCATTTATTAGGGCTTATAAGAAAGACAGTTATGATCTGGCCTTACTCGATTGGATGGTGCCAAAGCTGTCAGGAATCGAGGTGTTACGACACATACGCGCGCATGTAGACTCAGTTGTGCCGGTGGTGTTCATCACTCAGCGTGATTCTGAAGAAGACATTGTTCAGGCCTTAGAAGCCGGAGCAGATGACTACATGACTAAACCTGTTCGTCACAACGAAACCATGGCGAGAGTCAATGCGATTGCCCGCCGAATGGGTTTTGGTGACGAGAACACGTCAGATAACTATATCTTTCCTCCCTACAAAATTGATACGCGCCTGAGGCACGTGACACTTGATGATGAGGTTGTCGACATGACGCAAAAAGAATACGAATTGACCTTATTTATGTTCAAAAACTTGGGTCGAGTGATCTCTCGTGGGCATTTATTGGAAATGGTTTGGGGAACCAGTTCACAACTGAACACTCGAACAGTTGATACTCACGTTAGTCGTCTGCGAAGTAAGCTGAAGTTGGATGAGCAAAGCGACTGGCAATTAACGTCGGTCTATCGCCACGGGTACCGTCTTGAGAATGTTAAGTGACGCCCATAGTGTCGCTTTTTTCTGACTAAGTTAGTCTAGCCAATTGGTTTGCTAAGTACGCCGCGCAATAGCACTATTACCCTGACGTAATCGCGCAATTCTTGGTTTTTAACCTAGTTTTGAAATTGTTAGGCATTTCTCTTTTTTGCAGGATTATGCTTAGATACCTAAGTAGCGACAAAAATGTTTGATAGAATGTCAGCGCTACTGTAATAGCGGCCGTCACAGTTGCGATGGTTTTACACGATACATTAAGAGCTTTTTATGTCTGAGAAAAAGAAACGACCGTCCGCTGAAGTAATTAACCCAGGCTTGGGAGACATAGAAAAAGTAAGGGATATTCTGTTTGGTAAATACGTTGCCAGTTTTGAGCAACGATTCGCTGAACTTGAATCAAGATTAGAAGCTGATGTTGATCAATTAAAAGACAAGTTAATCGATAAAATGGGCAGTATGGATACGGCCGTAAATGAGTCGCTAGCTCGTTTGGACGCTCAAATAGTACAAGAGAAGTCGGCCCGTGATACTGAGTTACTTAGCTTGCAAGCTAACTTGCGTGATGCAGAATCGGCGTTGCAACACGCGATCACCTCGATGGAGGGCCAGGCTAATCAAGACTTGGCTGCGGTTAGAAGCTCATTAGAAGAGAGCCTTCAAGACCTGCAGGATCGTGCCCTCGCCACTCAGGCCGAGCTAACAGCGCAAATTAATCAACAAAAAGAAGATTTGCAACATGATAAAGTTGGGCGTCAGTCTTTAGCACTTATGCTTGATGAAGTGGCTATCAAGCTACGCGGTGGTTAGCCATCCAGCCCAATAGCGAGCGCTTGTTGCTATGAGTGAAATCGACAAACTAAGTGACAACGAAGAGCAGCGACAGATCGATGAGCTGCGGGAGATCTTGGTCGGTGAGAATGCTGGGCAATTAGCGGCATTGAAGCAACGTATAGAAGACATCGAGAGTCGAACTCGGGATGTCTCTGAAGTGCTTGCTCCGGCAATTCGTCAAGCCGATAGCCGTGATCTAGTGGCGTCGTTACAAGAGCCTTTTTCCTTAACGTTAAAGCAAGCGATTCGATCCGAGCCAAAAGAATACGCTGAAATTCTATACCCTGTTATGGCGCCTTCGATAGCCCGAGCGATATCTCAGGCTATTTCGTCGATGTTGGTTACTATTAACCGCACAGTCGAGTCGGCAACCTCGGTCGAAAGTATTAAAACTCGCATACAATCAATTCGAACTGGCATTCCTTACGGTGAACTTGCCCTACGGCAATCGCTGTTGTATCGAGTCGAGCATGTTTATCTGATTGAACGAGAGTCGGGCATACAAATCTACGAAATTACCGCGCCGGACACCCAGAGCCTTGATGGTGATGCCGTTAGCGCAATGGCATCGGCGATTCAAAGTTTCGTGCAAGATTCTTTTTCACAAGACCGCAGTGCAATGCTCACCGACTTTAAGGTTGGTGAGCATAATGTGTGGGTAGCGCATGGCCCTAAAACGATGCTGGCATGCGTGATACTCGGCGACGCCCCTGAAGAACTAAAAGGTGACTTGTACAGCGCTCTTTATAAAATACGCACTGACTACGCGGTGCCGATTGCCGAATTCGACGGAAGCATTGATCAGTTTGACGGTTTAGGGGATATTCTTCAGCCGTTGATGCAATCGCGGCTCAAGGACAATGAATCGGGTAAGAATCGCTCATCACGGCGAAATAGCATTCCGTTTATTATTATAGGTTTAGCATTACTTTACTTTTTTTATCAATGGTTTACTCATAACAATAAGCTCTCGACAGTTGAATACTATCTTAGACAGGCACCTGGCATCGCTGCGACAGATATTTACTGGAAAAGTGGAAGGGTGGTTGTCGAAGGGCTCAAGGACCCTGATGCAAAAGCGCCATACGGTGCGCTCGAGGCTTACGGTATTGATCGAGAGTTATTGGAATTTCGTACAATTCCATTTCGATCTCTCGAAGTGGATATGGAATTGCAACGCTTTCGCAGTGAGCTAACCTTACCAAGGGGTGTCTATTTGTCGGTTCGAAATGAGATGATTTACTTGTATGGCGAGGCGCCAATACAGTGGTTAAACTCGAATGACGCACGAATCCGTCAATTGGCAGCCGACAGCAGGTTGTCCATCTCTGAACTGTCAGCCTCGTTTGAATCAGTCTCTGACTTGTTGAGAACCAGTTTTGCTAAGAGCGATCTGCAAGGCATGCGTATGACCAGTGCCGCTCGAGGCGAGCTAACAATATTGGAAATCGGCGGTACGTTTGAGGCTAGCAAATTGGCCCTTATGAGTGCACTTTTTGCGGGTAGTCGGTGGGTCATGGTCACTGCAAGAGAGAGCGAAAAAGGCAGTGAAGACAGTATTTCGAATCAATCTGACACATCAGTCCGTTGAAATCACCTCCGCAAAAAACAGTATAAAGTCATATGCGAAAGAAAAAAATCTGCATGGTTGGCGACTTTTCAGTCGGGAAAACCAGCATAACGCAAAAATTTGTAAACAATGTCTTCTCTGAGAAGTATCTCACAACAATCGGGGTTAAAATTGATACAGCAACAGTAGGTGAAGACAAATTGATCGTGTGGGATGTTGCTGGTCGTGATTCATTATCGCCTATTAACGCAAGTTACTTAGTCGGCGCTAGCGGCGTCATTTTAGTCGCTGATGGTTCGCGCAGCAGTACTGTTGGTGTATTGCTTGAGATTTGGCAGACCGTTACTAATCGTATTGGCTCGGTACCGGTGGTGGTCGCTCTAAACAAGGCTGACTTAGATGGCTGGCAAATCGATGATCACAGTCGAGCACTCCTCGATCAGCAGGGTTGGGATGTCTTTGCCACCAGTGCCAAAGACGGCAAAAATGTCGAAGCCGTTTTTAAAAAACTGGTTGAAATAATGAATTGTAAAGAGAGTTGATAATCAGGCTGTAACAGATAAAATTAATGCTAGAGGCAAATTTACAACAGCGGATAAACGCACAATTGTTAGACAAGCTTCAGCTTGCTTATATTTGTGTTGATTCGGCTATGACCGTCGTTGAAGTATCCGACAATCTATCCAGTTATGGCTACAACGATATTGTTATTGGTGCCAATGTCGAAGAATGCGTTGACTTTATGTTTGGCTTCGATGCCCAAACTCAATTAGACTTGCCGATGGTACAAAGCCCTTCCGGTATAACAATCTCGGTTAGCCTACTGCCAAGTGATAGCTTGCTTACCGTGCTTATTTCAAATGCATCGAACCAAGCAGATCAACGCCAGTTGCTGCAACAAAAAGCCAATGAAAACGAATTATTAGTCGAGCGGCAAGAGAAACTGCTGACTCAATTAGAGCAAGCTACGGAGCAACTCGAGTCTAAAAATGAGCAACTCGAAGAAGCTTCACGTTTACAAACCAGTTTTTTATCTGGCGTGTCCCATGAATTTCGAACCCCGCTGACCTCGATAATCGGCTATACAAACTTAGTCGAACAGAGTTTGCAACGTCCCGCTGATAAGACGGGCAGTGATATTCAGCAGAAAGCGGATCATCTACGCGCGGTTCAGCGTTCAAGCAGACATTTATTGTCACTAGTCGAAAACCTCTTAGATCAAGGCAAGCTGGATTCAGATGAAATAATGTTGCGCCCTAAGGCAACTAATTTAGTTGAGCTTTTTCAAGATGTTGAGTTGCTGCTAAAACCATTAAGCGACGCTAAACATATTGAATTGACAATTAGCCTAGGCATCGATGACTCGACAATAGTCGTTATCGACGATAGTCGTTTGCGGCAATGTTTGATTAATCTGCTCGGTAACGCAGTCAAATTTACCGATCATGGCTCAGTATCGTTAACGGCTGATTTGAGCGGCGATTTTTTATCGATAAAGGTAGCAGATACCGGCCCAGGAATAAGCGACGAAGACTTAGAGAAAATACGGCTTCCGTTTTGGCAGGCAGCCGATACAGGTAAAGCAGGCACCGGTTTAGGGCTGACTATTACCGAGCGTATAATTGAATTAATGGGCGGAGAGCTTGAGGTGTCATCTGTATTGAGTGAAGGGACGCAAGTGTCTTTCCAAATTCCGACTCCAATGTTGGTAGATCAGGAGTGCGCTAAGATCCCAAACCCGACACAGTCACTTGCCGATATGGCCGTGCTATTAGCTGAGGACGATCATGATATCGCTGCCTTAATGATGGTGATGATGGCCGAGCGCGGCGTGCACCTAACTCATGTTGAGAACGGCGCACTTGCATTAGAAGCAATGCAGTCGACATCATTTGACTTTGTTCTAATGGATATCCACATGCCGGTTATGACCGGTTACGAGACCTTGGCTGCATTACAGCAAGCAAATAATCTAACGCCAGTTGTGATCATGAGTGCGTCAACGGTCGAGGCTGGCCGAATGAAGGCCGAAAGTCTGGGTTGTTATGACTATTTAATTAAACCTGTTGACGTCGATGACGTTATTGAAATAATGAATCATGTGGCTTTGGATAAAGGCGCAGACCATACATGCTAGCGCTTTTACAAGGCACCTTAGATAAATAGAGTAATTATGAGTCAAGCAGATTCCCCGCAAATCAAGGCCCTTAAAGAACGTTATAGGGCAAGCTTTCCAGAGAAGATTGAGCTATTAAGGCAGCAGTGTGAAACCATCGCTGACGGCCAAATTTGCTCGAAGCAGCGTTTACAAGTAAACGAGGAGCTGCATAAGCTCGCTGGTTCTTCAGGCATGTATGGATACCACGAAATCGACACCTCATGCCGCGAAATCATGGCCGAGATTGATGTCTCTGACGCGGCGGCCCTTGTACCTAAAATCAACGGGTTGATGTTGTTGCTTGAACGGCATAGTTAGCGGTAGACTGTTTGGAGATCTAATCGTAACGGCAGCCTGAAAATGTTAATCTTTTTTGGTGTACTGGCGTTATGCTCGGGTCTAAATGTGATAGGTGCAAATTTGAGGATAAGTTATGCGCTGGCGCGGACGTAGACAAAGTAAAAACGTAGAAGATCGACGAGGTCGGTCGATGATTCACTCAAAACGCGGAGCCGGCGGTGGGGCTGCGATCCTCTTGATTCTCGCTGGTTTATTCTTTGGCGAAGATGTACAGAAAATACTTTCGCTGTTCGTTGGAACTCTGAATCAGCAGGCGCAACAAAGGCCAGCTTCAACTACGACCCAAGCGCAAAACGATGAAGCGGCGCAGTTCGTCAGCACTATTTTGGCTGAAACAGAAGATACTTGGATGGCTGTATTTGCACAATCCGGTCAACGCTATGAGCCTCCAACGCTGGTTCTCTATAATCGCCAAGTGGATTCGGCTTGCGGGGTCAGTTCGGCTGCATCTGGGCCTTTTTATTGTCCTGGTGACTACCGAATTTACATAGACTTAAGTTTCTTAGATGACCTGAAGCAAATGGGCGCCTCGGGCGATTTCGCTTTTGCTTATGTGATAGCGCACGAAGTCGGTCATCATGTGCAAAATATTGTCGGTATTGCCAAAGGCGTACGTCAGCAGCAAGCTAGCGCGTCTAAGGTGGAAGGCAATGCGCTATCAGTGAAGATGGAGTTGCAAGCGGATTGTTTCGCGGGCATTTGGATTAACCATACCGAAAAGCGAAGCGCAATCTTGGAGGCTGGAGATATTGAAGAGGGTATTAAGGCGGCCGAGGCGGTCGGTGATGACACCATCATGCGCAGAGCGGGTAGGGCGCCAAGGCGAGAAAATTTTACCCATGGAAGCTCTCAAGAACGCATTCGATGGTTTAAGCAAGGTATGAGCTCGGGCGACATCCAAGACTGCCAAACCTTTGGCTAAGAGGCCCATCGGGCGCCAACTGCGATTGGTGCCCAGCTTGGTTTTTCAAGCGCTATTGTTTAGTCTGGAATTGAGTGCGGCTGTGTAGCCCATGGCACAAGTTTAGCGCCTGACTCGGTTGCGAGTTCATTATTAACTAGCTCGCGGCGAATCACTGCAAGCGCCGAGCCACTAGCAACCGAAACTACGTTGCCAGCATTTTTCTCACCGGCTAAGATTTTTTCGCCAGAAGTGGCAATGCCATCAAGTTTGCAAACAAACATGCGTTGTTTCAATTTACCTAAATAGTGCATGCGAGCAACAATTTCTTGCCCGGTATAACAGCCCTTTTTGAAGTTGATGCCACCGAGTAGGTCGAGATTAACCATTTGAGGTACAAACATTTCGACATTGTCGGCGTTGATGGTTGGTTCACCGTTGCTAATGCTGGCTAGGTCCCAGGCCTGAGAGTCAGCCTGTGCTGGTGTGGTCGAATCATTGGGGACGAGCTCGATGATCAATGCTCTATCACCAAAATATAGTGTGTGTGTGGATTGGCTGATGTCGATTGAAAAGCGCTCTGCATCTTTGTCCAGCTTACTGCTTGACATCGATGAGTCACCGATCACACCTGTGCATCTGGCTGTCTCAAGTTGATCGATAACCACCTTACTCCGCATTACATACATACGCAGTCGCTTAACGGTGGCGTCTACCAGTGTGCGGTCGATAGTCGCGTAGATATCCTCACCATTTTTCCAGACTTGAAATAGTGCCAATAAACGACCTTTGGGGTTGCAATACCCACTGAACTGCCAGCTTGAAGACAGTGCGTTAAGATCATTGCTGAGCTGGCCCTGTAGAAAGCTTAGAGTATCCGCGCCGCTGAACTTTAAGACACTTAAGTTGTTGATCGGGTGATGTTTTGAATCGAGTTTCATAGCTACTATACGGGTGAATAAAATTTCATAACCAGCATGCTATCATCGCTTTCGTCGAATAACATTATCGGCATTGCCGAATATCATTAAGAGCCTTAGCTTAAGCGACCTTAATTGCTTTGCTTGGGCAAACGAGAGAAGTTATGAATAAGCAACTAAAATCCGACAATACCCTTGCTGAAAAACAGCAGAAAGCCGGCGTCACGACTAAACAACAAGCTAACGTCAAGGCGCATGATGTAAACGCTAAAACAACCAAGCCCGTAAGGCCGTTAGCGAAAGAAATTAATGGGCCAAAAGGCTTAGAACCAACGCGTTATGGAGATTGGGAATCAAAAGGGCGTTGTTACGATTTTTAATCCCCCTTGAGTCTTGGAATGGCCTAATTAGCATTAGAAAACTCGATCTATATCGAAATCTAGCCGTATTCAGTAAATTAATTACCGTTAATGCTCTAGTTTCTGATCTATCGCCTGCTACTTCCTTAAAACATGTTGTAGAATGCCTCCAGCCTAAATCAGGCTTGGACCACGAATAATCGGTAACGCACGCGTATACCGAAAGCAAGAATTCTAATAATTCAAAGAGAGTAACTCTGATATGCAAAAAGAGAGACCCCTATCACCTCATCTGTCGGTTTATAAACCACAGATCACGTCTGTGTTATCGATCCTCAATCGGGTGTTCGGTAGCTTTATGGCTGTTAGTACGCCGGTATTAGTTTATTGGTTAATGAGTATTGCCAGTGGCCCGGAGGCTTATGCCGAGCTTCAAGCGTGTTTTTCACATTGGTTCGCAAAGCTGTTTTTATTGGCTTGGGCATTCTCGTTTTTCTATCATATGTCGAACGGTATTCGCCACCTCTTTTGGGATGCTGGTAAAGGTCACGATTTAGAGACGTTGAATAAATCGGGTTACGCGGTTCTCGCAAGCGCTGTAACACTAACCGCAATAACTATTTTGTTCGCTCTTAAAGGAGGCGCGTAATGAAATTTCGTAGCCCACTATCTCAAGCGACGGGTTTAGGCTCTGCTAAGCATGGTTTCTCTCATTGGTGGTGGCAGCGCGTTACTGCGATTGCACTCATTCCAATGGGCTTATGGTTCGTTATCTCGGTACTCAGTTTAGCTGGCGGCACACATGCACAAGCTGAGGCATGGCTAAGCTCACCGATAAACGCAACTATTGTTTTATTATTTACGCTAACAGCCCTGTTTCATGCGCAAACGGGTTTGCAAGTTGTTATTGAAGATTATGTGCCAACTAAATGGATTAATTTGGTTCTGTTGTTGGGTACAAAATTTGCTGCAGTAATTATGGCTGTATTGGCTATTATCGCAGTGCTAAAAGTTTCGATAGGAGGCTAATTCGTGAAAGGCGATTATCAAATTATTGACCACTCATTTGATGTGGTTGTTGTTGGCGCTGGTGGCGCTGGGTTACGCGCGACTTTTGGTATGGCAGAAGCCGGTTTATCAACCGCGTGTCTGACTAAAGTATTTCCAACTCGGAGTCACACAGTTGCGGCGCAAGGCGGCATGAGTGCGGCATTGGGTAACATGGGTGAAGACGATTGGCGTTTTCATATGTACGACACTGTGAAAGGGTCAGACTGGTTAGGCGACCAAGATTCAATCGAATATATGTGCCGTAACGCTGCGGCTGCAGTCTATGAGCTTGAGCACTATGGCGTGCCATTTTCGCGAACTGAAGACGGTAAGATTTATCAACGTGCATTCGGAGGCATGACCACTCACTACGGTGAAGGCCAAGCGTTGCGCACCTGCGCCGCAGCTGACCGCACCGGTCATGCGATACTCCATACCCTATACCAACAAGCACTCAAGCATGACGCACAATTCTTCATCGAGTTTTTCGCCTTAGACTTGATTATGGAAGACGGCGAATGCAAAGGTGTTATCGCCATTGATATGGCGACCGGTATTATCCATCGTTATCGCGCAAAGCAAGTTGTCTTGGCAACCGGTGGCTATGGTCGTTCTTACTTTTCAGCAACCTCAGCGCACACCTGCACCGGTGATGGCAATGCAATGGTGTTGCGTGCTGGCTTACCGTTGCAAGATATGGAGTTCGTACAATTTCATCCTACTGGGATTTACGGCGCAGGCTGTCTAATTACCGAAGGCGCTCGCGGAGAAGGTGGATATCTAACTAACTCTGAAGGTGAGCGATTCATGGAACGCTATGCGCCGAATGCCAAAGACTTAGCATCGCGCGATGTTGTTTCTCGTTCAATGACAATTGAGATCAACGAAGGTCGAGGCGTGGGTCCAGATAAAGATCATATCTACCTACATCTTGAGCATTTAGGTGCCGATTTACTAGATGAACGTTTACCAGGCATTTCTGAATCGGCTAAAATTTTCGCTGGTGTTGATGTGACTAAGGAGCCAATACCAGTATTGCCAACCGTACATTACAACATGGGCGGTATTCCGACTAATTATCATGGCGAAGTTCTGACTCTGAGAGACGGTGATCCAGACAGTGTCGTGTCAGGCCTGATGGCAATCGGTGAAGCGGCTTGTGTATCAGTGCATGGAGCCAATCGATTGGGTTCGAATTCACTCCTTGATTTGATTGTGTTTGGTCGTGCCGCAGCATTGAGAGCAAGAGAAACGGTTGATCCAAGTGAACCGATGTCGAGTTTTTCTGAAGACGTTGGTAAAGAGACGCTTGAGCGCTTAGATAAATTACGTCATGCGGATGGCTCTCGTTCAACGGCTGAAATTCGTTTAGAGATGCAGCGCACCATGCAGGCGCATTGCGCGGTATTCCGTACCGGCGAAGTGATGAATCAGGGTGTTGATAAGTTGGCAGCAACAGCGGCTAGTTTTGCCGATGTTAAAACTACCGATCGCGGTTTGATTTGGAACACTGACTTAATCGAGACCTTAGAGCTAGAGAATTTGTTAAGCCAAGCGGTCGTTACCATGAATTCAGCTGCTAACCGCGACGAAAGCCGTGGTGCTCACGCACGTGATGACATGCCGGATCGTGATGATGAGAATTGGATGAAGCACACGCTAACATGGTGTGACGAGCAACATAATACGACGATTGATTTCCGCCCGGTTCATGCATACACCATGACTGATGATGTGGAATACATCAAACCGAAACCACGCGTCTATTAAGCGCTTACGAACTAGGTTTAAGAGGAAAAAATAATGGCTGAATTTACCTTACCAAAGAATTCTAAAGTTGAGAAAGGCACGCATTTCCCCGCACCTGCTAGTGCAACAAATGTTCGCTCTTTTAAAGTTTATCGTTGGTCACCGGATGATGACAAAAACCCACATACTGACACCTATGATGTTGATATGGATGATTGTGGGCCAATGGTGCTTGATGCGTTGATCAAGATTAAAAACGAGATCGATCCAACACTGACATTTAGACGCTCATGCCGTGAAGGTATCTGCGGCTCATGCGCGATGAATATTGATGGTACCAATACCTTAGCGTGCACTAAAGGTGTGGACGAGTGCAAAGGTGACGTGCCAATTTATCCGTTGCCGCATATGTCGGTGATTAAGGATTTGGTGCCTGATATGACTCACTTTTACGCACAATACGCGTCGATTGAGCCATGGCTGAAAACTAAAACACCAGTTTCACTGGCCGCTGAACGTTTGCAGTCGAAAGAAGACCGTGAAAAGTTAGATGGTCTATACGAATGCATACTCTGTGCCTGTTGTTCTACTTCCTGCCCGAGCTACTGGTGGAATAGTGATAAATATTTGGGCCCAGCTATCTTGCTGCAAAGCTATCGCTGGTTAGCTGACAGTCGTGACGAAGCGACAGGCGAGCGTTTGGATGCCTTAGAAGACCCATTCAAGCTATATCGTTGTCATACCATTATGAATTGTACTAATGCTTGCCCAAAAGGTTTGAACCCAGGTAAGGCAATCAGTGAAATTAAGAAGATGATCGCAGAGCGATCGCTCTAAGCGATCGCTCTATTATTATGTTAAACGAGAATCAATTGGTCTGGCGGTGCCGTCGAGGCATCAGGGAGCTAGACGTACTATTTGGCCGATTCTTGCAAAGCGACTATGCTAAATTGGGCGACGCTGAACAAGCTAATTTTCAGCGTCTGCTTGATGTACAAGACCCTGTGATCATGGATTGGTTGATGGGGAGGTATGACTCTGAGGATCAGGGTTTAGCTGATATTGTTAACAAATTAAAGGCTCTTTCTGGGCTCTAAGCTGTTTGTGGCTTAGCTTTTTTTAGAACCGACAGCTTAGAACGGCGCGCTGCCACATTTTCAGCGCTTAAAGCCCTGCCAGATAATGAATTCCACAAGTACCAAATCGCCTATTTGTCTGTTTATTTTCGGGCAATGGAACAGTCTCAAATAAACCAAAAACCAGCTTAAAATAAGACTTTCTGATGATGCAAATCATTATCCGACAGATCGCCTAGAGCACGTCAGGATACGCAAAGCTTTCGACGATTAATTTTGTTAAGTACTGGTGCAATGCTGAGTTCTTAGTCCTCACGTGCTGAACTAGAGATAAGGTGTCAATTTTTAAATCAATCAGATCTTCTAGTGGTTTACTAACGAAATGTTCGCTCACTAAAGATGAATCCATTAATCGATCTGATGCAATCATCAGCATGTCTGTTTTGCGCAGAGTCTCGAGGCACACCAATAGGTTGGTGGTCAAAAATGGCACGTTGGATAGAATGCCAAACGAGGCAAAGAGCTTTTTCATGTCTTCCCTAGTGGTCTCAAAATTCGGAAAATAAACTGCCATATGCTGATACTCGCGCCGCTGCTCAAGTGTGATGTGCTCAACTAAGGCTAGTGGGTGATCTTTGCGCATATACAATACAGGCTTAATACTCATTAGCTTGTGCGTGACAAAGTCATCACTGAATTTATTTTTTGCCACAATAGCAAAGTCTAAATTCCCAGATCGTAGTCGATCTTCCCACTTATCATCAATGTTTTGGCTTATTAACATCAACTTTGGTGCGTTCTGACGAAGCTTATTGATGAACGCCGGCATCCCAACGCTTGCCGACGTACCCAGTGTCGCAAGTGAAATTGTCGCCGCTGTATTCGCTGGATCAAACTCTTTATTGTGAACCATAAGCTCGGTAAGCTGGTTCAGAATATCGTTAACCGGCTTCTCTAACTCAAGTGTCTTTGGCGTCGGGGTGAGGCCATGGGATGAGCGCACGAAAAGTTCATCATCAATCAGATTGCGTAAGCGGTTTAAAGTCTTACTCATCGCTGGTTGCGTCACGAACATCCTTTCGGCTGCTCGCGTTACATTCTTTTCTTGCATTAGCACCTGAAAGGCAACTAGAAGGTTTAAATCAATTCTTGATAGTGGATCTTGCATAACTCTCCCCAGAAAATAAATTTAATTAAGCTGATTGCGAGGCTTGCGCGTAAAGCTGATGCAAAAAGAAAGTGCCTAAAGTTTTAATATTGATGTAAAAAAGGCCATTCCGACATTTTTAGCTAAATGCCGAAGCCATTGGATACTCTATAATGTGTCAATGACATATAGTGCAGCGTTTACTATGATTTTAAGGCATGGCGTGGTGCTGATACGTAACTAATTAAGTATAGCAGCGACGATAATTAGTAACGATGACTATCTTAGCTGTTGCCCCATTCAGGTACGGGAGCGTGGCCAACGAAGTTGTTTGGTGTCAAAATAGTATCTCTAGCGTGTGCTTTAATTTCTGGGTAGTCTAAGGTGTAGTGCAGGCCTCGGCTCTCTTTACGAGTTAAGGCGCATTCAATCGTTAGCTCTGCAATTGTCGCTAGATTACGCAATTCAATTAAGTCATTACTGACTCGAAAGTTCCCGTAATATTCGATAATCTCCTGCTGCAGCAAATTCACCCGGTTTTGCGCTCGTTCAAGTCGCTTATCGGTACGCACAATGCCAACGTAGTCCCACATGAATCGGCGTAGTTCATCCCAGTTATGAGACACCACAATGCGTTCATCAGGATCTGATACCTGGCTTTCGTCCCATTGGGGCAACTCAGGCAGGGTTCTCTCATCCTTCTTCAAGCGTTGGCGTATATCATCCGCGGCCGATTCAGCAATAACTAAGCACTCGAGTAACGAATTGCTAGCCAATCTGTTAGCACCGTGCAGCCCAGTACAACTACTCTCGCCCACCGCGTATAAACGTTTAAGGTCGGTTCGGCCGCGCAAATCCGTCATGATGCCACCACAGGTGTAGTGAGCTGCAGGCACAACCGGGATCGGTTGTGTGGTCATGTCATAACCGTAGTTTTCGCAGCTCGCGGCAATATTCGGAAAGTGATCTAAGATAAATTCTTTACCTTTATGGCTGATGTCTAAATAGACAGAGTCGAAGCCGCCTTTCTTCATCTCGTAATCGATAGCGCGGGCGACAATATCACGCGGGGCCAACTCGGCTAATTCATGGTGATCATCCATAAATCGGTCGCCATTTGGTAGTCGTAGTAAACCGCCTTCGCCACGAACGGCCTCTGAAATCAGCGACCCCTTGGCGTAGGGATGATACAAGCACGTCGGGTGAAATTGCACGAATTCCATATTGGCGATACGACAACCTGCTCGCCATGCCATAGCGATGCCATCGCCGGTCGAAGTGTCAGGGTTAGTAGTATACAAGTAGGCCTTTGATGCGCCGCCGGTTGAGAGGACCACGGATCGCGCGCCGAAGGTTTTTACCGTATTATTTTTAACGTCAAGCGCATAGGCTCCAAAGCAGCGTGACCCAGAAACGCCCTTAAGCTTTTGCGAGGTAATCAAGTCTATGGCGATGTGGTCTTCGAGTATGGTAACGTTCGGCAATGCTCGGACATGCTGTTCCAAGGTCGTTTCTACCTCACGGCCGGTTGCATCTTTAGCATGGATGACGCGGCGATGAGAGTGGCCGCCTTCGCGGGTTAAGTGATATTCACTATCTTCACCGTCGTATTCAGTGCCATCTACTAAGGTAAATTTCACACCTTTTTCAATTAACCAATTGATCGCACGGGGAGCGCCTTCAACGACTTTCTTTACCGCCGCCTCTTTGCACAAGTCAGCACCAGCAATGTGGGTGTCATCAATATGCGATTCGAAGTTGTCATCGCCATCTAATACGGCGGCAATCCCTCCTTGAGCGTAAAGACTTGACCCTTCGGTTAAATCACACTTCGAGAGTAGTGTAATAGAGACATCGTCCTCTGACAGGCGAAGCGCTAAACTTAGGCCAGCGGCACCCCCGCCAACGATTAATACATCTGAATAATGAGTAGTCATAATGCTAGAAAATGCGATTGAGAAATGTTCAGTCAGAGAAGTATAGCCCAGAGTGATAAATTTCAGTGTAAACATCGTCAGAATAGCTTAGGCTTTGGCTCAAGGGTTTGTTAAAATGCCGCGTCGTAGGTATTTAGCTCTAGTTATTAAGCTGCCTGCAAACCTTGAGGCTTAACGGTTAATTCCGCCGTTCAGCCATCTGCAAACTTTTGAAGGACGTCATGTCGCACGATATTACTAAACTACGCAATTTTTCTATCATTGCCCATATCGATCATGGTAAGTCCACCTTGGCCGATCGATTTATTCATGTCTGCGGTGGCTTAAGTGACCGGGAGATGGCTGAGCAGGTGCTTGATTCGATGGACATCGAACGCGAGCGCGGCATTACTATTAAAGCGCAAAGTGTTGCATTGAACTATACCGCCCGCGATGGTCAAACTTATCAGCTAAACATGATTGATACACCGGGGCATGTCGATTTTTCATACGAAGTGTCGCGCTCACTGACTGCCTGCGAGGGTGCGCTATTGGTGGTTGACGCGTCACAAGGTGTCGAAGCGCAAACGGTTGCTAACTGCTATACCGCGGTCGATCTTGGTTTAGATGTTCTGCCGGTACTGAACAAAATAGATCTGCCCGCTGCCGATTGCGATCGTGTGAGTGAAGAGATTGAAGACGTTGTTGGTATCGATTGCTCTGGAGCACTGCACGTTAGCGCTAAGAGTGGTATTGGTATAGAAGATTTGCTAGAACAAATTGTTGCAGAATTGCCGGCACCTCAGGGTGACCCCGATGCGCCTTTGTCTGCGCTGATCATGGACTCATGGTTTGATAATTATCTGGGTACGGTGTCGTTAGTTCGCGTTTTCTCGGGAACCATGAAAAAGCGAGATCGAATTAAAATGATGTCCAGCGGTATTGAGTATGGAGTCGAAGACCTGGGCGTTTTCACCCCTAAGCGTTTGCCTAAGAACCAGCTTTACGTTGGTGAGGTTGGTTACTTAATTTCGGGTGTAAAGGACATTAGCGGTGCCAAAGTTGGTGATACTATTACCTCGGCTAAGCACGGCATTGAAAAGCCCCTTGCCGGATTTCAAGAAGTTCAACCGCGGGTGTTTGCTGGTCTTTACCCGATTAACTCGGCGGACTTTGATTCCTTTCGCGATGCTCTTGGAAAGCTGAGACTTAATGACGCATCGCTAGTTTACGAGCCTGAAGTATCAGATGCGCTTGGCCTGGGTTTTCGCTGCGGATTCCTTGGCATGCTGCACATGGAAATTATTCAAGAGCGCTTAGAGCGCGAGTACGACATGGATCTTATCACTACGGCACCAACCGTGGTTTATAAGGTAGAGCTAAAAAGTGGTGAGATTATTGAAGTCGATAATCCATCAGCCTTACCTGATTTATCTAAAATTGAAGAGATTTTAGAACCAATTATCGATGCCAATATGTTGATGCCAGAAGAGTACATCGGCGCGGTAATGACTCTATGTATGGAAAAGCGTGGAATTCAGAAAAATATTCAATATCTTGGCCGCCAAGTTATGCTGCACTTTGAGTTGCCGTTAAATGAAGTGGTGATGGATTTCTTTGATCGACTTAAGTCGGTTAGTCGCGGCTACGCCTCGCTTGACTATAATATAAAGGAATACCGAGTAACCGATATGGTAAAAGTAGATGTGCTTATTAACGGCGAGCCAGTTGATCCGCTCGCTATATTAGTACATCGTGATCAGTCGATCTATCGTGGGCGAGAATTGGTCAAGCGTATGCGTGAGCTAATTCCTCGGCAGATGTTCGACGTGGCAATTCAGGCCGCTATCGGTTCCAAAGTGATATCGCGGGAAACTGTTAAAGCCTTACGTAAAAACGTTACCGCAAAATGTTATGGCGGTGATCTATCGCGCAAACGTAAGTTATTAGAAAAACAAAAAGAAGGTAAAAAACGCATGAAGCAGATTGGCTCGGTAGAAATCCCTCAAGAAGCGTTCTTGGCTGTACTCAAGACGACGGGTGATTAGTGATGTTTGAAATCATATTATTTAGTTTAGTATGTCTATGTGCGGCGGTGTTATTGGTTTGTCGATTTGCCTTACCTAATATAAGCAAACGACAACCAGAGCCTTGGTATTTGGATTACGCAAGATCTTTTTTCCCTGTCCTTTTGTTAGTTTTCTTATTGCGAGGTTTTGTTGCTGAGCCGTTTAGAATTCCGTCGGGCTCTATGTTACCAACGCTTGAAATTGGTGATTTTATTCTGGTTAATAAGTACAACTACGGTCTGCGCTTACCGATAGCACACACTAAAATCGTGCCGATCAACGAACCCGAGCGTGGTGACGTGGTTGTTTTTCGATATCCGCCAAATCCGAGCATAAATTATATTAAGCGTTTAATCGGCCTGCCGGGTGACGAAATTGTCTATCGTAACCAAACCTTATACGTAAATGGCGATAAAATTGAGTCTACCCAAATTGACGACTATATTCAGCAAGGTAAAACTAATGCGCAAAATAGGTATGAACAGACTATTAAGACTGGCGATGAGGACAATTCATCGGTATCGTTCTCAACCTTATTGAATAAATATTCGGCCAGTAATGCCAATGCGGGTACTTGGGAGGTTCCTGCGGGGCACTATTTCATGATGGGCGACAATCGAGATAATAGTGCCGACAGTCGTAGCCCTTCGTTCACGTTTGTTCCTGATGAAAATATTGTTGGCGAAGCTTTTTTCGTATGGATGAGTGTTGGCACCGCAACTGGCGGTGGACTTGATTTTGATCGTATAGGCGCCAACATTAAAGCAACTAAGGTAGAACCTGTAGGCAATTAAACGTTAGCTTTTAAGCAACGTTATTCCTCGGGAATCGCTGATAGCGGAGATAGAAATGAATTACAATCGAAAATTAAATGGCACCAAGCCGCTACTGAATATCAAACGACAAGGCGGCTGGACCTTTTGGAGCCTAACCTTCACCCTAAGCGTGCTGGCATTTTTTAGTTATGTTGGGATGCAACTGGTGCCGATCTACACGGCAAACAGTAACGTTGAGAATGCCATGGAACGAAGTGTCGATGGCGTTAATTTGAGGACCGTTGGCAGAGCTGAAATTATAAAGAAGATGGACAAGCAACTGTACCTAGATGGCAGTCATAAACTCTTAAACTACAAAGAAGACTTAGTCATCAAACGAAGCCGTACTTTGTTTACCCTTCAGGTTAACTACGAACGTAAGGTTCCTATTGTCGGTAATATTTCTATTCTCGCTGAGTTTAGCCCTGAGATGGAATGCAGTTTCACTGGCCAATGTTTATTAAAGTAGAGATAGCTTCTGGCTATTCTTTATCGTTGAGTACTTTTTATTGTTAGGTTCTATGGTTGTGGTAGATGTTCTTGAATAAACCCGATGCGTTGATGCGTAAGCTCGATTATGAGTTTGCCGACAAATCACTATTAACGTTGGCGCTAACTCATCGAAGTAAAGGCTCGACTAATTACGAACGTCTTGAATTTTTAGGCGATAGTATTTTGGGTTTTGTGGTCGCCGATTGGCTTTACCATCATTATCCCAAGTTAGCCGAGGGCAAGTTAAGCCGCATGCGTTCAAGCCTAGTACGTAAAGAAACCTTGGCGATTGTAGCGCGCGAACTGGAGATGAGTAAATTTCTTATTTTGGGTGAAGGTGAGCTAAAGAGTGGTGGTTTCAATCGCGATTCTATTTTGGCTGATACGGTTGAGAGCATCATTGGCGCACTGTATTTAGATGCCGGATTTGAGGTGGCGAGCCGTTTCATCCATACCAATTTTAAGGGTTTGTTCGATGCCATCTCTGAACAATCTACCTTTAAAGATGCCAAGAGCAAGCTACAAGAGGCGATGCAAAAGCAGGGTTATGCTCTGCCAAATTATGAAATTGTAGAGACTCTTGGTGTACAACATGAGCAGGTTTTTACGGTCGAATGTACGCTGCAAGAGTTGCAGTTGAGTAGTCATGCCACTGCACTTTCTCGCAGAAGTGCTGAGCAATCTGCTGCAGAGCAGGTGCTTGGCTTATTTCTCGAGTCGGCGTTTAATAAATTAAGAAAGTAATCAATAGAGACGTTGAATGAGCAAAGATTTTAAATTTGGGTTTGTGACTATTATCGGCAAGCCGAACGCTGGTAAATCTACCCTGATGAATCGAATCATTGGGCAAAAAATAAGCATCACATCACATCGCCCACAAACGACCCGTCACCGTATTTTAGGTATTCATACTGATGACGATAAACAAATTGTATTCGTTGATACGCCTGGCATCCATTCGGTTTTAAAAAAATCTAACCGTAAAACTATTAATCGAGTGATTAATAAGACGGCTATTTCGAGTATCGATGGTGTCGATGCGGTGTGCTTCATGATTACGGCCACCGGATGGACCGAAGGCGATAAGCACGTCTTGAAGGCATTGCAAGACGTGACAATACCCGTAATATTGGTCATTAATAAGTTAGATAAATTAAAGTCTGTCAACGATGTATTGCCATTGATCGCTGAGTCTTCGGAACTTTATGATTTTGCCGAGATCGTACCGATTTGTGCGATTGCTAAGTCGGGTGGTGATAATGTTGATCGTTTGATGCAGGTGCTGACATCGTATCTGCCGGATCAACCTGCCGGCTTTGATGAGGACCAGATTACTGACCGAAGCTTTCGTTTCTTGGTGTCTGAATTAGTTCGTGAGCAGTTATTTCGACGCCTCGGCGACGAACTCCCGTATGCGACAGCCGTTGAAATTGTAGACTTTCAGATTAAAGATGGCAAAGCTCAAATTGGCGCTGATATCTGGGTCGAAAAGGATTCTCACAAAGCGATGGTTATTGGTAAAGGTGGCGAGGCATTGAAAAAAATCGGAACCTATGCACGCATGAATTGCGAGACCCTGCTGGAAAAGAAGGTTTTTCTTGAGCTCTTCGTTAAAGTACGTTCTGGCTGGTCTGATAACGCTAGAGATTTATATAGCCTGGGCTATGACGAAGACCTTAAGTAGACCCTTGCGACCGTTGTGTCGCTACTGAACCGAGTAAACTCATAGTGCGCGTGCATCATCAACGAGCTTATGTTTTGGTCAATCGTCCATACAGTGAGACGTCATGGATCGTTGAAGTTTTCACACGAGAGTATGGGCGCCTAGGTTTAATGGCGAAGGGCGCGAGGCGTTTTAAATCTAGACTCAAGGGATCTCTCATGCCGTTTCAGCCGATTCTGGTTAGCTGGACAGGCAAAGGTGAATTACCAATATTAACCTCGGCCGAAATAGATCAAACTGATTATAATCTCGTTGATCATGAGCTTCGTGGCGATGCATTGGTCTGCGGTTTTTACTGTAATGAACTGATCGTTAACTTGCTGCATCGGCATGACCCGCACGCTGCGCTTTTTGATCGCTACCATTCAACCATAATGGCACTTGCCGAAGCGAACTCCGACGAATTGTTGCCATTGGTATTACGAAAATTTGAGCAAGTAGTAATGAAAGAAACTGGCTATCAAATTAACTTTGATTTTGAAGCAGACGGCAAGACTTCGATAGAAGATCACGGAATTTATCGGTATCAGCCAGCGCAAGGATTTGTTCGTTTAGCCAGTCTGCAACGCGGCGCATTTTATGGCCGAGTGATCAAATCACTAAATACGCAAAGTAGTATCAGTTTGAATAACCAAGAAGTCTCGCAAGGAAAGCAGTTAATGCGTGATATATTGAGTAAGACATTAGGGCATAAGCCGATTGTTAGTCGGGAGCTTTTTTACCCCAAGTCACGCTAAGCTAAATAAGTCACGCTGAACATCATTACTCTAAACCAAGTCATGCCAATGCTATTACTTAGTAGTACTATTGGCTTAGATAACTAATCGACAACTCTATTTTACACAATGAGCGAACATCACACGATTCAACTGGGCGTCAACGTTGACCATATAGCAACCCTGCGTCAAGCGCGCGGCACCACCTATCCAGATCCAATGCAGGCGGCTGATATTGCCCGCAAAGCTGGGGCCGACGGCGTCACCGTGCATTTGCGCGAAGATCGCCGACATATACAAGACCACGACGTCTATAGCATTTGCGGCAACGTCAATTTGCCGATGAACTTAGAGATGGCAGCGACCGCCGAAATGCTTAAAATAGCACAGACCGTGAAGCCCTACGAATGCTGTATTGTTCCAGAAAAACGTGCCGAACTGACTACTGAAGGCGGCTTGAATGTGTTGAACAATATGGTTGAGCTTGGGGACTATATCGGTGCTTTGCAGGAGCATAGCATTAAGGTCTCGCTGTTTATTGATCCAGATGAAGAGCAAATTCAAGCGTCAAAAGAGTTGGGGGTTGAAATTGTCGAGCTGCATACCGGTGGTTATGCCGATTGCCGTGGAGATCAACTTGAAGCGGAGCTAGAGCGGGTGCGTACGGGCGCTGCGTTGGCACACAGCCTTGGCATTCAAGTTAATGCTGGGCATGGCTTGCACTATCAAAACGTCGCTCAAATTGCTCGAATTCCGGAATTAGTATGCCTTAATATTGGTCATTCGATTGTCGCTCGAGCGGTAATGACTGGTTTTTACGAAGCGGTTTTTGCGATGAAGCAAATCATGATTGGTGCGAGGCTTGATTCGGAAGGAGAGGGGACTTAAGTTCCCCCAAAGCTATTGTCTTAAATTTCTTTCTTATAGAGCTGATAAAGCCGCATTACTTTTATGATGTAGTTTTGAGTTTCCTCATAGGGCGGCACACCGTTGTACTTGCTCACGGCACCTTGGCCAGCGTTATAAGCCGCCAGCGATAGACGCTTATCACTGTTATAGCGCTCCATTAAGTCCTTTATATGTTGTACCCCAGCGTCGATGTTTCTTCTCGGATTAAAGTGGTCTTGTTTCAGCTGATAGCTGGATGCTGTTGCCGGCATTAACTGCATAAGGCCCATTGCGCCTGCATGTGACAATGCATAACGATCAAACGCTGACTCAACATGAATCACGGCTTTGATAAAGCTCGGCTCCAAATCGTACTTAAGAGCTGCGTTGACTATTTCCGCATCATATTTGGACTTAATAGTTCTAGCTCGATACGGCGCACTTCGAGTTTTTGATCGATACGATTTGCTTGAGTAGCTCTTTTTGAGTTTGTAGCCCGGTTTTTTTATGCGGCTATCGGTAATTACCGTGCTTCCATTGGGTTCCTCATATACATATATGGTCGCAACCGCAGGGCCGCTAATACTAAGGCCGAGCAGAGCGATGGTGGCGATTATTAAGTTTCGTATCAGCATATTGTTTTTGTAAGCATGCGCTCTGGATGTCGGTCTATCTAACCTATCGATGATGGATTAATAACGGTAGCTTGTAATCTGTAATTTCTAATACTGGCTATGGTAATATACGACCATATTTTTTAATTCTAATTACCACTGTTTAATTAATTACTTACCACTGTTTAATTAATTACTGACCACCTATTATTAGTCACCACTATTATGCCATCATTTGATATTGTATCCGAGATAGATAAACCAGAACTTACTAATGGTTTGCATCAAGCCAATAAAGAGTTAAGCACACGCTTTGACTTTAAAGGGTCTGATGCTAGAGTTGAGCAGACTGCATCGACACTGACTGTGTTTGCGGACAATGATTTTCAAGTCCGTCAAGCGGTCGACGTATTGTGCCAGAAGCTTGCAAAGCGAGGCTTAGATTTAAGTTGTTTGCATTATCATGAGATCGAAGAAGTTGGGGGCGGTAAAGCTCGCCAAATCATCGATTTAAAGGAAGGTATAGATACTGATTTGGGGCGCAAGCTGGTGAAGCAGATCAAGGATAAAAAACTCAAAGTTCAAACTGCTATTCAGGGCGAGCAGCTTCGTGTCACCGGCAAGAAGCGGGATGACTTACAGCAGGTGATCGCATTTTTACGCGACCCAGAGACTGATGTCGGTATTCCGTTACAATTTAATAATTTCAGAGACTAGTCAATAGCAGTGTGTTTTATACTAATATTATTGAATAATAGTCTTTGAAGTTTGAATAACCGTTGTTGGTTTTTAATATATAACTTAATCCAACCAAACTACTAACATGAGAGGTCAGCATAACTCGACGAACGAATAAAAATGTCTGCAATGCCTCCACTTTTGGTTGAAAATACCCCGAGGGCACCTAGACTTGCCAACCGCGGCGTTTTCTGCCTCAATTGGAGATATTTCAAGCTGGTTTATTTCGTCCCAGAGTTATGCTGAAGTCTAAACCTAATTAATGGAATAAATATGACTAAGTCATTAAGAGCTAACCCAATGAAATTATTGATGCTTACCCTTACCGCCGCCTTAAGCATGTCGGCCTTTTCTGCTCAGGCAGCGAGTGAGGCTAAAAAAATTGAGCTTGTTCGAGCTGAGATTGTTAAAATGATCCCGCCAGCTATAGATGCAGAGATTGTTACAACCCCAGCGAAGAATGTTTACCGTATGGAGTTTCAAGGCAGCTATGCTTATGTGTATGTTGCCGGTGAGCACGTGCTGATTGGTGAACTACTGAATACTAAAGACCAAGTTAATCTAGGTGATGAAGCTAAGGCTGAGCGTGTTGCAACCGTCATAAAGGACGTTCCTACTAGCAAAATGATTGTCTTTGGGCCGAAAGATGCAAAACGTCATATTACTGTCTTTACTGACATCGACTGTGGCTATTGCCGTAAATTGCATAATGAAGTTACAGAGCTTACTGATGCGGGTATCCAAGTACGTTATTTGGCATTTCCGCGGGCAGGCGTAGGCTCAGATAGCTATAAAAAGTACGTATCGGTCTGGTGTAATGGTGATCAGCAATCAGCTTTGACTACGGCAAAAAATGGCGGTTCAGTACCGGCAGCAACTTGCGAGAACCCTATTACCGAAACTTATAACTTAGGTCAGCAGGTTGGCGTTCGTGGCACACCGACGATTATTTTCGATGACGGTACGCTAACTCCAGGTTACTTGCCATCGGCTGAATTGATTCGTCGTTTAGGCATCGTTAAAGATGCCTCTTAAAATGCTTAGCCGGCTTCTTTCATCTCTCGGGCCTCAATAGCTGTAAGTATTCAGAACAGGTGAGAGCAGACCAAGCATTAAAAAAGGAGCCAATGGGCTCCTTTTTTAATGCTTGGTTTATTACTACTAACTTTTTGCTAAGAGGTATGGCGAGTCATTAGCTCTTTTATTGCCGCTTCAGCCGATTTTTCTCGCTCTAGCCGTTTAGAAGCGCTCTAGCAGGCTATTAACTATTAACGCTCTAGCAGTCTATTAACGCTCTAGCAGTTTAAGTTTGCCTTCTTTTTCAGCCCACTCGTCAGCGTCGTCAAGCGCTGGCTTCTTTTCGGTAATCACTGGCCAGATTGCCGACAGTTCTTCGTTAAGCTCTAGATAGTGTTCATCTTTCGATTCTAGATCGTCATCAGCAACAATTGCGCCTACGGGGCATTCAGGTTCGCACAAGCTACAGTCAATGCACTCTTCTGGATCAATAACCAAAAAATTAGGGCCTTCATGAAAGCAATCTACTGGACATACTTCAACACAGTCGGTGTACTTACACTTAATGCATTCTTCTTTTACAACATAGGTCATCGGGTTCTCCGCGTATTGCCATTATCGATGATTCTTGAGCAGCGCGTATTTTATGGGCAAGGCGGCGCTAAATCAATCGAGTTTGATCTGTTATTTTAAGGTCGATTTGAGTTCGTACAAGAGGTCTAATGCTTGTCGAGCATTTAATTCGTCAGGATCTATCGATTTCAGCCTCTTTTCGAGCTCACTTTGATCGGCCGGCGCGGGTACGGCGAAGTCCATGCTGTGCTGATGAGATTGTCTTGATGTCGATTTATTGGCGTCCAGCTCGAGAGCCCGAAGCTTGTCTTCGGCGGCGTCGAGCACCTGACTTGGGAGGCCTGCGAGGCGAGCGACCTGAATACCATAGCTCTGATTCGCAGGACCATCTTTAAGATGGTACATGAAAACAATGTCTTGCCCATGCTCAACCGCATCAAGGTGTACGTTATTGACGTTGTCTAGCTGTTCGGCCAGTTCGGTGATTTCAAAATAGTGCGTGGCAAATAAACTAAACGCTTTGAGTCTTTTTGCTAAATCAAGCGCACAAGCCCACGCCAAGGATAAGCCGTCGTAGGTACTGGTGCCGCGGCCGATTTCATCAACTAAAACAAGACTGTTTTTAGTCGCATTGCGTAATATGTTTGCCATTTCGGTCATTTCAACCATAAAAGTAGAGCGGCCGCCGGCTAGGTCATCAGCAGCACCAATGCGAGTGAATATGCGGTCTATGGGGCCAATTATGGCCGAGCTCGCTGGCACGTAGCTTCCAGTGTAAGCAAGCAAGGTGATCAAGGCGTTTTGACGCATATACGTGCTCTTACCGCCCATATTTGGGCCGGTAATCACATGCATGTGGGTGTCGCCATCAAAGGCTAAATCGT
The DNA here is from genome assembly GCA_046709645.1 of Arenicella sp. Taxonomy (GTDB): domain Bacteria; phylum Pseudomonadota; class Gammaproteobacteria; order Arenicellales; family Arenicellaceae; genus Arenicella. The sequence goes on from JBKEFT010000003.1 coordinate 93,787, forward strand.
TGGCTATAAACGGCGCTGACTGATTCGCTTCGACAACCGGGTGGCGGCCTTCTATAATCTTTATTCCGCTTTGCTCGGACAATACCGGGCAACAAAAGCTCAATGCAACGGCGCGCTCGGCAAAATTACTTAACACATCTAATTGAGCCAATGATTGTGCCATTGCTTGCATGTCTCGCAGCGCAGGTTGCAATTGCTCGATCACGCGTTGATATAAATGTTTTTCCCGTGCCAAGGCTTTTTCACGAGCGCTGAGCACCTTATCTTCATACTCTTTTAGCTCCTCTGTAATATAGCGTTCAGCATTTTTCAATGTTTGGCGACGTATATAGTGTTCAGGGACCTCGGCGGCCTGCGCCTTGCTCATCTCTATGTAGAAGCCATGAACCCGATTGTATTTAACGCGTAAGGTGCCAATGCCGGTTTGTTGGCGCTCGCGTTGTTCTAGTTCAACTAAAAACTCACCGGTATTTTTGCTCAGGGTATGAAGTTCATAGAATTGCGCATCAAATTCTGGGCGAATTACACCGCCATCACGAATTACGACTGCTGGCTCATCGAGAATTGCCGCATCGAGTAGTTGTTGTGGCTCCAAGAATGGCCCTAGCTTGCTGCTAAGATCGATGAGTAAATCGGTGTCAGCCGTCGAGAGCAAATTACTCAAAGCTGGCAAGCAATGCAGCGCCTGACGCAGGCGAACAAGGTCTCTTGGGCGCGCATTGTTAAGCGCAATTCGGGTCAATATACGCTCAATGTCACCACATTTTCGCAGCAGGTCGTGCACCGCATTTTGATCGACGCGTTCGATAAACTCACCGACAGCAAGTTGGCGGTGTGCAAGCACATTGCGATCTGAGATCGGCCCGTGTAACCAACGGCGTAATAAACGTGCCCCCATTGGATTGGCACATTTATCCATCAGCGCCACCAAGGTAAAATCACGACCACCGGAAAGATTAGTTTCTATCTCAAGATTTTGTCGACTGGCGGCATCGATAATTAAAAAATCAGTCTTTTGTGAAATGCTAAAATCACTAATATGCGGTACTGCTTGATACTGCATATCTTTGGTGTATTGAAGCAGTGCGCCAGCTGCCGAGACCGCCAGCGGGAAGTCTTGGCAGCCGTATGCGACTAAATTTTTGGTATTAAACTGTTTGCATAGCAGTTCATTCGCGACATCGAAATCAAAGTACCAATTGGGCACCGCCCGTGAAGCGATACCGGTTGACCGTTGGTCGACTGCTGGGCTTTGCTCAGCCACCAGAAGCTCGGCCGGTTGAATGCGTTTTAGCTCTGAGAAGACCTGATCTAAGTCGTCAAGTTGCTGCGCTTTAAAGTGCCCAAGGGACAGCTCCATCGTCGCGATTGAATAGCGACCGTCACGCTGATAGACCGCAGCTAAGATATTGTCTCGGCGTTCGTCTAATAAACTGTCTTCAACCAGCGTGCCCGGAGTTACAACGCGAACAACCTTTCGCTCGACCGGGCCTTTACTGGTTGCTGGGTCGCCAATTTGCTCAGCGATAGCTACCGAGTGGCCCAGCTTTACTAGCTTGGCCAGGTATTGATCGATACTATGATAAGGCACGCCGGCCATTGGGATCGGCTCACCACCTGATTTGCCGCGCTGCGTAAGCGTTATATCCAATAGCCGCGAGGCCAGCTCGGCATCAGCGTAGAATACCTCATAGAAATCGCCCATTCGATAAAGCACCAGCGTGTCCGGGTAATCAGCTTTGATTCCCAGATACTGCTGCATCATTGGCGTGTGTTGTGTTTGGCTCTTGGCCGTTACCGTCGAGTTCATCGGCAATCGTATTTTAGGTTGGTTAAATGAGGTCTCTAAGGACTATTTAATATTGCTCAGCATATGATTCATTTTCTCATGAATTTTAGGATTCCCAGCGACCACATTGCCTGACTTTTCGGCATCAGTGCTGCCGGATATATCGGTTACTATTCCACCCGCTTCACGAATCAACAGGGTTCCCGCGGCGATGTCCCATGGTTGCAAGCCGAATTCCCAGAAGCCGTCATAGCGGCCACAAGCTACGTACGCGAGATCGAGAACTGACGACCCTGAACGATGGATGCTCTGAGAGCGAGGCATTAAGGCGGCGAAGGTTTTCAGCCAAAGCTTTATTTCCGCACTATCGCGGAAAGGGTAGGCGGTGCATAACAGGCTATCAGACAAGCGGCTGACATCAGAAACTCGAATACGACGACCCTCTAGTTGAGCGCCACCGCCTTTGCGAGCGGTAAAGAGCTCATTGCGCAATGCATCATAAACCACCGCAACAACCGCTTCGCCTTGATATTTTAGCGCGATTGAAACACAGCAATGAGGGTGTCCGTGTAAGAAATTGTGGGTGCCGTCCATTGGGTCAATAACCCAACAGCAATCGTGCTTGCGACCGAGGTCGCCTGCTTCTTCGCTGACGATATTAAACTCTGGGTAGCTGTGATCAAGGTGTTCGATTATCGTGCGCTCGGCCATTAAATCGATTTCAGACACCAGCTCGTTACGGTTTTTAGTACCTATTTTATTGTTTACTTTAACGCGATCCAACTGAGTGATGTTATGCGTAATGATTTTGCCTGCTTCAAGCGCAGCTGCGGTGGCGACGTTTAGCGCGCCAGCCAATAAGTTGGATTCCATTGAGAAGTCTCAGAGATTAAGTTGTAAAGAACAGCGCGCATTGTAACGCTCTGAGCAACACAATAAAAGATCTAGAGTGTGTTCTATTTAACCTTCCGGTGACGCTTCAAAGCTTTTTACATGTTTCGTCGTTAGCTTATGCGTTAGAATGCAAAGAATAGCGCTTTGCGCCAAATTCAACATCTAATATTAAGTCAATTATGAGCGCTGTTTTAGTAACCAATCATCAACCGAATAAGCTGTCCTCATTGGGGCAAATTCGCATAGTGCTGGTTGAGCCGACGCACCCAGGAAATATTGGATCTGTGGCGCGTGCCATGAAAACGATGGGATTATCGCGTTTAGTGTTAGTCAACCCTAAGAAATTCCCCCATTCCGAGGCTAGTAAGTTGGCGGCCGGGGCTGAGAGTGTTTTGCTCAATGCTGAGGTGGTGCAAACCACCAGCGAGGCCATTGGCGATTGCACTATGGTGCTGGGAACATCGGTACGAGACCGTGAAGTAAGTTGGCCAACCTTTAGCCCACGCAAAACGGCGGCTAATGTTGATAATCACCTGAGCCATGCCGGCCATCAGGTAGCTATCCTGTTTGGGCGAGAGAGTAGTGGCTTGACCAATGCGGAGATGGACTTGTGTCAATCTCAGATCAGAATTTCGGCTAATGAAGAGTACAGTTCTCTGAATCTGGCAAGCGCGGTACAAATCATAGCCTATGAATTAAGAATGAAATTATTAGGCTGCGACGAGGGTCATAGAGTCAGTGATGATGATTTTGAGCCCGAAGATCATCAGGTTGCTAATGCGTCTCTTGGTTCCAAAGTCTCTTTTAGTTCTAAGGCTTCTAAGGGGCGTGAGATCATTGCAACCAATGTGCAGCAAAGTGGTCACATGGAGCACTTGCAAAAAACATTAGAGGCATTAGATTTTATAAGAGCTAAGCCGCCAACGGTGTTGATGAGAAAGTTGACGCGCCTCTACGGTAAGGCCAATTTAACGGTTGAAGAAATACAAATATTGCGCGGCATATTATCCGCCGTCGAATCAACAATAGCCTCGCTAGAGACAAGCGCTACCGAGGACGAGTAATTAATTATGTTTGCACGAATAAAAGAAGACATAGCCGTGGTGTTCGAACGGGATCCTGCTGCTAGGCATACGCTAGAGATATTGACTACGTATCCCGGGGTGCATGCAATACTATTTCATCGCTTGGCGAGCGCCTGTTGGCGCGTTGGCTTAAAGTGGCTTGCCCGCTTTATAGCGCATTTCGCACGTTGGATTACTGGCATAGAAATTCATCCTGGTGCTACTATCGGGAAGCGTTTTTTCATTGACCACGGAATGGGTGTGGTGATTGGGGAAACCGCTGAAATTGGCGATGATTGTACGCTTTATCACGGCGTAACCCTTGGCGGAACAAGCTGGAATAAAGGCAAGCGTCATCCAACCCTCGGCAATCATGTGGTGATAGGGGCAGGAGCAAAAGTATTAGGCCCGATTAACGTAGGTGACAATGCTCGAATCGGCTCAAACTCCGTGGTGGTTAAGAGCGTTGAAAGTGGATCGACGATGGTAGGCATGCCTGCCCATGCAGTTGGTTCAGCGGAATACGATAGAGTTAACGGCCGCTTTGATGCTTATGGGCACCAAGCGTCGGTCGACGACCCTGTAGCGGTTGCCATTCATGGTTTATGTGAGCAATTAAAGGTCATGGGACGATATAATCGCCAGTTGGCAGCAAAATTGGAGGGCTCAGGTATTGACGTTTCCGATATTTTGCCGCCAAAAGTAGACACCGATTGCCTTAAATTAGAGTCGAGCAAGAAACTTGATAATTTGAAAAGCAGCGATAACCAAGTGAACTAGTGTTCATAAATACTTGATTTTTACCCAAATAGACGCATATTAGACACATGATTACATTAACAAAACCTGCGGCTTCTCGTCTTGCGGACCAGATTGCCAAAAATAACTCAGTCGCGTTGCGTTTTGCAGCTAAAGAGTCGGGTTGTTCCGGCTATTCATATGTTATGGATTTTGCTGACAGTATCGGTGACGACGACTTAGTGTTCGAAAGTTTCGATGTGAAGGTGGTTATCGATCCTAAAAGCCTTAGTATTTTAGACGGTACACAGATTGATTACGTTGCCGAGGGCCTGAACCAAACCTTCAAGTTCTCCAATCCGAGGTCAACCAATGAGTGCGGTTGTGGCGAGAGTTTTGCTCTCGATTCATAAACGTTAAATATTAGGTGTCAAATACCCTGTATTCACGCGAATTGCAGTCAACAATTGTTGTCGTTGCATTACCGATAATTATTAATAAAATTGTGTATTTCAGCGCAAAAAGCCTTAAAATGCGTACCCCTGTACCAGCTGCAAACTTTGTGTTCTGGTGCTAATATGCCGGACCATAATTATTACCTTTAGAGAGGGTTTATTGTGAAAGTATCACGCTTAATTACATTTACTATATCGTCAGCATTATTGGCTTTAACGCTGACAATTCAAGTTGCGTCGGCGCAACAATACAAAGAAGTCACTCGTTTTGGCACTTCGGAGTCGGTATGTGCTGGTGGTGTTGAAACCCCCCAGCAGTTACAAGAGTTTTTCGCCCAAAATCCCTCTAAAATCAGAGAACTATTGCTTGACTCAGATTGGACCGGCAGCGCAGATGACTTGATTGCTGCGGTAGCTAGTGGCTCTATGACCGAGCGAGCTTACCCTGTTGGCACTCGCATGTTGTGGTCAGGCTCAAAAGTTAACGGCGCGTATGTTGCCAATCCATACCGGGTGTGGGCTGGTGAGAAATCATTTGAAGCTTTTCAGGTAGACCTTAGCAGCGGCTGTAAGGTTTATCATATCGCGATCCCTAAAGCATGTTGTAACGTATCTTTGATTTCGGTTGTTGATGACACATCAAGCGCATGTGTTGCTCCTGTTATTGCTCCAGCTGAAGAAGCTGTCGCACCAGTAGCGAAAGCAGCGTCGCTTGCTTTAACTCCTTTCATTGCCGCGTTTGTTGGTACTGAAACACGACCACGATTTGAAACCAATTGGCAGATGGACAAGCGCGACTCTTCTGGTGTAATTGGTATTCGTGCCGGCTTACTGAAAGAACTTACCGCTAGAACATCTGTATTAGGGCAAGTGTCTTATATCGATCGCCAAGGCGTTAACGGTGGTAATATTTATCCGGAAGAGAACTTTTCGGTTGATGTTGGTGTTGAGCATAAATTGAGCCATCGCGCGTTCATCGGTGCAGGCGTCGGTGCTTGGGATATAGACGACAGTGAATTCAGTGACGCGTCCTTGTATGGCATTGTTGGTGGTGATATCGGCAAGACTAAATTGCAGTGGTTTTTAGAAGGTCGCTTTTTCGATAGCGACTCTGAAACACTTGATTCTCTTTCGAACAATAGAATGTTCAGTGCCGGCATTCGTTACCTGATCAAGTAGAAACTAAGTCAAGTAGAAACTAAGTCAAGTAGAGATTAAGGTGGGTACAGAATATTACTGGGCTCATTTTGTTTTAACTAGAAAAAGCGGCTTATGCCGCTTTTTCTGTATTTAGCGTTGAAGTGTTATGAGTGAAATCGAGATTAAAGTTGAGCATATTGGCAGGGCTCGTGCGAGCATCGAGACCTCTGTGCCGTTGCCGGAAATAGCTGTGCCGTTGCCGGAAATAGCTGTGCCGTTGCCGGAAATAGCTGTGCCTTTGCCGGAAATAGCTGTGCCGTTGCCGGAAATAGCTGTGCCTTTACAGATCAAAAATGTTTCCGGCCATGCCAAGCGCGTAGGAATAACCACCCTAGGCTGTAAGGTTAATACTTATGAAAGTGAACTAATCGGCGAAACCCTCAAAACGGATCACTGGAATGTGGTGCCGAACACTGAAGCAGCAGATTTATACCTAATAAATACTTGTACCGTTACTCGCGAAGCCGATCGCCAAGCACGGCAAGAAGTTCGTAAGGCGATAAAACGCAATCCCGATGCCTTGGTAGTGGTCACAGGTTGTTACGCGCAAATGGATCCCGAGGCTTGCGCCAAAATCCCCGGTGTTGACTTAGTCTTGGGTAATGATCGTAAATTGGATATGCATAAGTTGCTACCTAAGCTAGAAGCCGGTGAGCTGCCTAAGGTCATGGTTGGCGATTTAGATCAACATGTGAGCTTGCCTGATCAACTTCTCGCTGGTTATGAAGCGCACACTAGAGCATTTGTGCAAATACAGCAGGGCTGTGATCAAGGCTGCACGTTTTGTATTATTCACGTTGCTCGAGGCCCTAGTCGTTCTTTGGCTCCGAGCTTGATAAAGCGTCAGGTGCAGCGTTTGGCCTTAAATGGCTATCCTGAAATCGTGATTTGCGGAGTTGACTTAGGCTCCTATGGCGATGACCTCGCTCGGGACACTGGTGATACTTTCGATTTATGCGACTTGCTACAAGAGTTATTAGCGCTTGAGTACGACCCGGAAAACCCTTTTCGTCTACGTTTAAGTTCCATTGACCCTTATCATATCACTGACAAATTAATCGAACTTTGGTCAACTGAGCCAAGGTTGTGCGCACACATGCATCTATCATTGCAAAGCGGCAATACATTGATTTTGAAGCGAATGAAGCGGCGCTACGATGCCGACCATGTGCGCGAGCGAATAGCCACCTTGCGTCAGGCTATGCCAGAATTGGTTATTAGCGCCGACGTGATGGTGGGCTTTCCTACCGAGACTGAGCAACAGTATCTCGATACCGAACAAATGCTGAGGGATATTGGGGTGGCTTTTCCGCACACGTTTTCCTATTCAGAGCGAGACGGAACCCCCGCGTCTAGAATCCCAAGCGTTAAGCAGGTGGCTGTTCCCGAACGTAAGCGACGAAACTTAAGGTTGCGTAATGCAGCAAAACCAATACAGCAGGCGTTACGCGAGTCGAGAATAGGTGGTACGGCTTGGGTTTTGCCTGAAAAACTAGCCAAGCGAGAGGGTTATACCATGTGTCGCGCTGAGGATTACTTAGCGGTTCTGGTCTATAGCGATCAGGTGACCAAAGGCGTTTGGCAGAAAGTTTCGTTAAAACACCTCGATGGCGAATATTTAGTTGGCGATGTGGTTTAACTCGGATTATGCAATTGAACCCCACTGCGGCGCAAAATATCGTTGAACACAGAGACTTACTTGTCTATTACCGCTCAGCATAGAACGACTATGGCTAGCGGCAACAGTCTTGTGCGAGCACTTGTTTTCTTTGATCTTTTGATCCTCGCTCCGATTTATATTGTGTAACCTGGGTTTAATCACTGACTTTTGCGAGACTTGGTTGGTTTTTCCGAAACCCCTTAATTATCAGTCTTCAGAGTTAGTATTTGGCACTGCGAAACGGTAGACTATGCGCCCCGATGAGGCTGGCCGGTTTGCGCGCCTCTGTTAAATCGAATTATTAACTTATTTAAAATTTTTGGAGTCTTAAAATGGCTGTTGAACGCACTCTTTCAATCATCAAACCTGACGCTGTTGCAAAAAACGTAATTGGCGAAATCTACTCACGTTTTGAAAAAGCAGGTCTAAACATTGTAGCGTCTCGTATGATGCACTTGAGCGACCAGCAAGCTGGCGAATTCTACGCGGTTCACAAAGAGCGTCCGTTCTATGGTGATTTGGTGTCTTTCATGACCTCTGGCCCAGTTCAGGTAACGGTTCTTGAAGGTGAGAATGCCATTGCCGCTCACCGTGACGTAATGGGTGCGACTAATCCTGCCGATGCAGCGCCTGGCACTATTCGAGCTGACTTCGCTAGCAGTATTGACGAGAACGCGTGTCATGGTTCTGATGCTGCGGAGACTGCGGCTGAAGAAATCGAATTTTTCTTCGGTTCAGACGGCGTTTGCGCGCGTACTCGTTAGGAACTAACCGGTATGGACTAATCGCTAGGAACTAGTCGAAAAGTACCGAACGACTAGTACCCAAACAAATTAGTTAATATCCACTTTATAAAACTATGATCATGAATGACTTAACACAGCAGCCTACTAATTTGATGGGTTTAGACCGTGAAGCGATGGAGGCCTACTTTGCCTCGATCGGCGAAAAGTCGTTTCGTGCTTCTCAAGTAATGAAGTGGATTCATCAAGTTGGCGTCAGTGATTTTTCCGAGATGACGAATCTTAGCAAAACATTGCGCGCCTCCTTGGCTGAGACTGCAGAAGTATCTTTGCCTGAGATTATATCCGACCAGTTGTCTGAAGATGGCACTCGTAAATGGCTATTGAAGGTGCCAGGCAAGAGCGCTATTGAAATGGTGTTTATCCCCGAAGACAAGCGCGGTACATTATGCGTATCATCGCAAGTTGGCTGTACCTTAAGTTGCTCGTTCTGTGCAACCGGTAAGCAAGGTTACAATCGCGACCTCACCACGGCAGAAATCATTGGGCAAGTTTGGTTGGCAAAGCACATGCTTGCCAAGCAATATGAGACTGACGACCGAATTGTTAGCAATGTAGTGATGATGGGAATGGGCGAGCCCTTGATGAATTTTAATAACGTTGTATCGGCAATGAAAATCATGCAAGACGATTTTTGTTTCGGTTTGTCGAAACGTCGTATTACGCTGAGCACCGCAGGCGTTGTTCCGAAAATTGACGAGTTAAAGGACGCTTGCCCGGTGAGCTTGGCGGTGTCATTACATGCGCCTAATGATGAGCTTCGTAATGTTCTCGTGCCGCTCAACAAAAAGTACCCAATTAAAACCTTGTTAGAGGCTTGCAATCGCTATGTCGCTGATTCGGCTCGATCTCGCATCACATTTGAGTATGTCATGCTTGAGGGCATTAATGACGAACTCGAACATGCCCATCAACTGGCTGCGTTAATGAAAACAGTGCCAAGTAAAGTTAATTTAATTCCTTTTAATTCCTTCGAGGGTATTGATTATCAACGCTCGTCGAATTCGAGAATCAATCGTTTCAGAGATATTTTACACAATGCCGGTGTTATCGTTACAGTCCGACGAACGCGTGGTGATGACATCGAAGCGGCCTGTGGTCAATTGGCTGGCGATGTAATGGATCGTACTCGCAGAGCGGAAAAATTTAGACAAAAGCAGGCGGAAAAAATACAATAGACTCTATGCTGAAAAATATAACAAGACTCACCGCAAAGATTCAATCTTTTTTACTGCTACTGTTTATGATTGTCGGCTTGAGCGCTTGCGCTACTGGCGGCCAACTGAACCAACCTAAAACCGAGAGTAAAGCTAAGCTTAGGGCAGACGAAAAGGCGCTAATTCACACCCAGCTTGCGCGCGGCTATATGGAGCAGGGACAACTGTCTACTGCTAAAGATTCTTTAACCACTGCGTTGAGAATTAGTCCTAATCATTCAGATAGCAATTACGTGATGGCGTTATTGATGTCGCAGCTGAAACAGTACCGCGAGGCCGAAAGTTATTTTAGCCGTGCGATTGCAGCGGATAGGGAAAACTCTCCTGCAGCGCATGATTTTGGTACATTCTTGTGTCAAACTGGGCAGGCTGAGAAAGCTAAAAAATATTTTGACATAGCGGTTTCGAATCCATTATTTAGACGAGCCGAGTTGAGTTATATGCGTGCAGGCGAATGCCTTGCAGATGTTGATAGTACTGAAGCCGAAATATACCTCAAGAAAGCATTGTCGATAAACCCAAGACTCGCTCCCGCTCTATTTAAGCTTGCGAGAATGAAATTTGATGCACGCAGCTATTTGTCTTCAAGGGCCTATATTGAACGGCTGCTTGCAATTACCGAACCGCAACCTGACTCACTTTTACTGGCGTATCAAATAGAATCAAGTTTGAATGCTGCTGTTGTTGCGGCCGAATACCGAACTAAGTTATTAACTGAGTTTCCGGCATCGGTCGAGGCACGCGCAATTCGCAAGGCAGATCGCTAATATTGATGGCTATTTATTGAGCAACATAAATACAGGTTTGGCCAATCTGTAACGACAGGTCTGGCTAAGCATATTCGCCAGCACGCGACGACACTTTAATTTGGGTTTGAGTTGTAAGAGGAAAACAGTGGACGATAAGAAAAAATTAGAAGACGAAGTTCAAGTAGCTCCGAAGCAGGGCAGTGGCAGCCTATTGGCCGCCGCACGTAAGCAGCAGAATAAGAACGTCGAAGAGATTGCCGGTGCGCTAAATCTCTCGGCGACACAGATTAGAACTATTGAGCTTGATCAGAGTGAAGGATTGCCGGAGCCAACTTATGTTCGTGGATACATCCGCTCATACGCTCGCTTACTCGGTCTCAACGAAGATGAAGTGCTCGATCATTATTTAAATCCGAATTGGCAAAAGGGTTCTCGTTTAGATGAGATGCCTCGTGGAATTGGTAGCGCTAACGACAGTGACTCGAGAGGTTTTTTTACTGCGGGTAAGGTTGTCGTTATTGTTGTACTAGGGTTAATCATAGGTTTTCTTTGGTTTACTGGCCAATTAGGTGGCATACGCGGCTCGCAAACTGCGAGTATTACGACACCAGAAAGTATTAGTACGGTTCGAGCTCCGCAAGCTGAGGATGATCAAGTCCCAGACGATCTTTCGTCGGTTGAGCTTACTCAAGAAAGTGATGATGAGATTGTTGCTGAGCCTGTTTCTGTTGAAAATCAGCTGAGCCTTAGTTTTAGCGACACATCTTGGGTCGATATTAGAGATGGTGACGGTAATCGCTTAGCGTATAAAAACTATGCTCAGGGTGAAGATCTGAGCGTCTCAGCGACCACGCCCATGAGTGTTTTTATTGGCAATGCCAAAGCTGTTTCGGCCGTTTTCAATGGTGCAGCATATGACATTTCACCGTTTCGTGAAGGCGTTTTTGCGCGCTTTACAGTCGGAGAATAGGCGCGGTTTAAACTATCCGTAGCAATGGCATTCAGCGGTTTATGGATCGACATTAGCCTATTTAAAATAGAAGAAATTTTCAGATACTCCTAGAGTATGAGCAAAAAAGAAGTATGAGTAAAAAGTCCCAAATTAAAGCCATTCGAGGAATGAACGATATTCTACCGAATGAAAGCCCATTATGGTTGGCGGTGGAAGCGGTCTGTGCTGGCGTGTTTGCTCAATATAGCTATAAGCAAATTCGTACGCCGTTATTGGAGAGCACTCATCTCTTTGCCCGCTCTATCGGGGCTGAAACTGACATTGTGTCGAAAGAGATGTACACCTTTGACGATCGTAATGGTGATAGCTTGACCTTACGCCCCGAAGGCACAGCGAGCACCGTTCGTGCTGGCATTGAAAATGGTTTGTTCTATAACCAGCAGCAGCGCTTATGGTATACCGGCCCGATGTTTCGCCATGAACGCCCTCAGAAGGGTCGCTATCGGCAGTTTTATCAGATTGGAGTGGAATGTTATGGGTGGTCTACTCCAGATATAGAAGCCGAAGTGCTGGCGATGATACATAAAGTATTCACAGACTTAGGTTTGCAATACACTGAATTACAGATCAATAGTTTAGGCGATGTGGATACTCGTGAACGCTATCGCAGCGCATTAATTGAGTATCTGTCAAAACATGTTGACGCGCTGGATGAAGACAGTCAAAGGCGCTTGACGACTAATCCATTGCGTATACTCGACAGCAAAAATGAGGGAGTTCAGGCGTTATTGCTTGATGCGCCGAGCATTTTAGACTACTTATCGCCTGAGTCGGCTGATGCATTTGCTTGCTTGCAAGGTTACTTGGACGATCTCGAGATCGACTTCACCATCAATCCGCGTTTAGTACGCGGCTTAGATTATTACAACGATACAGTATTTGAATGGGTTAACGCCGATTATGGCGCTCAATCGACAGTCTGTGGTGGCGGACGCTATGACTCGATGGTTGAGCAGCTAGGTGGCCAATCGACGCCCGGCTTTGGCTTTGGCATGGGGCTCGAGCGTTTAGTGCAAATACTACAAGAGCAAGCTGCGCCTATCGCAAAACAGCTAGAGCAAGATGCCCCCGACGCTTTTTTGGTATCGATTGGCGATAGCGCACGCAAGCAAATGATTTCACTACAGGCTGAAATGGTTCGCTCGGGCCTGCGAGTGCAGTGCCATATGGGTGATGGTAGTATGAAAAACCAGTTCAAGAAGGCCGATAAAAGCGGCGCTCCGATAGCGGTAATCATCGGCGACGATGAAGCTGTTGAAAGAAAGGCAAGTGTTAAGGTCTTGCGCAGAACCGAAGCAACAATCGCTCAGCGGACAGTAATGCAAAACGAAGTCGCTAACACCGTGACTAATTTACTAGAATCGCTATAATGTTGGGCTCCGTAGCCCTCGGCTAGATCTAGCGAGGTCTGGGCATAACAGTTTGAGTTAACTATTCATTGGCGCAGATAAACACACTTTAAAGTAGCGTTAGAAGTATCAAGTACTTTAATAACATATAAAAATTATAACGAGATTCCCCATGGCTGACGACATTTTTCTGACCCCTGAAGAACAAGATGAACGTGCCCGTAAGTGGCTTAAAGACAATGGCCCAGCATTAGCTATAGGTATTGCTTTAGGCTTAGCGGCTATATTTGGTTACGAGCAGTACAAAGATAGCGTTCAACGAAATGCTGAGCAAGCTTCTGCGCTATATCAAGCCGCACTAACCGAGGTTAGTGATTCGAGCTTGTCCGATATCGACGCACAAGTAACCGAGCTTAAGGAAAACTATGCTTCGTCATCGTACGCGGCTAAAGCGGCCTTGTTGAAGGCCAAGAAGTTATCCATCAATGATTTAGATGCGGCTTACATTGCGCTTCAATGGGTTGTCGACAACGCAGCCGAGGCAGGCCTTCAGCACACAGCGCGAATTCGCCAAGCCAAGATAAAATTATCGCAAGGTGACTTAGAGCAGGCTCGAAAGCTGGCAAGCTTTACTCCAACTCATGGCTTCGAATCGCATTATGACGAAGTACTGGCTGAAGTAAATGTTCGTGAGGGCAACACAGATAAGGCGCGAGAGCTTTTTCAAAAAGCGATTGATACATTGCCTAGTTCACAGTCGGGCTACGCACAATTATTGAGTTTGAAAATCGACCGCTTGCCGGCTGCTGCGGCGCAAGCCAGCGTCGAATCAAACTAATATAAAGTAGTGTATTGGCGTCTAGCCCTACAGTTGTAGATTAGAATTTGTAAGGAATGATAATAATGAAAAATTCGCGTTTAATAATAATACTTGCAATGACATTTATGGTGGCTGCATGCGGCGGCAAATCTAAGAAAACTGACTTCTTTGGCGAGGATCCAAAGCCTAGCAAACCGAAAATCCAAACCGTCACTAAGGTTGAAAAAAACTGGCGAGTTGGCCTAGGGGGCAAGATTCAAACTGGCGACGTGGTGCTTTCACCTGTCCTTTTCGGCGCTTATATTTACGCAGCATCAGCAAACGGACGAGTTTACAAGTTAGATTCTGAGACGGGCAAGCAAGCTTGGAAGGTGAAGTTGTCAAAAGAAGTTATTTCGGCTGGCGTTGGCGTCGGTGGTGGCTTAGTGTTAGTCGGCACTGATCAAGGGTTTGTTTACGCTTTTAATCAAGCAGATGGCACAATCGCTTGGAAGGCTGCTCTTAGTAGTGAAATTCTAGCGAGCCCAGTGATTGATAATGGAGTCGTTGTCGCACGCACGGGCGATGGTAAAGTGTTCGGCTTATCGTCTTATGATGGTAGCGTTAAATGGACCATTAGTCGTCAGCTGCCGAAGTTAACTCTGCGCGGCGAATCTCGTCCAGTGTTAACGCAAGGCGTTGTTTTCATTGGTTTCTCTGACGGAAATATGGCGGCGCTCCAAGCTGAAAATGGCACCGCTTTGTGGGACTTTCCGATCTCATTTCCGCGTGGAACAAACGAGATTGACCGTTTATCTGATATCGATACCAACCCGTTGATAGTGGGTGACTATTTGTACATCAGTTCTTACCAAGAAGTAACGCACGCGCTGGATATTCGCAAACAAGTAATAGCATGGAGCAGCGACGTATCCTCGTTTCACTCGCTTGCCTACGATGCTGCTTATCTTTATGTAACTGACAAGCTTGGAGTGGTACACCAGCTCGATCGCACAGACGGACAAAAGGGTTGGTCGCAAACAGACTTACAGTACTTCCAAGTGAGTGCTCCAGTATCGGTTGGTCCTTACATATTAGTAAGCGAAGGCGATGGAGGTTTATACGTGCTGCGTAAAACCGACGGCGCTATCGTAGGCAAACATAGTCTCGGCGCCAACACAATTATTGGCGAACCGATTGTCGATTCAGACGTGGTCTACTTTTTAGACAGTGACGGCAGTTTGCAATCCATTAGTATTATCAACAAAAGCTAATCGTATGTTGGCGCACGTGCGGGCTGATTTGTTAGTCTTTTAGTGCGCCTATGACATTGATTTCAAAATTATAATTTCTGCACTAGGTAACACAATCGTGGAACAAGAAGACATTATCGAAACCATTCCCACGGTTGAAAAGCCTAAGCCCATCATCTCTATTGTTGGGCGGCCTAACGTCGGGAAATCAACTCTTTACAATCGACTGACTCGCAGCCGAGATGCCATCGTAGATGATAGGCCGGGCGTGACACGTGACCGAATGGTCGGTGTCGGGCGAATCGGAGGCACACCCTATTGGGTGGTCGACACCGGTGGAATCGAATCAGACAATGATGAAATTCACAATTTGATGAGAGATCAGGTTAATCAAGCATTGCAAGATAGCGATGCAGTGATATTTATCGTCGATGGCCGTGATGGTGCGACAGCAGTAGACTTCGAGATTGCCGAACAATTACGGCGCAATACTGGCATTACTGTTTACCTTAGTGTCAATAAAGCTGAAGGTTTAAACAAGGGCATGATCGCCTCCGACTTTTATCAGCTTGGTTTGAGCGATCCGCATATTATTTCTGGAAAGAATGGTGACGGCGTCAACCTGTTGATGAATCAGATTCTTACTGAGACCGAAGGTAAGCGTGACGCTGAGAATAGTGACTACGATATACCTGCGGGCGTTGCTAAATTGGCGATCGTTGGACGACCAAACGTGGGCAAATCAACCTTGGTCAATACCTTAGTTGGCGAAGAGCGTGTGGTCGTTTTTGATATGCCAGGCACTACTAGAGACAGTATTCATGTACCGTTTAAGGTTGGCGATAAAGAATATGTCTTAATCGACACCGCCGGTATGCGCAAAAAATCGCGTATTGATGATAGGGTAGAGAGGTTTTCAGTCATGAAGACCTTACGAGCGGTTGAACTTGCACAGGTTGTTGCGGTTGTCATTGACGCGCAGGATGGCATTGTAGATCAAGATAACCGTTTGATTAACCTAGTGTTTAGCAGTGGACGCTCACTGATGATTCTGGTTAATAAGTGGGACGGCATGAGTAAGTACGATAAAGAACAAGTTCGTGCGCAAATAGATCGTAAATTCAGCCATATGGGAAATATTCCGATAGA
This sequence comes from Arenicella sp., assembly GCA_046709645.1. Taxonomy (GTDB): domain Bacteria; phylum Pseudomonadota; class Gammaproteobacteria; order Arenicellales; family Arenicellaceae; genus Arenicella. The sequence goes on from JBKEFT010000003.1 coordinate 109,918, forward strand.
ATTTATCTCAGCTAAGTACGGCAAAGGCGTGCACACCATCATGCCCCTTGTCGATAAGTTGTATGAAAGTGCCATGACCGACATGAGCACCGGTCAGATCAATAGAATTCTGGCTGACGCTGAAGAAAAGCGTAACCCGCCGATGGTCGGTAATTATCGGATTAAGCTTAAGTTTGGTCACCAAGGAGGCATGAATCCGCCGCACGTGATTATTCACGGTAATCAGTTAGATAAATTACCAAAGACCTATGAACGCTATATCTCAAATACCTTTGAGAGAGCTTACGATATGGTAGGTACCAAGGTGCGCTTGACATTCAAGACATCTGAGAATCCTTACGAGCCGGATAAATTTTCGCGCAAGAGTAAAGATAAGGTTAAATACCGTGGTGGCGGCAGGCGTAAAGCCAAAGGAGATGATAACCAATAGAGTCTCTTGAAGAGCATTGTTACCTGTTTTTACCGCTTTTATTATAGTACTGATATCGCAAGGGCTGCTCTCGAGTGGCCCTAAGTTTGTAAAGTGACCGCACCACAAGTGGGGCCTGCCGCCATGGCAGAAAATGACCTTCATCGCCAAGTTGAATCACTTCGATGGTGTTAAAGGTTGATTGCCATTCTGATGCTGCATAGCTCGGGTTTTTCGGTGAGACGAGTTTGTCCTTGTCTCCTTGTATGATCAGTAGGTCGGTGTCTAATGTGGTTACCTTTAATTCGGCATCCATTAATTTTAATTGTTTACGTAAGCCCATAATTTCTCTATTCGAGTAGGTCATCGAGTTACCAATTAGGCTCGATATTGCCCATGTGCTCGCCGCCCAGTTGTACCAACGAGGCTTACCTAGCTTAGGGTCTAGAGAGCCCGCCAATAATAACAGCGAATCAACTGAGTCCGGAGCACGCAAGGCGATCTTTGGTGCTATCGAAGCGCCCAGCGAATGACCGACGAGGGTCCACTTTTTTGTCGGGTATTGATCCATTACAGCTTTAATTGCACGTGCTTGTAGGTCGAAATCACCATCAATTAACTCGGGCGCTAATGGTGATTCACCCCAGCCTAAGCGGTCGACTGACAGCAGAAAAAAGTCGCGTTGTAACTGCGTGCTTTGAAGGTAGTTTTCAAATGCGCCCCAATCGCCGGGTGTGCCATGGATAAATAGCACGCCGGGTTTATCTAGATTGCCAGAAGACGCGTAGTGAACTTTGTGCTTAGCGAACGTCGCAGAGCGAAAGCTTATACTGCTATCAATCACCTCCGATCGCTCATATGGTTGTGCCAAGACGTCAACATTGACGATCAACGTAATTAGCAGCGCAGCAAGGCTAACAAACTTGAATCGATGGCTGCAAATGTGACATTTCGACATAATATTATATCCCGCTCAAGTAAGTGATCTTTGCGAGCACTCGGGCTCATTCGGCTCAGGGTTCTAGTTGTGTTAGTACTTGCGGATCTACGTAGGCATTATTTATTACGGTTTGCCAGATCAAAGTTTGATCGGCCGATATAGATTTGTCCAACGCGCCCTCATCATTTGCTAATAGTGTGCCAATGACCGCTCCCGAGACAACACCATTGCCGACTTCTACGGTTATATCGCTTAGCCCCGATAAAATGCTGTACAAACCTCGCCCATGATCGAGGTAGACAGTAGAAACTCCAGGCGCCGAAGTGGCTATTTTCGAGACAATGGCGGATTGAGGGGAGACAACGGTACTGAGTTCTGTGGCACTAATGAAAAGCGCATTTGGCGTGAACAGTGTCGCTAATCTGGTGTCGTATAGTTTGTGCCCAAAGTTATTTGACCAGCTACCGTCTAACGGCCACCGAAGAGGCAGGCTAGGTTGCTGAGTATTGCTATAATCAAGTTCATTAAACGAGTTGGCCGCTTTGATCGTTGCATGATGATTAACGATGCTATTTCGATCAGAGTATTCGCGGAACGGGTAATCATTCTGTTTGACGACAATCTTTTTATATTCCACTGTGGAGCCATCGACGCCAGATTTGATATACACCACATACTCACCGGGCAATGTTTCTAGGCTTAATCCGACCAGTATTCTCCAATAGTCGAGATACTCTATTACAATCGGCTCGTTTAAACCAAATTTTACTTCAGGGGTGTCGGAAGAGCTCTTGGGGATAGTAAGCTGGGCGACGCCGCCGGGATGGCTAAACTTATCATTTGCAAGGCTGCTTAAGGTGACGCTCAGGCCTGCGACCACAACAATTAGCGATATTGCTAAGCGGGGTATCATTTTCTAACCTCGATAACATCGCAGTCAACATGACCGTCGCTAAGCTGAATGCTGATCTTGTCGTCAGCCGACAGCTGTTTTGTGCTACGTACAATCTCTTTTTGCTGGTCACGTGCAATTGCAAAGCCCCGATCAAGGGTTGCTAGCGGGCTAACTAAATGCAACTGCCCCCCCAAATTGTGAGTTGCTTTTTGCACTGAACTTAGCTTGCTGTTAGTGGCGCGTTGTAACCGCTGGCTGATTATAGACATTGACAACGCCTTATTATCTACGAGTCTCCGAGGGTTTTGAAATCGAAGTCGCTTAATCAAATTGTCGGCGGCGATTGTCGGTTTAGAAATCGATGAATTAATATTCAAAGTTAAGCGTGATGCTATCCGATCAAGTTTATCGCTGTTATGTTTTAGTTGTTGTCTAGGGTGTACTAACTGGCGGCCAGTAAAGTCGACTTGCTGCGCACGTCGTTGAATAAACCTCTCAAAGCTCCTAGGTAAACGAAACTTTATACTTTCTAATTGATTTAGCAATTGCTCTGTATTCGGGCTAACTAACTCAGCGGCAGCGGTTGGCGTAGGTGCTCTAAGGTCAGCAACTAAATCTGAAATGGTGACATCAACTTCATGACCGACTCCACTTACAATTGGAATAGGGCAGGCATAAATCTCTCGAGCGACCCCCTCATCATTGAAACACCATAGATCTTCTAATGATCCGCCGCCGCGACTTACTAGCAGTACATCACATCGCTGGTGAGCAACCGCGTCGCGGATAGCATTAATAATCGATTTTGCACCGCTATCCCCTTGTACAACGGCTGGGTAAATAGTTATTGGGACTCCAGGGCAACGACGTTTTAGTGTACTAACGATGTCGCGCACGGCGGCACCAGAAGGCGAGGTTACTATGCCTATATGTTTGGGAAACGCGGGTAACGATTGTTTGTGGTCTTGAGCAAATAAGCCTTGCTGATTTAACGCTGCCTTAAGCTCTTCAAAACGTCGCTGCAGGATACCTTCGCCGGCTTCTTCGATGTGCTGAACGATACACTGCAAATCACCGCGGGCACTGTAGACCGAAATTTTTGCTCGTACTCTGACTAAATCACCGGCCTTAGGTTTATAGCTATTAATGCTCGCTCGCCCTTTGAACATTGCGCAGCGTAACTGCGCGCGCTCATCTTTAAGGCTAAAGTACAGATGTCCTGAAGCCGGTGTGCTAAGTGACGACAGTTCGCCCTCAATCCAGATTTCGGGGTAGCTAATTTCCATTAGGCGACGCATTTCGTCTGTGAGTTGGCTAACTTGATAGACGTTGTTGTTTCGGCTCATTGGCTTTTAGTTGTTTTGGTTAGTTGGGGGTGGTTAGCAGGGGGCTAAATGTGGGGCGCGCGGCACTCATAGACTAGATAATAAACCAAAAGCGAAAGCTTATAAAAAAAAGTGCTTTTTTTTAACTAAAATCGCACTAGTGTATAGGCGTAGCCATCAGGCTTCGCTATAATCGCCGCTCGGTGGTGGCTAGTCTCCACAGTGGCGATAAGTTGTGAACTCGGTCAGGCCTGGAAGGGAGCAGCCGTAACGACTGATTCGGGTGCTGTGATCAGGTTAGCCACCACTTTTTTAGTTTTTGTTAGCAAAGCTTACAAAAATAGCTCAGGGCTGTTGCTTTTTTATTTTTTGCGGTGAAGCTGCAAAAAAGCTCAAGGCTGACTTTGGTTTTTAATTAGCTGAGCTTTTAATGGCTTGGCTTTGACTGCTTAAATTTTTTGAGCAAGGCTTTCAAAAAGGGCCAGAGGCACGTATTCTTGGCGTTGTCCTCGCGCTTGTCGAGTCACTGGGTTCTTTATGAAGGGGCCAGTATCCAAATGGCGCTAAAATACGGTGTAGCTACTGACTTACTGGAATTGCGCACCGCTTTCGAAATTAGTCTGGTATTGAATCTCTATGGCATATCTCGCGTTAGCACGAAAATGGCGACCCAAGGCTTTTTCTGAAGTTGTTGGGCAGAGTCACGTGGTGCAAGCACTTTCTAACGCATTAGACAGTGGTCGAGTTCATCATGCATTTTTGTTTACCGGCACTCGAGGCGTGGGTAAAACAACCTTGGCCAGAATCTTCGCAAAGTCACTTAATTGTGAAAAGGGCACCAGCGCAGAGCCTTGCCAAGAGTGTGGAACCTGTATTTCGATTGACGAAGGTCGATATGTAGACCTAATTGAAGTTGATGCTGCGTCGCGCACCAAAGTAGATGACACACGCGAGCTGCTTGAGAACATTCATTACGCGCCTAGTACGGGCAAGTTTAAAGTATTTCTGATCGACGAAGTACACATGCTCTCGACTCATAGCTTTAACGCAATGTTAAAGACACTAGAGGAGCCACCCGAACACGTTAAGTTTTTGTTTGCAACGACTGATCCGCAGAAGCTGCCGGTAACAATTTTATCTCGTTGTTTGCAATTTAATTTGCGTGCTATGCGGCCTGATCAAGTTGAAAATCAGTTAGTTAAGATTCTTGGCAGTGAAAATATAGACTTCGATCAAGCCGCCTTACATGCGATTGCAAAAGCAGCAGATGGCAGTATGCGAGATGGCCTAAGTCTGTTAGATCAAGCCATTGCCCAAGGTGGAGGGCGTGTCAATTTGGCCGATGTCGAAAGCATGCTTGGCACTATTAAGTCTGCTCAGACCGAGGCTATTTTACGGGCCTTAGCAGATCATGATGTTGATCAAGTCTTATCGGTGATCGCTGAGATGGCCGATTCGGCGGTGGACTTTTCGGTCGCGTTAGACGATGTGCTGATGCAACTCTACTATGTATCACTGGCTCAGCTAGCACCCAATGCTCTATCGGCGACCGATGCCAATGACGCACTAATTCGAAGTGTTGCCCAGGCCATACCGGCTGAAACCTTGCAATTGTTCTACCAAATTGGGCTAATCAGCAAGCGCGACATACCGCTTGCGCCGAGCCTGAGAGTTGGCTTTGAAATGGCCTTGCTGAGAATGCTGGCTTTTGAACCGAGTTACGAGCAGGCGCCACAAGCGGCTCCAGCACTACAAGCGGCCCCAGCACCGCAAGCTGCGCCAGCACCGCAAGCTGCGCCAGCACCACAAGCCGCTTCAGCTCCACAAACGGCTCCGGCAGCACAAAATGCGCCGACACCGCAAACTGCTCCAGCAGCACAAACTGCTCCAGCAGCACAAACGGCTCCAGCACCACAAGCGGCTCCAGCAGCACAAACGGCTCCAGCACCACAAGCGGCTCCAGCACCACAAACGGCTCCGGCAGCACAAGCTGCTCCAGCACCACAAACGGCTCCGGCAGCACAAACTGCTCCAGCACCGCAGCCTAGTGCCATAGCGATTACGCTGGCCGGTAATAACGAATGGGGAGAGTTGGTTGAGCAAACCAACTTGACCGGGTTTCCGAAAGAGCTTGCGATGAACTGTGCTTGTGAAAAGCTCGGTGACGAAAAGATTGTACTATCGCTCTCTGCGCTACAACAGCATCTTCTTCGCCCAGGGCGGCTAGAAAGTATTCAACAAGCGATTCGGCTAATCACCAATAAGGCAACGATAGTGACCTTAGATGTTGAGGAGTCTGATCGGGAAACCCCGGCTGATTGCTTATCTAGATTGGGTTACGAGCAGCTGGAGCAGACCAAAGAAAATTTTAAGAGTGACCCAGGCGTAAAAGCGTTTATCGATGAGTTTGGCGCCACTCTAAATGAAGATTCAATAAAGCCGGCGCAATAACGCGGGTTTATGTAATTAACAGAGACCTCAGCATAACTCAGGGACGAAATAAAAATAGGTTGGAATGTCTCCAATTGAGGTGGAAAACGCCGCTAATAGCGAGCTATTGGCAAGTTTTTCAACGAAAAGTGGAGGCATTGCAGACATTTTCATTCGTTCGTAGAGTTATGCTGAGGTCTCTAACAGCAACACGGCAGGTAACACTGCCAAATATGAGAACTAGCATGATGAAAGGCGGCTTAGGAAACATAATGAAGCAGGCGCAAGCCATGCAAGAAAACATGCAAAAGGCGCAACAAGAGCTCGCCAATATTGATGTTACTGGAGAGTCTGGTGGTGGCATGGTGACAGTAGTAATGAATTGTCGTCACGATGTCAAAAACGTGAGTATTGATCCAGAGCTATTTGGTGATGCCGATGATAAGGAGATTTTGGAGGATTTGATCGCGGCCGCTATTAACGACGCTGTGCGAAAGGTAGAGAAAACATCGCAGGATAAAATGGCGGGCTTAACCGGTGGTCTAAATATCCCTGGCATGCCATTCTAGGTAGCAATGATTAATTAATGACTAAGCGAAAATTTTAATGGCGAGACAACAGCTGTAATGGCGAGGCAACAACTGTAATGGCAACATCCTCCGCTATCGAGGCTCTTAAGGAGGCGTTGAAGGCCCTGCCTGGTGTGGGGCCAAAGAACGCCCAGCGTATGGCATTTCATCTTATGGAGCGCAACCGAGACGGTGCTAGAGCAATAGCCGATGCCCTCAATGACGCGCTCGAGCGTGTAACAACATGCCAACGTTGCAACACTTTTTGTGAGTCGCAAGTATGTGACATTTGCTCGTCGGCAAAGCGCGATCAACAATTATTGTGTGTGGTAGAAACCCCCGCCGACTTACAAGCGCTTGAGCAGGTTGGGGCGTATCAAGGATTGTATTTTGTGCTTATGGGTAAGCTTTCTCCTCTCGAGGGAATTGGTCCCGAAAAACTAGCCTTTAGGCGCCTGAACACCTTGGTTGCCGAGCAGGATATCCGTGAGGTGGTGATTGCTACTAACATCACTGCTGAAGGCGAAGCGACGGCTGACTACACGCAACAAATGTTGGCGCCATACGATGTCAGAATTACTCGTCTAGCGCGAGGCGTTCCAGTCGGTGGTGAGCTTGAATATATGGACCAACGAACGCTTGCTGCGGCTTTTAAAGACCGCCGAACGGTGGGAGAATAAGGGTGAAGCCCTTAGCTAGTTTTAGAAAAGCCCTTAGCTAGTTTTAGAAAAGCCCTTAGCTAGTTCTATAAAAGCCCTTAGCTAGTTCTATAAAAGCCCTTAGCTAGTTCTATAAAAAGCCCTTAGCTAGTTTCAAATTCGCTCAAGATAAAAATTACCTTAAACGGTAATTTCAGGCCGGCTAGCTGAATGCGTACCGCTGATCGGCGTTGTTGAATCACTATGATAGGTGAATACCATGGAAAATTTTGGCTCTACCGTCGTGTTCTTTCCCGCAGCATGAAAACAGTGTGCGCTGAACAGCAATACATCGCCTTGCGCTAGGCTTACTAATCGCTGTGTTGCCAAGCGATATTGGTTGTCTGGGTGGTCTAATTTTAAAAATTGAGCATCGTCCAGTGCCTGCTCTTGCACTTCCCAGCGATGCGAGCCGGGCAATATTTTCATCGCACCATTCTCTATTTGCTCGTTACCCAGAGCGAACCAGGCATTAATCAGATATTTGTCACTAAAATTCCAATATCGGGTATCTCTATGCCAAAGTGTTTCTGAACTATAGTCGGGTTGTTTGGTCATTATACAGTTGTGATGGTTTGGATTTAACCGCACAGTATTGGTATCTAATATTTGTTTGATGCCATTAACTATCTCGCGTCGACTGGCCTGTTGAGCGAAGGCAACATCTCGCTGAAATGCCATCAGTAAGCGGCGGATGGTATCGCCTCCAGTGGCACTGGAACTGGTAGGCGCGCCTGGGTATCTCACCTGCGCCTCTAATTCAAACGGATCGACTCTGCTTGCTAAATGGCCTTCGGTAAGCGCTCTAAGGTCACTCAATTCATCGCTTTTGAGCAGACCCGGTAATACCAAGTATCCGTCAATCTTGAACTGCTGTATTTGGGCAAATGTTAAGGGCATGGTATTTACTTTTTATCGGCGCCTTGGGCTATGTAAAAAACATCTGGGTCATTGTAAGGCCATAGTTAGTAGCAAAGTTAGTACCATAGTTAATGGCTTTACTTCGAAAAAGCTCGAATTGCTTGAATCAATGGTTTTATCGGAGGCCATTTTAACTTAATCTTAGGGATTAAACTTATTAAACCGAAAAGCACCCTCATCTGCTTGAGTATGTCGTGCATTGCCCAACGGCTAAATCACCAAAAGGTGACCGTTTATACGGCGATATGCATCACACTCTGATTACTACTACGTCATAAACAGTAGTGTGTTGCGTGCTTTAAGGTAGCTTTACAATCAATGGCTTGCGGGCCAAACTGGGGATGGTTAAGGACCATTAATGCGCTTAAAACACATCAAATTATCTGGCTTTAAGTCATTTGTAGACACGACCAAAGTAACTGTTCCGAATAACCTGATCGGTATTGTCGGACCAAATGGCTGTGGCAAGTCAAACGTGATCGATGCTATTCGATGGGTAATGGGCGAGTCATCGGCTAAAACCCTGCGCGGCGATAGCATGGAAGACGTTATCTTTAATGGTTCGGCCGCGCGTAAACCGGTCAACCGAGCCTATGTCGAGTTGGTTTTTGATACCAAAGATGGTTCGGCGCCTGGGGCATACGCGAAATTCGCTGAAATTGGCATTCGGCGAGAGTTAATGCGTGAAGGCGGTTCGAAGTATTTCATTAATAAAACTCGTTGTCGGCGTAAAGACATCCATGATATTTTTCTTGGGACCGGTCTTGGCCCTCGGTCTTACTCGATTATCGAGCAGGGCATGGTCGGGCGTATCGTCGAATCTAAACCCGAAGACTTGAGAGTATTGATCGAAGAAGCCGCTGGCATCTCAAAATATAAAGAGCGTCGCCGCGAAACTGAAAATAGAATTCGTCATACTCGAGATAACCTCAGCCGTGTGGAAGACATCGTCGGCGAGTTAGAGACTCAGCTGCGACGACTCAAACGTCAGGCCAATGAGGCTGAGCGTTATAAGAATTTTAAGCAGGAGCAACGCGAGTTAGACGGCCAGCTTAAGACCATGCGTTGGTCAGCCTTGCACAAACAAGTTAAGTCTAAAGACGTTGAACTCGAGCGTCTGCAGACCGAGTTTGAAGGTCAAGTTTCCGAGCAACGCGACGTTGAGTCTCAAATAGAGGCGATGCGCCAAGAGCAGCTGGAATTAACCGAAGTACTGAATGAAATTCAAGCTGATTACTATGGTATTGGCGGTGAGATAGCCGCCCTTGAGCAGTCGATCGAACATACGCGCCTAACTCGTAGGCAGCAACAAGAAGAGTTTGATCGCTTAGCTGGCTCCGAGCGAGAGGCGTCACAACACTTAGAGATTGATCAGACCCGTTTGGATGAGGCCGAGAGCCTGCAAATTGAGCTTGAACCTATGGTTGAAATTCTGGCCGAGACCTATGAGGCGGCCAACGCTAAATTTCAACTCGCGGATGAGGAATTTCAAGTGTGGCAGCAAGAGTGGGAGCAATTGAATCGTGATGCCGCTGACCCTGAAAAAGAACGTGAAGTCCAGTCCGCACGTATCGAGCAGCAAGATCGCCAGATTCATCATTTCGCAGCTCGAAGCACCCAAGTTGCTACTAATTTGAGCGACATCGATAGTAAGCTGAACATTGAAGAAATCAAACAGCTTAAAGAGTCGGTTGCGATGATCGACGAAGAGTGCTCGCAGCTTGAGGAGTCGCTACAAGAGCGCGATCAAAAAATTATTGGTTTGCGAGCTGAGCTTGAAGAGCGGCGTGAGCGTTACAACTTAGTGAGACACAAGCTTCAAGACGATTCGGCGCAATTAAATTCACTCAAGGCGCTACAGGCCGCGGCCTTGGGCGAAGACAATAAAGAGGTAAATAAGTGGTTACAGATGCGAGGCATCAAAGATAACCACAGAATTGCTTCGAAACTGAATGTAAGCAGTGGTTGGGAGCTCGCGGTAGATACCGTGCTTAGCCGGCAGCTCAATGCTATTTCGGTACCGAAACTTGAGCAATTTTCGGCCGATTTAAGCGAGCTTAAGGATGGGCGTGTTTGGTTAGTTGATGAAAGTTCGGCACCGATTGAACAGAGCACCAAAAAGCTAGATTGTTTGTCCGATAAAGTTAGCGCGTCAAAGGTACAAATAGATGGTTGGTTCCATGGTGTTTACGCGGTAGATACGGTCGCGGATGCTTTACAAAACCGCCATAAGTTATCCGCTCATGAGTCCATTGTGACTCGTGAAGGCTGCTGGATTGGAACTAACTGGGCCTCGTTTGGAACTGACGATGCGCAAGGCGGAATTTTGCAGCGCGAAGCGAGAATCGAAAAATTGACGGCTAGTGTCGACTTGGCGAGTCACGACTTACAAAAAATTCAGTCGCAGGCTGAAAGCGATCAAGCCGCGATAAAATCATTAGAATCGGGTCGAGAGCAAGCGCGTAATGATTTTCGCAATAAATCGCATCAGCGTACAGATTTGCATAACCAGCTTGGTGCCATTGAGGCACGCAGCGTCGAGCTATTGACGCAGCGAGATTCGTTGTTACTGGAGCAGCAAGAATTAAACGATCAATTGGCTAAAGCTAAAGACGAAATGAACGCAGCTCATAAATTGATGCAAGACGCCAAAGAACTGGCGGTTAATTTCGATCAAAGACGGCAGCAATTGAGCGCTCAGCGAGCATCGGTAACTGAAGGCTTGGAGCAGGCTCGAATGCAAGAGCGTCAAGCTCGCGACGAGAGTCAGGCAAAACGAATGGAGTTGGAGCGATCGCAATCGAGTTTAGCCGGCTTGGTTGAAAGCATTGCGCGATTGAGCCATCAACTCGAAGGGCAGGCTGCCAGGTGTGCTGAGTTGGCTGCGATTATCGACAATAATGATGATCCTACCGAGGCCTTGCGCGAGCAGCTTCAATTGCTGCTGGAAAATCGTTTGACGGTCGAGCGTGACTTGTCGAAAGCGCGCAATGATTTGAGTGGTTTTGAAAATCAAATGCAGAACGCCGATCAAGCGAGGTTGAGTTTTGATCGTAAGTCGCGCACTGTTCGAGATAGCTTAGAGCAAGTTCGAATGGCGCGCCAAGAAGTGTTAGTTCGGCGAAATACTATTTCAGAAGCGCTTGAGAAAAATGAAGAGCAGATGTTGCTGTCCCAGCAGGCATTGCCCGAAGACCTTAGCTTAAGCCAAGTCGAGCAGCGCTTGGCTGATGTGATTCGTAAAGTTGAGCGAATTGGTGCGGTTAATTTAATGGCAATTGATGAGTACGAGGAGTGTTCAGAGCGTAAAGTGTACTTAGACAAGCAACACGCTGACCTCACCGAAGCGATGGCTACGCTTGAGGCTGCGATTGCCAAAATAGACAAAGAAACACGAAGTCGATTTAAAGAAACCTTCGACGCTCTTAATGAGGGTTTTAGAGACTTCTTCCCTAAGCTATTTGGCGGCGGGAGTGCTTACTTAGAATTAACTGGCAAAGACATGCTAGACACTGGGGTTGGTGTCATGGCACGCCCTCCGGGTAAGCGCAATAGCACCATTGCGCTGTTATCGGGTGGTGAGAAAGCCTTAACAGCGGTGTCTTTGCTATTTGCTTTCTTCGAACTTAATCCTGCGCCTTTCTGCGTGTTAGACGAGGTTGATGCGCCAATGGATGATGCTAACGTTGAGCGATATGCGGGTGTTCTAAAGCAATTGGGCGAGAAGACCCAATTGCTATTTATTACCCATAACAAGATCACCATGGAAGTAGCCGATGTTTTGGTTGGCGTTACTATGGCCGAGCCGGGTGTGTCCCGTTTGGTAGCGGTCGATGTCGCTGAAGCAGCAAAAATGGCGGTAATGTAACGTGGCCGATTTATACCTTATATTTTTCGCCGTAGGCGTATTGATTTTCGCCGCAATAGTTGCCTACTCAGTGGTACAAAAACGTCAATTTAAGCCGACTGACAAGAAGGATTATATAGACCCTTTATTTGCTGAATTAGAGCAGAGCAAAAGCAAAGCGACCAGTTCAAATGAGGCGGTGGCTAAAGCGCAATCCAAGGCACAATCTAAAGTCCATTCTGAAGGGCAATCAGAAAAGACTGCACCGCAGATGCGATCGTCTGATGTCGAGATGGCTAAGACCACGGCAGAATCGACCCGAGACCAAAACGCCTTAGGCAAAGATCCAAGAGGCAACGGCCCAAGAGACGAAGCGTCAAGCGCCGCGAAGGTCGAGTCATCCTCGCATCATCCCCAGCAAAACGGGGGCAACACTGAACGCGGTGTAGCTCAGCATGGCGCTAAGTCTGATACTGTAAAGCAGCCGCGATCGCTCGATCATGATGAAACCGACAACAGCGCGAGTACCGCTAAATCAGCAACAATTCATAAAGCTGAAATGGCGCCGAGGCCAAAGATTGATAAAGAGTCTGCCAGTGTCGTAACTGAGTTGGTTGCTAGAATAAAGAACCCAGACCCAATCGAGCAACAGGGTCTTTTGTCGCTGTTCCGCAAGCATGATTTTAAGTTTCATCGCAAAGTGCATATCTATGGCTTAAACCAGTTGACCGATATGTGGCGCGATATTGAATTTGAATTGCCGTCAGCCCGTTTTACCGAGCTTGGCGTATCAATTCAGTTGGCCGATCGCGAAGGCGCAATGTCACAGCGGGAGTTACATGATTTTCAACAAATGGTGTTGGAATTTACCAACGCCTACGATGCTCCGTTCGAGTTTTCTATGCAGATCGACGAGGCATTGAAGCAAGCGCTCGCGCTGGACCAAATCGGACGTCGTTACGACTCAATGGCGGTATTGAATGTTGTGCCGAAGGTAAAGGCTGGATTTCGTATGGCTGATATTGAGAGTTGTGCACGTGATCTTATGATGTCGACCGACAAGAACGGCATCTTTATGAAAACCTTAGGCTCAAAAAATAATATTTCAGTGCTATTTCGTTTGGCGTGTACTGATGGTTCGGGTCAGTTTGGGATCTCTAGCGGCACCACTACGCCGGTTCACGATCTGGTCGTTTATATGAATGTTCCCGCGACCAAAGACCCTGAAATGGTTTTTCAAGAAATGGTCAAAGACGCTAATAGCCTAGCAACTTGGTTAGAGGGAAAGGTCGTAGATCGTAACGGTCGAATTATGACACAGCGCTCTTATTCTATGTTGATGCAGCAAGTGTCGGACATCGCATTCAGCATGCAGCAAGATGGTTTTATCCCTGGCGACGCGGTTGCCAAAAAATTATTTTAGTAGAGTAATTATGTCAGATTTAAGCGCCGCCCGAATTCGTCATTCGACATTATGTTCTGAAATTGAGCATCATAATCGCCTTTACTATAGGCAAGATTCGCCAAGTATTTCAGATTATGAGTACGACCAGTTGATGCAGGGGCTATTAGCGTTGGAGTCGCGCTTCCCAGCGCTGTTAAGCGGCTTATTAACTACGTAGCCGAGCTCGAACTGGGGTAAGTATCTATTACTAAAACGGCATTTGAAGCACGCGGCGACGGCAAGGATGGCCAAGTTTCACGAAGAATGTTGAGACAATTTGCAGTGTTCTGCTGCGCTACCCGAGAGGCTTGAATTCCGAGATGAAACCTTCATTTCAAACGCTGGTTTTGCAGCGTTGAACAAAACTCAAGCTAGCTTAGAAAAGACTTTATTTGTAAGCCCCCGCAACGCCACAGCGAGTAGGCCGTTAGATATATTTATTTACTCGCTTGGTATTATCAGTGATCAAAAAATTGCCTCTAGGTATTATTAAACCTTGGATAAACTTGCTTATTTAGGTTTCCCTATTTGGCCTATTTTGGAGAAAGTCGAGGCCCCTAAAGGCTGTTTAGATTATTTTACTCAGATTCGTGAAATTCGCTCTGATCTGGATTATTAGATAGATTTCACTCAGCTAACGACGACCGATAGCCTATGAAGTTTGGACTATTCTATTTGAAAGTGTCCACTACAACTTGACCAAAAAAGTTCGACAAAATAGTATGAAAATTAACCCTTGTCTATATAAATATTGATACTTGTCTAATTTTTTTGTTTGGGATAAGATAATTAGACTAAAGTCTCATAAAGAATTATCCGCACAAGGAAGGCACAAGATAATGCGATTAATTAAGTGTCCCAAATTTTTATAAAAATCATCGTTCAATAGAGTTATTACACGTTAAGGGCGTTATTACACTTTTACAGGAATGTTCTAAGTTATTTTACATCGGAGTTAGTATGACAACGTATTTGTTTCAGGGACAAGGCTCACAGTTTAAAGGTATGGGAGAAGGGCTGTTTGATGAATTCTCACATCTTATAGACGCTGCTGATGAATTATTAGGATATAGCATTAAGTCGTTGTGTCTAAAAGATGAAAATCAAAACCTTGATAAAACTGAATTTACACAGCCCGCATTGTACGTCGTGAACGCCTTAAGCTATGAAAAAAAATTAAAGTCCACAGCGAGTAAGCCAGACTATTTAATTGGACACAGTTTGGGCGAGATTAATGCATTGCAAGCAGCTGGTGTGCTGAGCTTTGAGGATGGCCTTCGAGTAGTAATAAAGCGAGGGCAATTAATGAGCCAGGCAGAGTTAGGGGCAATGGCCGCCATACTCAAAATCAGTGAACAAGTTATTACTCAATGTTTTGATGAGTTTGGGTTATCTGGTATCGATATTGCAAATTATAACTCCCCAAATCAAATTGTTATTTCGGGAGTGTACGATCAGGTAAACGCGGCTATGGAACCGATTGAAAAGGTGGGAGGGATTTTCGTTCCGCTAAATACAAGCGGTGCTTTTCATTCGCGACAAATGCGAGAAGCTAAAAAAACCTTTAAAAAATATCTACAAAATTTTAATTTTTTAGAGCCGAAAATCCCCGTAATATCCAACAAATTAGCCTTACCTTATGTGCATCTAGATTTACTAGAAACATTAGCCGATCAAATGGATAACCCGGTTCGGTGGATGCAAAGTATCAATTATTTACTTGAACAAGGCGAAACCGATTTTGAAGAGTTGGGTGCCGATGATGTACTAACTAAGCTGGTTATCTCAATACGAGATGTGTTTGATAAGAAGCAATCAACAAATACGCCAGAACCATCAAAAATTAATGCAAAAGAAAATTTATTGCAAGGTATTGAATCCTGGAACACTCAATACCCCGTAGGCACTAAAGTCTTATTAAAAGGGAGTGATGAAAAATACATAACTCGAGCTAAGGCAACCGTATTGTTTGGCCATAGAGAGGCAATATACCTACAGGGATTCAATGGTTACTTTTCTTTAGGTGATGTTTCTCCAGTGCTCGGTGAGGTACCTGAGGTATGACATCTATTTTAAATCGATATATGCATGCCTATGTTGCTCTACCGGTGGCCTCCTCGTTTTTAAAGCACAATGTCTTTGATGTTCTTTCTTCAGGGAAATCCATTTTTGATGTAATTGAAGAAATGAAAGCGAACCCAGGTTACTTTAACATTGCGTTGAAAATGTTCGAGTCGTTGGGGTGGATTACGAAGCATGATGATGCTTGCTATGAGGTCACAAACCTTTGCCCGCCTGATAATGAAAGTATCTCGAAAATAGTCACCACTTATTTGGTACCGTTTGAGGAATATATCGGCAGCGAGGCGGTGACCACTGATCAGTATTTAAGTCAGCTTGATTTTTCCAAACTGCAAGATTTGTTACCCACTTACGACAGCCATAAGGATGCTCTGAGCTCGTTAAACTATTTGTCTAATGGTGCCATATTACTTCCTTTACTGTATTTTCTTAAACAGGCTTCAAAGACTAATAGCCGTGATTTTGAAATGCTTGATATTCGATCTAAAAATTGCATTTATCAATTTTTATTTAAAAATGGAGTGGTATTAAAACCAAACGGAAGTTCCATAGAAAGTGATTTCTCAGATCTAGGTCAGGCTCTTTGGGATAGTGTTGACAATGCAGGTGTTACTCTTTCGTATCGACCGTTGTTGGCAAAAATCGAACAGCTTTTGTTTTACGATTCAAAAAAATTTTTTTCTGAAATTGGTAAGGAAGCTCATATAGATCGTGAACTTAATGTCATCGGATCCGGTGCCCAGCACGGCGTATTTTTTAAAGGGTTTATTGATCATATCTCTGATTATCTGGCGATGAAAGAGGTTGATAATTTACAGCTTGTTGACATGGGGTGTGGCGATGGGACTCTGCTGAAGAGCTGTTACGATTCTATTGATAGGAAACTGAAAAAAGAAAAAAAAGTGGCATTAATCGGTGTCGATCTTAATAAAGAAGCCATCAGTGTCGCCCATAAAACTTTAGAGAAAGTTCCTCATCACTTATGTGTTGGTAATATTAACAACCCACAAGGAGTTTTAACTCACCTTGAAAAACAAGGATTTGAAAAAAGTCAACTTCTGCACATTCGTACTTTTCTCGACCATAACTGCCCTTTAGATCACGATATTCAATGCGAACGCCAAACTAGCGTTGCTTTGAATGGAAATCTCAATTCTGACCCATACAGTAATGCTGATGGCGACGCAATATCGGCAGAGTTGGTCATCGACAATCTGGCTAGAAATTTTGGGCGTTGGTCCGAAGTGGTGGGTGAAAAGGGGTTGCTCACCCTAGAAGTCTTCTCGCTGTCATCGGTGACTGTCAAAAAATACTTAGAGGAAACCGAAAACCTTCACTTTGACGCTTTGCATGGCTTTTCTAATCAGTATCTTGTGACAGCTGATTCTTACCTTATGGCTGCAGCGAACGCTGGCTTAATCCCGAGTAAGTCTTCTTTTAAAAAATACCCTAGGGCTCTGCCTTATTGCCGGATTAGTCAACAACACTTTTTTAATCGGAACTTCCACATAAGACACGCCAAAGAATCTGACCTCAATGCCTTATGCAGATTGGAAGAGCTGAGCTTATCTGAATCCTTAAGGGCCGATAAGAGTGAATTATCTAGAAGGTTGCGCCAGTATGGCAAAGGGGTTTATTTGGCGTGCAAGCAGATTGGCAATAAGGAAGAGGTTGTCGGAGTTTTATATACACAACGAATTGAAAAAGAAGCACTTGTCTATGAGATGAAATATGACAATGTTGAAAAATACCATAATGACTCAGGCAAGATTTGCCAATTAATCAGTCTTCAGGTCGACCCGTCACAACAGGATGGGCTACTGGGTAACGAGTTACTGTCTTTTGGCATTCTCCATAACTTTGTACGTGAAGGTATTAGAAAAATCGTTGGTGTCTCTCGTTGTGCTTTGTACAACAATAAGAAAGGTGATTATACAGCTTACGTGAAAGGAAAAAATAAACTTGGTTATGTGCTTGACCCTATCCTCAGGTTGCATCACCAAGAGGGCGCAAAAATAATCGATGTTGTCGAAAATTACAGAGAACGTGATCTTGATAACTTGGGGTACGGAGTTCATATCACCTACGACTATTTAACGTGGTCATCAAAATAAAAATGAGAAAAGAAAATGAAAGATGAAAAATTATTCGAGTTAATACAATCTACTATTGTTAGTGTCGCCCCGGCTTTCTCCGATATTAAAATCCAGCAGAGTGATAGCTTGAAGCAATTGGGGCTTAACTCCATCGAGCGTATGGAAGTAACCATGATCATCATGGAAGAGTTAGAAGTAGATGTACCTCGTATTGAGCTTCTTGGACCCAAAAATATCTCTGAGCTTATTACTTTGCTGTCAACAAAAATCGAAGAACAAGGGAGCTTTGCATGATGCAGGTTGGTGTCGAATCAATTAACGCCTATTTAGGCGCGGCGTCACTGGATGTGAAGGTTCTTGCGGAAAACCGAGGCCTGGATATTGAACGTTTTTACAATAACTTAATCGTCGAAGAGAAGTCTGTTGGATTGCCATATGAAGATCCGATATGTTTGGCTGTTAATGCGGCCAAACCAATTATCGATGAATTAACGGAGGATGAAAAAAAATCGATTGAGATGGTTGTATTTGCCTCCGAATGTGGCGTCGATTTAGAAAAGGCAATGGCAACCGATGTGCATCATTATCTTGGTCTACAAAAAAACTGTCGTTTGTTTGAGGTAAAACAAGCTTGCTATGCGGCTACCGCTGCATTGCAAGTGGCGATCAATTTTGTTCGCACGAAACCTCAGGCTAAAGCATTGGTTATTGGCGCAGACCTTTATCGCCAGTTAGATATAGTTAAAGGTGTTAATGATTATCAAGAGCCGAACATGGGTGTTGGTGCTGTGGCGATGTTAGTTAGCGACAACCCCGAAATTTTAATGGTGGATTTAGGTGCCAATGGTTATTACGGGTTTCATTCGTATGATGACATGCAACCTATGCCATATCGACATATTGGTGGTGATGCAGACTTGTCTTTACTCACTTATATGGATTGTTGCGAAGGCTCTATAAAACACTATCTATCTAATGTAGACGGTGCCGATTATGGGGCGACTTTTGATTATCTGGCTTTTCACACACCTTTTGTCGGAATGGTAAAGGGCGCACATCGATCAATGATGCGGAAATTTACTGGAATGAAAGCTGAGAAAGAGATTCAGCTCGATTTTGATCAGCGCATGGGGCCGGCAACCCAGTATTGTAAAAGGGTCGGTAATATCATGTGTTCCAGTCTGTATTTGGCGTTGGTGGGCTTGATCGACCATGGTGATTTTGAACAAAATCGTCGGGTTGGGTTGTATTCATATGGATCATGCTGTGCATCTGAGTTTTACAGCGGCGTTATTACTAATAGAGCTCAGGATAAGCTGAAGAAAATGGAAATCAAAAATCAGCTAGATAATCGCTATTCATTAACATTTGACGAATATGAAAGCTTATTTGAGCACGACAAAACGTTTGAATTTGGTGTGAACAATTTCACGACTGATAAACATGCAATTTCTGGTGCTTGGCAGGCGATGCAAGGAAGCGGGCGTTTGGTTTTAGATCGAATTGATAGCAACTTTCATCGTCATTATGCCTGGGTATGAGCGCGCGTACCTAGAACAAAAACCTTGTAATCAAAACAAATACCCATGGATACGAAAGAACTAAAAACTGTCAGACTAAGCCTGAAAAACAGGGTTCTTCGCTTGCAGCTGTATCGTCCTGAATCGAATAACTCGATAAACGATGAAATGGTGCGCGAATGCGGTGATGTTATAGACGAATATAGCGATCAAATAAGTATCTTGATCATCGAAGGTTTATCCGATTGTTTTTGTTCTGGTGCGGATTTTAGCGATCTAACTTCGAAAGAAAAATCGAGTAAACCTGATCATTTTGCACCTGAACCTCTTTACCGTTTGTGGGAAACCCTAGCCACGGGACCATTTATAAGCATAGCTCACATAAGAGGTAATGTTAACGCTGGAGGAATGGGGTTCGTTGCCGCCTGTGACCTTGCTTTGGCTGATAGTGATGCAGAGTTTGCATTGTCTGAGTTGTTATTTGGTCTTATGCCAGCATGTGTGCTTCCGTTTTTAATAAAACGAATAGGCAGGCAAAAGGCACATTCCATGACTCTAATGACAAGTTCAATTAATGTTCATGAAGCACATCGTATTGGGCTAGTAGATGCCTTCGCTGAAGATAGCAATGACTTGTTGCGTAAATGGTTATTGCGTTTGACCCGACTGGAGAAGAGTGCCGTTTACCGTTACAAAAAATATATGGCACGTCTGGACGCAAGCTTGTCAGAATCTAGGCCTTTAGCATTGGAGGCTAACAAAGAAGTTTTGAGTGATCCGCAAATTTTAAACAATATCAGTCGATTTCTAAGCTCAGGAAAATTCCCTTGGGAGAATTAAGGTTGAATCACAATATATAGGGCCTATCAGCATGCATAGAGTGGTTATTAAAAAGGATATTACTCCGGAAATTGTTCAAGTCACTATGAGAGATGAGGTGAATAAGAATACTTTTTCGGACGACTTGATGCGCGAATTGATTGCGACATTTAAAGAAATAGGAAAAAGCGCTCGCTATAAAGTGGTGATCCTCACAGGTTACGATACTTATTTTGCTTGTGGTGGCACTCAACAACTGTTATTGGGTTTTACCGAAGGGCGCCGAAAGTTCACTGATGTGAATTTATATAGCTTGGCACTTGATTGCCCGATTCCTGTTATTTCCGCTATGCAGGGGCATGGCATAGGCGGCGGTTTTGTTATGGGGTTATTTGCTGACTTTGTTTTTCTTTCACGCGAAAGCGTCTATACAACTAATTTTATGAAGTATGGATTCACTCCAGGAATGGGTGCCACTTACATCGTGCCTAAAAAGTTAGGCTTTTCTATTGGTTATGAAATGTTATTAGGAGCAAAAAACTATCGTGGTGATGAACTTAAGGAACGAGGTGTTCAACTGGCAGTTCTCCCGCGTAGAGGGTTGTTAGAGCACGCTTACTCAACCGCAAAAGAATTAGCAGAAAAGCCAAGGATCTCATTAATAACCCTTAAAGCCCATATGACTGCGCAAATTCGGAGTGAATTACCGTCTGTAGTCGAGCAAGAGCTCGTCATGCATGAAGAAACGTTTTATCGAGATGAAGTCAAAGAACGAATCAAAGCGCTTTTTTGAGCACGTGAGGACTCCCATGAAGAAAAATATAGAAAACAATAATGCATTAGTTTCGAACGATTCACGTTATATCGACGAAAAAGACATTGCGATAATAGGCTTATCTTGTAGATTTCCAGGAGCCGAAAATGCGAATGAATTTTGGGCGTTGCTTAAGCATAAGAAAAATAGCATCAGTGAAATTCCTAATGACCGGTGGGACTGGCGACAATATTGGGGTGACCCAAAAAGTACAACTAACAAGACAAATATCAAGTGGGGTGGTTTTATCAAAGACGTTGATAAATTCGATCCATTGTTTTTTAACATTTCGCCTAAAGAAGCGGCCTATATGGACCCCCAGCATCGTTTGTTTTTACAAACAGCTTGGCACGCAATAGAAGATGCAGGCTATTGTGTAAGCGGACTCTCGGGAAAAAAAATAGGTGTGTATGCAGGGGTGTCTAAAAATGATTACTCTGAGCTAATGCGCGAGGTAAAGGAAGATATTGCTCCTTTCATTTCCACTGGAACGGTCCATTCCATTTTAGCTAACCGCTTATCCTTTTTATTTGATTTTCATGGCCCCAGCATGGCGATTGATACTGCATGTTCAAGTGGTCTGGTTGCCTTACACAATGCAGTCAGGGATATTCATAATGGAGAATGTGAAGCCGCCATAGTAGGCGCTGTAAATACTTTGCTTGCGCCGACTATGTATATTTCTCACAGTAAGTCAGGTTTTCTGTCTACGGATGGACAATGCTACAGTTTTGATGCTGCAGCTAACGGTTACGTGAGGGGTGAAGGAGTAGGTGTCCTGGTTATAAAATCGTTAAAAAAAGCGCTTGCTGATGGAGACAACATTCACGCTGTCGTTAAAGGGACTGCAATCAATCATGGCGGAAGGGCAAACTTCCTGACATCGCCGACCGTAGATGCACAAGCGAGAGTTATATCTTCTGCGATCGAAAATGCAGGTGTTGAGCCGTCCAGTATTAATTACATAGAGACCCACGGAACAGGAACTCCGATGGGTGATCCGATTGAGATTAATGGCTTAAAAAAAGCGTTTGCAAGTATGCAAGCAAGCGATTCTGGCATTAAACCACATTGCGCAATCAGCTCGGTTAAAACCAATATCGGACATTTGGAAAGTGTGGCGGGAATAGCCGGGGTGATTAAGGTCATTCTGGCGATGAAAAATAAAGAGATTCCCGCATTGCAGAACTTCACGTCGATTAATCCGTATGTCGAATTGGATGAAAGTCCATTTTATTTGGTAAAAGACAATACTATTTGGAATCGAACTAAAGACTCAGATGGCGAGATGATTCCCAGAAGAGCAGGAGTCAGCTCATTTGGGATGGGGGGGGTCAACGCCCATGTGATTTTACAGGAGGCGCCATTACAAACGATTAACGCATCAAATAACGACGAGGCATTTCTAGCAACTGCGAATAAAGACAATCACTTTATTCCGTTGTCCATGAAAAGAGGAGATATTCGTGAATACGCAAAGAGTATTCTTGAGTATCTGTCACAACTTGGTCAGGCAGATATAACAGACTACAAGACCTTGTCAGATATTGCCTATACATTGCAAACAGGCCGAGAGCAGTTTGCTCAACGCTTGGTATTAGTAGTTAGCGATATTGCAGACTTGATTGGTAAACTAACTGAATTAGTCGATAATAATGAGGGTGATATTCCTGGCTGTTACCTTTCTACTATTACGTTCAAAAAAGGTGAAAAACCAAACGTTATTAACGTAGCTAAAGGAGTAGAATTTAACGCTTTGGCGTTGCAGTGGATGGATGGTGCGGCATTAGATTGGTCAAGTTACTACGAGCATATGGAGCCCCGTAAAACTCCTTTGCCAACGTATCCATTTGCAAAGAAACGCTGCTGGTACAGTAAAAACACGGCAGACGATACCAATAATACCGTATCAAAAATAGCCCTTGAGCGAACAACGCCAGCCGTTGTAGTGAATAATGATAATGTGTTTTTAAACACCTTGAGCAAGGAGCAATTTTTTATTAATGACCACGTTGTTCAAGGCAACAAGATGTTACCCGGCGTAGTCTATCTAGAGTTTGTAAGGGATGCGGCAAATTACATTTTTAGTTCGTCGAATGCAAATACTCTAGAAAATGTATTTTGGATGCAGCCGATAAGAGTGTTTGATGAAGACATCTCCCTAAAAATAGAATTTGATGCAGCCGGTTTAGGGAAAGCCTCAACTGTTGACACGGTAGACTTTCAAGTGAGTGTGGACGGGAATATTCATTCAAAAGGCCAAGTCGGAAAAAAAGAAGTCCAACCGAGTGATTTTCAGAATTTAAATTTAGACCATTTAAAAGGTTTATCGCAACAGACCCTATCTAAGTCTGAACTCTATCGATTGTTCAGTAAAAATGGATTGGATTACGGTCCAAGCTTTCAGACGATTGAACATTGCCGGTATTTAGGGGATGCGGTACTGGCCGAGTTAAGGGTTCCTGATTCAGTCAAAGAAACTATGAAGCGTATGGAGCTTCACCCAAGTATGGCCGATGGTGTTTTTCAAACTATAGTCGCTTTGAGTTTGTTAGACCCGAACGCCAATAGTGATCAGTATGTACCATTCTTTTTAGAGAAATTAACACTGATTAAACCCATCACAGATAAGTGCTACGTGTATGCAACATTTAGTGAAAAAACTGAGAAAGGAAAACAAAATATTGATCAAAACGAAATGACGTTTGATGCAATTCTTTGTGATCCAGATGGCGAACCATTGGTGATGGTTAATGGTCTAACGAAACGAGCGATTGGATCTGATAACGTGACTCATGAAAATAAGCGGAATAATAAGCGGACTAATAGGCAGACTATAGTGGCAAAAAAATCTGATATTTATTACCAATCACTATGGAAACACCAAGCGCGTATTGCGGTTGATAATCAAAAAAAATTGCCCACTCTACTTGTTTTTTCCGAAAATGAGAAAACGCTTACTACGATATCGAATTTAAATCGAGTTGAAGGTTCTGTGGTGTTGATCACTCCGGGCGACGAATTCTCTGTGATTAATGATGTTCACCTGCAGATAAACCCAACTTCGGCCGAGGACTTTGCAACGCTTGCAGAATACTTTAATCGTATAAAGCTGGAGGTTTCTTACGTATTGTATTTATGGAGCTTTAAAACGTCATCAACAGGACATAACGATCTTGTGAATATCGGCATTACCAATATGTTGCGGTTCACCAAGGCATTAATCGCATCGAGAACATACAAAAGAGTCAAACTCTTATATTGCTATAACGCGTCGGACCCAATTCAAGTGCCTTACCATGCGATGGTTGGTGGTTTTGCTAGAACATTAGTCTATGAAAATCCCAATATGAGGTATATGACCTTGGGGTTCGAAGGACCAGGGGAAATTCAAGCGTTATTACCTGAGCAACTCGAACTTCTAGTCGACGAACTCAGCTACGACTCCACCCCTAAATTGCACGAGCTTCTTTATCGGGATGATCGTCGATTCGAAGGCCATGTTAAGGAGTGCGAGCCTACCGAAAGTCTTCTAATCAATAATGCAACAATTAAGCAAAATGGAGTCTACTTGATCAGCGGTGGCGCTGGCGGCTTGGGGTTTATTTTTGCAAAGCATTTATCAAGAAACTACAACGCCACTGTAGTGCTCGTTGGACGTTCAGAATTGAATTCCAATATACAAGAAAAACTTAATATTATTAATGACCTAGGTGGTAAATCTTTATATTACAGCACTGATATCAGGGAACGGCAAAATGTGCAGCGTTTATTTGATGATGTCGTCGTTAAATGTCAGCAAGTCAATGGGGTTATCCATGCGGCTGGCGTTATTGAAGACGCGTATATCTTAAGAAAAAAAGAAGATATTTTTGATAAGGTGATCACGCCTAAGGTTGCTGGCTTAGTGCATATGGATGAACTAAGTTCAGAACTTCAGCTCGACTTTTTTATGATGTTTTCGTCGATCGCGTCATTGATGCCAAATCAAGGGCAATCTGACTACGCGGCTGCGAATAGTTTTCTTGATCACTATGTGCATTATCGTAATAACTTAGTTGATGATGGGCAAAGATACGGGCGAAGTTTGGTCATAAACTGGCCTTTATGGGCTGATGGCGGCATGCGTGTTACGGCAGAGGAAACAGCGCATTTGCTCAAGGTGTTTGGGATGAAGCCATTATCAACTGAACAGGGCATTCACCTATTTGAACAGGCCTTACGCGAGATTTCTGAACACAAGGATTTCTGTCAATTATTTGCCATCGATGGCGATAAGGAAAAAATAGCGGCCTGTTTGGGCATAGAAAGTGAATTTTCCGATCAAAAAACTAATGACGCTGAAAATCAACTTAGCCGACCACAGATAGAGAAAGATTTGAGGGCTATCTTTTCTCAACAATTTAATTTGGCTGCAGAAAAACTGGATGTTCGTGCCAGTATGAATGAATTCGATGTGGACTCTCTGGTACTGCTGAATATCACCAAGCAAATAAATCAGCGTTACCAAATTGGCATAAACCCCACGGCCTTTTTTGAGGCAGACACGATCGAAAAACTGGTTGAGTTCATTTTGGGCAAAAGCGTTACGACATTAAATAAAACCTCAAAGTCAGTGAATAATATGGTGCTACGCCACAATAGCAGTTTAATCAATATCGATGACTCAGATTTGGCGACCATGTTGTTTTGTCGAACGTTTAGTACATCTGAATTTTATTTAAAGGACCATGTGGTTGAAGAGCAGTACAACATGCCTGGCGCTTGTTATATTGAGATGGCACGTCAAGCCGCGGCAATAATGTTAGGTGATAAAGCGACTACTGCACTGAGTCACAACTTTTGGATTAGTCAACTATCCTCGCCTCAAGAAAATTTTGTTGCATTTGTAGAGTTTACCGTTAAGGGTAGTGGCTACGACTATGAAGTATTCAGTTATAAAAATATTGCTGGGGTGAAAGAGAAAGAGGTTCATGCTATTGGGCAAGTTTCGGCAACGGCCGAACGGCAATCTGAACCAATTTCTCTAGATATTGATGAAGTGTTTAAGCGCTGTAAGTTAGTGCAATACCCGGAGGAAGTGTATCGCCAAATCATCGCGGAAGGCTTGCATGTGGGGCCAACCTTCATGCCAATGCAAGAAATAAGATTAAGTCAGGGAGAGGCCATTGGTCATCTTAAGCTTCCGAGCAGTATTGCGCACACACTTCTAGACTATGTTCTGCATCCGACTATGCTCACCGGTTTTTTTCAAACAGCGCTGATATGTAATCGCTATGACGATAAGAGTGACCATGGTTTTCGTTATATCCCGATCGGAATAGATGAGATAACAATTCATGCTGAGGTCGGTGATCAATGTTATGTCTACGCTAAAGCTCACGAGCAAAATCAACGAAACAAGAAGCTAAGAAAATATGACATTTGGGTGTGTCAAAAAAATGGCTTGGTCAGTGTTAAGTTGAATGGATTTGCAATCAGAGCTTTAGTCGATTCGCAGGTTCATGTTTCAAATGCTAAAGGCTTTGATGCAGAAGTGGATTTAAACCAAACTGATTTTGCTCAGCCATCGCCCTTATTGTTCGATGATAGTCAATTGACAGAGAAGACGGTTAGTTATCTAAAGGGAGTATTGGCTGAACCTATAGGTTTGTTAAAAGACGAGATACAAGATAATGAAGCGTTCGAGAGTTACGGTATTAACTCGATAATGATTGTTGAGCTAAATAAAGTCCTTGAGGACATATTTGGCCCTTTATCCAAGACACTGTTTTTTGAATACAGCAATCTTGACGAGCTGGCGGATTTTTTCGTTGATAATCATTCCGAAACGCTAGGCAATCTGATGAATACCTCAGCGGCTAAAACATCGAGTGCGACTAAAACATCGAATGCGGCTATAACTGTTTCTGAGACGGTAAGTGAACAGTCAAATGGTGATCTACTCTATCAGCAGACCCTGACAGTTTTAAAGTCTTTGTTAGCTGACCCTATAGGGCTATCTGAACACGAATTACAAGCTGAAGAAGCGTTCGAGAGTTACGGCATTAACTCAATAATGATTGTTGAGTTAAATAAAGTATTAGAAAGCGTTTTTGGCCCATTGTCCAAAACACTGTTTTTTGAATATTCGAACCTAGATGAATTAACGTGGTTTTTCGTCGATAACCACGACGCCACTTTGCGCAACATTATCGGCGAAGATAAAACTAACGATCGACAGAATAGTGTTCAGACCGAAAAGGAGTTGATTGCAGACAATACGCTGGGCGATAAACCCTCTAAAAAAGATGGTCGTATTAACTCTGGCCAAGTTCAGACAAAGGTACAACACGTTGATGAATTCTCAACAGACAACTCATCAGAGATAACTTCGTCGATAGGTGGGCCTTCCACATTACAACAAGGGGTTAATGTGCGCAGTAGAGACATCGCTATTATAGGCGTAGATGGTGTTTATCCTGGCGCGAATACAATGCAAGAATTCTGGGAAATGCTTAAAGCAGGTACCGATTGTATAAAGGAGGTACCCGCTACTCATTTTGAAAGCGACTCGCTATACGATAGTCTTCCAGAAAACGACCGTATCTATACTCGCGAAGGCGGGTTTATTGATGATGTTGATAAATTTGACCCGATGTTCTTCAATATCTCACCCCGAGAAGCCGAATTGATCGACCCGCAAGAACGTTTGTTCTTGCAAACAGCATGGGGCATGCTGGAGGATGCAGGCTATACTCGAAAAAAACTCGCATCGTCTGTTAACAATAAAGTCGGTGTTTTTGTTGGTGCATTGTGGCAACCCTACCAATCTATTGGGACTGAGGAAACACTTAAGGGCAACCCGGTAGCCCCGAGCGGATTACTCTATAGTATCGCCAATCGAGTCTCCTATTTTTTAAACTTATCGGGACCCAGTTTAGCAATCGATACGGCGTGTTCATCATCCTTAACCGCCTTGCATATAGCCTGCCAAAGCATTCTTAACGATGACTGTCGTATGGCTATTGCCGGTGGCGTAAACCTGTCATTGCACAGCAGTAAGTATCTTTACTTATGTCAAAATCGGTTTTTGGCCAGTGACGGCCGTTGCAGGAGTTTTGGAATCGGCGGTGATGGTTATGTTCCTGGTGAGGGTGTTGGTGCAATATTACTTAAGCCTTTAGCCGACGCGGAACGAGATGGTGATCAAATTTATGCGGTGATTAAAGGTTCAGCGATTAATCATGGAGGAAAAACCAACGGCTACACTGTGCCTAATCCTAATGCTCAAGGGGAGATGATTAAAGAGGCGTTAACCAGAGCTAATGTTGACCCTCGTAGTATTAGCTACATCGAAGCTCATGGCACTGGAACGCCACTGGGAGACCCGATAGAAATATCTGGTCTAAATAAAGCATTTTCTTCTTTCACCGATGATAAGCAGTTTTGTTCGATCGGTTCCATTAAGGCAAATATTGGACATTTAGAGGCCGCGGCTGGTATTGCTGCGGTTAGCAAAGTGATTTTGCAAATGAAACATCGGCAACTGGTCCCTTCTATACACTCAGACGAGTTGAGCCCAAACATCGATTTTTCAATTAGCCCCTTTAAGGTTCAGCATAAGCTTGAGGCTTGGGAGCAGGACGAGGCACTTTCGAGTAATGCAAATTCCTCGGCACGGCGCGCCGGAATTAGTTCCTTTGGTGCTGGAGGCGCTAATGCTCATGTGATTTTGGAAGAGTATGTTAGTCAATCAAACAAAACCACAGCAACAGCTGATGAATCGGAACAGTTAATCGTGCTATCCGCGCGAACCGAGTCTCAACTTAGGACGCGGGTTCAAGATCTTTATAGCTACCTCACTACAGAGTTTAGTGAGCAAGCATCATTAAAACATATTGAACTTGGGGATATTGCTTACACCTTGCAAACTGGGCGTGAATCAATGGCCTGGCGCATGGCTTTGATTGTGTCCGATTTAGATACCTTGAAGCAGAAAATCGACTTATATATCAACAGCAATTCGATCGTTGAAAATGTGTTTTTTCAAGAGAATGCAAAAGAGAATAGGGCGATTGTTGATTTACTATCCGACGGGCAGGCTGGCCAGGAATTTATAAAGGCGGCAATCAGTAATAATGAGTTAAATAAAGTAGCCAAATTCTGGGTTAGCGGGGTCGATATTGATTGGTCTCTGTTACACGTATCAACACAAAGACGCATAATTAGTTTACCAACTTACCCGTTTGCAAAGGATCGCTATTGGATAGAGCCGGCTCCCGAATCACAGTTAGTTACGGTAAATGGTTCCTCAACTCTGCAGGTCAACAAGCCACAAGCCATAACAACCCATTTACACCCGCTTTTACATAAAAACACGTCGACCTTTTATCAGCAGAGTTACGCATCAAGTTTTGATGGTAGTGAAACGTTTTTAAAAGACCATCAAGTCAATGGGCAAAAAACTCTTCCGGGAGTTGCCTATTTAGAGATGGTGTATGAGGCATTATCAGACGCAACGTCAGAAGATAAAGATTCAACTCAATGGGCCTTAAGTAATATTGTTTGGAGTCGCCCAATTGTTGTTGATGCAGATTTGATTGAAGTGCAGTTGTCTTTGTTCATGGATGAGGAGGCATCACGGCCAGACTCTAAATCATCGATTCGTTTTGAAGTTTATAGTAAACCCGCCAGCGCCATAGAGGAAAAGAAACTCGTATTGCACTGCCAGGGTGGGGCATATTTTAGCCGTCGGAAATCTGATGAAATTATTTTGCAACTTGATGTATTGAAGAGTCAGTTTCAAACCAATCGTATGGAGATAGAAACCAGTTATAACTTATTCAAATCAATCGGGCTTGACTATGGTTTATCTCATCGTGCATTAACCGAAATCTATCAAGGTGAGGGCGAAATTTTAGGGAAAATTTTATTGCCATCCGACGTTGAAAGTAGTTTGAGTGACTATGTGCTGCACCCGAGCGTTATGGATGCTGCTTTGCAGCTGTCTCTTTTGATCGACTATGATGGCAGTGATTCATCAATACAAACAAGTGTGCCTTTCGCCCTAGAAGAAATAAAAATCATTTCTCGTTGTCAGGCCGCCATGTGGGCAAAAGTAAGTTTTACATCAAATTCAGGCCCTTCTGAAGCAGTAAGAAAATTTGATATTAGTTTATTCGATGAGGCTGGCCGACTGTGTATCCAAATACTCGGGCTCTCTACACGTTTAATGACGGGTCAGGATGCGGGCCGCAGAGAGACACCGATTCATGCGCTAACGAAATCATCTGAAACACCTGTAAATATACTGCTAGAGCCTAAATGGGTAGGCGAAGAGCTGGTTGAGGTTTCTACGGATTATCAAGATCACTATATTTTGTTCGCCGGATTTGAATTATTGCAGGGAGATGTCCAAACGCTTCTACCACACACAGCGTGTTTATCATTTAAATCGACTGAAACCATTGAGCGAGGGTTTGAAAGTCGCGCCATACAGTTGTTTGAATTGTTGCAGGGCATACTCAGGAAAAAACCCAAAAAGCAAATTCTGTTTCAATTGCTAATCGAGGGTGACGAGAAAGAGGGTGTTTTTGTTGAGGCGTTGGGTGCCATATTGAGCACAGCGAATTTAGAAAATTCTAAAATAATTGGACAAAGTATTTCAGTCTCCTCAATGTCAATAAGCGCTCCAAAACTAGCTCAATACCTTGAGGGAAATAGTCGAGATACCCGATTTAAAAAAATACGCTATACAAACGATGCACGATCGGTGTTTAAGTTTGAAGAGTCGAAGGATGAGGCGTTAGGTAAAAGCATTGAATGGTGTCGTGATGAGGGGGTTTATCTTATTTCCGGTGGTCTAGGCGGACTGGGCTTGATCTTCGCTAAACAGATTTGTCAAGGTACGACTAATGCGACTTTAATACTGACTGGTCGCTCTGATCTTAATGACGCGTCAAGGCGAGAGTTAGGCTATTTAAACGAAAAGAACACTCGTGTTCACTATCGCAAAGTCGACGTTATCGATCGTGATGCTACTGAAAACCTAGTCAAAGGAATCACTCGAGAGTTTGGTCACCTGACCGGGGTTATTCATGCTGCGGGTATCAATGACGATAGTTTTATTATTAATAAGACTGCGGTGTCGTTCAGACAAGTATTGGCTCCGAAAACATTGGGTACGGTTAACCTTGACTACGCTAGTCG
The DNA here is from genome assembly GCA_046709645.1 of Arenicella sp. Taxonomy (GTDB): domain Bacteria; phylum Pseudomonadota; class Gammaproteobacteria; order Arenicellales; family Arenicellaceae; genus Arenicella. Next base: position 140,918 of record JBKEFT010000003.1, read on the forward strand.
AGACGTAGACCTAGAGTTCTTTGTGTTGTTTTCCTCGGTCACAGCGACTCAGGGAAATCTAGGGCAAGTGGATTACGCTGCGGCGAATGCGTTTATGGATTCTTTTGCTGATTATAGAAATGAACTGCTTATTGCGGGCAAAAGAAAAGGCAAGAGCACATCTATAAACTGGCCATTGTGGAAGCACGGAGGCATGCAAATAGGTTCAGATAGTGAGCAATTGTTGCAGACGAAAATGGGGATCATTCCAATGGATACCGAGAGTGGGATCCAAGCCTATGGTCGTTGTTTGTCACTACACAGCCCCCAAGTCTTGGTAATGTACGGTGTGGCCGCTGATATTCGAAAAAGGTTTTTTGCTAACGCCCAACAAATACAACCGTTGAGTGATATGCATGATATCAAAGCCAGCGATGGTCATATTGACAGTAAAGAGCTGCCTTCAAGGGCACTGATTAATAAACTGCAAGTGGCGCTCCTTGAAAAAGTATCTAAGCTTTTAAAAGTTAATATAGAAGAACTTGATGTCGAGTCTGAGCTCAGTGATTATGGTTTTGACTCTATTAGTCTTACGAGCTTTTCAAACCTACTGAATCAAGATTATCAAATTGATCTTGCACCCACTCTATTTTTTGAATACCCAACAATTACGAGCCTAACTAGCTATTTGCTAGAGGAGTTCCCCTCATCATTTTCACAAGCAGATACTTCATCAACGAACTCGTCTAGCACTTCAACATCGCTTGATACCCCCGAAAACTTAAATGTAGATGTTAGGGAGCTAACGCTCGAGATTGAAACGAAGTTACTGCAAATAATATCCACTTTACTCAAAGTGGATATTAGCGAACTAGACACAAAAACAGAGTTGAGTGACTTTGGATTTGACTCTATCAGTTTAACCAGTTTTGTTAATCTTATTAATAAGGATTACGCATTAACATTGGCACCAACTATATTCTTCGAATATCCCTGTGTTAATGAACTGGCCTGTTACTTTGCGGAAGCCTTTCAGGAAGCGTTTATTGAAAAACGAATAGGGCGTGCCTCAACTGAGACTATTAATCAATTAAGTTCGGAGGGGGGGAAGAGTAATACGAGAGATGATCCTACCTCGCCTCCAACTTTGGCTTTAAAATTTTCTAGAAAGAAATTTTCCATAGAGAAACCAAAACCTGATTTACAGACTTTAACGGGTTTAGATCAAAACCCCGAAAATTCGTTGGAGGATGACGCGATCGCCATTATTGGCGTAAGTGCAAGATTCCCTGAGGCAAAAAATATAAAAGAATTTTGGGAAAATTTAACGCAAGGCAAAGAATCCATAACTGAAATTCCAAGTAACCGTTGGGACTGGAATGCCCTATATGGAGACCCTCATAAGGAAGCAAATAAAACAAATGTAAAGTGGGGCGGCTTCATTGATGATGTTGATAAATTCGACCCATTATTTTTCGGTATATCGCCTCGTGAAGCGGAGTTAATGGATCCGCAGCAGCGATTACTAATGGAATATATTTGGCTGGCAATCGAAGATGCTGGTTATTCGGCTGAAGCTCTATCCGGAACCAATACCGGCCTATTTATTGGTACTGCCGCGAGTGGATATAGCAGTTTGCTTGCTCGGGCAGGCTGCGAGGTCGAGGCTTATAGCTCGACGGGAATGGTTCCCTCAATTGGCCCAAATAGGATGAGCCATTACTTAAATCTACATGGACCTAGTGAACCGATTGAAACAGCTTGCTCTAGCTCTCTGGTCGCGGTACATCGTTCGGTACAAGCGATACTAGCAGGTGAGTGTGATATGGCCATCGCTGGCGGAATTAATACACTGATTTCATCGGACTTACACATCAGTTTCAATAAAGCTGGAATGCTGTCTGAAGATGGACATTGTAAGACTTTCTCTAACTTAGCTAATGGCTATGTGCGTGGAGAAGGGGTTGGCATGCTGATTCTGAAAAAATTAACCAAAGCCAGAGAAGACGGTGACCAGGTATATGGATTGATACGAGGTAGTGCAATTAATCATGGTGGTAGAGCAAATTCTTTGACCGCACCAAATGTTAAAGCTCAAGCGCAGGTGATTCGGTCTGCATACCAGAAGGCTGGAATCGACCCAAGCACTATTGGTTACATTGAAGCACATGGTACTGGTACACAACTTGGAGACCCAGTTGAAATAAACGGTTTAAAGAGTGCATTTAGCACTATGTATGCTGATTTTGGCTTAGACCACGCGGTAGGAACTCATTGTGGACTAGGTTCAGTAAAAACAAATATTGGTCACTTAGAGTACGCCGCCGGAATGGCGGGTCTGATTAAAGTGTTGTTGCAATTCAAGCATCAGACTTTGTTTAAGTCGATTAACTGTGAAACGCTTAACCCATATATTTCGTTTACAGACAGCCCGTTTTACTTAGTTCAAGAAAATCAAAAATGGGAAGCCATAAAAGACGGTATGGGACAAGACTTACCTCGTCGTGGGGGGGTTAGCTCCTTTGGCTTCGGGGGTGTTAATGCTCACGTTGTTTTAGAAGAGTATCAAGCTAAGGTTAAGGGTGCTTCAGGCGGCGATAGAAAGCGGACAGGCTCTGAGCCTGAAATTTTCTCAATACTACTGTCAGCGAAAAACTCGAAACAATTGCTACAAAAAGCAATCAGTTTTCGTGCATTCATACTCTCCGAAAAAGAAAATTTAGACTTAACTGACGTCGCTTACACCCTACAAGTTGGCCGTGAAGCAATGGACGAGCGACTAGCATTGATGGTGAGTTCAAAACAGACTTTAGTGCAGAAGTTACAGCGTTTTATTGACGGTGAAGATGATATCGACGATGTCTTTTATGGCAACGCCAAGAAAGATAAAAAAACCTTGGGTCTTTTTACCTCAGATGATGATTTTGATGATGTGGTCAATAAATGGCTTCAAGGAGGCAAGCTGAATAAGGTATTGGGGCTTTGGGTGAAGGGGTTAGCCTTAGATTGGCAAAAGTTATACAGTGATGAGCGTCCGCAAAAAATCAGTTTGCCTGGATACCCTTTTGCCAAAGACAGTTATTGGCCAGAGCAAAAACTCACCTCTGAAGGGCAACCTGGACTTCACTCTGAAAAAACACAGCAGTCATTGCTGACACCGCGCGATAATACATCAGGCATCGTTTGTTTCGAGGAACTATGGACAAAGGCGGATCGTCCAATGGAAGCTCAACTATCACAAATCAATAATATAGAACCCAATCATAATAAGGTGACCTTATGTTTTTTATCTACATTAGATAAACAAGTAGCCTTGCTTGATGCCATTCAAGAATTCAACTTAGATACTAAATTAGTATTTGTATCGACGGACCATATTGGTATGCCGGCGGTTAATGCAGATAAGAATAATTCTTACTATTCGGTTAATGCAAATCAAGAGCAGAGCTATGAACATGTATTGAGTAAGATCGTAAATGAAGGTTTTGAAATAGAAAATATTCTTTACTTTTGGCCAGTTGATGATCATCGATGGATACAGGATATTTCTCCGATTGTTTGGTTAATTCAGGCGCTTAATAAGGCGAGTGTCCGGCCCCAGAAAATATTGCTAAGTGGTCAATGCGAGGACGCTATAGATTCTTGCTATATGCAATCATGGATTGGCTTTGAGCGATCATTAAAACAGGTAATGCCAGACACTCAATGTGCGGTAATCATAGAAGGGTTAGTGCCTGGTATCGAGCATGACCCCCGTGACTCTGAAGACAGCAACTTCCGCTTTGATTTCAGACAACTCGTGAGCCAGTGTTTGGCTGAGCTTGCGCTACCAGAAATAAGAAGTGTGATTTATCAAAATGGTCAGCGGCATACCTTAGAAATCATAGAATCTAAAGTAATAAATACCAATGTCAGTCCATTCAAACAGAATGGGGTTTATCTGATCACCGGTGGCTTTGGCGGTTTAGGCTTAATGTTTGCTGAGTATTTGGCGGAAAACTATTCAGCCAAATTGATATTAACTGGGCGTAGTCAAGTTGACGATGAAATAGATAGAAAAACTCAAAGGCTAGAGATGGCTGGAGCCAAAGTCTTTTATATACAGGCCGATACCTGTGATACCTCAGCGATGAAAGCCGGTATTGCGCGCGCTACGAAGCGCTTAGGGGAGATAAGTGGGGTGTTCGCTGCAGCGGGCATTCAAAGTATGCAACCCATTTTTGAAAACAATTTATCTGACTTTAAGAAAGTATTGGCACCCAAAGTTGAGGGCGCCATGATGTTAGACCAAGTTCTTGGTGATCAAGCGCTGGACTTCCTATGCTATTTTTCATCCAGCTCCGCAATCCTTGGTGATTTTGGTTCTTGTGACTATGCTATTGGCAATCGCTTTTTGATGTCGTATACGGCGTATCGAAATCAGCTTGTTAAGCAAGGTTTAGCCCAAGGGAAGACATTTGTTATTAACTGGCCACTCTGGAATACCAGTGTAAGTACATCAGGAGGAGGCAATGTAAGCCAAGCCGGGATGTCGATTGGTGCAGCTGAGCAAACGGAGTTCTATTTACGCTCCAGTGGTCAAAGCCTATTATCTGCACCCACTGGTTTTGCAATAATTGAACAGCTATTAATGCAAGACAATTCACAACACTTGGTAATGAGTGGTGACGTTGAACGTATCCGGCGACAGGTACTCACACATGCAGAAAACAAAGGTGAAGCGCAAGTCGTGGCATCTTTGAATAACGCTGAATTGGTCTCTTTAAATGCAGAAAATCAAGAGTTTGAATCATGCGTGCTACTTGACTTAATGCGCTTAGCCGCGGAGCTATTAAAGCTTGATGTTAACACTTTAGATGAAGAGAGTAATCTCGCCGATTTTGGTTTTGACTCCTTTGCTATAGCTGGTTTTTCGCGCAAGTTAAATGACTATTTTAATATCAATTTAGTCCCCTCGTTATTCTTTAGTTACCCAACGTTCTCCAAACTTCATCGATATTTGATAGAAAAATACTCGTCTGAGTTTATTGCTTTCTATCAATCCTCGGGCGGAGTAAAGAATCTAGATAACCGAGTGAAAGATCCAGATAATAATTCAGATACAGAACAAGTAAGCAATCAAGAAAGTAGATTGAACCTTCGGGTAGCAAAAGATGCATCGGTGAGCAGGAGCTTTGTCAATCAGGCGCGTATTGCGTCTGAGGATATAAGAACTTCTGCGAAAGAAGGAAATAATGACAATGAGCCGTTAAGACCCTCGAATAAACAACTGGGCGTAGGTGACAGCAGTAGTAGCAATGAGTCATCAGATATCGCAATTGTGGGTATGTCGGGGCGTTTTCCTAATGCTAAGACGGTAGACGAGTTATGGCAGGTTCTCAGCGAAGGGCGTAGCTCCGTTGATGACATTCCTAAAGAACGTTGGGACTGGCGCGATTACTTTATCGCGCCTGAACATGAGAGCAACCGTATTGCTACCAATCAAGGAGGCTTTTTATCCGACATCGAAGCGTTTGATTCACTGTTTTTTGAGATCTCTCCGAGAGAGGCGCAAGAGATGGACCCACGGCAGCGCATTCTTTTGGAGAGTTCGTGGCATGCTCTAGAAGACGCAGGTTTAGCTGGGGATCAAATTCGTGGATCATCTTGCGGCGTATTTATTGGTGTAGAGGAGGGCGAATACAGCGTTGTGAATACTGGGAGTTCTGTAACCGGTGGACACAATGGAATTTTGGCTGCAAGAATTTCTTATTTCTTGGATTTAAATGGCCCTAACCTAGCTTTGAATACCGCGTGCTCGTCAGGGCTGGTCGCATTACATCAAGCTTGCCAAGCATTACGGCATCAAGAGTGTGAAATAGCATTGGCCGGTGGCGTAAATCTAATGCACTCGCCGGCTACCTATCTGGGTTTAAATAAAATGGGGATGCTGTCACCGGCCGGAAAATGCCTCACATTTGATCGTGCGGCATCAGGCATGGTGCCATCCGAAGCGGCCGTTGTTGTTGTGCTCAAACCTCTATCTAAAGCCAAAAGTGATGGTGATCGAATTTATGCGGTGATTAAAGGCAGTGGCGTTAACTACGATGGCAGGACTAACGGAATAACAGCTCCAAGTGGCTTATCTCAGCAAAAGCTCATAGAAGGGGTTTACGATAAGTTTGGCATTGATGCTGGCAATATCGATTATGTACTTGCTCATGGCACAGGCACTAGGTTAGGGGACCCGGTTGAAGTAAATGCTTTGAATGCTGCATTTAAATCTCATACCGATGCGCGAGCTTATTGTGCGCTAGGCTCGCTAAAAACTAATTTTGGTCATAGCTTGGCCGCTTCTGGATTAGTTAGTTTGGTAGGTGCTTTGATGGCAATAAAGCATAAGAAAATTCCACCCACAGCAAACTTTGAAAATGAGAATGAATTTATTGATTTTTCAAACAGTCCATTCTTTGTGCCAACCAAACTCCATGATTGGAACAAAGATGACAGTCAGACACGCATGGCAGCGATAAGTGCCTTTGGTATGAGCGGAACCAATGCGCACGTTGTGATTGCCGAACATGTGAGTGATGTAGCCGAGTTGCCGGAAGTTGTGAGCGATAACCTGGCTGGCCCCGTACTTGTGGTTTTATCGGCTGCTGAAAAATCGCAGCTGAAAGTTCAATTAAGTGAATTGTGTCAGTGGCTAGAAACGCAACGGCTAGCGAAGACTACGTCAAACCATGACCTACATGACCTGACTTTTACCCTGCAATTTGGACGCGCTTCATTCGAGCATCGCATAGCTTTTATTGTTAAAGACTATCAAGGTTTGATTGAAACGGCAGAGCAATTATTGATTGATAAAGATAGCGTTTCTCTTTTTTATGAAGGGCAGGGCTCTCGAAATAAAGAGCTTAATAATAAAAAGGTATCTTTCAATACAGCATCAGATTTACTTCCTCAGTTGCAGCAAGCTGCTCAGCAGTGGGTCACAGGTGCTGCAGTTGATTGGATGTCGCTTTACCAAGAGGTACGTCCATCAATATTAAGCGTGCCTGGTTATCCATTTATAAAAAAGCACCACCCGTATACGGTCTTGCATAAGATTGAAAAGACCAAGAATGCGTTGGTAACCAACATGCACGTGAGTGGACGTAAATTAAAGGCTGTTGAAAATCATTTACCCCTTTCACACAAAGTGACTTTGGTGGACCCTAACAGTGTTCAATTAAATTCAGGGGAAATGTTAAACGGTGAGCTGAAAAGTAAAGAGGTTAGCACCGTGAGTTTAGTCGACTGTCGGCAAGTGAGGCTTGGTTCTAAACAAGGTACTTCAATCATATCGCAGTTAAAATTAATGTAATTAGGGCAAAGTTTTTATGATAACGCTTGATATAAAACAGGAAGTTAAAGAAATACTGATTGATACTTTGTATCTTGATGGGAACGTTGATGAGAAAACGCCTTTTTCTGAATTTGGGATGGATTCAATTACCGGTGTTGAGTTTATAAAGCACATCAATGGCGCTTTTGGAACCAATATAAAGCAGGCAAAGTTATACGATTACCCCACAGTTTCAGATCTAGCTGCTTATATTGATGACTGTTCTGGTCGTGCGGAGTCAGCGTCGAGTTTAGGTGACGATTGTGAAGAAAAAAATGATCTAAATTTAAAATCCAAAAATGAGATAGGTATCTCGGCGGAGACGGCGGATGCGACGCTAAAATCAAGCATTAAGATTGATATACCTAGTGCAGAGGTTGAGCACGCTATTAAACAACTATTAGTTCGAAACCTGTATTTAGATGAGGAGTTCGATCAACAAAAGACGTTTTCAGAATTGGGGATAGATTCGATTACGGGCGTGGAGTTTATACGAACCGTCAACCAGAGTTTAAATGTCAATATCAAGCAAGCTAAGCTTTATGACTACCCAAATTTGATTAGTTTGAGTAATTATGTCTCGAGCTTATTGATCGATGATCACTCATCAGAAACCTCATCAGAAACAATAGGTTTGGAGTCATTAACCCCCACAATAATTGCCAACTCAAGCGCCGCCGAAAACGGCCACTATGACCTAACGAAGAAAGTTCGAGGCATTCTACGCTCAACATTATTTTTAGACGAGGATATAGATGAAACAAAAAACTTTGCTGAAATGGGAATGGACTCAATTATTGGTGTGGAGTTTGTTAAAAGCATTAATCAAGAATTAGGCATAAATGTTAAGCAAGCCAAACTTTATGACTACCCAGATCTATTTTCCTTAGTAGACTATGTTTCAGGGTTGATAAAAGATACGTCGCAGCCTGCTGAGCGCGAACAAAAAAGTGATAAAGCCAAGTTGAGTCAATCGGATCAAACAGCAGTAGTACTGGAGAAAAATAATGACAAACTTTCGTCTAAAAAGACCACACTGACAAATAAAGATCCCAATTTGGAGGTCGAAACAAAGACCACAAAGTCGTACGAATTGAATGTTGTGGAGCCAGACCGTCAAACCGAAATTGCAATTATAGGTATGTCTGCTCGTCTTCCTGGCGCTGAGAATACCAGTCAATTCTGGGAAAACCTAAAGACGGGGGTTAATTCGGTAACCGAGATTCCTTCGCAGCGGTGGTCAGTGAAGAAGCACTATGACCCTGACCCAGAAAAGCCAAATAAGACGTACAGTAAATGGGGCGGGTTTCTTAAGGATATCGATAAGTTTGATGCTGGCTTCTTCAACATTACCGCATTTGACGCAGATCATATGGACCCTCAACAACGTTTGGCATTGGAGGAGGCTTATCATGCCTTAGAAAATGCGGGATATAGTAATCGCGACCAATTAGCCAAACAATTGTGTGGTCTCTATATCGGAGTAATGAGTGAAAACGAATATGCAGACATGATTGGTTTGGCTAATGCAGCGCAAGCTATGGTAGGCAACTCTAATGCGATATTGGGTGGGCGAATTGCGTATGCATTTGATTTGAAAGGGCCGGTAGTAACACTTGATACAGCTTGTTCATCGTCGTTAGTTTCAGTGCATATGGCCTGTCAGAGCCTAATAAATGGCGAGGCCGACATGATGTTGGCCGGCGGAGTGACACTCTATCTCACGGAGCAGCCTCATATATGCATGAGCAAGGCAATGATGTTGTCACCAGATGGTTTATGTAAAACTTTCGATAATAGTGCTGATGGGTTTGTACCTGCTGAAGGGGTTGGTTTTGTCGTGTTAAAGCCATTGTCTAAGGCGATAAGAGATGGCGACAAAATTCACGGAGTTATTAAAGGCAGCGCTATTAACCAAGACGGAAAGTCAAATGGTTTGACCGCACCGAATGGAAAATCACAAAGTGATTTGCAAGAAACGGTATACCGTAAGTATGCAATTGATCCGAGTTCAATATCATATGTTGAGGCTCACGGTACGGGTACCAAGTTAGGTGACCCGATTGAAGTAGAAGCGCTGAATAATTCTTTTTCCAAGTATACGAAGCAAAAACAATTTTGCGCTATAGGCTCGGTAAAATCGAACTTGGGCCATACTTCTGCGGCGGCTGGTGTAACGAGTTTGATTAAGGTGCTTTTATGCCTGCAACACAAAATGATTCCGCCTTCGTTGCATGTGTCCCAAGAAAACGAGCATATAGGTTTTGAAGATACGCCTTTTTACGTTAATAAGGAACTTCAACCTTGGCGTGTGGACAACGTTGGTCAAACGCGTATTGCCGCGATTAATTCATTTGGCTTTAGTGGAACAAACGCGCATGTGGTTTTATCTGAATACTCAGAATTTGAAAATAGCAATGCTCGCTTGTTTCAGACAAAAGAGTTAGAAGGCTCTTCCCGCTCGGAGCTGTTTGTTCTTTCTGCAAAAGACGGCAGGTCTTTACGTCAGCAAGCCCAAATAATGCATCAATTTATTGAGCAAGATACAGACTCATTAGAGCTTCAGGATATTGTTTACACTCTACAGTCTGGGCGTGAGGAAATGCCGTATAGACTTGCCATTCTGGCTGAGAGCGTGAATGAGTTGAGAACTCGACTTGCAGAATATTTGGGTGAAGTAAAACGCAGTATTTATATATACGAAGGCAGAGTTAACGAAACTCAGCCATTGTTTGAAGTGTTAAGTAATAACGCCGATGAAGCAAAACTGTTCTGTAGTGTATTAATAGAAAATAATAAGTTGTCCGACATTGCCAAGCTCTGGGTATCTGGGCTATCAATCAAGTGGGAACTACTTAGAACCAAGGATATCGTGGTTCGAAAATGTCTTAGCTTACCTGGCTACCCGTTTGCTCGTAATCGTCATTGGATATCGGATCAAAATAAAACAATATTAGCGGATTCAACAAAACGAGATAATAATGTTGACGATAAAGAACCTTATAAGTCTTCTCTAAGCGAGCAAACTAATTTAGCCGACTCTACTGACGAGGATGAGGACGACGGAGTTCTACTGCAACCGGTATGGCAAAAAACTCAGTGGTCAATAAAACAAGAAACACAAAGTTTGGGGCAGTTGGCTTTGGTATTCGACAATACGATTGATCGAGTAGAGGGTTTGTTTAATCGCAGTATATTGGTCACAAAGGGCGATAGTTTTAAAAGAATTGCCTCAGATCACTATCAATTGTGTGCTAACAAAGATGAAGATTATAATAAACTATTGTCTTCACTAGCAACGGAAAACAGTTTTCCTGATTATATTCTCTATTTGTGGGGTCTGAATGAAGCTGACCTTAATCAGGGCTTAGAAAAATCAGTTAACCCTACTGCGAGTACTGGTGGTTTCTTTAAAGAATCAGATTGGGTAAAACTGAGTGAGGATTTTACCAGTCATCTAAATCGAGTCGTAAAGCCATTGTTCTCTTTGAGCAAGAGCCTACTAACAAATATTAAGGATAGACAGATTCAATTGGCTTATCTTTATTCTTCTCAGAGTGATACTCCTCACGCTGAACACCGTTCAATGGCCGCATTTTTTAGGACTTTGATGCAGGAGTCTGGCTCGGTAACAGGAAAGGCGATTGCCCTTGAAGGGGTTGAACTTTCACGCGGCGCGTTAAGTAGCATCATCTCTAAGGAAAACCAAGAATCTAATTTATACGATGCTGAAGTGACATACACAGCATCGGATCGTCATTGTTTAAAATTCCAAGCATTAGAAGAAAGTGCGGCTTTCACGCCGACGCAGAACCAGGTTCATGATTTATATAGGCAGAATGGACACTATTTAATTACTGGAGGTCTTGGTGGAATCGGTTGGTTATTAGCTCAATTTTTAGTAAAAAATTACTCGGCGGACTTAACACTCATTGACGTCAAAAAGCCAACACTAAAACAATTAGAGGTGATAAAAGAGTTCGAACACGAGGGCAATAAAGTAAGTGTAAAACAAGTTGCCTTGGAAGATCATGACGCTCTGGCAAAGGCAATGGAAGGGGTGAGTGGTGTTAACGGAGTTTTCCATCTGGCAGGAAAGATACACCCAGACCTTATCGTAAGCCGTCAATGGGGTGACTTTGTCCAAACTATTAACCCGAAGACATACGGAACCATTAATTTGGATTTTGTGACGTGTGGCTTTGAACTGGATTTCTTTGTTTCTTTTTCTTCAGTAGGATCCATTAATGGTGGCATTGCCTATTGTGACTATGTTTATGCGAATTATTTTATTGATGTTTATTCTGCATACCGAGAACAGCTCAGACAAGCCGGTAAGCGACACGGAATCAGCCTAGCGATAAATTGGGAGTTTTGGCGCGAAGGAGGCATGGTGTTACCGGATGAAGCCGTCAGCCTATTGAGCGAAAGCTTGAGTTATGACTTTGTTAGTTTTACCGACGGCATGAAAATGTTACAACGTTGCTTAGTGCAGGCTGAAAATAGCTCTCAAATCAATCAATTAGTTGCCTTAGATAAGGGCGCGACTAATTGGGCATCGAAATTACTAGGCAAGGGCCGAGCCATACAGTCGAATGCTGATCAATTCAAACACAACTTAAGCAACTCTAAACAAGCTGATTCCGCAACGAATACGAAAAAAGATCAAGTGCGTGAAAAGCGCGTTCGTTCGGCCGTGGTTGAAATTGCGAAAGAATTTATCAATATCAACGACGATGAATTAAAACTTGATAAAAATATGCTCGAGTATGGGATTGATTCAATTACTCGCTTGTCATTAGTAAATCGAATCAATCAAGAGCTTGGTTTGAGTCTGAATGCCGCCGCCGCATTGATGCATGAAACGTTGTTGGAGTTGATCGAACATGTAATTTCGTTAACAGCTAATGAGACGGATTTAAATGGTGATGAAGAACCCATAATTGCTGAGAGCAGTGATGCGCAGATTACTGAAAGGGTTATGAATATCATCAATAGCTTTGTGTCCTTAACCGATACAGAAATCGACCTTTCTAAACACATGCTTGAATATGGTGTTGACTCGATTACGCGATTATCGATCATCAACAGCATAAATAAAGAATTGTCGCTAAGCTTGAATGCTTCTGCGGCAATTATGCATGATTCATTTGGTGAATTAATAGAACATATCAAGTCAATTTATATTGCCAAAGAGTTTAATCGACAACCTGATGACGTCGAAGCCAATCATAGAGAACTAATACCCCAAATAAGCTCCCCATTTTCAACCTCACAAATGTCCGATGATTATGGGCAAGTTTGGGAGCTTGATTTTAAGGCGGGAAATTGGGTTGAATTATCAGATTTCAATCAGTTGTTTCATACGGGTGTATGGCAAGAAATTATTGCCAATATCGTCTTAAAAAATATGCCCTATAAAGGGTTTTCCATCAAATCATTGCGTTATATAGCGCCATTATTTGTCAAGACTGAAGAACAAAAACGTCTTTATTGTTTCTTTGACCACTCTTCTGATGAAGAAAATATTCCTTTTCGTCTAGTAAGCCAGTCAAGTCGTCATGGTGACTTTTGTTTACACGTAAGAGGTAGCTTACAACGAGGCGGTTGTGCCACTTCTATCGAGCCATTGAGTCAATCAGAATTTGTACGAAATGGTTCGTTTGATATTACTGGGGATGAGTTTTATGAAAAATGGAATGATAATAGAGACCTGGGTGTTTCGGTGCAATGGGTCGAGGGTTTGTATGAAAAAGAAGAAGGTATTGTCGCACGGTTGCGAGTACCAACTAAGAGTGAACAGAGTTCGCAATACGCACTTGGATTTCACCCTGGTATTTTAGAGAGTTGTGGACAGCTGCTTTTCAGCTTTTTACCTAATCAAGAGACAAATATAGAATATTGGACCACCCATTGGGATGGGTGCAATTCTTATGGTTTTACCGCAGATGAAATACAATACCCCCTTTGGTGCTATGCAAAAGGGGAGTATAGAGAGCAGCAATTAGTGGGTGACTTTCAATTATTTGATAATACCGGTCAGCTTCTTTTCGATACAAATGGGTGCCATTTAAAATACTTAGAGGCAACGAGTGCCTCACATTCAGCAACCGACGAGGTTGAATATAGAAAGAAGTGGTTTTCGTTTCGGAACTGGGCTGCTCCCACCCCAAAAGTAAGGTTGTTCTGCTTCTCATATGGTTTCGGAGGGCCTTCAGTGTTTTTTGATTGGCAAGATAGTCTTGGAGTAGATATCGATGTATGCCCAGTCTTACTACCTGGCAGAGAAACCCGCATTAATGAGACCTTTAATCAGCACATTGAAGAATTAGTGGATGAACTTATTGAAGTTATAAAGTCCGATTTGAATGTTCCTTTTGCTTTTTATGGCCACTGTGTTGGTGGACTGATTGCTTTCTTGTTAGTGAGAAGGCTCGAACAGCAGAAAATTTATCCAAGTCAATTATTTGTTGCTGCTTATCCCGCTCCGTTGCTTGAGCCGATTACTTTTAGCGCGGATTTGTTTAAGAATCTACAGCGATGGAATGGTGGCAAAACTCCAAAATTTGATCAGGTATCCGATACTGTAAAATTAAAAGTAAGGGATTATCTTAAAGGTATTATGGATTTACCTATTGTTCAGGATGAAGAGAAAAAGCCATTTTTTGATATTTTGTTTCCAACCTTATTGGCTGATGCTCATTTGCAACAGACATTCAATTATAAAGAAAGCTTGCCTGTAAAATGTCCAATCTACGCTATGGGTAGTTGGCAGGACGAGCCATTGGGTTTTACAAAAGAAACAATGCTTGCATGGGGAGAATTGACAAGGGCAGAGTTTGCGATTGATATGTTCGACGGTAATCACTATTTTTTGCACCCGGATCAAGAGCAAGATAAATTGCTAAATCTGATAAAGGAGACTTTGGTCGGAACCGATCAAAGCGATTTAGATAGTTCTGGCAAAGATGAGTTGAAAGAAAATCGATTAATTCCTTCATGCATTAATGACATTGATCAGATGTTGAGCGTTGATGAAAACCAACAAGCCGATATGCTTAACGGAGAGATGGATAAGTTGCTGCTCGAGTTATTGAAAGCGAATTTGCTTGAGCTCGATATGCTGGATAATGCAGAGCCTTCGATTCAATATCGACGCTGGCTTGATCAGAGTAAAAAGATGTTAAGCCAATCAGATTTGTTAAATAAGAGTAGCGAATCCATAGATGTTCACTCTGACTTAGACAGTTTATGGGAGCTATGGGAACAAAAGAAAATTAAATGGCAACAAGGAGCGACTGCATCAGCACAAATTGTATTACTTGAAACCTGTTTGCTAGCATTGCCCGATATTTTACTTGATGCCCGAAAATCTACGGAAGTTATGTTTCCTAATGGCTCGATGGAATTAGTTGAAGGAATCTATAAAGAAAACCCCATTGCTGATTACTACAATAGACAGTTAGAAGACGCAGTGATTACGTATTTTGAGGCACGTTTAAAGAAGGATCCGAATACTCAATTTCGGATTCTTGAGATTGGTGCAGGTACCGGTGGCACAACGCGCGGTATTTTAAAAAGGTTAAAAAAATATGAACAGTCAATAGAAGAGTACTGTTACACCGATTTATGCAAAGCGTTCTTGGTTGATGCTGAAAAGCATTATTCACCGCATAAGCCCTACTTTACCACTAGGTTATATGATGTAGAGTCGCCCATCTCAGGACAAGACATAAGAGCTAAGCATTATGATATTGTGATTGCCGCGAATGTGATACACGCAACCAAAGATATACACAATACGCTAGCAAACGCTAAAGCCTCGATGTGTGAAAATGCTCTACTTTTCATGAATGAGATTAGTTGCTTATCAATTTCAGCGCACTTAACTTTTGGTTTATTAGAAGGTTGGTGGCTTTACGAAGATACGGAGTTACGTATGCCAGGTTGCCCTGGTTTAGCCACGAGGTCATGGGAAAAGGTGCTCAATAAGGAAGGTTTTGTTTTATGTCCGTCTAAGAGTATTCAGGCCTACGGACAGCAAATCATAATTGCAGAAAAGATGCGCTTTCCAAAAGCAACTTAATGTGATTTAGGAAGAGAGACACAAAGCTGTCTCGCATTTTTGTTTTAAAAATATTTATTTAAAACGTTTTTACTGATAACAGGAGTTTAATTTTTATGTTTAATAGATTTTTCAAGTGTGTGCCCATTTTATCGATTATTTTTTATACCATTAGTTCTAATGCTTATTATGTTGATAACGACAAGCAGTCGAGTTTATCGTTTACAAATATTTCTGATCACTTTGATTTTGTTCGCAAAAATGGTCCCAACGCCTATGGACCATCGGGGATGCAAGGAATTGGTGGTGTGGCGCTACTGGACTACGATAATGATGGTGATCTGGATATTTATTTTAGCAATGGCGCTGGATTTGATAATGCGTTATACCGCAATAACGGCGATGCGACTTTTGTTAATGTCACCCAAGCCGCAGGTGTTGCCAACTCTAAGGGCACCTCTGGTGTATTAGCGGGTGATATCGACAATGATGGTTACACTGATTTATTTCTGGTAGGTAATCCGGGGATTATGGTGCCTTCTTTGGCTTCTGCACCGGTGCTTTATCATAATAAGGGTGATGGTACTTTCGAGGATATAACGCTAGCAGCTGGAATCACAGCCGCAGATCAAAACGGTAACCCCA
Organism: Arenicella sp.; assembly: GCA_046709645.1. Taxonomy (GTDB): domain Bacteria; phylum Pseudomonadota; class Gammaproteobacteria; order Arenicellales; family Arenicellaceae; genus Arenicella. The sequence continues at coordinate 156,973 of JBKEFT010000003.1, forward strand.
TTCCACTACGCGCTGTTCTTGGTGCGGCTATGGCGGATGCGGATAAAGATGGTGATCTTGATATCTTCATCACAAACCCAGGCGGCGTATTACCAGATGCGGATGGTAAATTTTTCCGTAATAACGGAGATATGACTTTTACTGAGATCGCCCAAGAGGCCGGATTAGCTGGAAATACAGGTGCTTGTACCACCGCATTTTCTGACTATGACGGAGATGGTGACTCTGACCTCTTTGTTGCTAATTGTGGCTTAGTTGAGCCGTCTGATAGCCCACTCGGTTTTGACCCAGTATTAACGCCTATTTCTCTGTATCGTAATGATGGAAATCTTAAATTCACTGATGTCACAGAAAGCTCGGGGTTAGGTGCAGAGCTAGGTTTGTGGATGTCATTCAGTTTTGCTGACTTTAATCGTGACGGTAATCTCGATTTCTTTTCCACAAATTTTGGTATTGATGTGGGCGCTTTCCCATTTCCTTTTGTTAATCCTCATGGCTTATTCATGAATAATGGAAATGGTACTTTTACCAACGTTAGCAACGAGGCAGGAGTTGCCGACTATGAGTTTGGTTGGGGATCGTCTGCAACGGATTTTGACAATGATGGTTTTGCTGATATTTTCTTTACGGGTTCATTTGCTGTGCCTCCATTAAATATAGGCGGTCAAGGCAAGGGCAACCCAGGGAGATTATTTTTAAATGATAATTCTCGCTTCTATAAACCAAATACGTTCACACAAGTTACCAGCGGTGGTGATGACATTGGTTTCGATATGCAAAATGATTTTCCATCAGGTGTTGCTTATGGTGATTTAAATAATGATGGTTTCCAAGACATAGTCGTTTTACGTCAAGAAGTAGCTCCTATGAGCATAGGTAAACCTCTGGTGGTTCTTAATAACGGCAACAATAATCATTGGATCGGTTTCGATTTAGAAGGGGTTCAAAGCAACTCAAAAGGTGTTGGCGCTAGACTTACAGTTAAGGCCAGAGGGCAGTGTCAATCTCAGGAGATTCATGCCGGTAGCAGTTTTGCATCAACCGATACTAAGCGCGCTCATTTTGGCTTAGGAAAAGTAAGAAAAATTAGAAAGGTATTGGTCGAGTGGCCTTCGGGACTAAACGAGGTATTTAGCTGGGGATATCGATGGGCAGATAGATCCTACACCTTGAAAGAAGGTGATGGTTACCGTTTGAGAAAACGTCAGACTCGCCGATTCAAACGTTGTTATAATCGCTAATCTGATTTACTTAGAAGCCATCTATTGCATTCGAAGCAATAGGTGGCTGTATAACGGGATGGTAAATTTCCAGTCGTTGGCTAGAAATCTATCGTAATCCATGGCTAGGCAGCCTCTGTTGAAACGCTTTCTAATAGAGAATCGAAAGTTTGCTGAATCAAAGTTTCGAGCATGAGGTTTACAGAGGTTGCCCAGCTTAAGTTGTATAACGGTTAACTACCTATTAACTAACTGATCAAGGAAGCATCATGCATCTAATTAAAGATTCTATGGGCGATGGCAATATAGCCTGCAAGCTGGGTGATCCGGATTTTAAACAAGACTACGGCATAAAATACGCCTATCTTTCTGGTGCAATGTATCGTGGTATCGCTTCTAAAGAATTGGTGACGGCGATGGGGGAAAATGGTTTCATGGGTTTTTTGGGCGTAGGTGGAGTGGCCATTGAGAAGGTCGCTTCTGATATCGACTATATTCAAACTCATTTAGGTACAGAGCAAGCTTTTGGTGTGAACCTGCTCAATGACTTAGAGACACCTGAAACCAATCAAGATTTTATTGAAATGTATCTAAGCAAGGGCGTTAGCGTCATCGAAGCCGCTGCCTTTATGCAGATCACCCCGGCATTGGTCTATTTTCGATTAAAAGGCCTGCAACAAAATCAAGATGGAACTATATCAGGGAGTAATAGGATCATTGCTAAAGTTTCAAGACCCGAAGTTGCTGACGCATTTATGCGCCCAGCTCCCGAGGACATAGTGGCTGCATTGCTCAAGCAGGGAAAAGTTAATGACTTGCAGGCACAAATGGCTCGACATGTGTCGATGAGCGAGGATATTTGTGTTGAAGCGGATTCTGGCGGGCACACTGACCAAGGCATAGCCACAGTACTATTACCATCGATACAGAGTCTACGACAGCAGATCATGACTGAATATCAGTATACTAAGAAAATTCGTATTGGTCTTGCTGGTGGAATCGGCACACCTACGGCGGCGGCGGCGGCGTTTATGATGGATGCTGACTTTATCCTAACAGGGTCAATTAACCAATGTACTATTGAAGCTGCTACCAGCGATACGGTAAAGGATTTACTACAGACAATGAACGTGCAAGATACAACTTACGCTCCAGCGGGTGATATGTTTGAAATGGGAGCCAAGGTTCAAGTATTAGCCACAGGAGTGCTTTTTCCTGCGCGAGCGAACAAGCTGTTTAATTTGTACCGGCAATATAAATCATTGGACGAAATTCCTGAAAATATTCGCGCTCAGCTGCAAGAAAAGACGTTTAGGCAATCGCTTGACCAAGTTTGGGAGCAAGTTAAAAGTTATCACTTATCACATGGGCGAGATCAATTAATAGAAAAGGCAGAGAGACACTTGAAACAAAAAATGGCAATGACATTCAAGTGGTATTTTGCACATAGTACCCGCCTTGCGTTGGCCGGTGAGAGTAATCAACAAGCTGATTTTCAAGTTCATACAGGTCCTGCTTTAGGCGCGTTTAATCAATGGGTTATTGGAACGCCGATGGCCGATTGGAGAAACAGAAATGTTCACAAAGTGGCTGAATTATTGATGCTTGAAACAGCAAAATTAATTAGTCAAAAATACCAAGAATTTGGTTTTCATACGGATTGTTCTGAATTGAAGGCGCTCGAAACCTGAATCCTTTACAATAGGTAAGGAAGCATACCTTTAAAAACGGGTTTAATTTATGAGTAGAAAAACTGTATTTATGTTTTCAGGGCAAGGCTCTCAGTATTTTGGAATGGGGCGGGAGCTGTATCTCTCAAATCGACATTTTCAGTCTTGGATGAATCATTGCAATTCAATTGTAGAACCTAGAATTGGTAGATCCATGATAGAAATTTTGTACCAAAATGAGTCATCCAGTCAGACTTTTGATCGATTACTTTATAATAGTCCTGCGTTGATTTCGATTCAGATATGTTTAACAAAACTACTCATAAAAGAAGAGATAAAGCCAGACTATGTCCTTGGCTATAGTCTTGGCGAAGTCGCCGCAGCCGTTGTTTCTCAGTCCATTTCTCTTGAGTCCGCTCTCAAGCTATCGATTGATTTTGCTCATATATTAGAGAGAGAATCTCCCCGTGCTGGAATGTTGGCGATATTGGCATCTGAAGAGATCATTCTCGAGCATCCAGAAGCTTTTCACAACTGTTTCATCACAACTCATAACTTTGATGGGAACTTTGTTATTGGTGGTAAGATTGAAGCGATTGAAAAGGCAGAGAAGGTGCTTGACGCTCACTATATCGTACATCGCTTACCCGTTAACTATGGATTTCATACACCACTTATTAGTGAGCTAAAGGAGCGTTTTATGACTCTATTAGATGGCATTAATATAAGCGTTCCGAGTATTCCAATTATATCTTGCCAGAAAAATAGTATTATCAATGAAAAACTGGCAGCAGAGCATTTATGGGATGTTTTTTACTATCCTGTTGCGTTTTCAACGACGGTAGAAAGTATGGAAAAAACCGCCTCATTAGCCTACATAGACGTAGGCCCCAGTGGTTTTCTAGCCACACTCTTGAAATACGTATTAAGGCCAAGTTCTGACTCGGTTTACTGCGAAACGATCAATCAGTTTGGTCGAAATATCGAATCGATAGGGCATCTAACAGCGAGATTGAAAACACATTAAGATGGACTTCAATCGACGAGGAATTATATATAGGAGTAATGGGTTCGAGTTACTTCAAAATGAGTTCGCAGTAAATCAAATTCACCTATGGTGTGCAGATGAAAATTGTATTGTTAAAGGACCATTTTATGAAAACCTTTGGTCTTTGCTCAGCGAGGAGGAAAAAATAAAGTCAGTCACATTTATATTTGAAAAAGACCAACACCAATATGTAATAACGCGCGCTATGATCCGATTGCTGCTGTCGCATTATTACCCCGAAATCGATCCTAAAAATTGGCGGTTTGACAAAAATTTTTATGGAAAACCATATGTGACCAACCTTGAAATTTGTAAGGCTTTTCGTTTCAATATTTCTCACACGGCTGGGCTAATTGTAATCTCAGTATCAACTCAGTGTGATATCGGTGTTGATGTCGAATGCCTCAATAGAAAAGGGAATGATTTAGATATTGCTCGTTACTACTTTTCAAAAAATGAATATGAGGAATTGAATCAATTGCCTCAGTACGAAAAGCGAGATCGCTTTATCCAGTTATGGACACTAAAGGAAGCCTATATAAAAGCGAAAGGAATTGGCTTATCTCTTGCTTTAGATTCGTTCAGCTATAGATTTCAAAATGATGGAAAGGTAACCATAGCGTTTAATGAAGCGCAATCTGAGGATAATCCGTCAAATTGGAGGTTTTGGCGATTTAAGTTTGGTCAAAATCATATGATTGCACTGGCATCCCATAATGAAAACTACCGCGCAAACGCTCAGTGGGAAGTTCAGTTCAAGAGCGTGAATTTAAATTCGGCATATGAGATACATTCGATGTTTTAAGCAGACAACGTAAGGCCATGTGTTGTATCCACTGTCAGATAGGCGTATCACTAAATCAGCTTATAGAGTGAACGCTTATGCAACCAAAATATACTAACTTAATAGAAAGAAATGACCTCAATAATTAATACAACAGGAAGCTGTCTTTGCGGAGCTAATAATTTTACGATTGAATCAAGCAGCAATAGTGTAGGCACATGCCATTGTAGTATGTGCCGAAAATGGTCAGGAGGACCGCAGCTAGCAATTGAATGCATTGCCAAATTTGAATCAGATGAAGGATATATATCGATATATGAGTCTTCGGATTGGGCTGAGCGCGGGTTTTGCTCCAAATGCGGAAGCCATTTGTTTTACAGAACTAAGCAGCATGATGTCTATCTAGTCCCAGTGGGGTTATTAAATTACAATGGGAGCCTGACGTTTGATCGCCAGTTGTTCATTGATGAAAAGCCTGAATTTTATTCATTTTCAAACGATACTAAAAACCTTACTGGTCAAGAGGTGTTCGATAGTTTTTTTTCTGAATGATGATGTTGGTTTAATTGAGATTGCTAAATTTGGTCTTTATGTGTCTTGCAGAAATGTATGTGATCAAGAAGCCTGTCCTTCTTTCATCAGAGACGTATATCGTTTAGATATCCGAGTCATAACTTAGTGCAGATACCTAGATCTGGATAGTGAGGTTACGCCGCTTTAATGCAGTGATTTCGGGTCATCAAAATTTGATATTGGCTGAGAAAAAGTTAGAGATCATCCAAAAGGCTCTAATTTATCAATGGTTGCTATACGTCGGCTAATATCAGGTAGTGAGCTTTGAAAAAACGGGTACAATCCATACTCTGGTTTTTGTATAAACCTGATCTGTTTTTTCAACTGAATACGACCAAAAGTAATGACCGACAATTCTATCAGTAGCCAGAGACGCGCTAGCACCCTTAGAAGCTTAATACGGATTTATGATTATGAATACTATCAGCGTGATCAATCTTCAGTTACCGATGCTGAGTATGATGAGTTGTTTAGAGAGCTCAAAGCGATTGAGGAGCGTCATCCAGATTTAGTAACAATCGACTCTCCCACCCAGAAGGTCGGAGGAGGTTTGACCTCGGGGTTCCAGAAACATACCCATGAGCGGCAAATGTTATCTCTATCCAATGCTGTATCTAAAGAAGAGTTTGAAAAATTCTTCAAAACCAACTCTGTTGAAGAATATTGTGCAGAACCAAAATTAGATGGTCTGGCGGTGAGTTTGACTTATTTAAATGGTGTTCTAACTGTCGCTGCTACTAGGGGAGACGGTAGCGTTGGTGAGGATATCACTAACAATATCTTTACTCTAAAGAACGTTCCTAAAGTACTTGAAGATGCTAATGTGAACAAACTAGAAGTTAGAGGAGAGGTCGTTATTCCTGTAAGTGATTTTTTATTGCTAAATCAAGGTCTGAGAGAAAGAGGCGAAAAGGAATTTGCTAACCCGCGAAATGCAGCCGCTGGTAGTTTAAGGCAGCTCGATGCGAACTTGACGGCGAAGCGGCCACTAGCGTTTTATGCTTACGGTATTGGCGTTTACGAAGGAAAAGAGTTACCTGACTCTCACTATAGAAGATTGAAGTATTTAGCGGAACTCGGGTTTACTGTTTCAAAGAACACTCAATTGTTGGAAGGGCTTGAAAACTGCATTCAATATCAAAAAGATATTGTATCGAATAGAGCCAAGCTACCGTACGAAGTGGATGGGGTTGTGTTCAAAGTCGATTCTGTTAAAAAGCAAGAAATCATTGGCTATGTATCTCGAGCACCCAAGTGGGCGATCGCATACAAGTTCCCTCCTCAAGAAGCACGAACGATATTAGAGGCTGTCGAGTTCCAAATTGGTCGGACTGGAGCAATAACACCGGTGGCAAAATTACGACCGGTAAAAGTAGGAGGCGTCACCGTGAGCAGCGCCACATTACATAATGAGGATGAAATTGAGCGGCTTGGAATAGGGGTCGGGGATGAGGTATTGATTTTACGCGCTGCAGATGTAATTCCAAAAGTGATGTCAGTATCATCAAAGTCGGAGAATCCAATTTCAATAGAGTTTCCAAAAGTATGTCCCGTCTGCCAATCTGATTTAGAACGATTACCGGGTGAAGTTGTTACTCGTTGTACTGGAGGTATATTTTGCGAAGCACAAACATATGAATCAATAAAACATTTTTGTTCGCGCAAGGCTATGAATATTGTCGGTGTCGGAGATCAAATTGTAGAGCAATTGGTCAAGGAGCATTTAGTTAAGACACCGGCTGATATTTATTCTCTGACAAACCTCGACCTATTGAAACTTGACGGGATGGCAGAAAAGAAAGTAGCCAACATTCTTGCGGCGATTGATAAGTCCAAGAAAACTACATTTGCTAAATTCATACATTCCTTGGGTATTCGGGAAGTTGGGCAGACCACTGCTAAGAATTTAGCAAAAAAATTCAGCACCATAGAAGAATTACAAAACTCTACGGTAGAAGAATTGGTTGAAATTAAGGATATAGGCGAAATAGTTGCCGCACACATCAAGAGATTTTTTCTAGAAGAGAGAAATCTAATTTTAGTAAAACAACTTCGTGAGAAAGGTATCCATTGGCCAGAGCATGATTCTTTATCTAAAGAATCACAGATTTTTCAGAATAAAATTTTTGTTTTGACAGGTTCTCTGTCGAAAATGACAAGAGATGAGGCTAAAAGTCTAATTGAAAAATTTGGTGGAACAGCCACTGGAAGTGTTTCTAAGCGCACATCCTATCTTGTTGCGGGCGATTCTGCTGGATCAAAATTAGAAAAGGCTCAAGCGCTAGGCGTTGAAATACTCAGCGAAGTGCAACTCCTAGAACTCATCAAAACTGATAAATGAGGGTATGTACTCAGAGCTATTATTTATAAATCCTGTAAAGAGTAATATTAAGCTAATTCTTGATTTTTATCCTTTACGTTGGCGCCGCAAATTTCCTCTTTCAGTTAGCTATTTTGAAGAAATCCTTGTTGGTGGTCCCGGTTTTGTAATACTCATTTTAGAAAAAGATAAATTGCTTATTTTTTGACTAACCTTTTGGGGGTGAGGGAGTTTCAATCAACGTCTTCTTTTTATCGATATTAGTATCTTAGAAATAGTAAAAGACCTAACCTACAAGTATAGTCATATTTGAATAACCTAAATTGATGGCCAATATATCGTTGCACTGACACCAACCGCCCTTTCCTGCTTATTCGGACTTATCTAAACTCTGCTTATAGGAACGAAGCTTTGATATCGAAACAACGGCAGGATTTTCTTTCATGTGTTTATGATACCGTGCAAACCATACTTTTTTATAACGATAAAAAGGCACTCTAGGATATAAATGATGTGACAAATGCCAATTTTGATTGGCCCAAAGTAGATCAAGAAGCCATTCCCCTTTTTCAGCCCGAATATTGAGACTCGATTGATAGGGATTTTCTCTAACGGATACTTTATGTGGATAATGAGGCAAATACATAGAAGTACACGCAAACAACCAGTTAGTGATACGAGACGGCAAAAACCATAGGAAAAACATTTGCTCAGGGTATGCAATAGATACCGCGATTACTAGCGGCAGCACAACAAAGGCTGGCCCAAGAATAGATATGACTTCTTTTAATGGCCTTTGACCCGATTCTTTCAAATAATGATATACAAAAACAAAATCCCAGAAAAACCAAACCGTAAATATGTTAATCCCCCCTTTATAGGTCAGGGTGTCGGGATCTTTTTCTGAGTCGTTAGCATAAGCATGATGCCGAAGGTGTATCCGACGAAACAAAATGAAAGAGCCAAACCAAGAATAACCTATAGTCACGATGTGGCCAAATAGGTCATTAAAACGCCTATTTCTAAATACGGCTCCATGCACACTGTCATGTATAGGCGTCGTCAAATAATATCCTGAAATGGCCTTTATGAGACAGGCTGCCCCCAAACCAATTTGACCAGTCCATCCTAGATAAAAACTCGTATAAAAAATAACAAACCCTACTATCGCTAGGATGACAGTAGGCCAAGCAACCGTGGGAACTTTTTTAAGATATTTAAACAATTCGTCATCATCTGATTTTGGTGGTACAAAAACTTGGGCGAACATATTTTTATACCTCACTATATAGTTGAACTGTTATTGTACGGTGTCTCTTCTTCATCGCAGCCAGTAGCAAGCAAGAAGGCGACGGAGGTCATTCCTATAAAGCACGTATCTAACTTTTTCATAGCATAATTCCTTTGCATTATTTTTATCTATATTCGTTTATTAACCTACAGGAGACCTCTGCATAACTCTAGCACAAGATAAAATGGCTAATAGTTTCCAATATTTTTACCAAAATATCCCGCTATTACACTCAATTTTGATAAAAATCTTGAAAATATTTTCTCATTTTCCTTTTGCACTAGAATTATGCCCAAGCCTCCTACAGAGTATTATCTATCTCAGACTATAGGAAGCATAAACCCTCTATTCGCCTAAATCAATAAGTGTCAGTCGGGCCCCGACCTCGTCACCTCCTCTGCAAATAGCCTCAACTAGGCGAAATCTACTTGCCTCTACTCGCTGCAAACATGAGAGGTTACTCTTTTTCAGCAATTCTTCGCTCCGCGAATGAACAAGGCCATGCCGTATCAAGCTATAGAGGGTGCAGCATTAGACTCTGCGAAAAAAACGATAGAAGTAGAAAATAAGGCTTTTATAGAGTCATTAGAGTCTGACGTTGAAGGGCAAGGTTATGACTGGCAAACGCGTAATGTTTATACAACGAATAGTCGCGGACATAGCTATTCCAATGTAAGCGCCTAATTAACAGCCCCCTTGACGTTGCTCGGCAATAATTAAACAAATATGTTGCCGTGATGGACGTTATCCCGTTGATTTCCTACAATTTAGCTGCATCAAATAATTTCGCCAAGTCACGACTCTCGGGCGTTTTGGCATTGAGATGAATCGTTCAACGCTCGCCGATTGGATGATCAAGTGCGGTACGTTAGTGCAGCCCCTGATCAACCGTTTCGACGATCAATTACTCAGCCAGCTTTTTATCCATATAGACGAAACGCCGGTGCAAGTATTAAACGAAGCAGGGAAAGCCGCGACATCTAAAGGCCGCATATTGGTTCGAAGTGCGGGGCCTGTGGGCAGCGGAATAATGTTGTTTGACTGTGATGCAAGCCGTGGTGGAACGGTTCCGAAAAAGCTACTCGCCGGTGTGTCGGAAACAGTCTTTGCTTCGGCTCGGTTGCTGGGTGCATATCAGTTTCCAACGCGTTGCCCCGTATGCGGCTCTGAGGGCATTATTGCGCGATGTTCGGGAGGCTTGAGTTGCGGTGCTCAAGTAAAGCAGGCCATTAAGCATTTCGTATCCCGCAAAGCGATGGACATCGATGGTATGGGCGACAAAATTGTTGATATTTTGGTTGACCAAAAACTGATAGAAAACGTGGCCGATCTGTACAGTCTAAGCGTTGATCAGGTCGTTGAGTTGGAAGGTTTCGCCGAAAAATCAGCACTGAACTTAATATCGAGTATCGAGTATAGAGGGTAGTAAGCAAGCTGAATTATCTCGACTGCCGTATGCGCTGGGTATACCCCAGGTCGGTGAAAGCACCGCAGAGCAGTTGGCCAACACCTTCGGTAACTTAGACTCGCTAGGCCGCGCTAACGTCGATGCACTTGAGTCGCTTCCCGATATCGGACCCATTGTCGCTGAGAATATTGTTCGTTTTTTTGCTGATCAAAATAACCAATCAGTGATTCAGACATTGTTAGATTCGGGCCTTGAATACAGGCGCATTGACGTTGATGAGTTGCCTGATCCTGAATCTTTACCCCTGAATGGTAAAACCGTAGTGCTAACCGGCACCTTGCGGAGCTTGAGCCGTTCAGATGCTAAGAAGCGTCTACAAACCTTGGGTGCCAAGGTCGCTGGTAGCGTGTCTAAGAAAACAGACTTGGTTGTGGTCGGCGCTGATGCGGGTAGTAAAGCTCTAAAGGCGCAAGAGTTAGGAATAGAAATGATCGACGAAGTCGAGCTAATATCTTTACTCGACGCTTAAGCTGATGCGTGGTGGGCTGTGAGCTAGATCGACCGAGATTTCGTACACGACTACTGTTTACGATTCGCGCGTCGGATTTTTAGCTTAGACATGGAAATTACTGGACCGGCTTTTCTTGAGCTTGCTTTGCTCGCACTCACTTTGTTCGAGCTTAGTTGACACAAATCCTGTTCGTTGTCTCGCTCCTCACTAGGGTCGTCGACGCTTAGCATTGAACTTAACATTGAATTAGGTATTTCAATTGCTTGTCCATAGTGTTGATTTATTAACCAAGCAATTTCTTCAAGCAGCTCAATATCCATGAGGTCGTCTTCTTTGTTGTCTTGCAAGGTGTAGCTAGTCTCACCTAATATATCTAATGCTACATTAACATCGAAGCGTGCATTCAGGTGATAGCATCGGCATCGTTTATAGCTTTGTTGAATCAATATTCTGAGAAAATCCTTATGATCACTCTCTGGATCTAAAAAGTACTTTATCGATTCGGCCTTGAGGTTGATTTTGAAGCGTGAATTCCCCAACCCTGATGCGATTGTGTTCCAAAATTCGCTAAATATAATGGTTTTGCCGTTGATCTTTTTGATTTGTAAAGAATCCTTACTCATTTAATCTTCATAACACCCTATTCAACATGCTAAAATCCTCCGCGTCAGCTGACAAACGCAAAGTTTTTACGACTGCGAACATGCCAGCCAGATAACTACTAGACGATTAGCCTGTTTATATTAAGGTCAGCCTGTTTAATGTCGTTTTAAAAAACCAAAGGTAACGTTTGAATTAACGTCTGTCAAATATGTTAATTAGCCTAACCATTACTAAATTTTAAGTCAAGTTTTAGAGAATCTCATGAGCAATCAATCCGCCGCCGACAATACGCGACTGTTTAACGTAGCCATCGTGGGTGCCACCGGCGCTGTAGGTGAAACATTATTAGAGGTCTTAGAAGAGCGTGATTTTCCGATAAAGAATCTATACTTACTGGCCAGTGAGCGTTCTGCGGGCAGCAGCAAAAAATTTAAAGGAAAAACCATCCGCGTCGAAAACTTAGCTGATTTCGATTTTTCAAAGGCGCAGATAGGCTTGTTTTCTGCAGGAGGGTCGATATCTGCTGAGTTTGCCCCAAAGGCAGCGGCGGCCGGATGTATTGTAATCGACAATACCTCGCACTTTCGCTACGACGACGATAAGCCTTTAGTAGTGCCAGAAGTCAATGCTGAGGCAATAGCAAACTATAAAGATACCAATATTATTGCTAACCCGAACTGCTCAACGATTCAAATGCTGGTTGCACTCAAGCCGATTCACGACGCAGTTGGCATTGAGCGTATCAATGTTTGTACTTATCAAGCCGTCTCCGGTACGGGTAAAAATGCAATGGAAGAGCTTGCCCGTCAAACGGCCAATTTGTTAAACGGCAAGAAGGCCGAGACCGAGGTTTATCCTAAGCAAATTGCCTTTAACGTATTGCCGCAGATCGATGTTTTTATGGACAATGGCTACACAAAAGAAGAAATGAAAATGGTGTGGGAAACGAAAAAAATCATGGCGGATGACAGTATCGTGATTAACCCGACAGCGGTTCGTGTGCCGGTGTTTTACGGTCATTCGGAAGCATGCCACATTGAAACTAAAGAAAAGATTAGCGCAGAGCAGGTTCGCGTGTTATTAGAAAACGCTCCCGGCATCGTGGTTATAGATGAGCAAGTCGACGGCGGCTACCCCACTGCGGTTACCGATGCGGCTGGTAGCGATTCTGTTTACGTTGGTCGTATCCGCGAAGATATCTCGCACCCCCGTGGCATCAATCTTTGGGTGGTATCCGATAATGTGCGTAAAGGCGCCGCGACCAACAGCGTACAGATTGCTGAGCACTTGGTTAGAGATTATCTCTAAGCTCGCAAATTGGATAAATTTAGGATTGTATGCTGCCCCGCGGTGGGTAAAACTCTTGAAATAGAGTTTGGCTATTTATAGCGATCGCGATATTCTAGAGGTGCTTTCCAATAGAATACACTGTTGATTTGCTAAAAAGTGATGTAAGTTGTTACAATGCGTTGCTAACTACCTAAAACTTATAAAAAAATTATACTTTTTGATGTTTTAATACTGAGTTAAGTAAGACCTCAAGTGCCAATTACCCGAATTTACAAGCACTTAGAGCTAATCTATCTAAAACATACGAAAATGTTGGAGTATTCTATGGCGAATCGAAAAATGACTCTATCAAAAACTAAATTGGCCCAGGCGTTGTCCATGGGAGTTTCAAGTCGTGCAAAAAGTCTCGGTATCGCGGCGGCATTATTACTAAGCGCATCGAATGCGTCGGCGTTGGGTTTAGGGTCTTTTGAAGTGGCATCGAATCTAGACCAACCCCTCAACGGGTCTATTGAATTGCGAGTCGCGCCTGGCGATGACTTGGATACGCTCAATGCAGTCATCGCGTCACGCGAAGATTTCGAAAGTTTAGGTATCGATTACCCGGGTTATTTACAAGACGTTAGTCTCTCATTGGATACTGTTGCTGGTGAGCGACTTCTGCGAGTCACCAGTAATGGCGTGGTCATTAAGGAACCTTTCATTCATTTTCTAGTCCGAGTTGAGTGGTCAGGTGGGAGTTTCTTGCGCGAGTACACCGCGTTAATTGACCCGCCTGTATACGCAGCTGCAGCGCCGAGTACGGTTTACGAGCCGCGACAAGTTGGCACTGATCAGAATTTTCAAGATGAGACTAGCCAAACTAAAAGTGATTTAGTTGTCGAAGATTTGGTTGACGACGATGCTACAGGACAAGAGCCTTCAGTTGATGAAGAGCCATTAGCCGAAGAAGAGCCATTAGCCGAAGAAGAGCCATTAGCCGATGATTTTTATAGCGACGGCACTAATTCAAATAGCGAGGAGTCTGAGGTTGACTCTTCTTTTAGCTCACAACCCACTGATGCTAGCTACGGCCCGGTCGAATCGGGAGAATCACTTAGCGTGATTGCCCAAGACCTACAGCGCCAATTTCCGGATTTGAGTATTTTTCAAATAATGAAAGTTTTGTTTGAAGAAAACCAAAGCTCGTTCATTGGCCCCAACATAAATGGTCTGATAAAAGGCTCGATACTTAAAATAGGCGATCTTGAAGCGATTAGATCGGTTGACGTGTCAGAGTCGAAGTCGTTTTACACCCAACAAATTGCAGAATGGAACCCACAGCTCTTGCTACCATCGGGAAGTGATTCGCTTAATGTTGGGCAAGACAGTTACAACTTTCAAGACGATTCGTCGTTCAACTCTGATTCAGATGAGTCGTTTCAGCAAGACAGTTTTCAAGTCGGCGCATCGACAGAATCGAACGACTACGTCTCGAGCGACCAAGGTGACACTCGCGAGGGTGAAGTCTTAGCATTGAGTCAAGAAGTAACTTCTCTACGCTCGTCTCTGGCATCGAGTGAGCTGGAAAAACTAGAATTAAACGAGCGAATTTCATTGTTAGAAGGCCAGCTGTCTGACATGAACCGTTTGGCTGAGCTGAGTATCGAGAATGCAGACTTCGCGAATCTTGAAGCTACCTTAGCGGAGCAGAACGAGTTCGTTGACGAAGTCGATGCTGAGGCAGAAGTAGAAAATTTTACCGATGTTGCTGAAGATAACAGCGCAATTGATGAGTTCTTGACCTCATCTGACGAGTCAATTGATGACGACGTAGCACAAGACGCTGAGGCGGCAATCGATGGCTTGATTAATGATCAAGGCGATGAATTCGGCACCGACCAGAGCATTAGCGATGAGCAGAGTTTCGATGACTCTGAGCTGGGAAGTGTGATTGAAGAGGCTGATTCTGATGCGGCAGAGGTGAGTCCAGCGGTTGCTGTGTCGACGATTAACGTGCCACGTGAGAAATCCTTTTTTGAAAAAGTCAAAGCGTCTCTGTTTGAAGGAAGCCTTTGGAAGGTCCTAGTGGGCCTTGGTGTTGTGTTAGCTGCCGGCGCAGCAATATTGTTTATCCGTCGTCGCCGTGTCGATGAAGAGTTCGAAGTTAGCATGTTGTCAATCGAGAGCAACTCGCATAGCGTTGGCAATTCGTCTAGTTCGGCCGCGTCAGCATCGATGTCAGCCTCTCAAACGGCATCAATGGCTTCTGAAGCAATTGCTGATAAAGAGACTTCGTTCTTAACCGTATATAGTGATAGCGATGCTGTCGTTCAGGCTGATGAAGTAGATCCGGTAGCCGAAGCCGATGTTTATATCGCCTACGGTCGCGACGAGCAGGCTGAAGAAGTTTTATTAGATGGCGTTGTAAGCCACCCAGACAGAATTGATATCAAGCAAAAACTTTTGAGCCTTTATCATAAGGGTCAAAACGCGGAAGATTTTGAGCGTATTGCCGAAGAGCTTTACTCGCAGCGAGCAGCTCTTACCGGTGATGTTTGGAAACAAGTTTGCGAAATGGGTAAAGAGGTTGCTCCAAATAATCCGCTATTCGATCTGTCTGGAGATGATCTCTATACCGCTGAAGAAGCCAATTCAGAGCTATTGCTAGAGGGTGATGATATTTCTGAAGTTCCGCTTGAGTTCGGTGACATGGCGGGTCAGCCTGCTGAAGGCGAGGACGAAGATTTGAACGATCATTTAGATGAATCTTTTTCCGACAAACACAGCGACCTTGAAGAAGAGTCAACCATCGAAGATCAGTCGGAAATGGTTGTTGGGACTCTCGCTGAAGATGAGTCAATACAGCTAATCAATTTTGATGATGGTCGAAGTGAGATTAGTGAGTTAGATGAGATTGAAATAGATGCGCTTGAGTTCGCTGGTGATATTCCAACCTCGATGGATTTATCGAAAGAAAGCAATGATGATGTTATCGAGATTTCTGTAAATGACGACGACGAAGATCTTTTGGATTTTAACTTCGACGATGCCAGCGATGAAGATGAGGGCGATGATGTTGAGCGTGCATTTAGCGACGTGCAAGAAGTTAGCGATCTTGAGATAGATCCAGACTACGATGAAGCTCGTACCCAATACGAGCTTGCCAAGGTGTTTGTCGATCTCGGAGACGAGGATGGCGCACGTAAAATTTTGGTTGAATTAGTCGCGAATAAAGATAATAGTGCCGATGTGTTAAGTGATTCCCAAGCATTACTGGACACGATAGACGCATAAGATGCTAACTCATTTGGTTAGTTAGTTGTTTTAGGTTTACATGGGCTTTCCAGCTCATGTGAATTTTATTCGCAAGCCTGAACTCATTGGAGTTTGGGCTTGTTTGGTTTTAAATTGCCGGCAACGGCTGAGTTTTACTTTAACCCGGATTATTCAATAGAATTCTACTACGGTCCAAAATATCTTTGAAAACTATAGTTTCTGAAAACTATAGTTTCTGAAGCCAGAGGCTTGCTCGACTATTTCCACTCACCATAGAACGGCTATGGCTCACGGCAATAATTTTGTGCGAGCCCCTGATTTCTTTGATCTTTTGATCCTCGCGACGCTTTCTATTGCATAATCCGGGTTTAACCTTGATTTTTTCTGGTAACTAGCTTCTATCCAAATGTTCAAATTATTGCTAATCAAAGGTGGCGACCAGTGAGATATGCTGCACGTGTGGAATACGATGGTACTGGTTTTAGTGGCTGGCAGGCGCAAAAGCATGATGTGAGAACTGTGCAAGAGGTTGTCGAAGCCGCATTGAGCCGAGTTGCAGACCACCCGACACCGATCGTTACCGCAGGGCGCACTGATAAGTCAGTGCATGCCACACATCAAATTATTCATTTTGACTCCAATTCGGAGCGCACTAACTTTGCCTGGTGCCGAGGGACTAATCGATTTTTGGATCACGACGTTCGTCTGCATTGGGTGACGCCAGTTGAGGATACGTTTCATGCTAGGTTTTCAGCACTCTCGCGCTCGTATCGATTTATCATTCATAACACGCCAATTAAAACAGCGTTGTATCGAAATTATGCGACTCATGAAAAAGAGCCTCTTAACGTCGCGGCAATGGCTGAGGCGGCACAAATGTTGTTAGGTGAACACGACTTTAGTTCTTTCAGAGCCGCAGGTTGCCAAGCCAACTCGCCCATTCGCATAATGCACAAGCTCGATTTAAACTGCCAGCTAGAATGGATATGGCTTGACCTCAATGCCAACGCTTTTCTTCAGCATATGGTACGTAATATTGCTGGTTGCTTAATAGAGATTGGTAGTGGTAAACGAAGTGTCGCTTGGTTGGCCGACGTATTGGCTGAGAAAGACCGTACCAAGGCTGGTATAACCGCACCCGCAAATGGTCTATATTTGGCTGGAGTAGAATACCCACCAGAGTTCGATTTACCCAGCAGGCAGCATAATGTTGCATTTTGGGGAGAGTAATAGCTTGCTTAGTCGCAGGTCCACTGGAGAGTTTGACACGGTTACTATACGTTTGCTGGCGATTGTCGCCCAGCGTTGGTAATTAACTCAAATTTGAATCCTGTTAAAACAACCAATACAGCGAATGATCGTCGATAGCGTGAAAGTACAAAACAGAACCCGCATAAAGATTTGTGGTATGACCAACGTTGCTCAAGTCGAGCACGCCGTTTGCTTGGGCGTAGATGCCATTGGCATGATCTTACAGGCAAATAGTCCACGCCTTATCTCGCTTAAGCAAGCCAGGCTAATTCGTGATGTCGTACCCTCATTTGTCACCTTAGTCGGCGTCTTTGTTGATGCAGACCATGAGCAAATTGAACGCAGTATTGATGCGGTAGGCTTGGATCTCATTCAATTGCATGGTCTTGAAACTGACGCTTTAGGGCAAACATTAAGCCGTCCTTATATCAAAGCGATCAGAGCTAAAACGGCTGAGCAAGTTAATCATGATTGTGCCAAATTCCCTAATGCTCAAGCGATTTTACTGGACCCATATGTTAAGGGGCAGCATGGCGGAACTGGTCAGACCTTAGGCCTAGACTTGTGGCCGAACAGTAACGTGGCTCAGTCGCTGATTCTTGCTGGTGGCCTGTCAGCGGACAATGTCGCCATGCGAATACGTCAATTCTCACCATTTGCGGTTGATCTGAATAGTGGTCTTGAGATTGAGCCCGGCATTAAAGATCTTGGTCTGGTTACCAAGGCTATCGAGCAAATTAATTCTACCGACGCATACCTGAGGTCGCACTGAGATGGCACGGACTAAGATGGCTCGCAGTTTAGCGCAATGGGTTGATTATATTCAAACCCTTCACCACCGCGAGATCGAACTCTCGTTAGAACGTGTTCGTGAAGTTTTTTTGCGGATGTACCCGAATGGATTGCCATACAAGATAATTAGTTTGTCCGGTACCAATGGTAAAGGAAGCACGGCTGAATTACTGGCTTCAATTTATAATCAAGCGGGTTATAAAGTTGGCAAGTTTACATCACCACATTTGGTTCGCTTTAATGAGCGCTTCAACCTTAACGGTGAATCGGTTGACGACCAGAGCTTGCTGAATGCCTTTGAACGTGTTGAATCGAGCAGAGAAGGCATGCCGATAACATTTTTTGAATACGGCACCTTGCTTGCAATTGACCTCTTCGCCGCTCGACAGGTTGACGTTGCGATCATGGAAGTTGGCTTAGGCGGCCGGTTGGATTCGGTCAATATTCTTGACGCCGATTTGGCAATAGTTACGAGTATTTCCATTGATCACACTCGTTGGTTGGGCAACTCCATCGAAGAGATCGGGTTCGAGAAAGTGGCGATTGCACGGAAGGGATGCCCCTTGGTACTAGGTTTAACTAATCCGCCTGCCAGTATGCTTAATTATGCATCTGGTTTAGCAGCGCAACTTAGTCAAATAGGGCAGCACTTCGACTATTCGTATTTAGACGGCGACGATACTTGGCAGTGGTCAAGCTCAGAAACGACTATTGATAATTTGCCGCTGCCGTTTAGGCAGCAAGGGGTTCAGTTATCAAACTGTTCGTCGGCGCTTGAAGCGGTGCGGCTTATGTCGAATTATCTGCCTGCTGATAAAGACAGTATTTGTCAGGGCATAAAGAATGCTACGATTCTAGGGCGCTGTCAGCTGCGGAGCCGTAAGCCTGATATTGTACTCGACGTGTCGCATAATCAAGCATCTGTTGCTCGCCTTAGCCAGTTTTTAAATTCTCTCGGCAGTACAAAAACTAGCGGCGAAGGCGCTACTTTCCGTGGTCGTACTGTCGCGGTCTGTGGGATGTTACGAGATAAAGAAATTGAAGTCAGCCTTGAGCAGATTGTCGCTCAGATCGACGACTGGCATGTGGCAACTATCCACAATGATCGTGGCTCTCGAGCCTCTGAGATGAGTTCAGTGATCAGCTCTCTCTGTGGATCGACAGTGGTTGAATATGACCGTGTGCAAGATGCTTATGATGCGGCATTAAGCACATTAACAGCAGATGACTGTCTTGTTGTTTTTGGCTCCTTTCATATTGTAGGTGATATACTTGAGCATATTAATTAGCGCAATGATGGCTCCACATTCTAACACTAGCCGTATTGAGAGCTGCCTGCCTCGCTCAAATCAGTAAAAACAAGTCTTATGCCAAAAAACCAAAATTCAGAACCCGAGCAGAATGCCGAATTTGATCTAAAGCACCGTGTCACTGGCGCGGCAGTATTGCTGTTTCTTGGGGCGCTTGTCTTGCCTTGGTTATTGGGGCCACCCAGCGAAGCAAGCAAGGTCGAAGCAGCGCAGCCGCTGCCGATAAGCTCAGAGGTTGAGGTTGCGGATATTGTTAGCAGGGTAAATAGTTCTGAGCCTGACGCGGTGATCAACAATATTGAGGAAACCGTCTATATCTCTAAAATTACGCCATTAGATGCAAAGGGTAATAGTGATTTAGTAGAAGCGGCTAATAATGCGGCTGCCAGCACTAATACGCGCCAGACAGAGCAAGATGACTCAACAGCCTTAGCCGATATTGTTAGAGAGCAAAACGCCGCTCTAGAAAAAGCAGCGTCAGAAACTGATGCTAAAACTAACGCCAAAAAGCAGGATAAAGAGAATGAGTCTCGGGGCACAGTTGCTGCGACCGCTGACCAGCAGTACGCTAAGCGAGAACGAGAACTACAGGCCGCCTTGGCTGTTGAACTCAAATCTCAGCAACAGGCTAAAGCGGCTAACAATGGATCATCGACGAAAGCGAAAATAACCACTGTCGATGTTGGGTGGGTAGTTCAAGTCGGGTTATTTACCGACAAGAGCAGAGCAATCGCTTTGATTAGCGAGCTAAAGAATAAGGGTTTTTCGGCGTCAAGCAGCGTTGTTGATACCAACCGAGGCAAGAAAACGGGTACTAGAGTTTGGCTTGGTCCATTTGATAAAAGAGTGGCTGCTATCAACGAACAAAATCGCTTAAAGTCTAAAGCGGGAAAAGAGGGTTTTATTCGTGTGTATCCATAAACTAAAAAATTGACCTTAGGGCTTATAATTATTAGGGCTTATAATTAATTGATCGACGAGTTGGTCAGAGAGAGGAAAAGATGGGTGGATTTGATTGGATTATTGCGGCGATATTAGTCGTTTCAATTCTTGTGGGTATTTTTCGTGGCTTTATTAAAGAGTCGTTGTCGCTTATTTCTTGGATTTTGGCTATCTGGCTAGCATTTAATTTTTGCACTCAGGCGGGCGAATTCATTCATCAGTATATCAATATACCTGCGCCGAAATTCCGAGAATGGGCTGGTTTTGCCTCGGTCTTTATTTCTACACTCTTTGTTTTTTCTATTATCAGCTACATTATTACTAAAATATTTGTTCGGGGCCCGATAAAAGGTGTTGATCGAGTTTTGGGATTGGGTTTTGGTGGGTTGAGAGGGGTTGCAATCGTCGTTGCAGTGTTAGTCGTTGCCAAAGGCTTTGGCATGGAAACATCGGAGTGGTGGCAAAACTCCCAGCAGATAAGTAAATTCGAGCCCTTTGTGAAGACCGTAGAGGAGCTCTTTCCAGATAGTGGGCTGACACCGGAGGAAGACGACGGTGATTTCACTCAAACGGCCAGCGAGCAAGCGATAAAAGCACTTGTTGAAGTCAATCAGTAGAATTAAAAACCAAAATCACCGTCTAGATATTTGCTTAAACGTTAAACCTAGGGTTTAAATAATGTATCATTCGCTAGTCAGATCTTGGGCTTGTAAATTAAGCTTTAAGGTTTAGTGTTATTTTTTAGCCCTCAGATCATCTCAGTAGAGATAGAGCGATAAATATGTGTGGTGTGTTAGGTATAGTTGGTAAGTCTTCCGTTAGCACGAGCTTATACGATGGTTTAACTGTTCTGCAACATCGAGGTCAAGATGCTGCAGGAATTATGACTTGCGATGAAAACGGTTTCGTTAATTTGCGCAAAGACAATGGTCTTGTTAAGGACGTGTTCTTTTCTCAGCACATGCAGAGGTTAACAGGCAACGTTGGAATAGCCCACTGTCGTTACCCAACCGCTGGGTCAAACTCCTCAGCCGAAGCGCAACCATTTTACGTTAACTCTCCGTTTGGTATTGCTTTGGCCCATAACGGCAATTTAACTAATGCGAGCCGCCAAAGAAAACGAATTTTTAAAGATGATCTTAGGCATGTTAATACCACGTCAGACTCAGAGGTGTTACTCAACATCTTCGCGCATGAAATTTACAATGCCCTTGGTGCTGACACTTATACCCTGACACACGATCATATTTTTACCGCTATCGAGGGTGTTTTTAAGCGCTGTCGTGGTGGCTATGCCGTTGTTGCTTACGTAATGGGTGTTGGCATCATTGCTTTTAGAGACAAGCATGGCATTCGCCCGTTAATTTATGGCTATCGAGATACCGATAAAGGCCGTGAATATATGGTGGCCTCTGAAAGTGTCGCCTTAGACAGTCAAGGTTTTACTGTGCTTGCTGATGTGATGCCGGGTGAGGCAATAATCTTGCCTCTCGATGGTGATATTGTAAACCATCAGTGCGTTAGCGACGCCAGCTACGCGCCGTGCATTTTTGAACAAGTGTATTTGGCTAGACCAGATTCGATGATCGATGGTATCTCTGTCTACCGTACGCGAATGCGTATGGGGGAAAAATTAGCTAAGAAGGTTGCTAGAGAGTGGCCAGACCACGATATTGATGTGGTGATTCCTATACCGGACACCAGTAGGACCTCAGCACTGGAAATGTCGCAAGTGCTTGGAGTCCGTTATCGCGAAGGTTTCATTAAGAACCGTTACATTGGGCGAACATTTATCATGCCTGGTCAAGAGCAACGCAAGAAATCAGTTCGTCAGAAGCTCAATGCGATTGAATTAGAATTTCGTGGCAAGAATGTGATGCTGGTAGATGATTCAATTGTACGCGGAACGACCTCAAAGCAGATTGTGCAGATGGCCCGTGATGCCGGAGCTAAAAAAGTTTACTTTGCTTCTGCGGCCCCCCCGGTTCGTTATCCGAACGTCTATGGAATAGATATGCCTGCAGCATCAGAATTGATCGCGCATAACCGAACGGTTGAGCAAATCCAAGAAGCCATTGGCGCAGATCGTTTGATTTATCAAGATCTAAATGATTTGATCGACGCTGCTTCCGAAGGTAATCCGCAAATTACTAGTTTTGACACATCTTGCTTCAGTAAAAATTACGTAACCGGTGATGTTGATGATGCGTATTTCGCCGAATTGGAGATTGAGCGAAGTGACGGTGCTAAGCAAGCCCAAGACTATCAGCCTTCGGAGTTGCGTGACGTAAGTCAAATGTCAAACTAAGATTTTGTCTATTGATCAAATTTAGCTCATTAATAGTTGATTTTAACCAATTATAAATTATGAAAAAGAGCATGTCAGATTATCGCCCAGCGACGCAAGCTGTTAGAGCTGGGCAAATTCGTAGTTCAGAAAATGAGCATAGCGAGCCGATATATACCACCTCTAGCTTCGTATTCGAATCTGCCGCACAGGCTTCGGCGAGGTTTTCTTTAGAAGAGGAGGGCAACATATATTCCCGCTTTACCAACCCGACGGTCCGGGTCTTCGAGCAGCGTTTAGCCTCATTAGAAGGTGGTGAAGCCTGCGTCGGTACTGGTTCTGGTATGGCGGCCATGTTAGCTACTTGTATGGCTGGGCTAAAAGCAGGTGATCATGTTGTGTCATCGCAATCTATCTTCGGTGCAAACCAGACTTTGCTCAAAGGTCTAATGGGTAACTTTGGTATTAAGACTACCTTTGTCAGACTCACCGATCTTGATGCATGGCGCAGCGCGATACGACAAAATACTAAAATGGTATTTTTTGAGACACCCGCCAATCCATTAATGCAAATCGGTGATATTGCCGCTATATCTGATATAGCGCATTCGGCTAATCCAGATATCAAAGTAGTTGTAGACAATTGTTTTTGTACGCCAATACTACAACGACCTTTGTCTCTAGGGGCTGATGTTGTTCTGCACTCAGCAACCAAGTTTATCGACGGACAGGGTCGCTGTGTCGGCGGAGCCGTTGTTGGTGATGCCGATTTCGTTGGCGAAAAGATAGTCAGCTTTATGCGCACAGCGGGCCCATCAATGAGTCCCTTTAACGCCTGGGTATTCGCTAAGGGTTTAGAGACACTACCACTGCGTGTTAATCAGGCATGTGATAACTCGATGCAACTGGCAGAGGCGCTCACCGAAGTTGCTCAAGTTGAGCGGGTTTACTACCCTGGCCTCAGTACTCATACTCAGTATGAACTGGCCAAAGCTCAGCAGAGTAAAGGTGGTGCGGTGGTCTCTTTTGAGTTGAAAGGGGGGCAAGAAGCGGCCTGGAAGTTGATCGATAGCACGGAGCTATTGTCGATAACAGCCAATTTAGGTGATACCCGAACAACCATAACTCACCCTTACACCACAACTCATGCACGTTGGAGTGACGAAGACAAAGCGGCGGCTGGGATATCTCGGGGGCTGGTGAGAATAGCGGTTGGACTTGAAGATCCGATTGATGTGATCGGTGACTTAAATTTTTCTAACTAGCTAAACGTTTTAACAAGTTAAGCCATCGAGCTAATTAAGGTCTACGGCATAACGCTCGCCTGAAAATTTTTGTAGGCCAGCGCTCGTGTCAATTTAACCGCGACGGTTTAAAATCGCGGTCATTTAAAGGCGTTAAATTTAGAACTCTAGTAGCGCATTCACACCTAAAATTCCAAGATCGGCGTCGCTGGTGTCGCCTGAATACTCAAGCTCTAAAACGCCTAGGTCACCGACCCGGTAGCCCAAGCCAACGCCGAACGCCAGCCCGACTTCTTCAAGGTCTGAGTTTACAGATTGCAAATCAGTGAACTGAAAATCTGCGTAAGACAAGCCACCTTTTAGCTTGTAATAGAGGTTCCCTGCTGAGCGATAGGTGAAGAATATATTAGCCACATCGACGTCGTAACCTAGCCCCAAACTAGGGATCGACGCGTCTCCAGTAATGTATTCAAATTCGATAGTCGATGAGCCGCCTGAGTTGCCAATTGAGCGAGCAAATTCATAGCCAATAACAATACCAGCGGCGTCGGCATCTTTCTCATCGATGATGTTCGCGTCTACCTTGGCGACTTTTCCGCCAATGATCCATTTGCCTGGAGCGTTATTGCCAAAAAAGGCACCTGTATTTCGGTCTGCCGCAAATGATGTTGGTTGTACTGCCAAAGCCCCTATTGTGGCTAAGGTTACAATCGCTGATTTAATTTTTTTATTAGCTGGTTTGATTTTTTTATTAGCTGGTTTGATTTTTTTATTAATAGTTGCTTGTGTCATTTCTCGTTACCTTAAGGATCCATACAACATGGTAGATTAAGATATATTATAAATTATTGAATTTCAATGGCTTGCGAGACATTCATCGATTAAAATGTCGGCTATTAGAACATATGTGATACCAGCCTATAATCCAGTTAGTGTTGCGCTTGGGTACTAAACCAGTTTATCCCAGTGTAAACTCACACCATGAGGATTATCGCTAGCATACTTTTTTTCTTACTCATTTTGTTACAAGCCAAGCTATGGTTTGGTGGGCACGGTGTTTTTCAACTATGGTCGCTGGAGGGCAATATCCAACAGTCTGTTGAGAGGAATCATGCGCTGGCGCGCAGAAATGACAAATTACATGCCCAGGTAAATGAGTTGAAGCAAGGTAGTGAGGCGCTTGAGGAAAGAGCCCGAAGTCAACTTGGTTTTATCAAAGAGGGAGAGATCTTTTACCGTGTTGTCCCGGGGCACTCTAAGGCAACCCCTGACTCAGACTCGGATAAAGATTAACTGGGTTTAACTGGGTTTAGATTACTTGGTAATCTATTCGAGCTAGGCTTAAATTGGCGCGTTAACGATGTTGATGCCGTCTTTATCCACTCGCATAATACTACTGGTCATGTGCCAGTCGCCCAAAACATAACGAGTCACTTTGTCACCGTCAATATCGTATTGATGTGTGTTTTGGCGATGAGTATGTCCGTGAATCATTTGCCTTATGGAGTGTTTAGTAAACGACGCCAGCACCGCGGCTTCGGTCACATCCATAATGCCCATACTGATTGCAGACTTATGTTCATTGCTTTGCAGGCGTGCTTGTTTAGCCTGCTCAATGCGATCGGCAATATTCATTTTTAAGAAGCCATCACAAAACGGGTCGTTAGTCATCATTTGGCTTCTGAATTGTTGGTGTGCTATATCATCAGTACATAAACTGTCTCCGTGTAATAGCAAAGTTTGAGTGCCATAGAGGTCGATCAGTGTCTCGTCACTGAGGATTTTAAAGCCAGTGCGGTCGGTAAAGGTTTTCCGAACTAAAAAGTCTCGATTGCCGGCAATGAAGTAGCAATCAACGACTTGGCTAATTGTCTTCATTGCATCCAAAATCGGGTCCGCTCCGAGGATTTCAGCAGCGTCGTCGCCAATCCAAAATTCAAATAGATCTCCCAGAATATAAAGTCGTTCAGCTGTAGGCGCGTCGTTAACTAAAAAGTCGAAAAACGCTTTAATGATTTGGGGGCGCTCAGGGGTCAGATGTAAATCCGAAATTATATATGTATGCATGTTCGCTATTGTATGCGAGAGATGCTTTTTAGGGCAATAAATAATGGCTGAAGAATGTAAGCGAGACCTCAGCATCGCTCAATTAAAAACTAGAATGGCGGTAATCTGTTTTGTTCGAGTTGAAATTCTGTATATCGGTGTTGACAAGTCTTTAGTCGAAATCAGAGAGTCATTCAAACTAAATTTAGTTCGTAGTTGAGTCGTGCAAAGGCCTCTGAACCATATCTTTTATGAATGCTTTACATATCAGATAGACATAAAGTCTTGTAACGCTTGGTTTGAGGGGTTTATATCTACTCATTGAAGCGCTAAAAAGTGAATAAGTTCGTTGTGTTTAAGCCCCTAGCGTTTATAATTTGCAGTTGATATAGCCGCCCGTTTAAGGGCATTTTTTATTGCCGCTCATTCGAGCGGAAAACCAGAGTTTATTGGGAGACCTCCGTGCAGTTATCAGGTGCAGAAATAGTAGTCAAAAGCCTTGAAGAAGAGGGTGTGGAGTTTGTCTTCGGGTACCCTGGCGGTGCAGCATTACACATCTATGACGCGTTTCATCGGCAAGACGAAGTGAAACATATTTTAGTCCGCCACGAGCAAGGCGCAACACACGCGGCCGACGGCTACGCTCGTTCTACCGGTAAGCCGGGTGTGGTGCTTGTGACGTCGGGACCTGGCATTACTAATGCTATTACCGGCATCGCTACAGCGTATATGGACTCGATACCGATGGTGGTGCTGTCTGGTCAAGTTATGAAGCCGTTGATTGGTTATGATGCTTTCCAAGAAATTGATGCTGTGGGTATTAGTCGTCCCTGCGTTAAACACAATTTTCTTATTCAAAGTGTTGAAGAAATTGCGGAAACGATTAAGAAGGCTTTTCATATTGCTACCACTGGCCGACCTGGTCCAGTGCTGGTTGATATCCCAAAAGATATTACCGCCGAAGTCACTGAGTTCTTATACCCGAAATCAGTTGAGATGCGTTCTTATCCGCCGGCACCTAAAGCCCATCCGAGTGAAATTGTAACGGCGGTCGAGGCGATGCTTAATGCTAAGCGGCCAGTGGTTTATGCTGGCGGCGGTGTGGTCTTAGCGCATGCTCAGCAAGAGCTAACCAGTTTCGTTAAAACGCTAGGTTTTCCCTGCACCAACACCCTTATGGGGCTTGGCGCTTACCCGCATGATGATCCGCTTTTTATCGGAATGCTGGGAATGCACGGTACCTATGAAGCGAATCTGGCGATGCACGATTCTGACTTGATCATTGCATTAGGCGCTCGCTTTGATGACCGTATTACTGGCACCTTGGACGGCTTTGCGCCTCATGCGAAGGTAATTCATGTTGATATCGATCCGTCGGTAATCGATAAAAATATCAAAGCTGATATCGCAATTGTCGCTGATGTAAAAGAAGTGCTTGACGCTTTCAACCAAGAAATTGCTCGAAGAAGTAAGGATATTAATCCGTCTTTGGTTGCAGATTGGTGGGGTCAAATCAAAGAGTGGCGCGGCGTTAACAGTTACTGGTACGACGAAGACTCAAAGATCATCAAGCCCCAGTATGTAGTGCAAAAGTTACACGAAGTAACCGGTGGCGAAGCCTATGTGACCTCAGACGTTGGTCAGCACCAGATGTTCGCTGCACAGTTTTATGGCTTTTCGGATACCCATAAGTGGATAAATTCTGGAGGCTTAGGCACCATGGGTTTCGGCTTACCTGCGGCGATGGGTGTGAAGATAGCCCATCCTGATGCTGACGTAGCGTGTATTACCGGTGAGGGTAGTATTCAAATGTGTATTCAAGAGCTTGCTACTTGCCAGCAGTACAAATTGCCAGTAAAGGTTATAAGCCTAAATAACCGCTACCTGGGGATGGTGCGACAGTGGCAAGAATTCAATTACAACAAACGCTACTCAAATTCATACATGGACTCTCTTCCTGATTTCGTAGCATTGGCTGAAGCTTATGGCCACGTCGGCATGCAAATTGATAAGCCTAGCGATGTTGAAGGCGCGCTAAAAGAGGCGTTTGCGATGAAAGATCGGTTGGTTTTTATGGATTTCATTACCGATCAAAAAGAGAATGTTTATCCGATGATAGAGAGTGGCAAAGGGCATCACGAAATGCGTTTGCGCCCAGCTAAGTAGAGAGATTATGCGACATATTATTTCAGTTTTATTAGAAAACGAATCGGGTGCTTTATCACGTGTATCGGGTCTGTTCTCTGCACGCGGGTACAATATTGAATCGTTAACCGTAGCACCAACAAACGATTCGACTTTGTCCCGCATGACCATAGTGACCACTGGTGACGATCGAAAAATAGATCAAATTGAGAAGCATCTAAACAAGTTGGTCGATGTTGCTGCCTTGCAAGACATAACCATTGGAAGTCACCTTGAGCGTGAAGTGGTTTTGGTTAAGTTGCTTGCCGAGGGGGAGCAAAAAGCCGATTTAGACAAGATTGTTAAAGCTTTTAACGCCAGTCTGATCACCGTCTCCGCCCGCCAATTTATTGTTGAAATGAGTGGCAGCAGTGAAAAAGTTGACGAGCTCTTGAAAAGTTTAAACGGGCTGACGATTCTCGAGCTAGCACGCTCCGGAGTAACCGGTCTGTCCTCTGATGAGACGGCCCTTACAGCTGAGCAGTGAGAAAGCACTCAGTACCAAAAAAATACACTGCAGTAGAAAATATTAGTTCATAAGCGTCCGCAGGTAGCTAAAACCTGAGCCGGCCGCGTTAGAAAATTGACCGCGTTGAAGGTGACTTCAACGCGTTTCCGGCTTTCTTAAGCGCACACTTTTAACGGCTGATAAAATACAATCTGTTGATAAAATTACGATATTGGTGATTGAGTGTTGCTTTGCAAAGGCCTTACTTAGTTAGAATTCGCATTGACCGCCGTCGTTTTACCGTTTTATATCGTGCTTTTTTTGCCTGATATTTGAATTTGTACTTTAATTATTACGAGACCCACATCGACCGATATCGTAAGGCCATGGCATTATTATTTCTCACGCTGACGGTAAAGTTGTATTTGCCTGGGTCGTAGATGATCCTTACTTCGCTGGGAGAGCATTTAAAATTAACGTTTTCAGAAATGTGTTTTCAATCGATTTAATTAGAGCGTCATTTGACGGTACTGTGAAAACGGAGGGTTTCAAGCTGAGCGCGGCGCTGATGTCGTATTGGTTCAGGTTGCCGAGTTGGTGCGCGCCGAATCTTTGTGATGTAAACGAGGGAGGCAAGCGACAGCAAGGCGAGCGATATGGGGTTATCCAAATTGGTTCACGAGTAGATTTGTTTTTACCGGAAGATTATTCTGTAACAGTGGCACTTGGCGACTTTGCTTAAACTTTTGTCGCCCCGTGTTTTCGTCGTGCCGGTGGCCGTTAGTCGAACTAGCAGTTCCATCATTGGTAGCACGTTCAATCGCCCTATTAATAGTGCTTTCAAAAGTGGGCAAAGCCACGCTCAACCTTGTATAATCGAAGCATGAGCTCAGAGCAACCTAAACTAAATCCTATGGATACTAAGGAAACCAAAGCTGGTTTTGATACGTCGGCTAATGGCTCGAATAAACCCAATAATGGTGCTGGTAAGCCACCAAAAGGTAGCAACAAGTCAACTGGGAGTTCGAATAAGCCAGCCAAAGGCTTTTATGTGTTGCCTAACTTATTCACTACCGCAGGGCTTTTTGCCGGGTTTTACGCGATCATGCAGGCCCGATTAGGGCACTTCGAAGCGGCGTCTTTAGCCATTTATGCGGCTATGGTCATGGATATTATTGATGGCCGCCTTGCTAGGCTAACCAATACACAGAGCGACTTTGGATCAGAATATGACAGTCTGTCAGACATGGTGTCCTTTGGCGTAGCGCCAGCGATGGTGTTGTTTGAGTTTGCGCTTACTGATCTCGGTCGTTTCGGAAGCTTGGTAGCCTTTGTCTATATTGCCTGCGCCGCGTTAAGGTTAGCCCGATTTAATGTCGCTGCCGGCAGTGATAAAACTCATTTCACCGGTGTGCCAAGTCCCGGCGCTGCTGCGATGATTGCCTCGACCGTCTGGGTATTCGTCGATGCTGGTATTACCCCTAGTGATTACAGTGTTGGGCTTGCTTTATTAATGATAGCAATGGCCTTAGCGATGGTGAGTAATATTAAATACCGCTCTTTCAAAGACTTTGAATTCAGAGATAAAATGCCGTTTGTTGGCTTGATTGTATTGGTGCTAATTATTGCTTTTGTTTACTTGGACCCTCCCTCAGCATTTTTAGCAATCGGTTCGATATATATGATTAGCGGCGCTGTGTTTTACCTATTAGGTAAGTTTCGGGGCAAACAAGATCCATCAGAATAGACAGCAATTGCGATCATTTACTATTACATGATCTAGCTTAACCGCTGATTAGCTAGACGCAACCCAGACCCTAATTTAGTCAAACATATGAAATTTGAAGGCAGTTTAGTCGCACTAATTACACCAATGGCTGACGATGGTGCCATCGATTATGTCGCGTTAACCCGATTAATCGAGTTGCACATCGAGTCAGGCACACACGGGATCGTATCGGTTGGTACTACCGGGGAATCATCAACCTTGAACGTTGATGAACATTTGTCGATTGTTGAGCACACCATTAAAGTTGTAAACAAGCGTATACCTGTAATCGCTGGAACTGGGGGTAACTCTACTCAAGAAGCTATTCACTTGACCAGACATGCCGAGTCATTAGGTGCTGATGCTGCTCTCTCGGTGGTTCCTTACTATAACAAGCCAACCCAAGAAGGTTTGTATCTGCATTTCAAAGCAATTGCTGATGCGGTGCCAATTGCTCAAATTTTATATAATGTTCCTGGGCGAACGGTTGCCGATTTGAGTAATGAGACTATCGCTAGATTGGCAGTTATAGACAATATTGTCGGTTGTAAAGATGCCACTGGAGACTTGAGCAGAGGAAAAGCCTTAATTGATGCCTGCGGGCATCAATTAACAATTCTCTCAGGTGATGACCCAACAGCGCTCGAATATATGAAGCTTGGTGCACGCGGCGATGTCTCTGTTACCGCCAATGTTGCACCTAAGCTTATGAGTGATATGTGTGCTGCAGCGCTGGCTGGCGATTTTATTTTAGCCGAACAGCTGGATTCTAAATTGCGCGGTTTACACGCAAAGTTGTTTATTGAATCTAATCCGATACCGGTTAAGTATGCGGTGTCCAAAATGGGCTATACTGCCAACAAATTAAGACTGCCATTGACTTCATTGAGTCCTGAACTTGAAGCTCAGGTTGATGATGCTATGCAGCAAGCTGGTTAACAAAACCGATTAGTGTGCATGCCGGATTTGAGTATAAACAACAATAAAGCGCCGATATTTTGGCCATCAATAAATTAATTATGACTTCAACTAAACGACAAACACAGTTTAAACGCAGTGCCTTTATCTTCTTGGTGACGCTGATCGCGTTGAGCTTATCTGCCTGTGGTGGGGGCAAAAAAATTATAACAAGCGATGACAGTGCAGACTATAAATCGGCTAGATCGTTACCCCCATTGAAAAAACCGTCGCCTGTTGCCGTGTCTAAAAGCGATAGCAATGAGCGACCTGCAACTGATTCAGGCGTTGTTGAAGAGCCCTCAGCAGAGGTGGCAGGAGAGCCCTCAGCAGAGGTGGCAGGAGAGCCCTCCGCAGAGGTGGCAGGAAAGCCCTCAGCAGAGGTGGCTGAAAAAAACGATGCTTTGGCTTCTGCACCTGCCACCAATGCTGCGGAAACTTCGTTCGAGCAACTCTCAGCTACCGTAGTCGACGCCGGGTCGGGTCAGGCTAAACTGGAAGTCGCCGCTGAATTTGATAGGGCATGGGATTACTTAAATGCCAGTCTGCAACAGTCAGATTTAACGGTCTTCAGTCGCAATAAGCAGGCGGGTCGATTCTCAATTGGTTGTGCAGATATCGAAGCAGCACCGACCGTAGTAAAGTCTGGACGTTGGTCTTTCTTTAATCGCGACAAGCAGCAAGTTCTCGAGTATTGCGCATTGCAAGTAGTGGAAAAACGTAGCATTACGATTGTTTCGGTATTGAACCAAGCAGGAGAAGAAGTTTCAGGCGAATACAGCAAGAAACTATTCAGTCGAATTTTACAAAACTAAATTTTTAATTAACTAAATTTTTAACTAACTAGGCATCAACCTTATCTCTAGCAAATTCTTTAGGAGTTTTCATGCAACGCGGCAAAGAATTATATAGCGGCAAAGCTAAATCTGTTTATACCTGTGATCGTGACGATGCACTGATTTTATATTTTCGTAACGACACATCGGCTTTTGACGGCGAAAAAATTGAGCAACTTGATCGCAAAGGCTTGGTCAATAACAGGTTCAACGCTTTCATTATGGCGCACCTCGAGAGTCAGGGCATAGCCACTCATTTCATCGAGTTACTCTCAGATGAAGAAGTGCTGGTTCGAAAACTTGATATGTTTCCAATTGAGTGCGTTGTGCGTAACGTGGCATCGGGGTCTATTTGCCGGCGCTTGGGCATTGAAGACGGCATTAATCTGTCGCCTCCAACTTTTGAGTTCTTCTTAAAGAACGATGGGTTGCACGATCCAATGATCAACGAATATCATATCGAATCTTTTGGCTGGGCTGACGCTGAAGCGGTAGCCGCGATGAAAATTGAAACCTTCAAGGTGAATACCATATTGTCTAAACTATTCGCCGATGCTGGAATGATCTTGGTAGATTTTAAGCTCGAGTTTGGCCGCCAAGGTACAAGTATCTACTTAGGCGACGAATTTACTCCAGACGGCTGTCGCATTTGGGACGCTGAAACTCGTGAAAAGCTTGATAAAGACCGGTTTAGAAAAGGCTTAGGCGGTGTTGTCGAAGCCTATGAGCAGGTTGCTCAGCGTCTCGGTCTAACCATTTAGAACAAGTACACCCAATTGAAATTATCGCGCCAGATTCGTCATGTGACAATCTGGCGTTTAGCGTTTTACTAAACAGGAAATCCCATGTTGAGATTGCGTGGCAGTCAGGCCTACTCAAGTTTTCGAATTCAAAAGTTACTTGCCTCGGTGCAGGTTGTTGTACCCAGTGTTGAGAGTATCGATACCGAATTTCAACATCTGGCAATGCTAAAAAATGAGGATCAAGCGCTGGACAAGAGTGAGCTTGCAAAGCTTGAACGCTTGCTTAGCTATGGACCTAAAATGCAAGAGGTTGAGCATCAAGGTCAACGGCTTTTCGTGCTGCCTCGTTTTGGCACGATCTCGCCTTGGTCGACCAAAGCTAGCGATATCGTAGATCACTGCGGCCTGAGCAAGCTCGCTCGGGTTGAACGTGGCATTGGTTTTTACATTAACGCAAGTGTTGATTTAGACCCCCAGGCAATGTCAATGATCGCGAATTTGATTCACGATCCAATGACCGAATCGGTAGTCGCCGATATTGCAGAAGCTCGGGCGTTATTTCGCGACGAGCTGCCAAAGCCATTATTTGAAGTGCCTCTATTGTCACAAGGCAAGGGTGCTTTGCAATCGGCTAATGTTGAATTGGGTTTGGCCCTATCAGACGACGAAATTGAGTATCTAGTGGCGCAATACACGGTGCTCGATAAAAACCCCACTGACGTTGAGTTAATGATGTTTGCTCAGGTTAACTCTGAACATTGTCGCCATAAGATCTTCAATGCAGACTGGGTTGTAGATGGTGAGACCAAAGAGCATTCATTGTTTCGCATGATTCGCGAAACCCACATGCAAAATAGCAAAGGCACTTTAGTTGCGTATTCTGATAATTCATCGGTATTAGCGGGTTCACAAGGGGAGCGTTTTTTCCCAAACCCTGAGACCAAAGAATATCAAGGTCATTCTGAGAATATTCATATTCTGTGTAAGGTAGAGACTCATAATCACCCAACAGCAATCTCGCCTTTTCCAGGTGCGGCCACCGGCTCCGGCGGAGAGATTCGGGATGAGGGAGCAACGGGTCGAGGCTCTAAACCAAAAGCTGGATTGAGCGGGTATTCAGTCTCCAATCTTCGCTTGCCTGATGCGCCTAGAGCTTGGGAAGGCCCTGAAGCAAAGCCTGCTCGTATAGCTTCACCGCTGCAAATCATGCTCGAAGGTCCGATTGGTGGCGCATCGTTCAATAATGAATTTGGTCGCCCGAATATCGCTGGGTACTTTCGCACCTATGAACAAGCAATTAGAGATCAGAGTGATGTGCGCGGCTATCATAAGCCAATCATGTTGGCCGGTGGTTTAGGTAATATTCGAGAGCAGCATGTAGAAAAAAATATCATTCCTGATGGATCCTATATTGTCGTGCTTGGTGGGCCGGCGATGTTGATCGGCTTAGGCGGTGGCGCTGCCTCTAGTGTTGCTTCAGGTCAAAGTTCTGAACAATTAGATTTCGCATCAGTGCAGCGCGGCAACCCTGAGATGCAACGTCGTTGCCAAGAGGTTATTGATTCTTGCTGGGCGCTTGATGATCGAAACCCAATCGTTTCAATTCACGATATCGGCGCCGGCGGACTTTGTAACGCCTTGCCCGAGCTTGTCGGCGATGCCGGTCGTGGCGGCAAGTTTAATCTGCGTGAGGTGCTCAACGATGAGCTTGGTATGTCGCCTATGCAGATCTGGTGTAATGAAGCGCAAGAGCGTTACACCCTAGCCGTAGCGCCAGAGCGCTTGGACGAATTTAAGGCCATTTGTGCGCGTGAACGTTGTTTGTATTGCGTTGTTGGTACCGCCACTGAAGATCAGGTGTTGATACTTGAAGATAGTCACTTTTCTGACGGTACGGAGCGTCAACAGACGCCAATTGATTTGCCAATGGATACCTTGTTTGGCAATCCGCCGAAGATGTTGCGCGACGTCGAATCGGTTGATCGGCACGCGCCAGAATTAGATTTTTCCAACGTCACGGTTGAAGGCGCATTGGAGCGTGTACTCAGTTGCCCAACGGTTGCAGACAAGAGCTTTCTTATTACGATTGGTGATAGAAGCGTAACGGGCATGATCGCTCGCGACCAAATGGTCGGGCCTTGGCAGGTTCCGGTTGCTGACGTTGCGGTTACGACATCAGCTTACACCGGCAAAACAGGTGAAGCCATGGCGATGGGCGAGCGAACCCCGCTGGCATCTGTGAACGCACCTGCGAGTGGGCGCATGGCAATTGGCGAATGTTTAACCAATCTCGCTGCAGCAAATATTCGTGACCTATCCGAGGTCAAGCTTTCGGCTAACTGGATGGCGGCGGCAGGTCATGAAGGTGACGACGCAGCCCTATATGACACAGTTAAAGCGGTCGGAATGGAGTTGTGCCCAGAATTAGGTATTGCCATCCCGGTTGGCAAAGACTCAATGTCAATGAAGAGTGTTTGGCAAGATGAGCAGGGTAAAGACCATAGTGTGACGTCGCCAGTTTCCTGTGTTATCACCGCCTTTGCACCGGTTGACAACGTTGATCTTACACTGACTCCTGAGCTTAAACCATCACTTGATTCAAGCCTAATGATGCTGGATTTGTCGAATGGCAAGCAACGACTTGCTTGTTCAATTCTGGCTCAAGTCTACAATCAGGTCGGTAGCCAAACACCGGATGTGGATGATTCCGCAATCTTGAAAAATGGCTTTTTAGCAATACAAAAACTGGTCGCTGATGGTTTATTGCTGGCCTATCATGACCGTTCGGACGGCGGTTTGATTGTCGCCGCACTTGAAATGGCGTTTGCCAGTCGCAGTGGTTTAGAGCTTGATGTAAAGGCAGAGGCGGATGCTCTATCGGTGTTGTTCAATGAAGAACTGGGGGTGTTATTTCAGGTTGCTAATGCCGACCGCTCTAAGGTCGAAGCGGTATGCCAAAATTTCGCTTTAGCCGAGCACCTTAGCGTTATTGGCAAGCCTGTAGGCGGTGAGCGAATAACCGTCTCGGTGAATGGCCAAGAAGTTATCAACGCCTCTCGTGTAGCCTTGCATCGAACCTGGTCTGAAACTAGCTATCAAATGCAAACCCTACGCGATAACCCTAAGTGTGCACAGCAAGAATACGATCGTTTATTAGACATAGCTGACACCGGCTTATTCTCTGATCTAAGCTTTGACCCCAAACAAGACGTGGTCGCATCCTATGTCGGCGGTAGCTTTTTAGGGGGCGTTAAACCCAAAGTTGCTATCCTACGAGAGCAGGGCGTTAATGGGCATATCGAAATGGGAGCAGCATTCACTCAGTCGGGCTTTTCGGCTGTTGATGTAACTATGACTGACATAAAAGAGCAGCGGGTAGATCTGGCCGATTTTAAAGGCTTGGTAGCGTGCGGCGGGTTTTCTTACGGCGATGTGCTGGGTGCGGGTGAAGGTTGGGCGAAATCGATATTGTTCAATAGCCAAGTTAGAGATGCATTTGAGGCTTACTTTGAACGTCAAGATGCGTTTTCCTTAGGAATTTGTAATGGCTGTCAAATGATGTCCAATCTCAAGCAGATCATTCCCGGCGCTGACTCATGGCCGCATTTCGTGCGTAATGCCTCCGAGCAGTTTGAGGCACGTTTGGTGCAAACAGAAATTTCTCAAGGCAGCAATTCGATCTTGCTGGCGGGGATGCAAGGCTCTAAATTGCCGGTTGTGGTAGCGCACGGTGAAGGTCGGGCTGAGTACACTGAGAGCGCCGAGTCGGCGTCTTTGAGCAACCTAGCGCTAAGCTATATAGACTACCAAGGCAAGCCAACGGAACGCTATCCAGCGAACCCAAATGGCTCACCTCAAGGCGTCGCCGGTTTGACTAATGATGACGGGCGAGTAACTATTATGATGCCTCACCCGGAACGCAACTTTAGAAGCTCTACTAACTCTTGGCGAGACCAGTCTTGGGGCGAATTTGGTCCTTGGATGCGAATGTTTCGCAATGCTAGGGTTTGGGTTGATTAAGACTCTTTAACTCACGCTATTGGATTTTAGTGTTCGACGATTTCAGTTGTTCAAGGTAGGGCACTAAAATGTTGAGCATGTTGTCGACCTGCGGTTGCACGTCATCACCGGCGGTAGAGCCTCGGCCTACCAATACATGTTGGGCTGGGTCGGTCGAACTGGTAAATGGTACCAGCGTGACCTTAGCGCCGGCAAATTCGTTTGCGGTCTCGAGTACTTTTCCTGGGTCGATTACATGATCATCAGGGGAGTAAACGAATAATTGAGGAGTAGCGATCTTAGATTTATCAAGCTCATCAACATCGTCCAGAAGTTCTAACATCGGCACCAAGGCTTCTAGCGGATAACGTTCGGTCCAGTAACGTGCATGGAAGTCGTTGAGCGGTTGGAAGCCGCGATAATTGCCGTTGAGTTGTTTTACCAGCCATAAGCCGAGCGAGTTCTTGAGGATCCAGCTGCCACCACTTTTAATCGCAAAGTTAGGCGAGATTAATATATTTGCTAATGGTGGCTCGGCCAACTCCTGAGCGCTCAACCATGTTACTAAAGTGGCGCCAGTAGAGGTTCCAATCAATATTACGCGTTCGCCAATGGCAGAGCCTATGTCATAGGCTTCTTGAGCATCTTTTTTCCAAGCCTCTCGAGTTGCTTCGGCCATCGCGTCATCGCTTCGGCCATGGCCTGTTAGGCGACTGTAGAACACATTGGCTTGTAGCTTCTCAGCAAGTTGCTCGGTCATTGGGCTAAGCTCTTTATGAGTCGCTGAAAAGCCATGTAGGTATACGATGGAAACTTCTGTGCGTTGACCCGGCTCGGCATACCAAGAGACCATTTTTTGCGTGCCCTCAACGATATCTGAATAGAGCGCCTCGGATGCTTCTAGCTGCTTATCTAAATTGATTAAGTCAAATCCTTTGGCCTCTGCTGAGCAAATCAAATTGCTGATCAACAATAAGGCAACGAGTGTTGGTGTGCGAAAAACAGTCATACTAGGTAGCTCGATTAGCTCGGTAAAGATTAAATTAATCGCAGATTGTACAATAAAGGCTCGCTACTGCCACATTATATAACATTGCCCTGTCGATTTATCTTTGATAATGTCTTGAAACCCAAACTTGAATAAAAAATAGAAATTAAAAATCAAAAGTTTATACAAAAAGTGCTACTAGCAGTAATGATTTGTAGCTGTCTCATCGGCCAGGCGATGGCTCAAGATATCGATCAAATTCGTTGGAAAAGTGCCGAGCAAGTGCGCGTAATCTTAGGTGAGCCAGAAACTATAACACCTCCCGTTGGTACCCATGCTAGCTATACAATGTGGCAACTACACGGTTGCGTTTGCTAACGGCAAGGCGTTCCATTTGTTTGCTGAAAATAGTTTGCGTAATATCGATTTACGAGAAAATCGTCGGGCCAACAATTAGACTATTTTCCGCCTTCTAGGTGACGCTTTGCTCAACTCCCTACCGGCCAAGTCTAGTTAGAAAACAGTCGGTCACGCATAAAAGCCTAAAGCAGCAGGTTTTC
This sequence comes from Arenicella sp., assembly GCA_046709645.1. Taxonomy (GTDB): domain Bacteria; phylum Pseudomonadota; class Gammaproteobacteria; order Arenicellales; family Arenicellaceae; genus Arenicella. The sequence continues at coordinate 195,304 of JBKEFT010000003.1, forward strand.
CATAATTCCTTGGTAAACCTTCGATAATTTTTCAGGTGTCTCTATGTCAACGCACTCATTGACTTTGTGAATGGTTGCGTTGATTGGACCTAGCTCAACAACTTGAGCACCCGTTGGTGCAATAAAACGGCCATCGGATGTGCCGCCGGTGGTCGACAATTCAGCCTTGATTCCAAGATTGTCGGCGATTGATTTCTGGCAGGCATGAACCAGAGCTCCCTTCTCGGTTAAGAATGGTAAGCCGAACAGCGTCCACTTTGCCGAGTAATTAACGCCGAGCTTCTGCAGCTTTTCAGTAACGATAGCCTCGATACCGTCGGCGGTAATTTCAGTCGAGTAGCGCAAATTGAAGGTGATTTTTACCGTTGCAGGTATTACGTTTGTCGCCCCGGTGCCGCCAGCGATATTGGAAATTTGAAAACTAGTTGGTGGAAAATATTGGTTGCCCTCGTCCCAAACGATACTATTTAGAGTATTGATTATATCGCCACAATAGTGAATGGGGTTGTCGGCCAGATGAGGGTAGGCCACGTGGCCCTGCGTCCCATTGATCGTTAGCTCGCAGCCTACAGAACCTCTGCGGCCGTTTTTAATGATATCACCGAGGGTATTAGTTGAACTTGGCTCGCCGACTAGGCAGTAATCTATTTTTTCATTACGAGCTTCGAGTTGCTCGATTACCTTTACGGTGCCACAGGTCGCCGGCCCCTCTTCATCGGAGGTAATCAATAGTGCGATCGAACCCTTATGATCTGGATGTGCAGCAACAAAATTTTCAATGCTAGTGACGAAGGCCGCGAGCGATGTCTTCATGTCAGCGGCACCGCGGCCGTAAAGTTGGCCGTCTCGTTCAGTTGGTGTGAAGGGGTCGCTATCCCAAGCAGCAAGATCGCCGGTTGGCACAACATCGGTATGCCCGGCAAATGCTAGGCATGGCGACTGAGATCCGCGGCGCGCCCAAAAGTTCAGTACTGAACCAAAACTATCTGCAAAGTCCATTCGCTCAATCTCAAAGCCTGCAGCACGCAGGCGATCGGACATTAGGGCTTGGCAGCCTGCATCGTCAGGGGTTACTGATTTCGCAGCGAGCAGCTGCTTGGTTAAATCTAATGTCGGAGTGGTCACTTGGAAGAGCCCTTTAAGCCAGTGGTATTTATTATATCGGGAGACAGTAGACTTAAGGCTAGTCTACGCGTAGCAACTCGTTTAACGATGTTTTACTACGTGTTTTAGCATCGACCTTTTTAACGATCACTGCGCAATACAAGCTGTGTGAACCATCTTTGCTGGGAATAGAACCTGAAACAACAACCGAACCGGCAGGAATGCGACCGTAAGTAACTTTGCCGGTTTCGCGATCAAGGATTTTAGTACTTTGACCAATGTAAACGCCCATTGAAATGACCGAGCCTTCTTCCACCACAACGCCCTCTACAATCTCAGAGCGAGCGCCAATAAAACAATTATCTTCAATAATTACTGGACCGGCCTGAATTGGCTCAAGCACGCCGCCGATACCGACGCCGCCCGATAAATGTACGTTTTTACCAATTTGTGCGCATGAGCCAACGGTAGCCCAAGTGTCAACCATACTGCCAGAATCGACACGTGCACCAATATTTACATAGCTTGGCATTAATACTACGCTGGGTGCGATATACGATCCCTTGCGAACTGCGGCAGGTGGCACCACACGAAAGCCTTCCGCTTTAAAGCGAGCTTCGTCGTAGTCTGCAAATTTTGATTCTACTTTATCAAAGTATTTAGTATCTCCGCCGTCAATCAATTGGTTATCTCGAATTGCGAATGACAATAGAACCGCTTTTTTTAACCACTGATGTACAACCCACTCTCCGTTGATCTTTTCAGCTACCCGAGCTTGGCCACGGTCTAACATGTCGATGGCGGACTCTACCGCTCGTCTTAGCTCAGGGTCAGCTGTGCTTGGGCTAACGTTGCTGCGATTTTCAAAAGCTTGATCGATAATGTTTTGTAATTGCTCAGTCATGATATAGAGAGGTGTTATAGGTAATTTTCTGTTGGCGGGATTATCCAGCAAACACGCTGTTATCGCTATTGTTAGAAGTGAATTTTAGAGTTTAATTACACTGTTGGCCGTTGCGGATGCGGTATTTTTATCTAATGCTAGGCAAATTTCACTTTCTAATTGACTTAATATTTCGTTTTCAACTACGGGCTTGTGGTTGCCATGGCGTATATAAAAAATATCTTCAGCGCGTTCGCCGAATGTGGCGATGCGGGCACTGAGTAAAATAAGGTTATGTTTTTTCAAAACCAGCGCAACATTGTGTAAAAACCCAGGCTGATCTTGCGCTACTACTTCCATCGTTGTGTAGCTTTTGCTGTTGAATAAAAATGTCACTCGAGGTTCAATCGGAAAATGCTTCAACGCGCGTGAGGCATTACGCCGAGAAATTACTTTTTCAGCTTCGTTCTCAACCTCCTTTTCAACAATAAGTGAGCGCAAACGCTGCTCCAAAAAACTCATATAAGCCTGCTCTGTCTCGTTTTCACTCTCCGGAGCCACGGCGCTGAAAGAATACAGTGCGAAGCCATTTGAGCTGAGTTGCAGGCGCGCTTCGATAATATTTAGCTCAAGCTGGTCAAACGAACCGGTAACCTGGGTTAATAAACGGTTGGTTTCCGGCGCGAAGACGAAAAACATATTGGCTTCTAAGCGTTCGCTATAACGAACTGACACCACGGGTATGCTAATTGCCGTGGTGTTGGTTAAACTGCTGGTGTGCCACGCGATGTAATATGGCTCGTTGCGAATGAAGTAGTCGTTAGGTAGCGTGTCCCAAAACTGATGTACATGCTCTTGGTTGACGTTTTTCTCGCCGACCAGCTCGACAATTAGCTCCATCGCAAGTTGCTTGTCGTCTTCAACGTGCTCTTTTTCGTTGATCGGGCGTGCGACGCCTTGGCGCAGCGCCTTGCTTGTGGCATCGTAGAGCTCTAGTAGCAGCTGACCTTTCCACGCATTCCACACCTTAGGGCTAGTGCCGCGTATGTCGGCAAGGGTGAGTAAATATAGGTTGTCTAAATACTCTTTATCACCAACAATTGCAGCGAATTCTTTGATCACTACTGGGTCCGATATATCGCGACGTTGAGAAAAATGAGACATCATCAAATGGCTCAATACTAACCAGCCGACTAATTTTGCATCGTATTCACTTAGCCCATGATCTATGCAGAACTGATATGCATCTGACTCACCGAGTACTGAGTGATCACCGCCTCGACCTTTGGCTATGTCGTGGAATAGCGCCCCAAGGAGTAGCCTCTCAGGCTTGTATAAATTAGCTAAAATCCCACTCGCCATGGCAAACTCGTCAGTGTGCTTTCTTAGCCGAGTAAGATTTTCGATAACTTTTAATGTGTGTCCGTCGACCGTATACACATGAAATAAGTCATGTTGCATTTGCCCAACGATCGCGCCAAAGGCTGGGATATAAGCGCCAAGCAGGCCATAAGCATTCATGCGTTCTAATGCGTTAGTCAGGCCAAGACCTTTATGTTTGAAAAGTTCCAGGAATAATTTTTGGGTTTCAGTATCACTTCTGAAATCGTTATTAACTGATTCTAAGTTGGCTCTAATAGCCCGAATTGTGTCTGGATGAATGCCACTGATTTTATGCTCTAGCATCAAGCAAAACAGCTTGATCATGGCTTTCGGTTCACGCACGAAAACATCTTCATCGCGCTGCTCGATCAACTTATTTTTTAGTATGAAATTGTCATCTAATATTTTACCCGAGGAAAGACTGAATCGCTTATTGTGAGTTACTCGATAGTTTGCTAACAGTAGTTCATTCAAATAAATTACTTGCTGGGCTGTTCGGTAATAGCGTTTCATCAACTGCTCAACAGCGAGACGTGCCTTGTTGTCTTGATAGCCAAATTCATCAGCTAATTGCCGTTGGGTATCGAATAGTAAACGATCTTCATGGCGATTGGTGATTAGGTGCAAGCCAGAGCGCATCTTCCACAATATATTACGCGCGCGAATCAGTATGCGGTATTCATCTTGATTGATCAGCTCTTGATTTTTCATCTCTTTAAAAGAGCGAACCCCATAGTGGCGGTTGTAGACCCAAAGAATAGTCTGCAGGTCTCGCAAACCGCCGGGGCTCTCCTTCAAATTAGGCTCTAATGAATAAGCGGTGTCTTGATATTGCGCGTGGCGTCGTTTTTGTTCTTCTACCTTGCCAATAAAAAATTTCTCCGGCCCCCAACAACGCGGCATTCGAATTTTATTGTTGAGAGTCTCAAATAGGCCATTAGCCTTGGCTAAACGTGGAGCTAAGCGGCGAGCTTCGAGCAGGTTAGTCATCACAGTGATGTCAGCCTTTGCTTCTTTTACACAGTCTTTAATTGAGCGCACGCTGTGACCGATTTCAAGGCCGATATCCCAAAGAAAACGTAAGAAATTTTCAACCAGATCTTTGCCGCCATCATAGTTCTCATCGCCAAGCAAAATCAGCAGGTCAACATCAGAGTAGGGGTGTAGCTGGCCACGACCGTAGCCGCCGACGGCGATTAGCTCCACCGACGACTCAATTGTGTAGTCTCGCAGATGGTGATCCCACGCGATGATCACCAATTGGTCGACCATCCAAGTATATTTAGTTAGTAAATCAGCCGCCGCAATGCCATTATTTTGATGCTCCTTTAATTCGCTAAGCCCATTCTTTATTGCTTTTTTAAACGGCGCAATAGGCAATGGGGATGCGTCACCAAGCATGCGCTTAAACAGCGCAGGGTTTAGAAGTTTTCGTTTGGCGAAATGCATGCCGGTGCCCTACCTAGGTTAAATGACTATATATAATGCATGCGGTTAGTGCGAAGAATAATTTAACCACGAGTGTTCGTTAAGACTAGGGTAATACAGCGTTAGCAGAGGTTGTCAATATTTCATAACCATTAGCGGTCACCAAAATAGTGTGTTCCCATTGAGCTGATAAGGAATGATCTCTGGTCACCACCGTCCAATCATCAGACAATAGTTTGGTTTCTTTTCGACCCGCGTTTATCATCGGCTCGATCGTAAAGGTCATTCCTTGCTTCAGCGCCATGCCAGTTTTTGGTCGGCCGTAATGTAATACCTGAGGCTCTTCGTGGAATACTCGGCCTATACCATGTCCACAATATTCACGCACCACTGAGAAGTTAGCGGCTTCAGCATGCTTCTGAATGGCGTGACCGATATCACCTAACTGTACTCCTGGCTTGACCATTTCTATGCCGATCATCATTGATTCTTTGGCGATCTCAGAAACTCGCTTAGCCAATATGCTAGGTTTGCCCACATAATACATACGACTATTGTCGCCGTGATAGCCGTCTTTGATGACGGTTATATCGATATTAATAATATCGCCTTTCTTAAGCTTTTTATCGCTCGGGATGCCATGGCAAATGACATGATTGACCGAGGTGCAGATCGACTTCGGAAAACCGCGATAATTTAATGGTGCTGGAATGGCGTCTTGCACATTGACAATATAATCATGGCAAATGGTATTCAATTGGTCGGTCGTGACGCCAGCAATAACATGTTCTTCAATCATATCTAGAACTTCACTGGCGAGACGGCCAGCGGTACGCATGAGTTCTATTTCGGCGCCAGTTTTGATGGTAACGGTCATGTCTATGTGTTTTAGTTTGGTTGGTGGTGCAATTCGATACTGCTTGGAATGCTATTGTAGCAAATATCATGTCATAGAACTGCCCTTGCGGGAGCTTAATTTATTGCCTGATTTAGAATTTAAATTTAGCCGCTTTTAGGCCGAACGCTGGTATTTAAATTGGCCTAAAAGATTCGTATTTTATCGGCAACAGGGCTAAGATTGGGCGATAAAGTATAACGGTACATTAGTACTACAGGGGGTAGACATGTCATTGGGTTTAATCAGGCAGGCGCAGTTCAATTTTTGGCGCTTAGCTGAGGCACGTGCGGTAGTCGAGTGGCAGAGCTTTTATGCACTACGTCCGTTACTCAAACGTCTGCCGAGAGGCGATGGGCATCCGGTTATCGTTTTCCCTGGCTTTGTCAGCAGTGATAACGCTACCAAGCCGTTGCGCAACCTGCTTACAGACCTTGGCTATCAAACTCATGGTTGGGGTTTGGGTATGAATGTATTGTTTGGCGATGAGTTAGAAGAAGAAATGATCGCCTTGGTTCGAGAGGTTGCCGAACAGAGCGGTAAGAAGGTGTCGTTGGTAGGTTGGAGTTTGGGAGGCTTGTACGCGCGCGAGGTTGCTAAAGTGTGCGCCGATCAAGTACGCAGTGTTATCTCCTTAGGCAGTCCAATTTCCGGCAAGCCAGAGCATTCTCATGCGCATGGGTTGTTCAAGGCGTTCAATGGCGAACCAACTGACATTGACTACACTCGATATTTCCAGCTGCATCAAGCGCCGCCGGTGCCGACAAGCTCCATTTTTTCACATTCTGATGGTGTTGTTGCGTGGGAAGGGTCTTTACAAAAAGAAACTGATACCACCGAAAGCATTGTGGTGCCGGCAAGTCACCTTGGTATGGGTGTTAATCCGTTAGTGATGTACGTATTGGCCGACCGTTTATCACAGCCAAAAAATAAGTGGTCAAAGTTTAAGACCAGCGGTTTTAAGCGGCTGTTTTTTAAGAAGTCTAAAGCGGCTAATTTATTGTAGTTTCTGTTTCGTGAGTTTCACTATCGAGGTGGCTACTCTGCAACCATCTCGACAATCATCCGCTAGGCCTAACTTAAACCTAAGTTAAACCTAAGTTAAACCTAAGTTAAACCTAAGTTAAACCTAAGTTAAGCTGCATCGGACTTGGCCTTTTCGCTATCAGCGATGACACCGCAGATCAAGCTTATAAAACGAGGTATTAATTGGCGAGGCAGGTCATGCCCCATGCCTTCTATCAACTCAAGTTTGGCATTTTTGATATGTTTTGCGGTGTCGATGCCGCCCTCGACTGGAACAAGTACGTCTGCCTTGCCGTGAATCACTTGGGTTGGAACTTTGATTTTTCTGAGTAGGTGGCGACGATCTCCAGACTCTAAAATTGCCGCCATCTGATGGGTGTATCCATGTGGCGAGTAAGATCGACGTAAGCCGCTGAGAATGCGATCGCTTAACTCTTCTTGTTTTGGTGGGTAATCTGGGCTGCCGATAATGGCCCAAGTGGCGAAGCTGTATTTTAGATACGCTTTTTCGTTATTTCGGTCGGGCCGCATTAGTAATTGTTTGGCAATGCGTAAACTTGGTTGTGGTAAATCCGGGTTGCCGCTGGAGGACATTATAGAGGTTAGCGACAAGCTGCGCTCTGGGTGTTCGGCCGCGATTACCTGGCAGATCATGCCGCCCATAGACGCGCCAACCCAATGAGCTGATTCAATCTCTAAAAAGTCGAGCACGCCGATGGCGTCAGCGGCCATATCCCTCAAGCCATAAGGTACTCGAATAGATAAGCCTAATTTGGAGCGTAAGATCAACTTCATTAAGTTGACCGGCTTTTTCGGTTCTATCTGTTGAGATAGGCCAATATCACGATTGTCAAAGCGAATAACTCGATAGCCTTCGCTGGCAAGACCTTCGCATAGTGCCTCTGGCCAAGCGATCATCTGCGTTCCAAGGCCCATCACGAGTATTAATGCGGGGTCTGCCGCATCACCAAATTCATCGTAGGCCAAACGTAAGCCGTTAGCCATTAAGTACTTCTGAGTCATTGAATATAATTTCTTGATTTATCGTTAAATGAGGATGACCGTTGAAAGTCAAAATTGTCGATAGTTACTTCTTCGAAACATTTTTGTTAGATTAAGCCTTTTTACTGAGTCTCTTTTTGCGACCTGCACTGGGCTTCTTTACAACGGTTACTAGATGCAGCTCGCTGAAAGACTCTTTTAGGCAATTGGCATAGAACGCAGGGTCAGGCATCATCTCACGGCAGGCGTTAATACTTATATTAAACTTGCCACAATAGCTCAGTATCGCATGAAACAGACCCATGCCATCAATTGCCGGGCCGAGCCCAAAATTGCTCAACATTTTCGCTCCAGTGAAGTAGAGAGGCACCTGAGGCCCTGGAACATTAGTAATAACGCAATTGTACGAGGGCTTAATGCGGTTGGCTAGAGCCAAGCGACTTGACAGTTTGGCCGCCGAAGCGGTTAACGTCGATGGTATGAATTGAGTGTAATCGGTCATCGTTTTAGCGCCGATCGCGTTGTTTAGCTCCTTAGCCTGAGAGGTGCCTGCATTGACTGCAATTAAGCGTTCTAGTGGGTCTTCGATATCGCTTCTAATACGTACGGTCAATTGCGAAACTTGATTGCCGGCTTTACCCATTTGGTCTTTGGTGCGAATGTTTACCGGAGCCATGGCGGCCAATGAGCGCTCGGGCAATTCATTTTTGCTTTGCAGGTATTTACGTAAACCGCCGCCACAAATTGCCAGAGCCACATCGTTTACCGTTACCCCCGGCACAGCATTCTTTATTTCTTTAATATCCTCTAAATCGAATTCGACTGCATCAAACACTCGATAAGGCGAAACGTTGGTATTAAATCGTGTTCGTGGAATATCCGTAACTCGCGATAATTTTCCGCGAGCCAGCCCAGCGGCAAGCTTTGCTACACCCGGGATTGTGTTCTTAGCTACTTCGTAAACCCGTAATGGCGTTTTTATGTTATTGAGTTGAGAGCGCCAGAAAAGCTCCGTAGCAGTTGGTGTGCGATCCTTATTGATTTTCTGCGGGCTCTCTTTTATCTGGTATTCCGGACTCAAATCATGAATCGCCGCAGCAACTTCCACACCCGAGGCGCCATCAATCGCGGCATGATGCATCTTGCTAAGCACGGCGAAGCAGCCAGGCGGATAGCCCTCAACGTTGTCTAAGCCCTCAATAATATAAAATTCCCATAGTGGTCGAGCGCGGTCGAGCGGTCGAGCATGCAAGCGCGAGGCTTGAATGCAGAGCTGACGCCAATCACCTGGCCTAGGGAGCGCAATGTGCCTGATGTGGAACTCTGGGTCGAAGGGGCCGTCGGACTTCCAATAGGGGTGATCCAATCTTAATGGCACTTCGACCAGGACATTGTTCATAGCCGCGACACGATGTGCTCGGTTTAGTACATTCTCCAATATCTGCTTGAAGCCAACGGCACCGCCGGGGGCGGTTGATGGGTCGTAAATAGCCAGGCCACCAATGTGCATTGGGCTGTTGGCTGTTTCGAGATAAAGAAATGAGGCATCTAGGCCGGTCAGTTGGTGCACGTGTACGCTCCGTTTTTACGGTTATTTTTGCATAGCTTGCCATGGTCTCTCGATACCCGCAATTGAAGAGTGTTAATAGCCATCATTTATATTGCATTAGTAGTGTGTTGTCGCTTATTGGTCAGGTCAATATTTAGCCATAAAATAGCCAGTAAACCTTTGTGAAAGCGAGGCTTTATGGTATAAACGCGCCTCAACATAAATCGTCCGATTGTCATTGGCAACTACTGGGTGCTTTTTGTCGTTATAAGTTTTTGATTTTATTGAAGATGTCGATTCAGGTTTTCTGAGTTGATTTCCATATTCGGTGGCAAATGCTACTTCAGATAAATCTTAAGTTGCGACACGAGGTTAGTAGTTCAGGTTTTTCGGATTAGTCTAAACCCGTACAATTTTGGAGTACATATATGTCAGACGTTACTATGCGCCAGATGCTTGAAGCAGGCGTTCACTTTGGTCACCAGACCCGTTATTGGTCACCTAAAATGCGCCCGTTTATCTTCGGTGAGCGCAATAAAATTCACATTATCAACCTTGAGCAAACGTTACCAATGTTCAACGATGCGATGAACTACATCGGCAGTATCGTTGGCAATGGTGGAAGCATCATGATGGTTGGTACCAAGCGTTCAGCCAGCACTCTTATTAAAGAAGCCGCAGAACGAGCAGGCGCGCCTTATGTTAACCATCGTTGGTTAGGCGGCATGTTGACTAACTTTAAAACGGTTAAAAATTCTATTCGTCGTTTGAAAGAATTGGATACCCAGCTAGTTGAAGGTACAGCAGCACGCTTGAACTTGAATAAAAAAGAATCTCTTACTCTTGATCGCGAACGTATCAAGTTAGAGCGTAGCCTTGGCGGCATTAAGAACATGCAAGGCTTGCCTGACGCATTGTTTGTAATTGACGTTAAAGCTGAATACATCGCTGTATCAGAGGCCAACAAGCTAGGTATTCCTGTGATCGCTGTCGTTGATACAAACTGTGTGCCAGACGGCATTGACTATGTAATTCCAGGTAATGATGACGCGATTCGAGCTATCAGCTTGTACGTAGAAGCGGCGGCAGACACCATTATCAACGCGCGTGCAGCGGCTCAAGTTAAGCCAGCCGCGGCATCGAAAGATGGCACTAGCGAATACGTAGAGCTGGTTGAAGAAGTTGCCGCAGCCGCAGCCGCTGAAGATGTAGCTAACGCTAAGGCTCCGGCGGAAACCGAGGCTCCAGCGGTCGTTGAAACCGTAACAGCAGCGGCTGAAGAAGCTGTGGCAGTGGTTAAAGAAGCGGCAGCGCCAGTGGTTGAGAAGGCGGCAGCAGCGGTTAAAGAAGCGGCCACTGCGTTAGCTGAAGCCGTTACTCCGGCCGGGTCTGACCAACTTACTGACATCAATGGCATTGGCCCTGTGATCGAAGGTAAGTTGAATGGTCTAGGCGTCACTACGTTCCAACACATCGCTGACTTTACAGCGCAAGACGTTGAGCGTATTGATGGCGAACTAAACTTTAAAGGTCGTATCGAACGTGAAGAGTGGATTGCTCAAGCGAAAGCAAAACTAGCTTAAAACCTCTTTAGGTTTAACTCTATTTTTGCTGCTAAGAAGTCTGCTTGCGCGGGCTTCTTAGTCGATTAAACTCAGAATATATTTATAGGTGATGACATGGCAATTACTGCCTCATTAGTTAAAGAACTGCGCGAACGTACAGGCGCAGGCATGATGGAATGCAAAAAGATGTTGACCGAAACTGACGGCGATGTCGAATTAGCAATTGAAGAAATGCGTAAGCGTGGCGCAGCACAAGCGGACAAGAAAGCAGGGCGTATTGCCGCTGAAGGTACTATTGTTACATTGGTGGACGGCACTAAAGCCGTGGCTGTCGAAATTAACTCTGAAACAGATTTCTCTGCTAAAGATGAGTCTTTCATGGCATTCGCCAATCAAGTAGCTGAAACTATTTTAGCTAATTCACCTGCTGACAACCAAGCTCTTGCTGCTACAGCAACGGCTGACGGCCCTACTGTTGAAGAAGCACGTCAATCTTTGATTCAAAAAATCGGTGAAAATATCACTGTTCGCCGCTTTCAGTTGATTGAAGCCGGTAACGGTGACGTTGTTGGTGCATACCAACACGGTAACAAAATTTCTGTGTTGACTCGTTTGTCTGGTGGTAGTGAAGATTTGGCTAAAGATGTGTCTATGCACATAGCCGCTAGTAAGCCAGTTTGTATCTCTTCAGATGAAGTGCCTGCTGACTTGTTGGCTAAGGAGCGTGAAATTTTTGCCGCTCAAGCGGCTGAAAGCGGTAAGCCGGCGGAAATCATGGAAAAAATGGTTGAAGGCCGAATTCGTAAATATCTGAATGAGGTAACTCTTCTCGGGCAAGCATTTGTAAAAGATCAAGATGTGACAATAGAAAAATTGCTAAAATCAGCTGGCGCTGAATGTAAGCAATTTGTTCGTTATGAAGTTGGTGAAGGCATCGAAAAGAAAGAAGATGACTTTGTTGGCGAAGTAATGGCACAAGCTGGTAAAGCTTAAATTATTGTCCTAGTTTTAGGGCTACCTGCTTTGAACGCAGTAAGGCTTATGTCTTAGAAAATAGTCAGACATGTTCTGGCTATTTTTTTGACTGCTGATTAGGTGATATTCATTGATCAGCGATTTGAGAGAGCTTACGATCTGTAATCGCCAGCTTTTATTGTATGACGTGTGTAGTAAGCTGCACTTATAAAAATTTTAATACGGAGTAATTGCCCAATGCCAACCGATACTTCAACCAAAGGTTTTCGTAGAATATTACTCAAGCTAAGCGGAGAAGCGCTTGCAGGCAGTAGCGGAGATTCCAAGTTTGGGATAAACGCACAGGTCCTTAATTCTGTCTGTAAAGAAATCGCGGCGGTTATCGAGACCGGCACCCAAGTTGCAATTGTCATTGGTGGTGGTAATTTTTTCCGCGGCATTTCAGCATCCGAGTCTGGCATTGAGCGCGTAACGGCCGACTATATCGGTATGTTAGCCACTGTCATGAACGCCTTAGCCGTTCAGCAGGCATTGAAGCAGATTGGGGTTGAAGCTCGAGTGCAATCGGCCATTCCGATCTCGCCGGTGTCTGAACCTTATGTGCGTTTGCGCGCCTTGAAACATCTCAACCAAGGCCGCGTAGTGATCTTCGCTGCCGGCACCGGTAACCCTTATTTTACTACTGATACCGCAGCAAGCTTGCGCGCCGCTGAAATTAATGCTGATATTCTTGTAAAAGCGACCAAGGTTGATGGCGTATACGACTCCGATCCAGAGAAAAATCCCGATGCGGTCCGTTATGACCAAGTCAGTTATGATGAAGTCCTACAGAAACGCTTAGGTGTTATGGATGCCACCGCGATTGCGTTATGTCGTGACAATAATATGGCATTGCGTGTATTGTCGATCAGCGAAGAAGGAGCGCTGGCGAAGATGGCGCGAGGCGAGCAAATTGGTACATTGATTACTGGTGATTAGCCTTTGCTTTTATCCAGTGTAATGTTCGCTAATGTAGTCAATATTAGATCCGGCTTGTGCGGAATTGTTGTTATAAACAAACATAAATATAAATACAGCTCTCGAATTTTATAGATAGAGCGACTTGAGGAAAAAAGATGATTAACGATATTCTTAAAGATGCCGAAGACCGTATGCAGAAAAGCATAGAATCTATGCGAGGGGATATGGCCAAAATTCGCACCGGACGAGCCAGTTCTGCCTTGATTGATCATTTGACCGTAGATTATTACGGTACCGCGACGCCGATTAATCAGGTAGCCAATGTGTCGGTGCAAGACGCCCGAACATTAGCGGTTCAGCCGTGGGAAAAAAACATGGTGCCGGTGGTCGAACGTGCCATTATGGAGGCGAATTTGGGTTTTAACCCAGTTACTGCGGGTGATTTAATTCGTATTCCTATGCCGCCATTGACTGAAGAGCGTCGCAAAGAGATGGTAAAGATTGCCGCCAGCGAGGGCGAAAGTGGTAAGGTTGCCGTTCGCAATATTCGCCGTGATGCTAACAGTGACTTCAAAGCCTTGCTTAAAGACAAAGATATTAGTGAAGATGACGATAAACAAGCACAAGACCAAGTGCAAAAATTAACCGATAAGTACGTCGCGTTAATTGATGACATAGTCAAAGAAAAAGAAGTCGATATTTTACAGGTATAGCCGGGGTTTCAGGCCCAAGAATGGTGTTTGAACGCACCTTTCTCGCTCCTTGCTCGTGAGTTTTTCGCCCTTGAGAAGTTGTTCGAACTGAATCCTAAAGATATACATGACTAGTAAAATAAAATCGCTGTGGCTAATTTTGTCGCAGGGGTGCAAGCAATTCGTTAAAAGCTTAAGGCGAGAAAAGCGGGTGATAATGCCGATTATCACGCCTAAGCCCGCTCATGTTGCTGTCATTATGGATGGCAATGGTCGATGGGCTAATTCGCAAGGCCTATCTCGTATAGCAGGTCATAAGCGAGGGATTGACTCGGTCAAAGCGCTGATCAAAAGTTGCCTTCATCACGAAATACCCTACCTCTCTATTTTTGCCTTTAGTAGTGAAAATTGGGATCGACCTGAATCCGAAGTCAGCGCGCTTTTGGAGTTATTGGGCAATGCCTTGGAAACGCAAACAAACAAGCTGAATGAGAATGGTGTACGGCTCAACTTGCTCGGTGACATGTCGCGATTTAGCGACAAAATTCAAACCTTGGCCATTGGTGCTCAACAAGCCACTGCGGCAAATCATAAGCTAGTCTTTAACGTTGCGATAAATTATGGTGGGCGTTGGGACATTACGCAAGCATGCCAAAAATTAGCCACTAGAGTTGCTGACGGGCAAATGCTAGCAAGTGATATCACTGAAAAGGCGATAAATAACGAGTTATCGACCACTGGGATGCCAGATCCTGATCTATTTATAAGAACCAGTGGCGAGTATCGGATTAGCAACTTTCTATTGTGGCAAGCTGCTTACTCTGAATTCTATTTCACTGATGTTTTATGGCCTGATTTTAATGAAGAAGAATTTACTGATGCACTGATCAAATACACCAATCGAGATCGTCGGTATGGAAATGCGGTGGATGCCATTGCAGCAAGTGCGCGAAACCAGAGCAATAGCTCAAACGGGGTGAACAATGCTTAAACAACGAATTATTACGGCAGTGATATTGGTTGCAATCGTTATGGCAGCACTTTTTTCGCCTCAGCCGATTTTTTGGCGAGCGCTAATTTCCTTAGTGGTTATCATTGGTTTTTATGAGTGGCTGAAATTTTGCCAAATCGAAAAAGACTTGCCGAAGGTTCTTAGTTTAGGTGCTTTTGCCCTCTGTTTCTACCTCATGCAAATGGGCTACCTATCGATCAACTTTGTTGTCCTAGCGGCCTGTATTCTTTGGGTTGGGCTGTTGATCTTTACAGTTACCGGCACACTCGACATTATTCATCAAACTTGGCTTAAACTACCCATCGGTATCATTGTGCTGTCGACCGGTGGCTGGTTAGTGATTGAATTCAAGGAGCTGCAAAACGGAGCGCTTTGGATACTTTGCTTTTTCCTCTCAGTTTGGGCCGCCGATGTCGGCGCTTACTTTGTTGGCAAGAAATTCGGCAAAACCAAACTATCGCCCAAAGTTAGCCCAGGCAAAACCGTAGAGGGCCTACTTGGTGGCCTAGCACTAGTGCTGGTCATATTTACGCCTATTTTGTTTATTAATTTCAGCACCAAGGCGGCGAGCTTATTATTACTGACGATATTGGTAACAGCACTGGTCTCAGTGGGTGGTGACTTGTTCGAAAGCAAGCTGAAACGACACGTCGGCCTAAAAGACAGTAGCCAAATATTGCCTGGTCATGGCGGTATCCTCGACCGTATAGATAGCCTTTTGTCGGGGGCGCCGATATTTGCCGCCGGATTGCTATTGCTAGGCTATTTGGTCTAGTCATGTCAGGTCAATTAATCTCTATCCAAGCGAATAAACGATAATGCAACGATTAGTCATTTTGGGATCGACTGGGTCGGTGGGGCAGAGCACTCTTGATGTCGCGGCTCTTCACCCTGAACGTTTTGCCATCACGGCACTGACTGCCAATTCTAATGTTGATAAAATGCTTGCTCAATGCAAGCTATTTGAGCCGCAGACTGTGGTGATGTCAGATCCCCGCGCAGCTGATCAATTGCGACACCAGCTTGTTAATATTGAACTAGGCCACATTGAGGTTAAATCAGGTGCCGATGCGCTGTGTCAGGTCGCTAGCAGTGATAGTTGCGACGTCGTCATGTCGGCCATCGTTGGCGCAGCAGGCTTAATGCCAACATTGAAAGCCGTTCAAGCCGCTAAACGTGTTTTAATCGCAAATAAGGAGCCGTTGGTAATGACCGGTGATCTCTTTATGCGGGAAGCTCGCGCGTCTGGTGCGATAATTTTGCCAATTGACAGTGAACACAATGCGATTTTTCAGTGTCTTCCCGCTGATCAGCATAAACGCGGTATTCGCAAGATACATCTTACCGCTTCGGGAGGTCCGTTTTTAGGACGTAGGTGGCAAGATTTGTCTGAAATTACCCCGGCGCAAGCATGTGCTCATCCAAATTGGTCGATGGGGCAAAAGATCTCGGTTGATTCTGCCACCATGATGAACAAGGGTTTAGAGTTAATTGAAGCGGCCGCCTTATTCGGTCTGCCGGCACAGCAGGTTAATATTGTGATGCACCCCCAAAGTATTATACATTCAATGGTTGAATACATTGATGGCTCGTTTCTCGCTCAGCTTGGAGCGCCTGATATGAAGATCCCTATCGCGCATTCTCTCAGCTGGCCTGAGCGTATCGAGTCGGGTGCCAAGACCTTAGATATCACTGAAATTGCGCGATTGGACTTTCGAAAACCGGATATGAAGAACTTACCCTGTTTGAGGTTGGCGAGAAGGGCCGCCGACGAGGGAGGCTCTGCTCCAGCTGTCCTGAATGCGTCTAACGAGATCGCGGTTGACGCCTTTTTAACGGGGCGTATCGCGTTTACTGACATTCCGACGGTGATTGAAGCGGCGATGAATGCCGTTCGCCACTGTGACATAATTGACATTGAAAATGTATTAAACATTGATAATGAAGCGCGAGAAGTAGCCGTTGCACAGCTAGACTCGTTTTCGTAGTAGGGTAATGGCAGCGTTTGGCATTGTTGGTGGTAAATCAGCGTTGCACAAGGCGGGTCTTAATTAAAAATATTGGGTTAGGCGGTATCTGTTGAGTTTTATATACAGCATCATTGGGTTTGTAATTGCTATCGGCGTTTTAGTCGCGGTGCATGAGTTTGGTCACTTCTGGGTGGCTCGTAAGCTAGGTGTTAAGGTATTAACCTTTTCAATTGGCTTTGGTAAGCCTATCTGGCGGAAAGTAGCCGGGCCAGACCAAATTGAATATATAATAGCCAGAATACCCTTAGGCGGCTATGTGAAAATGCTCGGCGAAGGCAGTGAGGCCGACCCCGTCGACCCTAAGGAAGCTCATAGGGCATTTGACAATCAACCGATTTGGAAGCGCACGTTGATCGTTGCCGCTGGGCCAGGGATTAATTTTTTGTTCGCGATTTTTTTGTTCATGATGTTGGGCATGCAAACCGAGCAGCGCCTCGAACCCGTTTTTGGCAATGTTACCGAGCAATCTGTATTGGCTCAGTATGGTGTTAAGGCTGGCGATAGGCTGGTAAGTGTCGATGGTAAACCGGCTCGTTTTTTAACCGAGCACGATCTTTACGTGTTCAATCAAGTTCTCAAACGCGAGCCGATTGAGCTTAAAGTCGATTCCAATGGCTCGACATCGAATATCACAATTGTCACCAAAGATATTCCAATATACAAAGTCAATCCGGCTAGTTTGATGCGCCAGCTTGGTTTTGTCAGTGTGTTACCAGTAATTACTACTGACATAGAACGTGTTGCTGCGGGGTCGCCAGCGGAGTCCGGTGGATTAAAGGCCGGTGACAAATTTGTTTCGATTGACCAAACACCGATTAATAGCTGGAGTGATTTGACCTCGATAGTTCAGCCAGCCGCAGGCCAGCCGTTATTAATTACTGTTGAGCGTGACGGAGTTAATACTTCGATGACCATAACGCCGAAGACTATCAAGGCTGGCGATATCACCTATGGTCAATTAGGTGTTGGCCCGACGGTATTACCGCCGCGACCTGAGCAAATTATTGAAATCAATCGCTCACCTCTCGAGGCGATGGTTCACGGCGCAAATCAAACCTGGTTAATGTCGACACTGACCCTGAGAATGTTGGGTAAGATGATTACCCTGCAGGTGTCGCATAAAAACGTTAATGGCCCACTAATGATTGCCGATGTCGCCGGTCAAGCAATTCAAGTCGGGTTCAGTACCTATCTATATTTCCTCGCATTAATCAGTATTAGCTTGGGGGTGATGAATTTATTGCCGATTCCGATGTTAGATGGCGGGCATTTGGCCAGCTATGTGGTCGAGGTCTTTGCTGGTAAACGGTTTGCGCGAAGGGCTTTCATCGCCGTTCAGCCATTCGGGATGCTGATGTTGGCTGGGCTAATGAGTCTTGCTTTTTATAATGATATTTTAAAAATATTCAATTAGAATTACCACTGGCGATTAAGTGCGCGGGGTAGTAATTGTTAAAACCCACCAGAACGTCGCGAAACATAAGAACAATAATATTAAATAACTCTTTTTTGTCGATTTCGTCTTGGGCCATCGCGCTAGAATAGACAATATGAAAATGATTAACACCAAATAGCCAAGGGCTATTGAGGACTCTATGATTAGAACACTCTGCACCAGATCAATTGTGATAGCGTTAGCGATGACTGCGATTATGAGCAGCGCCATTGCACAGCAATCGTTCGTGGTCTCTGACATCCGAGTCAAGGGCTTGCAGCGTATATCGGCTGGTTCTATCTTTAACTACCTGCCGGTCAAAGTAGGCGACTCATTCGACCCGTCGGGTTCTTCTGACCTGATTCGAGAGCTGTATAAAACTGGCTTTTTTAAGGACATCGAACTGAGTACCGACGGTACCGCGATCGTGATCGATGTTGTTGAATATCCTTCTATCACGCAGATAGAATTCGCCGGTAATAAATTGATCAAAGAAGAGTCTTTGCGAGAGGCTTTGTCTGGAAATGATTTCGTTGAAGGCCGCGTGTTTCAACCGAATGTTTTGGAACAGGTTAAGCAAGAGCTTAAGCGCCAGTACTTAAATCAGGGGAAGTATAATGCCCAAGTCGGCACCGAAGTTACTGAATTGCCTCGAAACCGAGTCAAAGTTAAGCTGCATGTAAAAGAGGGCCCAACCGCCAAAATTAAAAAAATTAATATTGTCGGCAATGAGTACTTCAGCGACAAAATGTTGCGCGACGAATTCGAATCTACTGACAGCGTGCCATTTTGGAAGTTCTGGGGTTCGGCCGATCAATATTCGAAAGACAAGGTCTCTGGCGACCTCGAGACCTTACGTAGTTTTTATCAGAACCAAGGTTTTCTTGACTTTAATATTACTTCGAATCAAGTCAGTATCTCGCCTGAGAAAGATGGCATTTTTCTAACCGTTAACGTAGATGAAGGTGAGCGCTATACAGTCTCAAGCTTCGTGCTTAATGGTCAACTGGTCGTGCCCGAAGATGAGTTGTTGCCGTATGTATTCATCGCACCTGGCCGAACTTACTCGCGCCGTGATGTTGATAATACGGTTGAATTTATCAGCGACCGGCTCGCCGAAGAAGGCTACTCATACGCTGAGGTAGTGCCAGTTCCAGATGTTAATCGTGATGACAACACCATCGCGTTCTCAATTAATATTAAGCCTGGTCGCCGAGTGTATGTTCGTCGTATTGATGTTGTTGGTAACAAACTAACCAATGATGAAGTTATTCGTCGTGAGTTGCGACAGACTGAAGGCGGTGCTTTTTCACCAAGCCGTGTTAATCGCTCGAAAATTCGTTTGCAGCGTTTAAGCTTTTTTGACGAAGTTGAGATCGAGACCGTGCCGGTAGCCGGCCGCGAAGATCAAGTGGATCTTGAAGTCGTGGTTAAAGAACGTCCGACTGGACAGTTCTTGTTTGGTTTAGGGTTCTCTGGCGATGATGGCGCATTGATCCAAGCGAGTGTTTCGCAATCAAACTTGTTTGGTACTGGTAATCAGCTTAACTTCAATGTCCAGCGGTCGGATATCGTCGAGTCACTAAGCATACAATTCACAGACCCTTACTATACTAAATCGGGAATTAGCCGAACAATTGGCTTAACCGGTAGAAAAATTGATTCCGCGAGAGCAAATACGTCTGAGTTCTTCACTGAGACTCTCGGGTTGAATGTTCGCTACTTATTTCCAATAAACGAAAGCAATTCATTTTCTTTAGGTGCGGGAATTGAACAAATCGATTTAAAACCTGGCATCAATTCGTCACCTGAAGTTCTTGACTTTATTTCTGAAAACCCAGATAACACATTATTCAGTGTGACCTCCGCTTTTGCTCATGATACTCGCGACAGCTTGTTGTATCCGACATCTGGTAGAAACCTTCGCTTATCGGCTGAAGTTACTGCTCCCGGCAGCGATCTTGAGTATTATCGTTTAAATCTTGAGTCAAGCTATTACTACCCATTTACCAGAAAGGCCGCATTAAAACTTAGTGCTGACATTGGTTATGGCGATGGATATGGCGACACTAACGGTCTTCCATTCTTCAAGAATTATTTCGCAGGCGGTTCGCGCTCGGTACGTGGTTTTGAGGCCCGTTCGCTTGGGCCTCGTGATGAAGGTCGGTTTCAGCAACCTTTTGGTGGTAGTAAACGCGTGCTGTTGAACGCTACATTATTACTACCAGTCGGCGATGGGGCATTGGATAAACGTCTGCAGTTATTTGTTGATGGTGGACAAGTATTCTCTAATGACCAAAGTATTGAATTAGACGATATTCGGTTTAGCGCCGGTGTCGGTTTTAACTGGATTTCTCCGGTTGGCCCGCTGTCAATCAGCTACTCTATTCCGTTGAATGAAGTTGAGGCAGATCCATTGAACGGTATCATCGGTGATGAAATTGAGAAATTTCAGTTTAGTGTCGGTTCGTTAATTCAATAGGTCAACGGAGTTAGAATCAGGGCAAACCCTCAGCTGAGGTTTTACTGAAATGAGTTAGTCGTCTCTGCGATTGTATTGTAGGGGCGAACAATGTTTAAAAATTAAGAAATTAAAGGTATCAAAAATGTTAAAACGCAGTTTAATCGTATTCGCCGCCTTGGCAGCATGTATGCAAGCTTCTATCGCGTCAGCCGAACTTAAAATCGGTTTTTACAATGCACGAACTATTCTGGAGTCACTGCCCGCGCTGCAAAACGAATTTAAGAAACTAGGCGCCGAATTCGAGCCACAAAAAAAACAAATCGCAGACAAACGTGCTGCGCTGGTTAAACTGCAAGAAGATATTAGCAAGAACGCGGGAACTATTTACTCTGAAGAGGAGTACAAGAATAAGCAGCTTGAGTTCCAAAGCAAACGTCGAGAACTTCAATTACTTACTGAAGATACAGAACGTTTAGCTGAAGTGCGTCAGAACGAAGTCGTTAGTAAACTGCAAAGCTCGGTAGACCAAGAAGTACGCAAGTTTGCTGAAGAGGAAGGCTACGACCTGATTTTACGAAGCGGTGTACTTTATGCAGGCCCTAAAGTGAACATCACACAAAAGATCTTACAGCGTATGTCGTCAAAATAGAGGCAAACGCGGTGACCGAAACTTCAGTAATTACTTAAGTCACAGTTGCGAAAATTAGTAATCGGGGGCTATAAATTGCACCCGGTTGCACGCAGAAAAAAGCTATACTACTACTTGGTATTGTTTGAGAGGCTTCCATTAAGGGAGTCTTTTGCGTTCTACAACAAGTTAAAAAAGGATCTGCCCAGTGGCGTTACTCGACATACATCAAATAAAAAATCTGCTACCACACCGCTACCCGTTCTTATTAGTCGACCGAGTACTAGAGGCGGTGCCGGAAGAAAGCATGGTCGCTCTTAAAAACGTGACTTATAATGAACCTTTCTTTGAAGGCCATTTTCCCAGCCGTCCGGTGATGCCCGGTGTACTAATTATTGAAGCATTAGCTCAGGCCGCTGCTCTGATGGCTAGCTACGGACGCGAAGATATCGATACATCAAATCGAATCTACTACTTCACAGGCATAGACAAAGCACGATTTAAGCGACCGGTTGAACCTGGTGATCAACTTATATTTGAAGTTGAATTAGTGCGTAAGATAAAAAACATGTGGAAGTGTAAAGGCGTTGCAAAGGTCGACGGTAAAGTTGCTGCATCGGCCGAGTTAATGTTTACCTTTAAAGATATTGAGGCCTAAACTATGAGTGTGAATATTCATCCAACCGCGATCATCGAAACAGGTGCTGAATTAGGCACTGATGTCTCTATCGGTGCTTATTCAGTTATAGGAAGTAACGTAAAGATCGGTGACGGATCAAGAATCGCCTCTCAGGTGGTCATTGAAGGACACACTGAATTAGGGGCTAACAACCAAGTTTTTTCGTTTACAGCCATCGGCGGTGAGCCACAGTCGATCTCCTACAAAGGCGAGCCAACTCAAGTTAGCATTGGTGACAATAATGTTTTCCGCGAAAATATCACGGTAAATCGTGGCACAGTGGGTGACGAAGGTATCACCTCTATTGGCAGTAACAACCTGTTCATGGCCTACGTTCATATCGCTCATGATTGCCGTTTAGGCTCAGGTTTATTGTTTTCTAACAATGCTAGTTTGGCCGGACATGTTCGAGTCGGCGATTATGTTGTGCTGGCTGGGTATACTTTGGTGCATCAGTTTGTACGAATAGGCGAACATAGTTTTTGCGGTGTGAATACCTATTGTACTTTGGATGTACCTCCTTATATGTTGGTCGCTGGCAATAAAGCTATCACCCATGGCATCAATATTAGGGGCTTAAGGCACCGTGGTATCGATAAGGACACTATTCTGGAGTTGAAACGCGCTTACCGAACGATTTATCGATCTGGTCATACCATGGCTCATGCGCTCGATGAACTGGCGACGCACGATTGGGATAGTCCGCAAGTGAAGGGTTTGATTAGCTTTATTAAGGACTCGAAGCGTGGTGTTATTCGCTAGGCTTAGGTTTACGCCTAAGTTTAAGACTATGTTTGAAGCCTAAGTTAACGAATTAGCGTTAGAGAGACTATGAAAATCGGAATTGTTGCAGGCGAGAAGTCGGGCGACTACCTTGGTAGTGAATTGATAAAGGCGTTTAAATTACGCTATCCAGACGCTGAGTTTGTTGGCTTGGCCGGGCCGCTAATGCGAGAGCAGGGCGCTGTTAGTTTGGCTGAGATGGATAAAATTAGTATCATGGGGGTTGCCGGCGCGCTGAAGGGAGCGTTTGAAATCCTCAGTATTCGCAAAACCATTCGCGAATACATGCTTGAATGGAACCCCGATGTTTTTATTGGCATCGATGTGCCAGATTTTAATCTAAGCTTAGAGATAAAACTCAAGCAAGTCGGCATTCCAACGGTGCATTACGTTAGCCCCACAGTTTGGGCTTGGCGCGGTAAGCGTATTACCAAAATCAAACAAGCGATCAACTTGATGCTGACGCTTTTTCCGTTTGAAGAGACATTTTACCAACAGCGTAATGTACCGGTTAAGTACGTTGGTCACCCTTTAGCTAAACAGACCTTGTCATGGATACTCAGCGATGATGCACGCCAGGCTATAGATCTGCCCGAGAACAAAAGGCTGATAGCGGTTCTACCTGGCAGCCGCATGAGCGAAGTGTCTAGATTGGCTCCAGTCATGTTGCAAGCCTGCTCGGAACTGGCTCAGCGCTACCCCGACCTTGAGTTTATTATTCCTGCTGCGTCTGAAAAGCTACACACTTATTTAATTGAATTAGTGAGCGATGTTGCGTCCCACGTTCGTGTTATTAGCGGCTATTCTCGAGATGTTTTGGCGTTGTCTCACATGGCGGTTCTCGCCTCTGGCACGGCGGCTCTTGAAGCTGCTTTATTCGCAAAACCTATGGTTGTGATGTACAAAGTATCTAAATTCGAAGAGTGGTACGCCGCACGTACCATGGAAGTTGAGCATTTCTCGATGCCGAATCATTTAACCAATCCACCGATCGTCGCCGAGCTAATTCAAGATAGAGCGACGGCGGCTAACATGGTGACCGAAGTGTCAAAACTGTTAGACGATGAAAATGCCTATCAATCAATGAGCAATGTGTTAGCTGAATTAGCGCCAAGGCTTGCAGAAGAATCCGGCGAGCTTGCCTGTGATGCAATTGAAACATTACTAAACATTAGAGCTGAGAAGCAACGATGATGGTTGCAGGCGTAGACGAGGTTGGCAGGGGCCCACTGGCCGGGCCGGTGGTTACGGCCGCCGTTGTGCTACCCGATGATTTTAATTTGCCGGGCCTGACCGACTCGAAAAAATTATCAGCAAAGAGACGAGAAATTTTAGCCATCGCCATAAAGGAGCAAGCGTTAGC
Organism: Arenicella sp.; assembly: GCA_046709645.1. Classification (GTDB taxonomy): domain Bacteria; phylum Pseudomonadota; class Gammaproteobacteria; order Arenicellales; family Arenicellaceae; genus Arenicella. The sequence goes on from JBKEFT010000003.1 coordinate 219,160, forward strand.
CTGGTCAATGGGTGAGGCATCTGTTGAAGAGATTGATAGACTAAATATTTTACATGCGACCATGTTAGCAATGCAGCGCGCGGTTGCCGGGCTGTCGATTTCGGTTGACAAAGTTCTAGTTGACGGTAATCGCGCCCCTGATTTTGCTGTGCCGGCTGAAGCTATCATCGGCGGCGATGGGATAGAGCCTTCAATATCAGCGGCGTCTATTATTGCTAAGGTGGCGCGCGATCATTTGATGAGCGCTTACGCTATCAGCTATCCTAATTACGGCTTTGAGCGAAACAGCGGTTACCCTACTAAGCAACACCGTGATGCACTGAAACAGTTTGGTGTTACGCCGATTCATCGGCGTAGCTTCGCGCCCGTCAAAAAAATACTGGCGCTTGATTAGTCAGAGGTTCCTTAGCTTAAGTCAAGATGAATATTTTTAATTCTGTGCCGACAAAACTCTCCGTAGAAACTGTGATGGGTTTATAATTTACCGATGCCAAAAACTTTTGTCCATCTTCACGTCCACTCCGAATATTCACTGGTAAACGGCATGATTCGTTTGCCGGCGCTAATCGAGCAAACACGTACTAATCAGATGCCTGCGGTCGCTCTAACCGACATGGGTAACCTCTATGGTGCGGTCAAATTTTTCAATAAATGCATGGCACAAGGCATTAAGCCGATAATTGGTGCCGAGGTCTATATTGAAAACCCCGATAAGGTTACTCAGCCTTATATTATGGTATTACTGGTGCAAGACGATGTTGGCTATGTGAATTTGTCTGAGCTGTTATCTAGGGGCTTTCGCGAAGGCCAAGCTCAAGGCAAGCCAATTATTCAAAAAGAGTGGCTAAACGGCAAAACTGACGGTTTAATTTGTCTCTCTGGTGGCATTCGAGGCGAGCTAGGTGGGGCTATTATGGCTAGCCGCGGTGACTATCGCGAAGAGGTTATACGGCAGTATCAAGGATTGTTTCCCGATCGTTTTTTTATTGAAATTCAACGAGTAGGACGAGCGCATGAGGAGGAGTATATAAGCCAAGCAGCGATGCTTGCCGCACAGTTTCAAATCCCGTTAGTGGCCACCAACGATGCCCACTTTATGAAGCAACCAGACTTCGATGCACATGAAGTTAGAGTGTGTATAAACGAAGGGCGAGTGTTAAATGATAGCCGTCGCGCGGTGCATCATACTCGTGAGCAATATTATAAAAGCTCGCAAGAAATGATTGAGCTATTTGCGGATATCCCAAGCGCGATAGAAAATACGGTGCTAATCGCTCAGCGCTGTAATTTCGTAATCCGGATGGGGGAATATTTTTTACCCGATTTCCCAGTGCCCGAAGGTCAGACCATTGAGTCGCATTTGCGCAATGAGTCGCTTGCCGGTTTAGAGGTGGTCATGCTCCGACGATTTCCTGATGGCCCCACAGCGGAAATGCGTGCTGAGTATGAGGCGCGAATGGAGTTTGAGCTTAAGATTATTTTTGAAATGGGTTTCCCCGGTTATTTCTTAATCGTTGCTGACTTTATTCAATGGGCCAAAGAAAATGATGTTCCTGTCGGGCCAGGCAGGGGCTCGGGTGCCGGATCGTTGGTCGCCTACGCACTTAAAATTACCGATTTAGACCCGATAGAACATATTCTGTTATTCGAACGATTTCTTAATCCCGAACGGGTCTCAATGCCTGACTTCGACGTCGATTTCTGTATCGAGGGGCGGGAGCGAGTAATCGACTATGTGGCCAAAAAATACGGCCGAAATAAGGTATCGCAGATCATCACCTACGGAACTATGGCGGCTAAGGGAGTGATTCGTGATGTCGGCAGAGTGATGGGTTTGTCGTATGGACATGTGGATAGCATCGCCAAGCTAATACCATTTGATCTTGGCATTACATTGACTAAAGCGTTGGATCAAGAACCTGAGTTAAAAGATCGCTACGACAACGAAGAGGAAATTACTGAACTGATAGACATGGCTCTCAAATTAGAGGGTCTAGCACGTAACGTCGGTAAGCACGCCGGCGGCGTGGTAATTTCACCGACTGATTTAACTGATTTTACTCCGCTTTATTGTGAACATGGCAGTGATCAAATTGTATCTCAGTACGATAAGGACGATTTAGAAACGGTTGGCTTGGTTAAGTTTGACTTTTTAGGCCTGAAAACACTCACCATTATCGATTGGGCGGTTAAAGCAATTAATGCTAAGCGCGTTCAGCTTGGCGAAGACATTCTCGACATTACCAAGCTACCGCTTGACGATAAGCCTACCTATAACCTCCTGAAAGACGGGCAAACCACCGCCGTTTTCCAGTTGGAATCGTCGGGTATGAAGGAGCTCATTAAGAACCTAAAGCCGGATCGATTCGAAGATATCGTGGCCTTGGTAGCTCTTTATCGTCCGGGTCCGCTTGGTGCTGGTATGGAGAAGGTTTATTGTGATCGTAAGCACGGGAAAGAGCCGACTAAATACGCACACGAAATGCTCGAGCCAATCCTTAACAACACCCAGGGCATCATTCTTTACCAAGAGCAGGTGATGAATATTGCGCAGGTGATGGCCGGTTATTCGCTCGGCGGTGCCGATATTTTGCGCCGTGCAATGGGCAAGAAAAAACCAGAGGAAATGGCCAAGCAGCGCGCCATTTTCGAACAAGGCGCGAGTGAGCGAGAAGTGCCACCTGAGGTCGCTAAAGAAGTATTTGATTTAATGGAATACTTCGCGGCCTACGGTTTCAACAAAAGTCACTCCGCGGCATATGCCTTAGTCGCTTATCAAACGGCCTGGTTGAAAGCACACTATCCATCGCAGTTTATGGCGGCGTGTATGTCGGCCGATATGGAGAATACCGATAAGGTCGTGATCTTGCTGAACGAGGCAAATCAAATGAACTTAGCGGTTCAGCATCCGGACATTAATCTTTGCCAGTATCAGTTTGTTGCGACCGACGCCAAACATATTGTTTACGGTCTAGGTGCGATTAAAGGTATCGGACGATCCGTCATCGAGAACATTATCGAAGCTCGAGAGGCTGGCGGCCCGTTTAAAGATTTATATGATCTGTGCGCCCGTGTCGAGGTTAAAAGGGTAAATCGTCGTGCACTCGAAGCATTGGTCAGAGCGGGTGCGCTTGATGAGCTTGGTGTTCATCGCGCTAGTCTCGTTGAGAGCATCGGGCTTGCCTTAGATGCGGCAAATCAACAAGCCAAAAGTGCGCTAGCGGGGCAGAATGATATGTTTGGTATTTCGGCGCCAGTAGAGACCGTACAAACCTATCAGAATGTACCCGAGTGGAAGAAAGAAGATTTGCTTGCGGCTGAAAAGGAGACATTGGGCTTATATCTCAGTGGTCACCCTATTGACATGTATATACAAGAGCTTGATCAGTTTACCTCGTGTCGTCTTATCGACATTGATGTCGGGCAGGGCAAGGGTAAGAAGTCGGTAACCTTAGCTGGTTTAGTTGTTGGTGCCCGCACGATGAATACTAAGTCAGGTTCTCGCATGGCTTTTCTTACCTTAGATGATAAAACGGCACGTGTGGAGGTCGGCGTGTTCGGCGAGCTGTATGACCAGCGTCGAGATGTGATCCACAAAGACAAGGTGTTGGTTATTAAAGGCAAAGCGAGCCATAACTTCTTTAACGATGATATTCGCATCTCAGCTGACGAGCTTTTTGACATCGAACAAGCTCGCGGTCACTTGGCGCGGCACATGCAAATTCAAATCACCTCTGAGCAGATAGAAGAGAATACGGTCAGCAATCTTAAGAAAATCCTTGCCCCCAATGAACATGGTCAGTGTGGTGTTGGCTTCGAATATCGCACGCCTCATGGTGTGTGTAAGTTAGACATAGCCCACAGCTGGCGAATCGTGCCGAGTAAATTAATGCTCGAGCAACTCGAGTCTATCGTTGGTCAGCCAAATATTAGATTGATTTATTAGGTCTATGTGAGCTACTTTATTAGAAAGTGTTTCTAAGTGTTTGCTCTTTAAATGTTTTTTAGATTAATGCTATAATTTTAGTGGTTTTGAAAACTGTCTGTGTTATACGCATTGTCTGTCGTATTATTAATGCGATAACAATAGTCTAACTTACCGTCTAGGCGAGGTCAGAGAGAAGGCGAAGCGAGCCCCCAAATTAGTACGCTTCTTGCCAACATCGAATAATAAGAATCTATAGTGACAAATCGAATTATCCAAGTTGTTTTATGAGGTTTAAGGCTTTTTATTCTAGCTCAGGGCTGTTTGTATTTGGCTCAGGGCTGCTTGTATTTGGCTCAGGGCTGTTTGTATTTGGCTCGGGGCCGTGCATAGATTAGTCGAAGGCTGATTTTAAGCTGACGTCGGGGGCCAATAGTTTTACCCAGCATGTGGACAAGCCACCCATGTTGTTTATGTTAGAAGCAAACATTTATATAAAGGTAGATCCTAATATGACACTTTCTGTAGAAGAGTTTGGTAGTGAGCTTTTTGGTCAATTAAACCTCGACCATCAAGGTCGATATTACGTCGCTTTCAGCGGTGGCGTAGATTCGACGGTGTTGCTGCACTTATTGTCTCAATTACGTGACCAGCATGGTTTTGACCTAGTAGCGCTGCATGTTTCCCACAATTTGCAAGCAGAATCTAAAGCATGGGCTGAGCATTGTGGCCGTGTCTGCGAATTGCTTAAGGTGCCGCTTAGGCAAACCTCACTAAATTTAACATCGAGTGACGAAGCGACTGCTCGAGATGCCCGTTATCAATGGTTTCGTGAGCAAGTCGAGTACCGTTCAGTGATCATGACCGCTCATCACCAACAAGATCGAGCTGAAACTTTTCTGTTTAATTTGATGCGTGGCGCCGGTAGCACTGGCTTATCCAGCTTGCGTGCTTCGCGACCCTTTTTTGGTGCTAAATTAGTTCGTCCTTTTTTGAAGTTCAGTCAGGCTGATATCGTTAATTACGCACATCAGCATGATTTGTGTTGGATTGAAGACCCAAGTAATCAGGATCAACGGTATTCACGTAATGAAATTCGTCATCAGATATTACCGGTGTTGCAAGCTTTTCGACCCGATGCTATCCAAAGTATTGCACGCGCAGCGGCAAATTTAGAGCAAGAGAATGGCTTGCTTCGCGAAATTGCTATTTGTGATTTAGTCGACGTAAGAGAGCACCCAATTCACCCGCTAGATCAATCTCATGCACTTTGCGTTGATGACATAGGGCACCTAACGCCCGGGCGCCAAGCAAATGTGTTACGGTTTTGGCTTCAGAGCCTAAAGCTCCACTCGCCAAGTCGAAGATTGCTCGCTAGATTGTTGTTAGCTATCAGCGAACCACCTGCTAGTACCGCGGTGCTACAAGAATGCGGTAGCCAGTTCAGGTTTTATAAGGGCTATATGTATGTCATGGCCGCAACAACGGCACGACAGACATTTAGCTCGGTTAGTTGGCAGAATTTAGAGCAGCCTTTAGCTTTGTTTGAAAACAAACTTATGATTGGTTCTACCGATAAACTACGTGAACTGGTTCTCTCGCATAAAAAGTCGCGCCTGCGCTTAGCGGCTAAACCTGAAGTAAGTAACCCCAAAGCCCTGCAAGGGCATAGTTTGAATTTGAGAAAATGGATGCAAGATATCGGTGTTCCCCCGTGGAGGCGTCAAGCCTTGCCTTTGCTGACCATGTCCGAAGCCGGTAATGATGTTGTTATCGCACCGGTAGACCAGCAATTTCACTCCGACTGGGTCTCAGTAGACACCCCTTATTAGCGCTAACCTTGTTGTCTATGTTGCGGGTTTAGTCGACAAAATATTCACATAAGAGTGCTAAAAGCGATTGTTCATAATCGTCCGCTCCAGTATCATATAGAACCTTCTCGAGCACTGCACAAAGCGCATTTTTCTTGTGTTTTTCTTTGTTTCGATACGCTTTCAAACACATCACACGCACTCGATGACTAAATACGTATTCATAACCGGAGGGGTTGTATCTTCTCTTGGTAAAGGCATTGCCGCGGCATCGCTCGCCACACTTCTTGAGTCTAGAGGTCTGAAAGTGACCCTGATGAAACTAGACCCCTATATCAACGTCGACCCAGGCACAATGAGCCCGATGCAGCACGGTGAGGTGTTTGTAACCGACGACGGTGCTGAAACTGATTTAGATTTAGGGCATTACGAGCGATTTATTCGTACCAAGCTGACGCAGAAAAATAATTTCACTACCGGGCGTATTTACGAGCGGGTTATAAAGAAAGAGCGGCGCGGTGATTATCTTGGCGGTACAGTGCAGGTTATTCCTCATATCACCAATGAAATGAAAAAGGCGATTGAAGATGGCGCTGGCGATGTTGACGTAGCGCTAGTCGAAATCGGCGGAACTGTTGGTGATATTGAATCATTGCCTTTTCTAGAAGCTATTCGCCAAATGCGGATTGAGAAAGGTGTCGAAAACGTGATGTATATGCACCTGACTTTAGTGCCATTCATCGCCGTCGCTGGTGAAATTAAAACTAAGCCAACTCAGCATTCTGTGAAGGAACTTAGAAGTATCGGCATCCAGCCTGATATTCTTTTGTGTCGTGTGAGCGAGCCTTTACCAGAAGACGCAAAGCGTAAAATTGCCTTGTTTACCAATGTCGTCCGTGAAGCAGTGATTTCTGGCGTCGACGTCGGCAATATCTATGAAATACCGCTTTTGTATCGCGATCAGGGTGTCGATGAACTAGTGGTTAAACACTTCCGCCTAGATTGCCCACCCGCTGATTTATCGGAATGGGAACGAGTTGTTTATCGAAAAGCTAACCCAACCGGTAAGGTTAATATCGCCTTGGTCGGAAAGTATATTGGTTTAACTGAGTCTTATAAGTCGCTTTCAGAGTCACTTATTCATGCTGGAATCCAAACCCTGACTGACGTCAATATTAACTATATAGATGCCGAAGAAATCGAAAAAAATGGGGTGGAAATATTAAACGGCAATGATGCAATTTTAGTCGCTGGCGGTTTTGGTGACCGTGGCACTGAAGGTAAAATCATGACGGCCAAACATGCTCGAGAGAATAAGGTCCCGTATTTGGGTATCTGCCTCGGAATGCAAGTAGCGGTTATTGATTATGCGCGTAACGTCGCCGGTATGAAAAACGCCAACAGCACAGAATTCAATAAAGACACCCCTTATCCGGTTATTGCATTGATTGAGGAGTGGACTGATGAGCACGGCAATTTGCAGCTAAGGGACGAAAACTCTGACCTTGGCGGTACCATGCGCTTGGGCGGTCAGAAATGCCATCTAACAGCAGGGTCAAAAGCTCATGAGGTGTATGCTGCTGATACAATCAATGAACGTCATCGTCATCGCTACGAGTTCAATAATATGCTGCGCCAACAGCTGGTCGACGCCGGTCTGATTATTGGCGGTGTGTCAGATGATGACCTTGTCGAAACGGTAGAAATTAGCGATCATCCTTGGTTCGTAGGCGTTCAGTTTCACCCTGAATTTACCTCCAGCCCACGCGATGGGCACCCATTATTTACTTCATACGTTGAAGCCGCTCGTGCTCAACGCGAGAAGGCTTAAAGCAGGTTAGAAGTATGAAAATTGCAGATTTTGAAGTAGGTCTTGATCAACCGTTTTTTCTGATAGCCGGCCCCTGCGTGATTGAGTCTCGTCTGCATGCCCTAGAGACCGCGAAAATGATCCGCGATATCACTGGCGAACTGGGCATTAATACGCTGTACAAATCGTCCTTTGATAAAGCTAATCGAACCTCAGGCACGTCATTTCGCGGCCCAGGAATTCAACAAGGCTTAGAAATTCTACAAGAGGTTCGTGAGACGCTTGGTATGCCGGTGCTAACCGATGTGCACACGCCTGAGCAAGTTGAGCTTGCGGCTAAGTACGTTGACATGATTCAAACTCCCGCGTTCTTGTGTCGCCAAACAGACCTAATCGAAGCGGTCGGTGCTTGTGGCATTCCCGCGAACATCAAGAAAGGCCAATTTTTGTCGCCACCTGAGATGATTAATGTCACTAAGAAAGCGGAAGCGGCTGGTGGTAAAGGACGAATCACAGTGTGCGAACGTGGTGCGTCGTTCGGTTACAATAACCTAGTTGTCGACATGCGCGGCCTTGCGCAAATGCGCGAGACCGGTTGCCCGGTAGTGTTTGATGCTACGCATTCAGTTCAGTTGCCAGGCGGCCAGGGTGATCGATCAGGAGGCCAGCGCGAGTTTGTACCGGTATTGGCACGAGCCGCGGTTGCTGCTGGTGTGGCCGGCCTGTTCATGGAAACTCACCCAGACCCTGCAAACGCAAAAAGCGATGGTCCCAACGCAATGCCGACGCAACGCCTAAAGGAATTACTAGTTGTTCTTCAACAACTCGACCAGTCCACGAAAGCTGGTGGTTTTTTAGAAAACGAGTTGTCATAGACTCAGTTAACTAAGTAACCAAACATTAAATTTATACTAATATTTGAGGACAAGCATGTCTACTATTGAAACTATACTCGCGCGTGAAATCTTAGATTCACGTGGTAATCCAACGGTTGAAGCTGATGTAACCTTAGCTGATGGGTCTTTCGGTCGTGCGGTTGCACCATCGGGTGCATCTACAGGCTCACTTGAAGCACTTGAGCTTAGAGATGGAGACAAAGGCCGATACTTAGGAAAGGGCGTTATTTGCGCAGTGAAAAACGTAAATACAGCCATCGCTGAGGCTCTTCAGGGCAAAGATGCGCTAGATCAACGCGCAATAGATCAGCTAATGATCGATCTCGATGGCACTGAGAACAAGTCGAAATTGGGTGCTAATGCAATTCTAGCCGTGTCATTGGCCGTTGCTAAAGCGGCGGCGGCTAGCAAGGGAATCCCGCTATACGCTCACTTTGCCCAGCTGTTTGGTAACGAGACCTATTCAATGCCGGTGCCGCAGATGAATATTATCAACGGCGGCGAGCATGCGGACAACTCCATCGACTTTCAGGAGTTTATGATTTTGCCGACTGGTTTGCCGACTTTCAGCGAAGCATTGCGAGCCGGAGCAGAAGTGTTTCATTCTTTGAAGAAAGTACTTCATGATATGGACCTAAGTACCGCCGTTGGCGACGAAGGTGGCTTTGCACCAAACTTAGAAAGCAACGAAGCTGCGGTTGGCATTATTATTCAAGCAATCGAAAATGCCGGTTATACACCTGGTAAAGATATTATGATCGGGCTAGACGTTGCTAGTACCGAGTTCTACTCAGACGGTAAGTACCATTTGAGTGCTGAGAATAAGTCGCTGAGCTCTGATGAGTTTGTCGAATACCTTGAGGCATGGGTTCGTAAGTACCCGATTATCACGATTGAAGACGGCATGGCTGAAGATGATTGGGAGGGTTGGGCCGCACACACAAAGAGCGTAGGGGCTGATATTCAACTCACTGGCGATGATTTATTTGTTACCAATACTAAGATTTTGCAACAAGGTATTGATAAAGGTGTGGCTAATTCTATTTTGATTAAATTCAATCAAATCGGTTCATTGACAGAAACGCTCGACGCCATCCAAATGGCCCATGACGCTGGTTATAAGGCGACTATTTCGCATCGCTCAGGTGAGACCGAAGATACCACCATCGCCGATTTAGCGGTAGCTACTGCGGCAGGGCAAATCAAAACAGGCTCATTATGTCGATCTGACCGAGTTGCTAAGTACAATCAGTTATTGCGCATTGAGCAAGAGCTGGGCGACTTAGCGGTGTACCCAGGGATAAAATCATTTAGTTAAGTTTACAACTTTTTTGATATTGAAAGGGCTCCGAATCGGAGCCCTTTTTAGTTATGTTTCTCTGCGGCCACGCATGGCCTGAGGGGTTATCCCAACCTTTGTATATTAGTATCTGAGTTGGGCTGGGCGAGTAGAATCAGCTGTGCGGGAATCAATGAGCTTCTTATTTCTTATCGAGACCTCAGCATAACTCGACGAACGAATAAAAATGCCCGTAATGCCCCCACTTTTCGTTGCAAACCTTGCCAATAGCCCGCTATTAGCTGCATTCTCCGCCTCAATTGGAGGGTATTCCAGCCTATTTTCATTTCGTCCCTGAGTTATGCTGAGGTCTCTTATCGTTATTCTAATATCCAATAGATAAAAAGACCCAGGTTAAAGACATGGCCGCCAATTTCAATGGGCTTGGTGGATAACTGGGATACTTCACCAGGCGTGAAATTGTTAAAAGGAAAAAGTTCTATTTTTAACAGATATTAAAGTTTTATTGGCTATAAAAGTAAAATAGACAGCTTTAAATGCTAATATTTTTTGAAATCGAGACGATAAAACCATTTAATCGCAGTTATCCTTTAATTGGGAGAAATGGCTGCTTATCGACTCTTTATTATTCATCTAAAAAGCTTAGTAGTCTTGGGTTGGTTATTTCTTCATTAGAAAAATATCAATTGTAATTATTTCGGAGGAAGGAACAGTGGGAATTTATAAACCAATCTATACAAGGACTCTCAGAGCATTACTAATTATAGCGTGTGCGGTGGGCTTTTCTTTTGCCAGCACCGCTAACTCAGCAACATGGTCAGAATGTGCTGGCGAGGGACAAACCTGCTACGGCACTACTAACCCGATTAGACATAAGATGATCAGGTATGGTGTTGTCGGGAAATGGGCATACAAATACAATAAGGCTGTATCAACCAGATATGGGCAAGCTTGTAACAATAGTAGCTTTGGTGACCCAGCTCCTGGGATCGTTAAAAAATGCTATATCTCTAGTGCATCACGTCCATCTCGAGGTACTTCAGAAATAACGGCGCTGCACTCGGTGTTTGACGATTCTCCTCAAGAGTATCTAGCCTCGACCCTGAATGCAGGTGAGCAGCTAATGGGGATAAATAATAATTATCGTCTAAAAATGCAAAGTGACGGTAACTTAGTTCTATACACTGCTAGTGGCTCTTCTGTCTGGGCTATTGGTATCGACCCGTACAATAGAGCAGGCGACGTATACACCTTTCACGTGCTACCTAAAGGCATCGAAGTACGCAAAAACGATCAATATGTAATCTGGTCGGCTTACCCGAATAATGTCTCGCAAACTACTAATTATATTTTAACGGTCAGTGCTGCAGGTAACGTATATCTTCAAGACATGGAATTGAATAAAGTCCGATGGAGAGTCGGTCCTAATCAATCTCCACAATTTAGATCAGATAACATCGCCGAAAATATTGTTGAAGATGTGTGGGAAAGGGCTGGCTGGGGTCACGCATCTGATTGGAGCGCGAGCGATCATTCTACATTTAGAAGGCTGCATAGCGATCACTCACATTGGAGTTGGCATAATTTTATCCAAACACTGAACAATGTAAAAAGTGACGTGGCTGGCGTTGAGCAAGCTGCTTGGGATAGCCTTGGGGATATAGCTAAAGCGGAAAGCGGCCTAGGTAAGGATGCTTGGGATGAATATCAGGATATTTATAGTGCCCTCAGCAATGCGGAAAGTGAAATATTAGCTGATAATATGGACAAAATTCTGGATTTGGCAACTGAGCTTGGTTCCGACTCTGTCATTTTCGCCCAAGGCCTTGCTAGCTTAATCACCGACCTCGAGAACGAGGCACTAGATATAGCCGAACTTATGGAAGAGCAAGTAGAGCGAGTTGCGGACGGAGGTGTTCTCAGCTCTGAGCATTCTGAGATGATAACTGCACTTGAAGCATTTAATCAAGAGCAAGGCCGTAGCCTGTCAGCAGCGACTACAGAGGCTGTGTGTAATACTAGGTTGTGTGAATTTTTATCCAAAGAGGAAAACAATAATAAACGCGTTGATTACGCATTAGAAATTGCGCCTACTGCTGTTGCTAAAATGTTTGAGGGTTTTTTTGATGCCGGCTTGGTTTCTCAGGTTCAATTTCGTGTGTTTTTTACTCATCCGAGAGTAAATGGAGAAGGGCGTTACTCTACCGAAATTAGATTGCGTGTTTTTAATTATACGGGGATATATGGCGACGCAAGCTTTTCAAATGATTATGCAACAGGGGCGGTCGCTGTTGATGCTGGAGCTCTGTCGGTACACGATATAATATTACCCTACACATGGGGAAAAGGGGAACGTTTCCGAGATCGAAAGTTTGAGGGAGTAAAATATTTATCTCTGACCGGTGTTTTGGCTGAAGCTGATCTCGCATTTTCAAAGGTGGATTTTAACAAAATTGCTAAGTTTGTTGCCGGTGCTCAAAGAGTTAGTAACGCGGCACGTGCGGTTATCGGAGGCAACATTGAGATGACAGATGTTTCAAACACAGACGTTATCAATCAAGTTTTCGGAGATCAAGCACCGGCCGGAATTGAGACTAGAATCAATGACTCCTATAAAAACTTGCCGACAAAGTTTCGAGCATCTGTTGATGTCGAGGCTGGGATAGGTATCGGTGCCGCGTTTGTTTACGACCTTCGAGAAATGAGAGATCTTAGACAGTCTCGCGGTTACAACTCAACTGTAACAGGCTTAATGGTTAAAATTATTCTTGTCGAAATGCTTGGTGAAGCCGCGGCTATAGGCTTAGGTATGCTTAGCGGCGCCAACGAGGCGGCTGCGCTAGCAGACTTGCTCGCTCCGGCACTTAATGTGGAGTTTATGGCTGGAGGCTTAGTTGGCGACTTTGTTTACACCGGATTCCATAGATATATATATGGTAGAACCGACGGGATATGGATGGGAGCAAGCTCATTTTTCTGGGCCGCTGCTAAAACACAACTTTGGTCTTTTGCTGCTGATGGATTCTCGCAAAAAGCTACCCAGTTGTTTGGCACCACGGGTCATACTACAGGCGCGCCGATTAAAATCCGAGCTCAATTTAACATTACCCTGCGCGAAAAAGAGTGGTTTTCAGGTGGCAATCCACGGCTAAAAAACCATGGCTCTTTGGAGCTTCTAACAAGGCACAACAAATGTTTATATCGAGATCCAGCCAGTGGATTTGGCAGTTCTTATGTTAGTCAACGCTCTTGTGTTAACAACGACAGCAAATATCGCTGGAAGGCAAAGTCTATTGGTAATCCAAGCGATAACATATACCAGATTAGAAGCGAAAGTAATGGAGGTTCGTGTATAACGATTGATTCATCAGCCTATGATGATGGCAACCCTAGTGTTGCTAATGGTACAACGGTAAACGTTCAATCCTGTTCTACTTCAAGTAACAACGATCCTAGAGCGGATAGATGGATTGTTAGAAGGTTAGCAGGAAAAATGATGTTTAAATCTGTAGTAGACCCTTCAAAGTGTTTAGACCTAAGCGGTGGTAGCTCAGCTGAGGGGCGAAAGATCCATATGTGGTCTTGCAATCATGCCAACCAAAACCAGTTATTTACGCCACGCTACAAAAATGGAGTAATTGCGTCTAACAGTTGGAATAACCTTGTAGGTCAAGGCGGTTCTTATACTATTCGTACCTCAAGCGGAATGTGCATAGGTAATCAGGCACGTGCTAATGTACCATCTAGAGGTACTAAGTTTGTGCTTCAAAATTGTGATGAAAATCTCTCGTTCAGTAATAGTAGCCAAACTTACTATCTCGTAGACATCGGCTCCGGTTATTACAAAATAATGTTGTCACATACAGACCCTAGGTCCATTCAATCGAATAGAAGATATTTAGACGTGTCGGGTGTGTCACAAGCCAATGGTGCTGCTGTTCATGCTTGGACCGGCACTTCTGGGGACAACCAAGAATGGAAAGCGATTGTGATGGATGATGGCGGTGTAAAGCTTCAGGCTCGACATAGTGGTAAATGCCTTCAGTACAACGACAAAAATTTGGTACAACAAACCTGTAGGACACGTCATGATGCAAATCAAAAATTTGTTATCAACGGAATAGGGTATGCCAGTAGCGGCGGATACGATTCGAATCCTGATTTAGGCAATTGATTTAAGCCTTATCAATCACTAGCTTATTACCTCGGATACCTAAACAATTGGTATCCGAGGATTGTCTCGGTGATTCGGCTAAAATTTATTTATTAGAATAAGCTGTCGGACGTTGGTTTAGGTTTGATTAAGTCGGCGTTAACGCGCCGACTTAATGTCTGAATGCATATTTTTGTAAATGTGAAACCCCCATTTTCTTGTAGCCTGAAAACTTGCGCCAAGCCTTCTCTTGATTAGGCGATTTTAACGAAAAGTATTTAGGCTTATTGCTTACTTTTGTCAAGTAGGTGCCTACTGTTTAGTGGGTGTTCATGTAAGTTGCCCTTGAATAAATCTTGTTGACGCATTGCAATGTTATGCAAGGAAGGCAGGTGTATGGATAGAACCAGATATCCCTCAGGTATACGCGTAGTTTTGCCTAGTAAGAGTATCTGGGTATTGCTGTCTTCTTCGAGCATAAAATATTGCGTGTCTAATGTTCTAAGCATGTTGTACTGATTGACCAGCTTTTTTTGGGTGCTGGTATTTACTGATCTAAGGGGCTGTAAGTTGCCTTGTATTCCAGCAAGGCTAACTGTCACTTCTATGGCCGTCAATCGAATAAATGAGTAAGGCAGGAATCAGATGCCAAGCGTAGTGGCTAGTGACGGTAAATACCTCGAGTTTAATGCTCGATATACCAATAGCGCTATGGCAAATGAATTGCGCTATTGGTCATCGACTTCGAGCTTAGTTGTCTCCAGTCTAGTTGATAGTCACCGAAGCGTTATCAAAGCTGGCATCTACTCCGCAACCGGTAACCGGGCCGCAGGCGGCCTTGAGCTGTAGGGTCACGCCACCACTGACATCATTACCGGTGGTGGTAGTGAACGTATAGCGGGTCCAGTTGTTGCTTGGTGTTAGCGGGCCGCCACTTAGAATTTCTGCTTTCGAGGTGCCGCCGCCGCTTAGTTCGGAGAAAAATTCGGCAAAAACTACACCACCATCACCTATCAATGAACCATTCAAATCGAATTCAATCGTTACCGAAGTGTTAGGTGCAACCGTACCGATGCCGATGTTGGCTTGTTTGATCACAGGCGATTCATTAAAACCCGCAACCAGCTTGCCGGCCCATGAACCCAGAGTATTCTCCACCGTGAATGATCCGCCGCCAAAGCCAGTAGTAAACTCGGCCCAGCCAGTTTTATCACCTGTTTCAAAGTCGCCATTGCTGGTCAGTTCGCCGCCACTGCTATCGCCACCATCACCGTTAGTGAAATACACATTGTCGAGGAAGATCGTACCGTTTCCATCAAACTTCAACTGGATAATGTTTGTTAGATCAACACCTGAAAATGCCGTTAATGGTATATCAACACTGACCCACGAGCCGGTAGTGCTCGGCAATGCAAATGCCGTTTCGCTCGGCCCTGCGCTGATCAGATAAACATTTAGCGCGCTTGAATCAGCTGTCCAGAAATCCAAATGCAGGCTGGTCATCGCTGAAACGTCCTGCGGATTAGAGGCAAAGTCGGTGCCCTGATAATTTAACTCGGCATATTTGAGCGTATTATTACCATCAACCAGGGTTTGGGTAACCAGCGTTGCCTGGCCCCAGTTGGGGTTATAGTCGATATTGCTAATGTCTGTATATGCGTCGCTGAACAGCGAGATTACATTGCTGGCCGCTGTGGTTGGAGTCGGTGCTGCGGCTGTAGGTTCAGTTGCATCACCACCGCCACCACCCGCGCCAACAAACTCAATCGCATCCCATAGGTAAATCTTCTCACCTGCAGTCGCGCCGGTTGTACCGAAGTTGAAGAAGATTGATGACTTATTGAATGTCGTCGCAGGGTTAAACGGGTTGGTGCCGGGTGCAACGTTATTGAAATCAAAGGTTAGTGTCTCCCAGCTTCCGCAGACCGTGGTTACTGCTTCGGTCTCGACTGTCAGCGTTGGATCAGCCGCGTCTTCTAATTTTAAACGAACCGTTATACCTGCATCGGGTGAATAGACCCTTATCGAAATCTGACTCTCAGCAACCGACATCGGGTAGGTAATCAGGCCATCGTTGAATGTTACGCCTGACCATAATTCGGCCGATGCGGTTTTAGTGGTACTAGCAACAGTATTGCTGGCATCAACAGGGTCAATTTCAATCGCGGTAAAGCCACCACCAAAGTCGCTAAATGTGAGGCCGGAGCCTGCACGTAATGACAATGGGCCATCGCTTGCGCCGCTTGCGCCGGAACCTGTGCCTGTGCCGCACACCCCATTGCCGTCGCCGGTATCTAGTGAGATGTCGTCGAAGTAGAATGTCCAATCGGCAGGGTTATTGCCTGCATCACCAGCAACGCCGAGGTCGAAAATCAGGGTGATCGCGTTAGCGCCAGAACCGGCTAAGCCACTAAAGTCAAAGGTGAGTTCTTCCCATGCACCTGAACCGGAGTGGGTCGCCGTCACTTCCTGATTCAAACCCTCAAGCTTCAGAAGCACCGGAACGGCGCGTGATGCCCAAACATTCATGCTAAAGACGCTGCTGCTTGAGAAGTCGATATTACTTCCCAAAGCCAGCGAGCTGCCGCCATAAACTTGACCGGCGAACTTTACCATTCGGCCGACATTGGAACTCGAGTTTGCGGCGGAAATATCTGGGTTACCAACCACTGATGCTACTCCACCTTCGAAGTCGGAAAAATTGTAAGTCACATTAGGGTCTTCAAAATTGACTGGGACCGTGGCATTACTGCCGTCACCGCCGGACCCTTTATTGACTTTTACATTGTCCAATTGGTAAACGGCGTTGTCTTGGTTGCCCCAAGCCGGAAAGATCACTAAGGCTGACGTAGCACTCAAATCCAGGCCCTGTGCAACCAGCGTATCGAGGTTAAAGGTGTAATGTTG
The DNA here is from genome assembly GCA_046709645.1 of Arenicella sp. Taxonomy (GTDB): domain Bacteria; phylum Pseudomonadota; class Gammaproteobacteria; order Arenicellales; family Arenicellaceae; genus Arenicella. Next base: position 235,962 of record JBKEFT010000003.1, read on the forward strand.
CCAAACGCCGGTGGCAGGCAAGACGCCTTCAACGCTATCTGTAATTGGACGGTCACCGGTTGAACAACCTGAGTCGCAATCTACTTTAATCAACCAGGGGCTGGCTGCAGGGTTTGTCGGTTGGGAGATTACCAACATATCGAATTCTATGGTGCCACCAGCAACATTAGTGCCACCTGCAAAGCTTGAAAGATCTACAGGAGCAGGGGGTTGAAAGAACGTCACCGTATTGGTGGCGGGATCACTGTCATAGGTGAACTCAAGTACATTGTTGCCGCCGAGGTCGATCTCTGCAATGGATGACCCACCGCAACAATCAAATATATTCCAATCAGTAACGGTATCGATATAAATATCTAACATATCGCCGCTTGGCGCCACCGATGCTACTTTAGGGGCAATTGAACACACTGGATCCAACTGCCAAGGTTCTGGCTCAGAATTCACCGCGCACTGCAAACGAATATTATCCAACTGGACGCTAGCGCCACTACCGGAGTAATCCAGCACAAATAGATTGAGTACATCGCTCAGATTCACGCCACCGCCATTCGGATTTGGGTTCGCTAGCAGATCAGCGACGCTGACGGCAACATGCTGCCATTCGCCGATCGGGGGCATATCGATGATTTTTTCGCTTAAGTTTGGCCAACCGCTATCTAACTTAACGGTAAACTGGCTGTCTGGCTCAGCGTTAACCACCAACATATCAAATTCGATTTCGCCGTTATTAGCCCAACCATAACCGCCGGCTAAATTAACGCCTGTATCAAAGCCCTCTACGTCAGACATGTCCTCAGCTGTTAAGAAAACGTTACCAGCGCCGCCGAAGTATATATCCCAAACGTCGCTTACCGATTGAGAAATGAGGCCAGTTTCATTGTCGAAGTGACCGGGTACAACGGTGTTGCTTACCGAACCAAGGTCGAGTGTTTCTACACCGTCTGAGAATATTAGAAAATCACTTATAGCTGGTGCTCCAACACCTGCATTGAGCTGCACGGTATCGTCAACAATGGAGCAGCCTCTGCTTTTTTTACCTTTACCTTTATGTTTATGGTTATGTTTACCTTTATGGTTATGTTTATGGTTATGTTTACCTTTATGGTCGTGCTTATCCTTACCTTTATGATTGTGTTTATGTTTATGTTTACCTTTGCTCTCTTTTTTACACTCGTAAACGCGAACGTAGTCGACCAACATGTTACGGTCTTGCGGCCAGTTTATATCGGGGTTGCCGGGTAGCCCGCCACCGACCGCTAAATTCAGAATCATGTGAAAATTCTTATCAAACGGAGCGCGTGGATTTGCTATTCCAAAACCGGTTTGCTGACCCTGCCAAATATAGTTATACCAACCTTCAGAGTTCTGTGTTTGGTAATGCTCGCCATCGACGTACCAGCGAATTTCGTCTTTTTCCCATTCAATCGCATAGACATGAAAATCATCCGCTGGATTGGTATCCATAAGTCGTGGCGCGCCGTGAATCTCCCATTGTGGCCATTTGAGACCATAGTGCAAAGTTCCGAAGACTTCGTTCGGGGCCCCGGTACCGAGATTAACCGCCTCCATAATGTCGATCTCACCACTAGAAGGCCAGCCGCCGTAGACTGAATCGGTGGGCAACATCCATATGGCAGGCCACATACCTTGACCGGCGGCTAGTTTAGAACGAATCTCCATGCGCCCATAAGTAAAGTCAGCCTTACCTTTGCTGCGCAGTCGCGCAGAAGTGAATGGCAGCGTTACCGATGTATCGTTAGGGTTATAGCTGGGATCATCGTCTACCTGCGCGGGACCGCTGTAGGCTTCTTCCTTGGCGACAATATGCAGCTTGCCGTCGGCAACGAAAGAATTGGCTGCTCGAGCGGTATAGCATTGTTGTTCATTATTTCCTCCTCCCTGACAATTTACCTCGTGTGACCAGTTGCTTAAATCAATCTGGCTAGCGTTAAATTCATCAGCCCATACTTCACGCCAGCCCGCCTTTTTCAGCTTTTTAAGATGTCGTTTTTCGGCTTTATCTTGTTTCGATTTAGTCGCCAATGCGGGGGCTGTAAAACCGATGGAAACGATGGCAGCAAGTGCCACGAACCAACTGAACTTCGATTCTGAATACTTCATTCGTGTGAGACCTCTAACTAATTATTCTTCTTTTTAGATGCCGCTTGAATCGTTGGCCGACGAACTATGTACTATTAGCTGAGCGGCAAGATCATTGCGGGCAATCCTCCTGTATTGCGGGGGAGTCCTCCTTAAGGAACTAACTGCAAAAACTAATCGCTTACCGGACTACAATGAAGCCGAATAATTTTTCCCCCGATAAAACATTACAGATTGTCTATCCTGACAGCAATGGCTAGGGGATAGGTCGCGCTTACTTGTACAGTAATTTGACTTTTGTACAATTAAATACATTTTGAAATTCGCTTAGTTAGGCGGCTCTCTTCTTTAGTTGTACGCCGTTACGTTAATTATACATCTGACCATTAGGTCAGCAGTTTACAATTGGCGTATAATCAAATTTTAGAGATGAATTTCTGCCTATTTCCGGCAATGGTTATACTGCAATAGGTGGGCTGGCCAGCGGTACCAAGACCATCAACTCGGCATGGGTATCCTTAATTTTTTTTCACAATCTCTGCGCGCCAAAATTTTCGTAAACGCTTCTCTGAAATCGGCATCTGCGTTTTTAAATGCTGAGCGAAAATAGAAACACGCCACTCCAGCAGCATTTTGCTAAATTCTATCAATGAAGGGTAACTTAAGAAGACAAAATCCAGCTCTAACTCTGCATGACTTAGCTCATCAATTTTCAAGTCAAAGTCTTTCTGCAACTCCTCTAATACCATCTCCTCGCTGACCGTCTTACTGGCGAATTGGAGTTTTTCTATTCGGCTCTCAATCGCACGTAGGTATCGCGGGTACTGCTTTAAGGCGCTTAATGATGTGTAGCTCAAAAAGCTTGGCTCGAACATACGGTAAACTTGCGCCTTTATATCTTCTAAGGCTAAATCGGTAGCGATACTGTCGACTGTCATCGTATTAGCTGAATTTAAGATAATGTCGCGATGGCGTAGGGCCGAGAGTAGAGCTGCTTCTAGCTCAGTGGCTATCGGCACCCATTGTTTGGCGCCGTTGGTAATTGCTTGCGTGAAGTCCTCACTGTTGCGGATCGACAGGGTATTGCCATCGAAGCATGCTTGGCAAAGGCTGGCGCTAATAAGCTTATCGGTCCACTCTGGTTTGCTAATAGCACCGGGGCTTGTTGTTTTAAGTTGTGTCGCAAGCGAGCCCAGACTGCCTGTTTTTCTGGTCTTTTGCTTGACCGACATTAGTTCTTTTTGCAGATACTTTAAAGTCTGCTTCTGAGTTGTGCTTGATAGCACCTGCTTGGCAAGTTCCACAACAGCGTGATGAGTATGGTAGCTTGCATTGCTCTGCTGGTCATGAACCAGCAATGATATTGACTCGTCCTGTTGTTTCTTAAGCATTGGAAAGGCTCGTACCGTCATGCCCTGATGTTGATAGTCGACTACCTCGGCTAATTCGCCAAAACTCCAACGTTCTAAATTATGCTGTTCAAGCTTTAATCGTTCGGGAGCATTGTTTGAATGCACACTTGTCTGTACCAAGTTGGCATAGCTGGATTTTAGTCGATCTAGGTTTCGCCCTTCTTCGACCAGTGAGCCATCGACGTCTAACACTCGATAATTCATGCGATAAAAGTCATCTAGCTTGTCGATCGCGAAATCATCAGCGACTACCTTGACCCCGCGTGTGCGAAATAGTTGTTCCGCCAAACGGCGATGAAGCGGAACGTCTTCAGGCGCTAACATGTCAAACACTCTATCGACAGCGTCAGCGGCTGGGGCAAAATTACGGCGAATCGGTTTCGGCAATGTTTTGATCAAGGCAATACACTTTTCACGTAATAAGCCTGGAACCAACCAATCGCCAATATGTTTAGGGAAGGGGGCCAACACTGAAATTGGCACCACCATGGTGACGCCATCACTGCGCTTACCTGGGTCAAACTTATAGACGATTTGTACTTCCTTTCCGTGCACCATCATTTTGTCCGGAAATTGTGATGTTTGCTCAGAATCCAGTTCAGCTTGTAATAAGGTATCTCGACTAAGCTTGAGAGCCTGCTCGTTGCCCTGAGACAACCATTGCTCTAGGTCATGTCGATTAACAATATGGCTCGGTAGTCTTTCTGCGTAAAAATCAAAAATGATACTTTCGTTTACCAATAAATTTCGACGGCGAGTCTTGGTCTCGAGTTTCTCAATATCGGATATTAGTGATTCGTTATGCGCGACAAATTCAGCGACTTTGCCCTTAGGCATATAGGCTCCGCCGAGCAGCGCTTGTTGCAGAAAAATGAGTCGGCTTTCGTCAGCGTTGATTGGCGCATAATTAACCGGTTCTTTATCGCGTAAGGTCAGCCCGTAAAGCAGCGTCTTGCGATAGGCTTTGATGCTTCCAGATCGAACGTGATAATGCGGGCTACTATAGCTGTAACGGCATAGGTGGTTGGCGCTCTGAATAACCCAGTCGGGCTTGATCTCGCCAATAGTGTGAGCGAATAGACGCGACGTTTCTAGGTACTCAGCAGACATAATCCACTTAGGTTTTCGTTTTGCTTGAGCCGACGCCGGGAATAAATGAATCTGGCGGCTACGTGTGGCGATGTACTCACCGTCGACATCCTTGGTTGCTATATTGCTTAGCAACCCACTCAACAATGCTCGATGTAACTTTTCATATCGTTGGTTAAAGTTCGGATCTGGCTTGGCTTTTTTGCCGCCTGGCTCGGGCAGCGTTAATGTAACCCATTGATCTACCTCCCAACCAAGAGATTTACCTTGAGTAAGTAACTGACGAAAAAGCTCCCGCCATTCAAAGACACGCGCGATCGACCAGTATTGCTCAACACAATAGCGTTTGAATTTAGCATTACTTAACTCGTCACGAGCATTATTAATTGCCTGCCAAAGCTGCAGGTAGCTAAAAAAATCAGACTGATTATGGTTTAGCAACTTATGCGATTGGTCGGCCGCTTGTTGTTTGTCGGCAGGGCGTTCCCGCGGGTCTTGAATGCTAAGAGCACTGATCAAGATTAATACGTCTCGCAAGCAACCCAGCGTATTCGCTTGAATAATGATTCGCGCGTATTTTGGATCAACGGATAGATCACTCATCTGCCGACCAATAGCGGTTATTTTGCGATTATTGTCGACCCCGCCTAATTCTTGTAAAAGATTATAACCGTCGTTAAGCAGTCGGTTATCAGGCTGATCAAGAAAATCAAACTGGGTAATATCGTTAATACCAAGGCGTAACATTTTAAGAATTACCGACGCCAAGTTGCTGCGCAATATCTCGGCGGGCGTGAATTCAGCACGTTGTTGAAAGTCTTGCTCAGAATAGAGCCGAATACAAACGCCATTTGCGACTCGGCCACAACGGCCTTGACGTTGGTTGGCGCTGGCTTGCGATACGGCTTCTATCGGCAAGCGCTGGACTTTTGAGCGAAAGCTATAGCGCGAGATGCGCGCAACTCCAGGATCAATTACATAAGCGATGCCTGGCACGGTAATTGATGTCTCGGCGACGTTGGTCGCTAATACCACTTTACGTCTATGCGCTGGTTTAAATACCTTATTTTGTTCACCGACGCTTAGGCGAGAATAGAGCGGCAATACGTCAATCGGCAGCTGAGACCCACGCAACGCCTGCGCAGCGTCTCGAATCTCTCGCTCGCCTGCGCAAAAAACCAAGATATCGCCACTGGTATTGTATTCCCCCTTGGCCTCACCCCGAATGACCTGCTCTACGGTCTCGGTAATAAGCTCCGGCAGGTTCGGCTCTTCCTTGCTCGGTTCTTGGTAAAGCGTTTTAACCGGATACGTTCGCCCCGACACTTCGATGATCGGGGCGGCGTTGCCTCTCAAAGTAAAGTGTTTGGAAAATTTATCGAGATCAATCGTCGCTGAGGTGATGATTACTTTGAGTTCAGGCCGTTTTTTGCACAGTGGTTTGAGTAGGCCTAATAGAAAGTCGATATTCAGACTTCGCTCGTGAGCTTCGTCGATAATAATGACATCGTATTTTTTCAGTAGTCGATCACGTTGAAATTCGGCCAGCAAGACACCGTCGGTCATCAATTTGATGCGTGTATTTTTGCTGGAGTTATCGGTGAAGCGAACCTGATAACCAACACCTTCGCCCAACGGTGTCTTAAGCTCGGAGGCGATACGATCAGCTACCGTTCTAGCGGCAATCCGCCGAGGCTGAGTGTGCCCAATCAAACCACGCTCGCCATAGCCTAGCGACAAGCAAATCTTCGGCAATTGGGTTGTCTTACCCGACCCCGTCTCGCCTGCTAAAATGACTACCTGATGGTTTATAATTGCCGTGGCAATTTCCTCACGTCGTTGACTAATCGGCAACTCGGCCGGAAAGTTAATCGGAGTGGGCCAAGGCTCCCGAATCTGTTTTCTTGAAGGTTTTTTTGCAGCGGGCATGGTGAAAATAGGGTTACCGAGGGTTGATCTGCAAGAGTATAAAACTATTTCGTCACTCAGATGCAAATGACTTGTCGAAACCTTGGCTTGTTTGCATTATAATCCCCCAACTTCGAGACAGTAATGTGTCGAATTGACAGAATATGCGTCCGTAGCTCAGCTGGATAGAGTAGTTGGCTTCGAACCAATTGGTCGGGGGTTCGAATCCCTCCGGGCGCACCACATTTGTTAGGGGGACTCCAAGTCCCCCTAAGATATTGAAAGGTAAGGACTTTTTGACGTTCGAAAACCCTTTTTCACGGTGGTAGGCAATCCTCTCTTTAAAGGCTAATCGCAGTACTAATCTGCGAAGTTGAATATGCCTTGAAGCCCATATTTCATGCGGTTTCGATAGGAAATTCATAGATAGTTCGAACAATTCCTCGAAGGTATGCTTTGGCTGATCATTCGATTCCAATTTTTCCTGTAAAATAAGCTTTCGCTTGGCTATTTCCCCAATCTTTTTCTCATAGGCCTGAATAACAGTCATTTCTTCAGTGTCCACGATCCGGCTCAGGAGTTGATCACTCTGTTTTTCGACCTTGCGCATCTCATTTTTTATGCTCAAGGTTCTTTGTTCTTCTTGCTGCGATAGCTGATGCCAAACATTTTCGAACATGGCCCGTGCCATTTTAAAACATTCGATTGTCGGCTCCATTGATTGAACTATGCCATCGAATTCGCTTTCAATTTTTTCGCGAGGAATAGATTTTTTATAACTTTCGCACTCCTTTGTGTAACAGAGATAATAAGGGTATTTTTTACCTGTGGAACTCTTTGACCAGTTTGCGGTTAGTGGGTGGTTACAGTCACCACAGGCAACATGCCCACGCAGAATGAAATCACTGTTTAAATCTTTACGTATCGGAGCTCTAGAACCATCAATCAACCGTTGCTGTATTTTTTCGAAAGTGGCAAAGCTAATTAGTGGCTCGTGCTGTGCCTTGCGCAGTGACACACCTAGCTTCGGCGCGGCTAGATAGCCAGCATTTAGGGGTTGTTTGAGAATGTCAGTAATACGCTGGTTGGTGATTTGTCCATTCGCTAGATTTTTAGGGAAATCCGGCTGGCCTTCTAAAAAGCGTTTAACCTCGACTTGTGTTCCAAAACGTCCGCAGGCAAAGCCTTCAAGGGCTTCCTGCACGATTGAGGCTATTGGCTCATCTCTCACCAATATTTTACCGCCTCCTTTCGCTTCTTCAAAGCGATAGCCTTTGGGTTTAGCAAACACCCAATAGCCATTCATCAATCGCGCTTGCCTACGGTTATAGGTTTGTTCGGCGTTTTTCGCACGTTGATGCTCGGCTGCGCCCGCCAGCACGTTTTCAATCATGCGACTATCAGCATCCTCTTTAAATCGTATGGAAGGTGATTCAAGTTCGCCTCCAGAATTTTGAATAGTCCGTCTTAATTCCCAGTGGCTTTCCACGTCACGGGCTAAGCGCGATATGTCATCGATCAGCACAACGCATTTATCCGCCTTGTGTTTACGGATAAATGTGAGGAGTTCATCAAAGCCGGGACGTTTGACGGACTTGCCCGTAAAATTATCATTGAACTCAGCAACGACTTCATAGCCCATTGTCTTTGCGTATTCGCAGCAGCGCGTATATTGCGAGCCAAGGCCGTCCCCTCGCGTGGTTTGTGATTTAGAGCTAACTCTACAATAGGTTACGGCGATTTGGGCGCTGGATGATTTTCGAATGACTGTGCTCATTGTTCGTCCCTTTTGTTGACAATCGGTTTCGTACTCTCCGCAGCTTGTAGAAACTGTTTCGCGGGGGAAGTATCCATTGAATCTAGCAGATGCGTTGAAATTTTCCGAGATAATTCTAAATCGCCACCCTCACAAATCTGTTGAACGGGATGAACCCCAAACCGAAGGCTTGCAAAAGCAACCGTGACTGCCCATATTGCGTCGATAAAATTGCGTTTTTCTTCATTACTGGCATCGGATTCTTCCAACATCTTTTCATACAGCTCATAATCGATTGTTAGTGTAGGCCACGGCCTATCATCGCTCTTAAGTTCCGGCGGTGGGTGATTATTGTTCTGGTCTGTCATACGATCTCCATTGTTTCAGTTAATCCATAGTGTTTCCTCTTTGTTGTCTTTGTGAAAAGAACATAACAAGAACAAACTATAATTTATTTTTAAAACTGGCAACTCGTAAAATGCGGTTGCCGTCGTAAAATTTAACGGGTGAGCGTTATACACTCCCCCCGCTTTGATTTTGGGAAAGATGCGTGATTTTCTTTTGAGTGTTTTCTAAAACAAATAGAACACCGTTCAGTTTTTCTGGTGAAATAGACCAATGAATAATGCCGCTTTCATCAACCGAGGCGACTTGCACGGCACGGCCTAGCTTGCCTGTCTCGTTCAGCTTCTGTGAAAACGAAATGGTGCAGGCTTTGGCTACTAGGGCTTTTACAGGCCGATTGGGTATCAAGCGAAATACACCGTTACCTAAAATCTCAGGTGATAGATTCCATTTTAAAATGCCACCTTGCTTATCGCCCTTGCGAGGCCAGACCACGCCGACTTCCACGCCGTCACCGATTTGTGTTTTATTATCCGAAAACCACACTTTATGGGTTGGATGGTTCTTATTTATGTTGTTCATTCTTGTTTCTCCAAAATTGATTAAAAATTTATCGTGTGTGCTCAAATTTAGACGTGGTGCGCCTTGGTTCGTTTTCATTTGTCGCTTGATCACGCCTATGCCGTTCTTCTTCATCAAATTGCACCATCCGCGCCGCGTGTGTTTCTTGCATCCAGCTTTTGTTAAAGGTTTCTCTAATCTGCGTTAGGTTGTTTTTTGGTTTCAGTTCAGGAAACGGTTTGTGAAGCTTCACCATCTTTGAACCATCTCCGTCACCGCGCCGTTGAGCCTCGGTTTTCTTCTCTGCTTCTAATTGCTTTCTCAGCCACGGGTCACGGGCATGATTGAATGGGCGGCGCACTGGCCCAGCCTTGCGTAAACTTTCAGGCATACCGCCGCGTAAGCTAGGCTCACGCGAGGAATGCGAGACACCTACGCGGTGATTTAAATCGCGTTTATCGTGAGTGCTCATTTGCCTTTTCTGGTTGATGTGATTGCTCTTGTTGCGGTGCTTCATTCATGGCATGTTGCTGTTGATCAAACCGCTGCATTTGTTGATCGTGCAATTCACGCATGGTCACGCGTCCATTCACAGGCGTGCTATCAAGCTGAATATCAAAGCCTTGACCGTCTTTATGCTGCCACGCCGCACCAATGCGGTTAAAGATAGGCTTGCCTTCTCTTGTTTCTTTAACGTTGTATGCAATGTGATCAGGGTTTCGGCCTTTGCTTTGTTGTTTCTGTGGTTGCTGATCTTGCTGAACAGTTTGCTCATTCGGGTAATTCGGATTGTCAGTACTCATATAAAATTCCTCATAGTATTAGGGTTGATGGGTATTAGTGATGAATGAATGTGATTAACGAGCACTCGCTCGCTTGTGGAAAACCCACCGCGCCGCGTGCACCGATGTACTGGCAGTAATGCTCTGTGCCATCTTCGCTGTACTGAGTAAGCAGATGCGGCGTGATAGGAGAGATGATTAAAAATGCAATCAGCAGTAAAGGCCATTTTTCAAGGAGCGCGGCGAGGCCTCGCAGGGTCATAGCGGTTAGGTTTAAAAACGACAATTTACGATAGGTTGTTTTACTCATGAGGTTTTTTAACCTTAAGTTTGGCTTTGCGTTTTTGTTTAAACGGTACGCCGTGAAATGGGTTAATTCCGGCTAGCACATTCCACGGTGAAATTTCGCCGTATGACAGCATTTCTGTTTCAAACGCGGGGAGACCACGCACGAACAACAGGCCATTTTTTGAGCGACGAATTTGATCCATCGTTTTGAGCGCTTTGGCTTTTTCGCTCATATTTTCTTGCGCTCCACTATCGCTGTCCTGCAAGCTCACCGAGGCGCTCATGATGCTGTTATTGCCAAGTAGTTCTTCGCTAATAAGCTTTAACGTTTTAGGCGAACGTTGCCCAGGCAAGAACTGTTTGATCTCAGCTTCGTTTAGCAACGTTTCTTCGGCTTCCTCAGAATACGTACTGCGAAATTCAGACATCGATTGAAAAATAATAATTAGACGAATTCCATAGCCCCGTGCCCATGTCATCAATTTGTTCAGGCCTGAAATTACGTAATTTGTAGCTTCGTCAAAAATAAAATAGACAAGTGTTTTCTTATCTGGGTGACGCTTCATCGTGGTGAGTGCCGCCCACTGGATAATGCCGATATAGTGCTTGTAGACTTCCATGCGGCTGCTATCGGCAATGATGAATAACGAAACAATGCCGTCTTTTAAATCATTCATGCTGAATGTCGAATTCCCCATTACGGGTGCCAAGCGTCCAAACGCGAAGACCGATAGAACAAGTTGAGCGCCAGAAATGAAACTCCCAAATGTCTTACTTTCCTCACCGTGCATTTGCGTGAGAATCCCATGTGCCCGTGCACGAACCACACGGATGAATTCCGCTAAATCCTCAGGGTCATGTAAGTTTGCCCAATCGGATTTTTCAATCGGCATCGGCTGGTCTGGCTTACCGTCAAAGTCAATGCCCACAATCCAGCGTAAATCACGGTCTAACTGAGTACGGTTCTCGATCAGTTGCGCGGTTGACGGCAAGCTGGCGTGATAGCCATTGATCAAAATATCGATCAAAAGACCAAACGAAATACACAAGCCCCGCGAACCGTCACGCCAATAGCGTTCCCCACTTTTATTGCCCTCTGGTTCGGGTAGTAGCTGTTCGGCAATTTCACGCAGATCATCAAACACATCACGCAGACCATTGGGGCGATAAAAATTATCGGTGACAATATCGACAGGGTTATAACAATCACTCTTGCCGATTATCTCTGACCACAGGCCGCTTGGATTAAGCTTGATTACCCGTTCGCCTCGTTTCTCAAGCGCCTCTTTCAAAATACAAATCAACTCGCCTTTGAAATCAACGAATACCTTGCTGGCGAGAATGCTTAAGCCCATCGGTACCACAGTGAAAATCCCTTTACCTGCGCCCGCTGGGGCGACGCACATCGCCACGCTCTGAAAGCCGATAAACAGCAATTGTTTGGATTTATCCGCCAATCGCCCCCAAAACGGGCCTTGGTGATTGGGTTCTAATTCAGGCTTAACGTCCTTCGCCGTTCCCCAATGGGCTGAACCATCCGCGCCCGTGCTTTGGTGTGACGCAATCCATTCTAAAGTGAGTGCTAAACGTTTTAGGCCGAATGCAATCAGTTTGAAGCTCAATGCGCCCGCAATAATTAAACACGCCATAGGCAACCATTGAACCGCGCCATGTGACATCACAGGCGCGGTTTGTTGATAGCCCCACAGACAAACGCTAACTAGTACGGCTTGTTTGATTGCGCTAAACGGCAGCGATTCTCTGCTTTGCGGTTTGTTATTCATCATGAGTGACTAATAGTTTTCGATTAGACACGCTTACTGCTCTGCGCCGCTACGAACGCGAATGTAATCAACGTTCGCGCCCACATCTTTAAACGCCGCTTTCCAAAAGGCTCTTATTTCTTCTTCGGAAGAGCAATAACGCAAAGCGCCCTCACCGTAGCCGCCTCGCTGTAAGAACAGAAAACTCACGTCCAAACCTTCTAAACGAGGTAGCTTTAACCGATCTTTATAAATACGGCGTTTTTTGAACGAGTTGAAGCTAGGCATCGCCCCTTGGACAGAGCAAAAACGCGCCGACTCGGTTGACTGCACGCCGTCTGAAACCATAACCAATGTATCACCTTGACTAAGACTTTCCATGTGGCTAACCGTTTGCAGCAATTCAAAAATTGGTGACTCGTATACTTGGCGTTCTTTTTCTGGAATATCCAGCGCCAGCACCTTATCCAGCTCAGGCTTGAACACCTCGTCATACAGTCGTTGCTTTTGGCGTTTCAAATAGCCCGCTTGAGCTTGCACAGCATTGCTGGGTAATTCGTCAGAGGATTTCGCTTGCCCACAGACATAGAATGCGGGTTTTAAAATACTGGCGACTTTATGAATTTGCGTGGTGTAAACCGCTAGGCGTTGGTTAGCTCCCAACTCGTTATGAAGCAGTTCAAAATAGGTATAAATCCCGCGTTGTTGAGTCTTATCCCAGCGTGGTTCAGATGAATCGATTATCACCGCCACGGTGGGCTTATTGGAGGCTCCATAGCATCCGTACTGGTCTGCGCCCACCTCGTCCCAGCCATCAACTGCCATATAGCCAAGTCCGCCGCATAGCAGGGTAAGGGTTGCTGCGGCTGCAAGCAGCTTAGGCATGTCTTTATTTTTACGTCTCATAGCGTATCTCCGTTAGGTTAGTCTGAATGTTTTGAAATCAGTTTGGCTAGACGCTCAAGCGCCATCACCTTGGCTTCATTAAGCTGTTCAATCTGCGCTGTACGGTCAGGCGCTGGTAGGTAGGCAGGTAAATCAACCGTGATAAAAGCGCTAAAGTCGCAAAAGGTCTTTAGGTCGAAGTCAGCCTCTATGTCTCGGCCCGCGCCACGATAGATATCCAGCAACTGAGTGGCCTGTGAGGTTAGTCGGCTCTCAGCTTGGCTAATATCCTTCGTCAGTTGTCGGTGCGCTTTATAGCAACGATCCACCGCCTTGTTATGCGCTTTTACCGTTTTCTCATCATCCTTGGTGGCTTGTTTGACTTCGTCAATGCTCGTATCGAACGTATCGTTTACACGCTCAATTAATTCATCTTGAATATCAGTTTTATCATTGCGAGCCTGTGTCACAGCGTTATCGTGCCTTGAGTAATTCGGATACGGGTCTGCAAAAGCACTCTTAGACTTGTGATAGGTAATCACGCTTAAGCACACGCCAATCAACACCAGCAATACCGCCTCAGGGGTGTGCAGTAACTCCCAATACGCACCGAGCGAATGTTCAATCGCGTGCAACGTTTCTTGGGTGCGAACGAGGCCGATCGTTAGATGAAAGAAAAACATCACGATTAAAAACACAATAAACAGTGCTTTAGAGCGCAAGCGCGCATTGCGAAACTCCGGCGCATCGCTGTCCAGCGCATGAGCGCCGTAGTTCAGCCAGCGCCCGATAAAGAAACCGCCACACGCACTCAATAAAATATTAGCCGCTGAAAAGGTGAAGCTCACAAATAACGCCGCTGTCGGTGTGGCGGTCATAGAAGCCGCCATGAAGAAACTTGCGTTTATAAAACCTTCCGCAATCGCCATGATGCTCATAATCATCACGTTCAAGAATTTAGGCGGTTTTATCGGATCGTGCGGCAATGAATGGTGGTTTTGAAACGCTTTCTTACAGCCATCAGCCCGTTCAACACGCTCATCGGCTTCGTTTAAATCCGCTTGCCCCGTCACAATCACGGCATCGACTTGCGCGGTGGTTTGTGCTTGCTCATTTAATGTCTGGCTGATCGACGCTTCCACACTCTTTAAATGATCGCAGTCGCGTTGCAACGCGTCCTTTTGTTCAGCCAGTTCGATTTCCGCATCAGCCCGATGTTTCGCCAGCTCGCCATCAATGCGAGTTCCATTGATAGCGGCTGTTTGAATGTAATCGAAATTCACTACTGATCACCTTCGCTACTGTCACCCTTATCTTGATTGTCTGTTACTTGAACAGAAATCAGCGCGAATAAAACTGTATTCACAAACAGAATGCTGTAATTAATTGCCCAGAGCCAATCAGATTGAATAACTGCCCAGACTAAACCTACTGCTGAACCGAGTGCGGTAATGGTCAATAAAATGACCGTGATAATTAATTTTGACATTTCTTAAACCTCTTTTTATGTTTTGTTCAACAACTTTGAGGCTCAAATTTTGGACTTAAACATGGAAACTTCCCATGCAACAGATTTCGGGTTTAAGGTGAATTGATGCGAAACATCCGAAATATTTTTCGGGTTTCAATCAGATTGCCAGCGAAAATCAAAATCTTGATGAAAGCCATTAATAGCGAGTTCATTTTTTATTGACATAAACATATAAAATTGTTTACTACTTAAGAGGTGAAATGGACAATTAGTAGCGGAATGTTAGATTGAAAGGATGCTCAAGGATGAGTGCAGGACAAAAAAAGCCCGATCCGGCTGAAATAACCTTTACCGTAAAAGGGGTGTCAGCAGAAGCGCGTGCATTGTTCAATGATATTTGCAGCTTTAGAAATACTGCTTGTTTACATGACCCTATTGCTAAGGGAGAGATACTTACTGATCTTTTGATGGCTGCGGCAAAAGCCGAGTTTTCGGAAAATGGCTATAGAGCACGTGTGGATGATTATCATGACCTTCAGACAGCTTTATCAATAGCCCAAGCTGAAGGTAGTGAGATTCCTGATTCCTTTGGCCTAGATTAACAACCTTGAATTAGTTATTTTCGAGTAATTAGCCAACAATCTTCAAGCGCAAAGATGAAGTTAATACTGCGGGCCTCTCGATTTGGCATTTCTTTATTGTTACCATAATTATTGTCGTTTATGTCGAACAGGAATTCGGTGGAATAAAGTTATGGTGCACGTAAATTTACGAGAATTAGAGCGTGAAAGGATTCAATCGTCTGTTAAAGATATTGATTCTAGATATTCTGATTTATTTACATTTCTATATATGGCAGTTCGCAAAGCGAAGGTCTTAAAGAATGATAAGGGCCAATACGATGCCACTCACCTATGGAGCTTTATGAACATTCATGGTGGCACGAGATTTTTAGAAAAATTGGAAGGCCGACTGAATGCACCAAAATTAAATACTGCTCAGAAGATGGGTAGCGAGGGTATTGGGCCAAAGAGTGCTCAGGCTCTGATTTTTATATCCGCAGAAGCACAAGGGTTCATAGGTTCTGGAGATGAAACACTGTGTGACCTAACAAAATGGCTTCAACACTATGCGTGGTATAGCAATAAGATTAAGGAGAAGCTTCCTACAATATTTTTAAAATTTCCCGATGAATATAAATCGTTATTATGCAGCATTGATCAAAATATCTCAGATGAACGCGGTGAAACTTCTAGAACTCCGGTTGAAATCGAAGCAGGTGGAGCTGAAGAAGCTGATCACCAAATCGAAGTATTCATGTATCGGCCCTCAGATGGTGACATAATGAAAGTAAGTAATGTTCCTATTCAACATGATATTCCTCTTGAGTTTGTTAACAGGATATTACTGTTTTCTTCAGACAGTTTTTATAAAAGGAACAATCCAGAAGCATGTGTAGACATAATAATCCCACTCAAGCTTATCTCGATTTATGATATTTCAATTTTTTCCGAATATGAAACTATTCCATCTAGAGATAGGGATTATGGAAACGATAGTATGAATGGCATTGGAATTGCGGATGCATTTGGTTGGTTAGAGGTGTTTTTTCCTATAGTTAAAGAAATGGATAATCTCGTTAGTCCAGTTACTGAGATAGTTGTTGTACATAACAAAGAAATTGACCGATGTAATAATCTACTAGGTGGAGTGTTTGCAGATATAGTTTTTTAGCTAGCATCGGAACCCGGCTGTAATACGGTAGACTTGCTACGCGCGCAAGCTGTCCCCTGTATTACAAATAGACTATCGTCCATTGTGTAATACAGGGGCTTGCCAAAGAGGGCGCTGCCCTCTGTTGGATACTCCCATGATGCATTTTTGGCATCGAGCCATCATGCATCATCAAAACGTATCGCCGTTTTTAATTCACTCGCAGGGTTAGGAAAAGCGTTTTTCCTCCTGCACCACACCTAACGTAAACGAGCGTTCGTTTAATCCCGCCAACCGTGCGCCGATTGAATGCCGCGATCGTTTCGGCTTTCAATTCCGACCACCGTTTCGCCAGTGGATGACGACCAAGGAACGTCCTTGGATGCGATATGTACGTATGTATTCAAAGTAGCATTCTCCACCTGTTTCCCGAATTCCACACGGTTCCTTTCTAGGGTGCCGCCAATTAACTTGTTTACAAACCAAAAGGAGAGAAAACATGCTTTGTAAAAGAAAAAGAGTCGTCCGTGTGGCAACTACCGCCGAACTAAGAAACCCGCATTATTATCGTAGACTTTGGATTGCCGCACGTAACATGGAGGTTTCACGCCGAAAATGGATTGATGTTCTGGCAGATTGCTTTCGAGATACTGAGTGCCATATCGTCTACCCATCTGGTGCACCGTTCCCGATTGGTGATTTAGATACACTGTTTGGAGACGACCCAGACGGTAGATGGTTCAGCTACTACCTGAAATCTGATCCCTCCGACTCAATCCCATCAACCACCAGCCGAAAACTGGAACGGGTGCAAATTATTGACCTGTATTTTCGTTTGATGTATCCGCACATCGCCGTTCATTTTGGGCGATAGTCATTGATGAAAAGCATCGAGCCTTATGCGGCTCGGTGCATTTCTCACATGATGTATTTCTGTTTCCCGTTTTTCTAGTAAGCCTGAGTTATTTGATTGGCAGTATTGGATCAACCCAAAAAGAAAGGCCCCGTAATGACTGATCAGGAAATTATTAATCAAGCCATTGCCATTCTCGAATCCCGTCTTCAAACGCCAGAGCATTTCGTGACATGCCCAAGCGATACCCGTGCATATTTGAAATTGCATTTAGCTGAATTGGAACATGAGTCTTTTCAGGTGATGCTTTTAAATAGCAAACACGGCGTTCTCGGTCTCGAAGAATTGTCAAAGGGAACCATTGATCAAGCGCCAGTCTATCCGCGTGAGGTCGTAAAGCTGGCCCTTAAATTTAACGCCGCTGCGGTGATATTTGCCCACAATCACCCGTCAGGAAATGAAGAGCCGAGCATGGCTGATGAGCATCTAACTCAGAGCCTTGTTGAGGCACTTAAGCTAATCAATGTCAGAGTATTGGATCATTTTGTTGTTGGGAATGGTGTTTACTCGTTTGCAGAAAATGGGCTGCTTTTGAGTCCTGTCGTATAGCTGACGAGGCTAACCCGACAGGGTGCATTGTTTACGTCAACTTCATGCCGTATAGATGGTCAGAATATTTTTTTATTGACTTTGTTTATGAAAATATGCTTTTTATGAACAAACTTATTTCAAGGAGGAAATATGCGTAGGTATAAATCTAACGATGAACTTACTGACGGAGTATTGTCTAAAGTCGCAAAGCTTACAGGTACAGAACGGGAAAAAATGGATAACCTGATTGGAGCTTTCACTGTAGCTGCCGCCGTTTTGCTTAAAGATCAATCTGATCTAGAACGTCGCAACATGCTTCAGTCTCATCCAGAACTCAAAGAGATGAATTATGAACACTATTTGAAGCGCTTCTGCCAAGATTACTATCGCTGAATTTCAATCACTATTTAATTGTGACGTTATTCGACATGAACAGTCGATCCCCATGGTGGATAGCCATCGGTTTTATCGTCACGAATTTGTCTCTGGCCAGTGAGCCTTAGTGCGACAGTTCGGTTGTCTGCTCGACCATCCATTGTATAATCAGTCACCCGATGCACGTTCAGGCTAATTACACTTGCATGATTACCTTCGTCTAACTCAATTTCCACGGATTTTCCTCGATCATCGCGCCACAAAGCGAAAGAGTTTGAGGGATCGAACCCTCTTTTTGAATGGACTTTATTTGACCGTTTGATCAAGCCAAAGGAACTCATTGAAAGTACAGAGCTACCGGGATCATCAGCTAGAACAGTCGCATAGCGAGCGGGCCAGCGCCTTTCTGTTTGTGGCCCATCCATTAAGAGCGAAATGACCAAATTCGGGCCTATAGACTCCACAACAGTTTTTGCTGGGTCGTTTCTAGCCAAATCCTCGCAAATCAGTGTTGTAATGCTCCACTCGTCACGCATAACAAGGAAAGGCAATCGCCTATTTACAACTCTTATGTCTTCCCACCATACCCGTGATGGATCAAGTGTGGGTGATAACCCATAATCAGTTATTTGAGGCTCAGTAATTCGCCACCGATGGTGTTTTTCATGAAAAAACTCATGCTGAATTGGGTTTTTTGTATCGCATGAATCAATGGATGCCATATAGGCTCCATTGACAGCTATTGGCTCCTTAGTATCTGTACCAATTTTATTAAGGTGCTCTCTGACACCGGAACAGATAAGTTCTATAGAAGGATGATAGTTTATTACACGCTTACGCAACCTAACAATAGATTCTTTGCTTAGAGCCAACTCCGGTAACACAATAGCGTGAACGCTGCCGACCCTTTTACTAGCCTCCCTTATAAGCCGGCTTACGAAATCTATAAACTCTTCGTCTTCAGTCTTATTCTGTTTTACGTCTAGGGAGAATGCGCCCCATCTCAGCGCTGAGGCATCATCGCAATCATCGGCATTATTCTGACTAATCGCGGTGGGTTTAAAGTTCGTCGAATGGATTTCATAGGGGTACGGGATCAGCAACATATTAAATACGGGGTTCTGCTTGATTTTATCAGTCGGGCTCGATGCCCATGCCCACCCTGATCGAATTAGCCCATTTCCGGGTAAGTTGGCCAAATTATGAGACAGGCTTCTTAGTGTACAACCAAGTAAAGCTGTTTTTGACTTTGGCATAACGTTCACAAAGCTTCTCTCAGCGAGAGAGATTGACTCAACATATTTGAATATGAAGCTATAATCTAAATCATCACTATGGCGTTCAGTTATTCTAGTTATGATCATCTCAGCCAAATGAGTCCAGCACGATGTTAGAGCGTTTAATAAGGGTTTTTGACTGTCTGTATCGCTCTGATCATTATTTTTATAGCGCTTAAACCCAACATTTTTCGACGCCTCATCCGATATTGCCATTAATGAATAGGCGGCATCCCACCACTTTGGAGCAGGGTCCGTATCTTTTATTGGGGCATAAATTGGTTCGTCCCAATTATCTAAAATAACCGCCCAATATTGAATTATATTTTTGGGGTGAGGAATTTTGCTGTCCCCTCCATAGCCCATATGGTTCTCTCCCTCCAAACCCGAAAATGGATCATTCTCTTTTTGCTTTATTGACGAGAGGTTGTAGTTATACCAATTTTTTGAGATTGCCCGCCAGTTGCTAATTTGATTGCATCGGACGAAAGATGTTTTTACAGGGTCTCTGGTGCGGGTTCTACTATCAAAGCTAATATCTTCAAGAGCTGCTTCAAAGTGATGATAGGCACCACTTTTTAATAGAAATGTTGACGTTATGGCGAATAGGTCAAATGGGGATAGAGGGGGTAAGAAATATTTGCGATTTTCATCCTTAAATTGATCTGCTAATTCTTTCGCTTCAGTTTTTGAATCAGCCTTTAGCTTTTTCCTAACCTTCTTCTTTGAGATGCCTTCAAAATTAGAAGTATCTTTTTCTAATTCTTCAATCTTTTCAGAATATAGACGGCGTTCTTTGAGAGTGGTTAGTTCTTTTGTAATTACGATTTCATATTCGTTGAAAGTTTTTTCTGATTGATTTCTAGCCGTTTTAAGTTCTTCGAAATACGGAGATTCCTTACCCTCTGGAACGTGATTACCCTTGCTGATAGCGTCTAAAAGTAAAGCGCGTGTCGACGTATTGTCTGCGCTATAACTTTTGTTTGGATTGTCACGAAATATTAGAAACCAATATTCATGCTTCATAAATCCATCCTTGAATAAGCGCTCGACCAATTCTCCTACTGTTTCGATATTGTTTACCATAGCATTGCTCCCTGTACTTGAATCTATTTTTTGCCGCGCGATAGTATCCTCTTGTCAACTATAGCACTGCTCAATATTTAAGTTAAAATCCCCTGATAGATCATTGACCTGTGAATGGGTGGTTCAAGTGAAAATCAAATCGCAATGTGGTGAGTATGGAATCATTGTTATGAGCACAGGCTTTGTGAAAACTAAAACGTAGCCTAGTGAGTTGAGATTTAACGTCAAAATATATTGATAGGCAATTATGATGAGCAGTCAGTTACAGGAAGTCTATTGGACTAAGGTCTATTTTTGAGCCGCTGATTTTCAAACTTTCCACCAAATATCACCCTATAGCGAGTGAGGTGCTCAAGACGATAGAACACTGCATTCAGCCCTCAACAACAAGGAATGCTAAACATGGTGGTGCTAGAAGAAAACGGTGACGGGACTTTAGCTCAATATATATGCTGGACTTTAGTCTAATATATTTATTGGACTTTAGTCCAATATACTTACTGGGCAGATCGGTTCATACTGAAAGAATAGTTTGAAGCTAAATAGTCGTTTGAAAAGAGCTTTGAATTTTTGATGTCTAATAAGAGCAAAATTCTTAGTCGACAAACTAGTTTTGATTTTGAATAATTATCAGAAAACAAAACTTAGGAAGATACACTTTACTTTAGAAGAAAGTAGCAGGGTCATTACGCTAGAATCAGAAGTAATGTTGCTAAAGACCATTCCCGAAGAAGCACACAGATTGGCTATTGAATAGTAGCTAGCGCCCAAAGGTTTAAGGATCCATATTTTGGGTAGTTATCAGTGTTAGTCATTTTTCCTACATTTCGAATTCAGCTAGTCTTCTGTAACACAATGGTCCTAAAGTTTGGTCAGTGTTGATTATGGATATTGACCACTCCGGTACATTCAATCGCACTTTCATGAGGAAAATATGAAAAATCATTCCAGAATATTTAACAGCTTCCTATTCTTAATCCTTTCAGTGATGCTTGCACAAAGCGCACTAGCTCAGAACGGTAATAAGGTCGTGGTTATCCCACTGTTCTCTGAGCCTATCCTAGTCAAAGGTGAGTGGCGTGGAGAATGGCAAGAAGGACTTCAATACAAGAAGTCCGATATGGTTAAGCTAGCCGGTAGCAGCTATATAAGCACTTCAGATCACGGCTCCGACGCGAGCAATTTTCCACCGGTAGGACAGTTCTGGGATGTCGTTGCTGAAAGTGGCGGCAATGGTGAGCAAGGTGATAAAGGCGACATGGGGTTAAAAGGCGATAAAGGCGACATGGGGCTAAAAGGTGATCCTGGCGCTGATGGCGCTGATGGCGCAAATGGTACAAATGGTACAAATGGTACAAATGGTAATGATAGTGGGATATTCATTAAAGATGGTCAGATCGACGTGAGTTGCATGGGTATCTGTTTAGATCCAACTTCAGGCCCTGTTGGTGCTTGTATGCGAGGAATTCACACAACATTCGATGCTGCAGCGCCAGGTATTTCCTTTGAATGTAGTATTGCAAAACCTGTGGCGTCTAAATGTGTTTGTATAAAATTCTAGCTGGAGCAAGGGGGGCGTATTAACAAGAAGTAATATCATCAGCTTAATCCGACCTGACTCAAGTTATGCTCAGGACGCTGTTAGTTTTTTTGAGAAACAACGATAACGGGTAGTTCTGATTAATTATTACAAACCGAGACCTCAGCATAATACTAAAATAAAGCCATCGATTAACGATGGCTCAGATTACCGACAACCCCCCTGTTTTTTTGCAGGGGTTTGTTGTTTCTGGTCCCGTCTTTACAGTTACGAGCTTAGTTCTGTAATTGTAACGATCTATGTTCGCTATTTGGCTCTGTGCGCTATAGAGTCGCTTGAACATCACTTTACTCAGCGTTTTTTGAGCTAAAACCTTCCTAACCTAGGCCACAAACGCCATCTTCTCAAAAATCGAACAGCGCGGATATCGATCACAGCGAACCTTGATAAGAAAGGCATTTTTTAGCCCTCCATCGAATGACTGTTTTCCAAAGTATTTATTGACGTTTGCTAGGGATCGTAAAAGAGAAACGCACATATATGGATAACCGCTTCGCGTTTTCCGTTACCCCATCTACGGGTATATCCCCGTAACGCCCCTTTCTAAAAGATCAAAAAAGTCTCTGATTCTCGACACTTCCTTACTTAGATACTATTTTGTATAAGCCTTGATGTAGGCATAGTCAGCGTTATTGCCCGCTTTAAAAAGAGAGACCGACCTCAATCCTTGTAGAGATTCCCATCGCAGAGTAAAGGCGTTACTAAATGTCGCCTTTACTGGGCGCAATCCTAAATGTTTGAGAGTGGCACTGGTAAATGGTTTGTCATCCAAACCCTCGACCGTGATCCAATCGGCCTTTCCGTTAATAAAGACTATTTCGGTTTCTGCCATTTTATACTGGCATTTATTACCGTATTTAATTGAATTACACGAGGTCGGCTCACCGATCATGTCAGAGACTTGAGATTCGCTTTTTCCTACGATAGAGGGGATGTCTATCAACAGCTCCTCTGCCCACGAAGACGCTGAGAAAAGAATGAGGGTCAGTAGCAATATTCCTTTTTTCATCACTCTAAATTCCTGCTTTAGTAACATGTGAATATCATTATTATTCATCTGGAGTAGAAAAGCTTGTCTATACGACAAGCACTCCAATTCGGCAATTTACCGATTGTATTATTTCTTTTACAATTTTGGCTAAATTGATTAAAATAATTAAAGTGATCATTTTTAATTGGAGGTCGTCATGGAAATACTCAATGCCAGCGATGCTAAACGTGAGTTTGGCGAAATGCTGCTCAAAGCGCAAAGTGCGCCTATCGGCATTAATAAAAACGGTAAGCCTGTTGCAGTGATGGTTTCATCGAATGAATATGAAGCCATGCTTGTATTGAAAGAACAAGCGTTACAACATGAAATTGACTTAGGTATGGCAGATGTTCAGGCAGGGCGTGTTTCTGATGGTGGTGAGGTTATGCAACGTTTAAGGAAGATCGTAACGGATGTCGATCTATAAGTTTTCAAAACACTCAGAAGCCGATTTAGAGACCATTGTTCGATACACGCTTGATAACTGGGGAGCCGAACAAGTAACCCGTTATATTGATGGGCTTGAAAAAAGAGTGCAGTCACTTGCTGATGCACCAAGTTTAGGTAAGTTGTACGACGAGCTATCCAGTGGTCTGCGTGGGTTTGTGTATCAGAGCCACATGATCTATTACGTTGAAGCAGAACATGGCATTACGGTTGTTCGGGTACTTCATCAACGTATGAATCCACCACGGCATTTGTAACACTCAAAAATATAAGTAATCTAGGAGGGTAGGATGGGGTACGTGATCCCTGCAAGCAGGAGACCCGTTGCCCTGACAGAGATCACCTGTACTGTTTCGGTTACGCTCTGCCTTACTCCATAGATGCTATGTTCAGATTTCTCTTTCGAGATTTCAGCCTAACGGCACTCCTAGCTATGGTGGGCATGAAATGCACCAACAATTTCAGCCACTGATGTGGCACTAAACAACACCGTTTACACGGCGCACGAAAGGGTTTCCCCTCGCTGCAACCGCTTCGCGTTTTCCGCTACCCCATCTACGGGGGATATCCCCGTAACGCCCCTTTCTAAAAGAAGACATTAGAGGCAGCGCTAGCGCTGGCTTGGTTAATTCTCCCCCGCAGGGAACCTGCGATTTTAACCCACACACCCAAAAACCCAGCAAAATCTGCTCGCCCATTCAGACGCACACAAAAAGCGTGTGCGCTTAGCTGTGGCCTGCGCTATTTTCCTTGATTTTCGGCCTTTGCGGGTCTCGTCGTTTCTCTCCTCGTCTCAGGGCTTTCAAGCCCTGCGGGGGAATGTTTTTTTAACAAAAAAAATGAGGACAGAGATATGACTGACATCAGAGTTTACGTGGCGTGTTTAGCGGCTTACAACAACGGGCATTTACATGGTAAATGGATTGATGCCACGCAAGCGCTGGACGATATTGAAAGCGAAGTTGCGGCAATGCTATCTGATAGCTGCATTCATGATGCGGAGGAATATGCCATACATGATCATGAAGGGTTTGAGGGGTATAGAGTTTCTGAATATCAGGGGTTGGAATCTGCGCATGACATAGCGTGTTTCATTGAGGAATACGGTGCGGTTGGCGCTAAAATTTTTGATCATGCGGGTGGTGATATTAGCGATGCTGAAAATATCATGATTAACCAAAGGTACGGAGAATATACGTCCGTTTCTGAGTTTGCCCAGGGGCATACCGAAGAGACCAGCGAAGTTCCGGCACATCTGCAAAACTACATTGACTATGAGAGCATGGGCCATGACATGGAAACGAGCGGCGAGATATTCACTGTCGAAACGGGATTTGAAGAAGTGCACGTGTTTTGGAGTAATCAAAAACGGTAATTTAGCGGTTTTACTGAGGCATGGCGTTCGTGCCTCAACCCCGCCTAAGTCAGCGCCTTGGATGCGATGATTATTATGTCGCGCATAATTTTGCTTTATCTCATTGTCTTTATCACAGGGTTTAATTTATTATGAAAACATACAAGGGTAAGGGACGGGGAAGACTTAATGTCTAATAGGGAAAAAAAAGAAAGACTCAAGATTCCAATGGTATTTGTATTACCATTTTATATTACAAAACTAAGGCTTGTTTTTAAAGGTGCATCGATAACGCCAGATCGATACTTGACCGTGTCTGGGATTTTGCTGGGTCTTTTAGGGTTGGCAATAGCCGTTAAACCATCGATTATAATGGACGAATTAACGGTTATAGTATTGGTCGTCTTTATTCTTTGGGTTTCAGCTTACATATCCTTTTTCTTTACTCGATTAGATACTAATGATTTTACTAAAGTGCTTTCCAACGCAGTAACAACTGAATGGTTAATCAGGATTTTAGCGTTTGAAGTATTAAGGTTTATTCAATCGGTTAATAATAAAAAAAAGCATAAAAGTGTACGAGACGCAATTAATAAAAACAAAAATACATTGCGAACAATTGAACGTTTAAAAGCAGTACTCGCTAAAAGGTTAATGTTGAATCAGCGATCTATTTCGGATGATTTTTTACAATTTAGCGCAACTGTATATGTTAATGCACAAGTTCATAGGGCGTCTTTGTACGACTACGTTGAACACTTACAAAGGTCTAAAATATCTGTAGAGGGTGACAGCACCTCCATAGAAATTGCAGGTATCAATCAAACGGCCAAAGATATTGAAGAATATTTATATTTTTTAATTACGACTAAATTGAACCTATCGAAGATTGAGCCGATGTTTCAAACTCGCTCAGTATCTACAGTGACGTTATATTTTATATCAATACTGGCGAGTGACCGTAATAAACTTTATACCTCACGTAGTGTCGGCAGAATTTTTGAGAGGAAACAATTGAAGGAGTATCGGAACAATTTTCAGGTACTCGCCACTATGCAAAAATCTCATAGAACAGGTGTGTCAATATACAGGTCAATCGGCATAGCAATTATGATTTATCTTGATAAGTTAAAGGAGGATTCTTCTTATCAAGGAGCGATACAACATAAAAAAGAACTGTTAATACGGGCAAAATCGGTGATAGGCGAAATGCCAGAACAGACTGATTTAGATTATTTGAATGACTGGTTAGCAGAAGCACAAGAGTGCTATGTTCGTCAGCGGCTCTATGTACAAAAACATCTAACCTTTCAGCTTGGGCAAAAAATAAGGCATATCAATAAAACCAAAAAGAATGAAGGAGAAATTTTTATTATTGTTCCTGTTTACAGTAGGATTGTCCGATACATCTTTGACTTTATCGCAACTAGGGATAAGCTCTTTGATGGAGTTTTGAAGGATTTAAAAATCGTAATTCCTGTGCAAAGCGAAGAAAATAACGGTTTTGGCTCGCGTTTAATGTTTCATCATCTTACCCAAGAGTATAGAAACCGAGATTTAAATCTTAGTCATAGGACATGGCGCAGTACCCCCGAGGCTTTTGTTTCTAGGTTTGATCGAAAAAAAGATCATCTTCTTGTGCTTGCTGGTTGCGATAGGATTGGTGACGAACTTTCTGAAGTCTGGTATGAAGGGTTTTTATCTAAAGGTATAAGTTACCATTCTCACAGTGATACTGCTTATCTACCGTTACCGATTAACTCTTTAAAAATGTTTAAAAAGGCAAATGGCGGTATATTAGATATATATGTTGTTGGAGGCTGTTATAAATATGACTTGAAACTTTTAATCGATCACATTGACGATACTAATATTCAGGATGAACTCAGAACGAAAAAAAGAAAACGAAGACGTTCGGGTTTATATGAATGGAAATCGAGTAAAAAAGGCTACCGAGTTAAAGTGTTTTCTTATCCTCTGTTGCGACGCATTAAGGTCTTTGCTCAGAAGCCGCCGCCACTGATTGAGTTTTCAGCGAAGTACGAGCGGCCTGTTTATAAATCATTTATTTCTCAGGTCTAGGACATTGAACGTGTTGAGCAATCAATGCAGCTTGTTCTTTTTGTTGTTGAATTTTATCGTTGATTCTCTGTTCCATTCTTTCATCTGTAGGCCATGCATAGATCATAGTCCCAATGAGGGATGCAATAATCCAGCTTATTGGATCGCTTAGATTATCCTTTATCGCCAACACGGCATCTTCAAATTCATCTTTAGCTTCTTCTCTAAATACTTTTGAAATAGTTTTGAGTTTTTTTGGCATCAACGACATTTAACTTTTCCTTAAGCTCTTTCCCTAACTTTTTAATGCTTAAAGATGTTATCGTAATATGTCAAGCTTCATGGAAAAGCCTTGCCTCTCACTGCAACTGCTTTGCGTTTTCTGTTTGTCGATCGTCCGACATGGAAACGAGCGGCGAGATATTCACTATCGAGACCGGTTTTGAGGAAGTGCACGTGTTTTGGAGTAATTAAAAACGGTAATTTAGCGGTTTTACTGAGGCATGGCGTTCGTGCCTCCGTGCCGCGACCAACCTTGCAGCGATTGGAAGCCGTGAGCGTTTCGGCGCTCAATCCCGCCCACTGTTTCGTCAGTGGATAGCGACCAAGGCAGCGGCCTTGGATGCGATATAAAGCAAGTTCAGTGGCACATATTAAGAGGTTTTTAACCGTTTTAGCTCATACTATCTATGATAGAAAAGCGTTTTAAAAACAGGGATTGGTGCGGCGTTGAGACGTGAAATTCGAAATATTGAATACAGATCAGAAGTAATCAAATACCTTGATTGCTTTTTCAGGCAGGGCGTAGCCCGCCGCGCGGATTGGCGAGGCTGCTATGTCTGACAATCTCACATTTCAATTCAATAATAAGACATTGCTCGGTCAGGTTAGTGGCTCGATGATAGAAATGCCATCGCTTGCCGTTGCCGGAGATAAACGCCGCTCAGACCATCCTGATAGCCAAGAGGCGAAAGATAAAAAGCTGCGTGATTTCATCGATCTTGTTGATTTAGCGAACGCCTTTATCGAACAATTACGACAAGACATTGAAGAATTGGAAGCTGGTTTTCGTGCGCGTTATGGTGATGCTTGGCGAGAAAAACTAGCACTTAAAATTCTTGACCCTGATGAGATACCGCAGCGGCGAGAAGGTGAAAGCATTGAAGATTACCGACAACGGTTAGAACCGATATTGACTGATCGAATGCTTGACGCTGATGGCTCAATCAAGCCGCAATATCTAAATGATCCAGAACTATTCGATTACGCACAATGGGCGCAGAAAAACCACCATTATAATCTCGCGGTTGGCTATGTTCGCGAACTCGAAGACCCCAGCACAACGCCGGAGCGCAAGGAAGAAATTGCCGAAGAATTGAAACAGAATACCGATATTGAAACAATAAATTACACAGATCGTGGACTAACAGCAGAAAGTGACGCACAGCGTCAGGTTAAAGATATCACTGATAGCGTTGGGGAAAATCTTGCCAAAGAACAACTCTACGGAAGCTGGTCTGAAATTCACGTCATAGGCTATTGGAATAATGGATTAGTATTCTTGGCTCGTTTTGCAATGCCAGCGACCTCATCACGTACAGAATCTATCAGAAACACACCCTCTGTACCCCCGCGAACATGAAAAGCGATTAGACTTGCTGGAACATCGTTTTGTTCAAAGAAGAACTTTATATCAGTTACGCCGTGCTTCGCTAAATCACGACTTAAGACTTCCTTGATTTGATCGTCAGTAACCACTGGCTTATTTCCCATCCGTACGGAAACACCAACGGCATTAGGATGGTTCTCTGACCATTTGCTGCCTTCGATGTAGACGCAAGGCTGCTTCCAGCATGTCACATAATCCTCTTTTGCGGAGATAGTTTGTGGCTCTGCACCGTGGGCTTGAAGCGCTAACAGTGCCGCAACAAACAAGCTCAGCTTGAAAACGGACAAAAGGGAACCTTTTTGTCAGACTCAGACCATCAAAATTTATCGGCATATTTAGGCTGATAGGAATTTCTACGCTCAAAATATGGGCTTTTTACTTGATTAGGTGATGGTATGGCGGTAAGTCAAAAAGGTTCCCTTTTGTCTATACTGGGAATCAATATTTTATGACAATCAAACATCAAGGGAACACACTATGAGCATTATCGGATATGCAAGGGTCAGCACGCAGGAACAAAATCTCAATCTCCAAATTGACGCGCTTAAAAAAGCGGGTTGCGATCAAATTTATAGAGATGATGGCATTTCTGCCGTAGCAGAAAAACGCTCCGGTTTTGAAAAAGCGCTCGCTGCGTTAAAGCCAAAAGATGTGTTTGTAATATGGAAGATGGATCGTGCGTTTCGTTCAGTTAAAAATGCGCTTGATACGTTGGAAGCATTGGAACAACGAGGTGTTGAGTTTCGCAGTATTACCGAAGAGATCGAAACCACCACCCCTATGGGGCGCTGCATGTATCAAATCCGCAATGTTTTTGCCGAGCTAGAGCGCAATATTATCCGTGAACGCACGATAGCAGGAATGGATGCAGCGCGGCGGCGGGGGGCTAAAATCGGCAGGCCACGTAAGTTAACGAACGCGCAGGTTTCAAGAATTCAGGAAACAAGAAAGAAAAGGCCAGAGCAAAATCTGAGTGAAATTGCTACAAGTCTTGATGTATCACCACGAACATTGAGCCGTGCAATCACACGAATTAAAGTGGAATCAGTAGTGTGATGCTTTACCTCAATAGGGCCAATATATAAGAAGTATTGTATGTACGAGGTTGAATTATTGACAACTGTCCATATGTAATGCCTTTAATCATAGTGGAGTAGCGGCAATGCCTAGAAAAACGCATCACGTAGTACCTGATCCTGATAGCGGCTGGAATGTTAAAAAGGGTGGCGGTAAAAAAGCTATAAAACATTTTGATAAAAAAGTAGATGCAGTCGACTATGGTCGGCAGGTCAGCATCAATCAAAAAAGTGAGTTTATTGTGCACAAAAAGGATGGAACAATTCAAAACCCAGACAGCCATGGCGGTGACCCCAACCCTCCAAAAGACACCAAGTAAAATCAATGTTTGACTTAGACGGGAATTTTCCATGAAATCATACACCGATGTAATCGAGTATCTTGAAAAAAAAAGAAGGCCGCATCATCTTTTGATGGGTAACGGGTTCAGCATGGCCTACGATCCCGAGATATTTTCTTATAACGCGCTGAATCGTTTTATTGAAGACTCAAATGACGAGCTTCTGAATAAATTATTTTCTGTGATCAACAATAAAAATTTCGAATTGGTCATGCGCCAATTGGATAACTTCTGTGAACTAGTCGATGTTTTTGGCTACGATCAAAATTTAAAGGTCGACGTGCAAGCTGCCATAGCAAAGTTGAAAACATCGCTGTTAGATGCAGTTCGCTCTCTCCACCCAGAGCATGTTTTTAATGTGCCTGACGAAAAAAGCGAAGCATGCGCTAAGTTTCTATCTAGATATTTACACAGTGGACACAAGATTTTTACGACTAACTACGACCTATTGATGTATTGGGTTTTGATGCGCAATAAGGGCAAGTTACCGGGACATGTTGATGGTTTCGGGCGCGAAGTTGATAACTACGAGGAGTTCATGAAGAGCGAAGACCTAGAATATTCAGAGCTTCGCTGGGGCATAAATAAAGAAGATCAAAACGTCTTTTATCTACATGGCGCACTGCCACTTTTTGACACTGGAATTGATGTTGTCAAAGAAGAATATACGACTTCTGCTTATTTACTCGAAAATATTGAAAAGCGTATTAATGATGGTGAGTACCCTGTATTTGTGACCGCTGGCGACAGCACTGAAAAGCATACACATATAATGCACAATCAGTACCTCACCGACTGCTATGAAAACCTTTGTACGATAAACGGTTCTTTAATAACCTTTGGATTCAATTTTGGTGAGTATGACGAGCACATTATTGATGCGCTTAACAGTGCAGCTAGGCAGGATATTAATCAAAAATTATGGAGTGTTTATATCGGCGTATACTCCGAAGCAGATGAGCAACATATTAATAGGATAAAACCAAAGTTCAAAAAACTTAAGATTAATATGTTTGATGCAAAAACCGCACCTGTTTGGGGATAATCAGAGAGCTTTTTCTCGCACTTCAAGCGCGATTATATGCCGATCAAACCCCGCAAAGCGAAATTCACGATTCTTGCATGCTGTAATAGCAAAATGGCTCGTAAGATCGTTGGGCAACTCCGCATGGGCAATAGGCAACCCCTCCACCAAAAGACATGGGCGGGGAGGGGATGTAGAGAATGGGGTATACAAAGAGGCGCAATATTAAGTTTCAACCAAAATTTTACCGTCTAATTTGTCGGTAGTTCGCTCTTAACGGACTCTCAGCTTGACGCCGCATTCAGCCGGCTTGTCAGCTGCAGTCCCTTGTTGGCGCGGCCTGGTGGATTTGGAATTTGTGATGTTTCAATACCTTCTTTCACCCAAGCAGACCATTGTTTTAATATCCCCCCATTCCTAGCTTTAGAACCTTCAGACCAATTTAACCCAAACTCCTGTGAAATCAATTCAGCTAAATCCTTAGTTGATATATCGGGAGTGTGTCGCAATATTTCTATACATTTTATTAGAGACCGCTCATTTTTTGCGACAGACCAGATCGATTCTAGTGTGCCGCCGTACTTGTTTATTGAATCATCATTAACCGAAAGAACATTATTCTGTACAGTTACAAGTTCGAATCTTTTCAAAACCGATAAGCAGTTCAGACTGATGTCGTCTGCTTTATTGGAGCCTGACTTGATGCTTTCTAGAGCTTCGTAGGTAGCAAATGGAGAAACGGAGACGGAAAATACTTTACCCCGCTGTTTCCCTCTCCTAGCAATCTCCTGCCTATCCGCACTAGGGGAGCCTGAATCTTGAACGATAATATTTTGTCCAGCTCTAGCGAGAAAACCAGCATGAATAAGGAAGTTTGTTAATCTATTTGAATAGGTTTTCCAA
Organism: Arenicella sp.; assembly: GCA_046709645.1. Classification (GTDB taxonomy): domain Bacteria; phylum Pseudomonadota; class Gammaproteobacteria; order Arenicellales; family Arenicellaceae; genus Arenicella. The sequence goes on from JBKEFT010000003.1 coordinate 267,725, forward strand.
GTTTTTTCACCAAATCTTGCTTTTGGCAAACATGCAATTAATTCATCTTTTATAAACTCAGGGTCAATTGTCTTACCCGCATACTTTTTGTAAAGTGAAATTTTCAGTGAATGCTTACCTAGTCTATTTCTTAAGAATTTTAAAACCGCTACTTCATTATACTTGTCCATATTTCGTAGTTTAAATGAAGTGCTATCTCTCTCCGCTAGGCCAAGCATTACAAGATCTGCTCCTATATTCCATACAGTTTTTTCATTTAATTTGGCTATTACTGCTAACTCAACAGCGTTCATAAATTGGTCTTTAACCAACAATTTACAGATATTAAGCATTGATGAAAGATCAGAACTGGGAATGTAATTGAATGGTATAATGGGTACTCTCCCCGTTAATAAGTAATCTTTAAATATATCCCAGTAAATGTTTAAGCGATCGCCACTTTTGATAACCAGCCTTTTATTAACTAGGTTGTTTAATACTGACGTTCCAGATATTTCTATTATCTCACTCCAGTCAGCAGGAGCTTTTTGGGCAACCAATTTTAAGCATGTCATTTCTTGAGGTGATAAAGACTCTAAATCTGATTGGAACAGGCGCTCAGCGTCTAAATCAACGAGCGACGATTCTAACCCTTCACCTTTAGACATCCCTTCATGCAAGTTAATACAAAGTTTTTTTAATAACCAAGGGAAGCCCTGACTTGAATTACTAATTTGATGTCTAGTATCTGCAGTTAGCTTATGTTTTATTTCCTTTTCAAAGGTTGTTATTGACTTAGAAATTTCTCCATTATCAAATACATCTAAACGATACTCTCGTCTATGATCCGCGAGTTCATGCCACATATGATAAGCAGGATGATCTTGTTGGGTAGTGCTATCCGTTTTCCAAGCAAAACCTAACACAATGTTTCGTTTACAACCTGCCACATCCAGCATTAAGTCTTTAGCCGCTTTGAAAATACCAAATAGCTCAGGCTTTGAATACAGCTCTTCGAATTGATCAAATACCAAACATACCACTTGGCCACTTTTATCAAGTGAATCAAGATATTTTTGAATGCTTGGTGAATTTAAAGGAGTACTTGGATCGGTTAAATTTAGATCAATAGAGTCTCCAAACCCATTTGACTGCGCCCCTCTCAGGCATGCAATTAGTGCTGATAAAATATATGCAGGGGATCTAGCTCCACGAATATCCACGGCATACACAAAATATTTTTTTCTATAATGCTGATTTCTGGATCTATCTCTAAGCTTTGCTATCAAAGAGCTTTTCCCTAAACCTGATTTTCCGGTAATTGCAAAAACTCTGCTACCATTTTCATCTTTTGCAGAACTTAAAAAATTTAATATCTCTTTTTGAGTATCATCTCTACCAACAAAATCTTCTGGTCTCGCTGGCCGGTAATCATCCCATGACTCACCTGTTTGTACTTCTACAACCATTGGCAAAATCGGTGGTAATGAAAGTTCGTTAGGCTCAGTTTTTGTTACACCAGCGTAGAGGTCATAATCAGCTAATGTAGTTTCCAATGTGGTCAGGTTTTCTAAAGTTATCTCGTCTTGAATTTGCCTTCCATTCGAAGCGTTATACACTAGAACCCCATAAGGGGCCCCTCCACTCAATGTATACACACACCAAAACATACCATATTGAGTTACTAATAAAGTCCACTCTCCTATAAATTCAGCGTTTCCAATAAAACTTTCAGCACATGAAGTGGGAGGTGGTTTAATTATTGACGCATCCTTAAGTGAGCCAATTACTAGATCCGGCGTATAAAAACTGAGTCTAGAGGATTTTTCTTTTGGTTTATCTTTCCAGTTCTCGACAAAGCCTTTCGCGTCCTTTGTGAACTCAGATGTAGATATCAACCAACCCTCTGAGTATTCTTCACAATCAACAGTTCCCCAAAGCTGTCTAAGAACCGGAGCAGAAATAGGGTCTTTTTGAGCTTTACATTCAACATAGATTATTTTTTTATTAATCTTATGCTTACATAAAAGGTCGAGCTCAGCTCCTACAATTCTGATTTCTTCAATTACGCTATAACCTTGAGCTTCAAGTAATTTTTTTGATAGTTTCTCTAAGAGATCTCCTTTTTTTTTATTGCTATCTTCTTTTTTACATGCAACTTCTATTTTCATAATGGTGGCTTCTTAGTATTCCATTTTGTGATTAATTCCGTAAGGCCTTGACAGTTTTATTATCAGACATCATGTCAGGGTATTTTAAATATTCAGACACTCAAAATTCATTTAGCCAAACTGCCCATCGACTGTTATGAGTATTCTACTGCCAATTCACTATGTCAACATGCAAAGATTAAATAGTATTTTGAAGTGAGCCATCTCAACGCCCTCGTGATGGGCCATGATCTTTGTTTCTGTCCTTACTTTGGGCTCGTTCAAACATATCACGCCGCCCTTGATTAATCTCGTGGTACTGACTTAAATCATTATCGAGGAGCTTATCGCTCTTACGCTCAAAATTTTGCAACCGCCCAATTCGGTATTGCAATCCACGGCGTTGCTCTAAATGCATAAAAACGAAAGTATCTTTTTCTTGTTCATCTCTGCGATATGCTGCCTTAGTTTCACGCTGGTTTTGCTGTTTGATCTTACTGCGTTTACCCGTCACAAAATCTAATAGGCCTTTTAAACCCTTGTTGAAACGGGTTTGACGGGTTTGCGTTTCTGTTTGCCAGCGCTTGTCCTGCGCCGCCTTAAGCATTGCGCGTTCGCGGCGTTGTGAATTGATCATTCGTTTAAGCTGGTCGTTCAGTAAAGCTACCCGCGCTTGTACGGCGCTAGTTTGTTGCTCCTGCAAACTCTTAATGTGATCTGTCATGCCGTCGGCAATCTTTCTGCGGGTATGTTCAATCGATGGCAGCTTCTTTTCGCCGCCTAATTTTTTGCGTATATCTTTGACGCTCACGCCTAGCCATTTTTTGCCCAAAGCAAACATCTCGCATTTTCGATCAAGCACGACAAATGCCGCTCTATCGCCTTTTGCAAGTGTATAGCCACGTTCATTCAGTGCGGCCTCGAAACTCGCTTGATCATCACTCAATGCCCAACTGTCTTGTAAATCTTGTTTAATTTGCCGAGGGTCTTTATCTATGCGCTTGGCCTGTTGCCATTGGGCGAGAGTGAAATTCTTTGGGTTACGATTTCTTTGATCAATCATTCCTGCTGGCATTTCCCAGCCATGCTCAAGAAACAGTGAACGGGAAATACCCATCATTCTACGTTTTGAGTAGTCTAATTTTATGGCCTTCATTTTTTGGGTATCAATTAATGACCATGCGACATGACAGTGCCTACGGCCTTTTTTCTCATGAAAGACAATGGCGCGAGGTTGGCGCTCTAGGCCGAATTCATTTTCTACCTGTTTGATGGCTTGTTTGAATGTTTGGGTTGATATCTGTTTATCTTCTGGTGGGTTAAATCCAACCGAGAATAAAAACTTTTTGGCCTGTGTGCCTTTGCTTATTACATGAACTTCTTTAAGTGCAGATACCAAATCATCTGACATAAAGCCACGCAATTCATGCACTTCCACATGATCGTTTTCCTCTTTTAGGAGGTGAAGGGCTAAATCCCTTGCACCTCCACGTTTATTGCCGTGAATGAGCATTACTTACTATCCAGCAAGTAATTACGCACTGCTATCATTGCCGCGCAAGCCTCTTGGATTTGCTCTAACACTTCATCATCAAAATCCAGAGTTCCCATGTTGGCATGGCGAGCCAATTGGTTGAGATTTGATGCAATGCGTTGATCACCCAGCAGAGACAACACCATTGCTAGATTTTTATCATCTATTTTTGGCTTGCGCAGCACTCGGCGTTTTTTAGCTTTCTTATCCAAAAGCTGGTCACGAATGAATGCGCCTAAATGCTGTGTTCCGGCTTGCTGTTCTAAATATGCTCGCCCATCTAAAGTGAGACGAACAGAAAAAGGCGCTGTCTTTTTTCCTTGTGTCGCTTTAGGCGCTGCGCTAGAAAGACTTGTAAATAGCTCGGAGAGGGTTGTTGATGCGGGAGTTTTTATACTCATGGCTCCATCTCCGGTAGATCGTCAGCGTAGGGTTTTAGGCAATGGTTCCAGTCTTCTAATTCCTCGAAAAGTGCGTTCGAATTAATTCCTTTAGGGCGCACCAAATTTACTTAGGGGAGCTATAGGCTCCCGTAAAGGTTGAAAAGTTTAGAGCCAATCAATACGATCTCATATACTCAGGGGCAATATGGAATTTAGAAGAGTAGTCGCGACAATAGTCGCTTTTTTTTCGTTCTCAGCGCATGCAATGATGCCAGATTTTTTCTCAGAAGCGTCGTCGCCGAACCCTGACCGGGGTGCTACTTCATTGGCCCCCAATGAGGTTATTGATACGTTCTCTGGCAGTTTAAGTATCGTTCACACCGATTTGGTGGTGCCCGGAGACGGTGGCTTAGATATACGCATACAGCGCAGTTATTCATCTAACCATATTTATCTAAGGCCAGATAATCAAGCGAATAGTTTCAATAGTTTAGTGCGTTCAAGCCCATATGGCCTAGGGTGGTCACTGCATTTTGGCAGAATTAGGACTAACTTACTTGACCCAAATTTTGCTTGCCCTAATACCAGTACTGTTAAGGCAACAACGCTGAATAACCCCGTGATGGAAATGCCTGACGGCAGTCAGAGGCAACTGCTTTGCAATACGTCTCCTTCCTCTTTCTCAACAAATGCAGCGTTTATTTCAAAAGATAATTGGGTGTTTGATGTTTTAAGAAACTCGCAAGGTAGCATGAATGGTTATCAAGTCATTGATCCTCAGGGTATGAAGTACACCATGAACTATCTTATAGACGGGGGGCGCGCGCCACTAGGCGATGATGAGCAGGTTTGGTATACCACTAAAATTGAGGATAGAAACGGTAACCGAATCGATATTGCCTATGATTCACGAAGTGATTTGGAAAGCCCAATGTATACAGCCATCACCTCACCTGATGGGCGGCGTGTGGATTTTTCGTATAGCAACACCAATCTTCCTGAACAAGCAAAACTAACGTCTATTCGATATGGAACTCGGGTGGTTACTTATCACTTCGACAACTTCACTCCTGATTACACGCCACCTAACAACCAAGCTTATAAACAACTAGTTCGAGTTTCAATCCCTGGCGGACCCGCGACTGGCGAATGGAAATACTCCTATCACACTAAGTCGGTCGGTCAGCCCGGTGATAATAATCTAAAGACAATGACTCACCCAAGTGGAGCAACGGTAACGTATGACTATGATTATAAATGCATACTATTTAGCAACTGCTCCCTTACTGGCCAATATGTTTCGCTGGTGGTCAAGTCGAAAGTTAACGCGGGCCGAGGCATTGCCAGAGGCACTTGGCTATTTGATTACTCTGTTTCCTCAAATGAGGCATTCAATATTGTTAAAATTACCGGCCCGAATAGCATCGAGGAATATCGGCATCACAAACCACCAGTTAGAGTCCGCATTGGCCTTCAGTCTTCTGGTACCTTAAATTTATGGCGCGCAGGCTTGCTTGACACCAAAACAATAAAAAACCTAAGCAACGGGCTAATTCAAACAGAAACCTATAAGTATGATAAACGCCAATTATCAAGTGAGCCGTATGAACGCTTTCCGTATGCCTATTCGTTAATTTTTAATAATGACCCTAGAACGTATCAACATTTTTTAACCGAGAGAAAAATAACCCGCGATGGCACTGACTTTATCACTCGTTTTGAAAACTTTGCCGACAATATAAACCCACATCGTATTGTTGAAATTGGCCAACAAACAAAGACTACCACTTTGACGTACTACCCCCGAATAAACGGTCAAAATATTGTCAGTCAAGTTGCTTCTCAGAGCGTTGGTGCCGGTACAAATCGAAAAATAAGCCGAACCTTTGATTCAAGAGGGAATACAAAGTCTGAAAACAGTTATGGTGTACTGACTAAATATTCATACGACAGTAAAGGTAACGTGTCTCGGGTAGAAGACGCGCGCGGTAATCGAACAGACTACTCTCAATACAAATTAGGAGTACCCAGAGTGGAAATTCACCCTGAGGGTGTTTCTATCAGTCGTTCATTAGACGATTTTGGCAATGTAACGACAGTACAAGATGGCCGCAATAACGCCACAAATTATCGATACGATGATATTAATCGCTTAACCAGAATCGACCCTCCCAGAGGTGCTACAACCAACATTTCATGGTCAACCAGTCGTCGAACGGTTAGCCGAGGTCGATACAGCCAAGTGGCCGACATTGACGGCTTTGGGCGCACGACCTGCACACAAACAGCGGGAATTTA
>JBKEFT010000004.1:0-202289 GCA_046709645.1 Arenicella sp.
GACCCTCCTCGTCGGTTCTCTTCACCGGCACGATGGGTGGAACTTTTTTTGTTGCAGATATTTCGTTTAGAAATGCAATGATCTCTACCTTATTACTTACAAGTTGCTCACGTATTTGCTCCGTTAATGCGCCTTTTGGAGCCTTCAATTTGAGCTGCCCATCCTCCTGCCACAGTTCTATTCCTTTAGCATGCAGTTCATTGATCAGCGCAAAAATCGTCATAGAGAAGTTTCTTCGAATTCAACTTCATTCAGATCTACATCCAACGGCAGCTTTGCATGTTGAACTTTAATAGCTTGAGTAACTTCTGCGACAGCCGCCAAGGTATTTGTATTAAACAATGCTTTAAGGGGCACTTCTATGCCCAGTTGACTGCGAATTTTAGATACAACCTGAGTAGCCAACAGCGAATGCCCGCCCAGCTCAAAGAAATTGTCATTGACTCCTATTTTTTCCGGATCCAGTTTTAATACTTCCGCCCATATGGCAACCATTTGTTTTTCCATTTCATTGCGTGGTGCCTGGTAAGCCTTACTTGATTCAATACTCACGTCCATAAGCTCTAAAGCACGGCGATCAACTTTACCGTTAGGCGTCAGCGGAATAGCCCCAAGGCTGACAATTGCAACGGGCAACATATAGTCAGGCAAAGTTTGCAGAAGGTGTATTCTTAAGCCTTCATTATCCAGGTCAATAATCTGGTCTTCCGTGCTATTGCTGGCCACGTAATAAGCGATGAGCCTTTTGTTGCCCTCTTGGCCTTGGGCAATGACCACACTGTCTTTGACCTCGGGGTATTGATTGAGTCGGGCTTCAATCTCGCCAAGCTCAATACGAAAGCCGCGTACTTTAACTTGCGTGTCTATTCTCCCTAAGTATTCAATATTACCATCATCCAGCCAACGAGCTAGGTCGCCACTCTGATACATAAGGGAACCTGAACTAAAGGGGTTGGGGATAAATTTTTCCTGCGTAAGCTGCGGCCGATGCAAATAACCCTGCCCAACACCAACACCGCCTATATACAACTCCCCGGGCACACCCGGCGGTTGCGGCTGTTGATATTCGTCCAGTATATAAAGTTGCACATTGTTCACAGGTCGCCCTATCGGATAGTTGTCTTGCAGCTCGGTGCAGGCATACACACTAACGACGTCGCTACATTCGCTCGGACCGTAACTATTATATAATTTGACTTTGCCTTTATACTGACCGAACCATTCATGCAACTTCTTGGTCTGAATCGATTCGCCGCCCAGCACTACCGTCTTAAGAGAGTCCAATCCGTCCGGCCCATCTTCCAATAATCCATAAAAACTACTCGGCGCGCAGTTGATCCAACTGATGCTTTGCTCTTTAATCAAACGCTTGATCAGGCTAGGATCATAATTTTTTATCAAATGAATACTCGCCCCTACCAATAACGGCCCCAAGAAATTCTTCTGGGTTAAATCGAAACTGGTGTTACTGATAATTACTATGCGATCTTCCGCTACCATATTTAAATCACGGGTGTACCAGTGCGTTAGATTGACAAAACCTCGGTGAATATTCACCGCTCCCTTAGGCTGACCTGTAGAACCCGATGTATAAATCACATAGGCTACATTGTGCGAATTGACTTGCACGCTTAAATCAATACCCTCTGATTGCATAGTTGCAGTCGCAGCGCTGATATGTTGCCACTGTGCATCCAGTGCAATAAGCTGGCCCGAGCCGCCCATAACGTCATTAAGCTTGTCTTTTAAATGGCCTTGGGTTAAGACTATACCTGCCCTGCTGTCCTGTAGTATATAAGCCAGCCTGTCCTCTGGATAATCTGGATCCAGCGGAACATAAGCACCACCGGCCTGTAAGATCCCCAGTATGCCAACCAACATCTCAAGAGAGCTTTCCACGCACAAGCCAACTAGACTATCGGGCTTGACGCCCAGTGACTGTAAATACAACGCCAAAGCATGGCTTTTTTCATAGAGTTGTTGATAACTCAATGTCTCATCCTGATACACCACCGCTACCTTGTCAGGATTGATAGCCACCTGCTCAATAAAGAGTTGGTGAATGCATTTGTCACTGGGATAATCAGCCTGAGTTTGATTGTATTCAACCAGCAGTTGGTGTTTTTCGTGCGCTGATATTAAGCTAACTTCTTTTATCGTCGCCTCAGGTGCTGACACAAGCTGCAGGGTCAACCGTTCAAACTGCTTCATTAAACTGTTGATAGTCTCATCATCATAATAAAAACCATCATAGGTAAAAGATATAGATACCTTCTCGTTAGACACTCCCGCAATCGATAGAGGATAATTGGGTGCTTCATTCCCAATAAAATCTTTAATTAGACTATTTGATTCAGAGACCTGTTCTACAGGATAATTTTCATAGACAAACAAGGTTTGAAAAAAATCTTCATTGGTTTTGATGCCCAATAATTCCTGGACACGAATCAAAGGAATAGCTTCATAATTTAGTTTTTCTGATTCTCTGTTTTGCATCAGCTTTAAGTGATCCATCAAACTGAGATCGGCATCAAATTGAATGCAGGTTGGCGTGGTATTTATACACAAACCAACCATTTGATCACTGTGTTCAATATCAATTAACCCGGTACGCCCAGAGCTAACACTACCAAACGTGATGGTTTTGTTGCTGCTATGAAGATGCAATAACAAGCCCCAAATAAACTGTAAGACTGTATTCATCGTCAGTCTATGTTTTTTAATCAACTGCTCAAGTTGTATAGCGTTTTCATCGGATAGAGAAAAAGTGGATGTATAGAAACCGTCCTTGGAAATATTCTGCAGAGCAGACTGGTGGCTCATCGGTAAAGGCGTTCGCTCCTCATAATGGGCTAAATATTCTTGCCAATATGCGGTTTCCTCTTTCTGGTTACGATTAAGTAACGCTTGTACATAAGCTTTATGAGGAGCGGATGGTGGGAGTTGATAATCTTGCTGGCGTACCAATGCTTGATAAATCTTGAAAAGACTCGCTAAGACTATGCTCTGTGACCAGCCATCCATCACAATGTGATGTTGTTCGAAAAGCATGTAGCAGGATTCTTGTCCTTGAAAAAGGCTAATTCGTATCAATGGTGCTTTATAGAGATCGATGCCTGATGATTTACTTTCTCTCATCTCTTGCTCACAGGCCGATCTGAGTTCTGGGTGGCTTTTTTCCGACCAGTCAACCTCGTTAATTTTTATCTCTACTTGTTTGAGTATGACTTGCAAGTCAAGGCCGATACTGGCCGAGTCAGCAGGAATAACGAGCATCCGTAATGCGTCATAGTGATTCAAGATCATTTGCCAGGCTCGTTGCATCACTTTGAGATCGGCTTGCCCCTGAACACCGACCGCGGTTTGTGTCAGATACATCCCCTTGTTTTCTTCTGTTTGCGCGTAAAGGGTTTCAAACAGGATTCCGGATTGCAAAGGGGTTAATGGGTAAATGTCCTGAATATTATCCAGTTTGATATCCTGATGTTCTTTCAGATCCAGTGTTATTTTGCCCAACTGGGCTAATGAAGCGGGTAACAACGGAAAATCACTCGGCGTATATCCCATCCGAGGAGAATCATCACAATGCTCAATCAGCTCTTCTAGCGCTGAGATAAAGTGTGTTTGCCAATGGCTGACTTTTTGCCCTTGCCATTCCTCAGGATAACTAAAGGTAAAAGATAACTGGTCGAATACCACCAAGCCGTTAATAGCAACCAGTCTATTGACTTCTTTTTGCCGAGAACTGCTGTAACCAGTAGAATTTTCACTAAATGTGAAATAATTCTCAGCTAATTCTCTTTCGTTTAACTTAAAATCACCTAAGAAGTTAAAGATAACTTGGGCTTCTGGGATTTCTTTGATGGCTTCATGTTGGTTGATATGGCGAAAAATTGAAAAACCAACGCCTTTATTCGGTATTTTATGTAAAGCGGTTTTTACTTCCTTAATGCTTTGCCCGATATCCTCTGGATTTGATAGCTCAAAACTAACCGGATAGAAACTGGTGAACCAGCCCAATGTCTTTGTAATATCAATAGCTGGATCAATTTGTTCTCGTCCATGCCCTTCTAAATCAAGCATCAGGTTATTATTGCCTGTTGCTTGGTAGTAACTCAGCATCAACGCAGTCAGTAAGAGATCATTAATGTCTGTGCCATAGGCCTGATGACAGTGTTTCAGTAATTTTTCCGTATTGGGTTTTGACAGGAGAACATTTGTATGATGAATATCCTGGTTTCGATAGACTTTGGCGACGAAGGCATTGCTGGTGTGCTGAGCTTTATCGCTTTGTTCAATCCAGAATGCCAGATCCTTTTGGCCTTGCTTAGATTCTTTATAGGCGGCTAAAGAGTCAACCCAGTTCCGATAGGAGCTTCTTTTTTGCGATAGTTGTAGTTCTTGCTGCGTTAATTGTTGCCCTATAAGATGATTTAGATCTTCAAATAGAATACGCCAGGATACACCGTCAATCACCAGGTGATGAACTATGATCGCTAACTGATCACATCCATTGCCCTTAGAATCAAAATAAACCCACCTCATAATGGGACCTTTTTCCAGATCAAGCCGAGTTTGCCAATGATTACAGGTTTGTTCTATGTATTCAGGTATCTCTTTTTCATCCAGCGCTGCTATATCATAAGAATGGATTCCAAGCGCGTCCGGTGTATCAGCAACAGAACCAACATAACGTTGCTGCCAGTCGTTGCCATCTTTGGTATATCGTAGCCTTAAGGCATCATGCTGTTTCAGCAAGGGTATGATCAATTCCTGCAGAACTTCAATAGACAAACGGACGTTCATATTTAACAGGACAGATTGATTAAAATGATGAACATCGGTTTGCACGTGCCCAAAGAAATAAGATTGAATAGGGCTTAAGTCGACGGGACCTCGCAAGGTGTCTTCTTCTTTAAGAATTTCGTTAGATTTGGTGGTATCACAATGTTGCAGCAGATCATGAATATTTTGATGCTTCAACATGTCACGAGTATCAAAATAAATATGATGCTCTATCGCTTTGGAGACAATTTGGATAGTCTTAATAGAGTCGCCACCGAGTTCAAAGAAGTTGTCATTGACCCCTATCTTTTCTAGCTCGAGATTTAGAACTCCAGCCCAGATAGCAACGAGTTGTGTTTCCGTAGCGTTGCGTGGGGCAAGATAAGCTTGGCTTGATTCCACGCTCACATCTATGCGCTCTAAAGCACGGTGGTCAACTTTACCATTGGGCGTCAGCGGTATAGCCTCTAAGCCGACAAATAACGATGGCAGCATATGCTCAGGTAATGTTTGCTGGAGATAGGCTCTGATATCTTCATGAGCCAAATTAACACTCTGGGATTCATTACTACCTTTAGCCACATAGTGGGCGACCAGTGTCTTGCTGCCCTCCCGCTCCTGGGTAATGACTATACTTTCTTTGATCCCGGGGTATTGATTGAGTTGCGCTTCAATTTCGCCAAGCTCAATACGAAAACCTCGGATCTTAACTTGGGTGTCTATTCTCCCCAAGCATTCAATATTCCCATCTTCTAGCCAGCGAGCTAGATCACCGCTTTTATACATTCGGGTGCCTGGATTAAAGGGGTTGGGGATAAACTTCTCTTCAGTGAGTTCCGGTCGATTGAGATAGCCTCTGGCGAGACCATCCCCTGCAATATGAAGCTCACCGGGTACTCCTATCGGAGCAGGATTACTGTATTGGTCGAGAACAAATATCTGCGTATTGTTGATTGGTGAACCAATCGGGATTGAGTTTATATGGTTGTTTACTAAATTCAGCTTGTAATACGACACACAAACTGATGCTTCGGTAGGGCCATAGGCATTAATACAATCTATTTTGTTTTCCAAATGGAACTGTAAGATATCCTTATTGGCAGATTCTCCGGCCGAAATGAGCAGTCTTAAGGGTAATAGTTGCTTGCCTATTGCAGTTAAAAATGAGGGCGTAATTGTCGCTACAGATACGGTTTTTTTCACTAAACAATTTAAAAATTTGATTGGGTCGCTTTGTTCCTCTTTAGAGCTAATAACTAATGAAGCCCCAGATAATAGGGCCAGATACATTTCGTAAACTGCACCATCAAAACTAATAGAAAAATTCTGTAGCAAAGTATCTTCTTTTACAATAGAAAGGTCTTGAACTTGGCTGAGAACCATATTGATGACACTTCTATGTTCAATAGCGACACCTTTCGATTTTCCTGTGCTACCAGAGGTATAAATCACATACGCCAAATGATGGGGTTTTACCTCAGACGTTAATTTAACTCTTTTACCCTTTAATTGAGAAACGTGATCGACGATCTCCGGCCATTGCAATTGCCCTTCTAACTGATCGAAAGTAATGAGTGTAGTGTTCTTCTCAACTAAAGAGTTTAGTTGATCCTTGAGCTTCTCTTTAGTGAGTACAATGGCTGTTTGACTATCTTGCAGCATATAAGCCAATCTGTCATCTGGGTAGGCTGGATCCAGCGGTAAATAGGCCCCACCTGCCAGTAGTATCCCCAGTATCCCCACCATCATCTCTGAGGATCTTTCCACACACAGCCCAACCAAACTATCCGGTTCGACGCCCAACGATTGTAAATACAAAGCGAGAGCATGACTTTTGTCGTAAAGCTGTTGGTAACTCAATGTCTCATCCTGATACACCACCGCTACCTTGTCAGGATTGATAGCGACCTGCTCAATAAAAAGTTGATGAATACACTTATCTTTTGGATATTCGACTTGAGTGTTATTGAAGTCTGCCAGCAATAGCTGTTTTTCGTGCGCTGAAATTAAGCTAACTTCTTTTATTGTCACCTCAGGGGCTGCTATCAGCTGTAAGGTCAACCTTTTAAACTGCTCCATCAAGGTGATGATGGTCTCTTCATTGTAATAATAACCATCATAGTCAAAAGATATTGAGAGTGTTTCTTGAGACCAACCCTTAAACGATAAGGGATAATTGGGTGCTTCATTACCGATGAAATCGTTAATCAAACTGTCTGCTTCAGAGATTTGTTCTACCGGATAATTTTCATAGACAAAATTGGTTTGGTAAAAATCTTCATTGGTGTTAATTCCTAATATTTCCTGAATATGAATCAATGAAGTGAGTTCATAATTTAATTTTTCTGATTCCCTGCTCTGCATCTGTTTTAATTGATCCAGCAAACTGAGATCGGCATCAAATCGAATGCAGGTTGGCGTGGTATTAATACATAAACCAACCATTTGATCATTGTGTTTAATATCAAGTATCCCAGTACGCCCAGAGTTAACACTACCAAAAGTGATGGTTTTATTGCCGCTATGAAGGTGCAAGAACAATCCCCAGAGAAATTGCAAGACTGTATTCATCGTCAGTCTATGTTTTTTAATCAACTGTTCGAGTTCGATAGAGTGCTCTTGGGACAGGCAAAAAGTGGATGTGTTAAATACATCCCTAGCAATATTCTGCTGGGGAGACAGATGGTTCATCGGTAGAGGCGTTCTCTCCTCATAATGGGCTAAATATTCTTGCCAATATAAGGTTTCCTCTTCATGGTTACGGTTGAGTAATGCTCGTACATAGGAGCTATAAGGAGCGGCCGGTGGAAGTTGGTAATCTTGTTGCTGCATTAGTGCTTGATAAAGCTTAAAAAGATTAGCTAGGACAATGCTCTGCGACCAGCCATCCATCACAATGTGATGTTGTTCGAAAAGCATATAGCAGGATTCTTGTCCTTGAAAAAGGCTAATGCGCATCAATGGAGCCTGATCGAGACTTATGCCTGAGCGTTTACTTTCGTGCATCCATTGTTCACAGGCAGGTTTAAGCTCTGTATGAGTTTTTTCAGACCAGTCAACCCTGTTAATCTTTATCTCTACTTGCTTGAGAATGACTTGCAAGTCCATGTTGATATTGGCTGCATTAGCGGTGATAACATGCATTCGTAATGCATCATAATGATTCAAGATCAATTGCCAGGCTTGTTGCACCATACTAATATCGACTTGGCCATTGATACCAATGGCAGATTGCGTCAAATACATCCCTTTATTTTCGTCTGTTTGCGCGTGGAGGGTTTCAAACAGGATTCCTGATTGCAAAGGGGTTAATGGATAAATGTCCTGTATATTATCCAGTTGGGTATCCTGATGTTCTTTCAGGTCTAGCGTTATTTTGCCCAACTGGGTTAATGAAGCGGGTAACAACGGAAAATCACTAGGCGTGTATCCCATCCGGGGAGAATCATCACAATGCTCAATCAGTTCTTCTAACGCTGAAATAAAGTGCGTTTGCCAACGACTGATTTTTTGACCTTGCCATTCCTCAGGATAACTAAAGGTAAAAGATAACTGGCCGAATACCACCAAGCCGTTAATAGTAACGAGTTTATCGACTTCTTTTCGTTGGGAACTAGCGTCGCCGCTGGAATTTTCACTGAATGTAAAATAATTATTAGCTGATTCTCTTTCGTTTGACTGAAAATCACCTAAGAAGTTAAAGACAACTTGGGCTTCCGGGATTTCTTTGATGGCTTCATGTTGGTTGATATAGCGAAAAATTGAAAAACCAACGCCTTTATTCGGTATTTCATGTAAAGCGGTTTTTACTTCCTTAATGCTTTGCCCGATATCCTCTGGATTTGATAGCTCGAAACTAACCGGATAGATACTGGTAAACCAGCCCAGTGTTTTTGTAATATCAATGGCTGGATCAATTTGTTCTCGCCCATGCCCTTCTACATCAAGCATCAGGTTATTATTGCCTGTTACTTGGTAGTAACTCAGCATCAACGCAGTAAGTAAGAGATCGTTTATGTCTGTGCCATAAGCCTGATGACAATGTTTCAGCAATTTTCCCGTATTGGGTTTTGACAAGAGAACATTCGTATGCTGAATATCCTGACTTTGATAGGCTTTGGCGACAAAGGCATTGCTGGTGTGCTGAAGTTTTTTGCTTTGCTCAACCCAGAATGCTAGGTCTTTTTGGCCTTGCTTAGATTCTTTATAGGCGGCTAAAGAGTCAACCCAGTTTCGATAGGAGCTTCTTTTTTGCGATAGTTGTAGTTGTTGCTTCGCTAATTGTTGCCCTATAAGCTGATTTAGATCCTCTAACAAAATACGCCAGGATACACCGTCAATCACCAGGTGATGAACTATGATCGCTAACTGATCACATCCATTGCCCTTAGAATCAAAATAAACCCACCTCATGATAGGTCCTTTTTCCAGATCAAGCCGAGCTTGCCAATGATTACAGGTCTGTTGTATATAGTCAGAGACCTGCTTTTCATCAAGCTCTGTTATATCGTAAGAATGGATCCCGAGCATCTCTGGTGTATTGGCAACAGAGCCAAGATAGTGCTGCTGCCAGCCGTTGTCATCTTTAGTAAATCGAAACCTTAAGGCATCATGCTGTTCCAGTAAGGGTGTGATCAATTCCTGCAGAACTTCAATCGACAAACGGACGTTCAGATTTAACAGGACGGATTGATTAAAATGATGATTGTCGGTTTTAACGCTTTCAAAGAAATAAGATTGAATAGGGCTTAAGTCGACCACACCTTGCAAGATACCTTCTTCCTTAAGAATTACTCTAACTTTTGTGGTATCACAATATTGCAATAACTCATGAATATTCTGGTAGTTGAACATATCACGAATATCAAAGTGAATATGATTCTCTATCGCTTTGGAGACAATTTGGATAGTTTTAATAGAGTCGCCACCGAGCTCGAAGAAGTTGTCATTGACCCCGATCTCCTCTGGCTCGAGGTCTAAAACTTCAGCCCAGATAGCAACCAGTTGTTTTTCTGTAGCATTGCGCGGGGCAAGATAGGCTTGACTTGATTCCAGGCTCACCTCCATGCGCTCTAAGACACGGCGGTCTACTTTGCCATTGGGCGTCAATGGAATAACCTTCAGGCTGGCAAATGCTACTGGCAACATATAGTCAGGCAAGTTTTGCTGGAGATAGGCTCGGAGGTCTTCATGAACCAATTTAATAATCTGCTCATCCTTGCTCCCTTTAGCCACATAGAAGGCGATGAGACTTTTGTTGCCCTCTTGGCCTTGGGCAATGACGACACTGTCTTTGATCTCGGGGTATTGATTGAGTCGAGCTTCAATCTCGCCAAGCTCAATACGAAAACCACGAATTTTTACTTGAGTGTCTATTCTCCCTAAGTATTCAATATTGCCATCACCTAGCCAGCGGGCCAAGTCACCACTCTTATACATGCGGGTTCCGGGATTAAAGGGGTTGGGGATAAATTTCTCTTCAGTGAGTTCAGGGCGATTGAGATAGCCTCTGGCAAGACCATCTCCTGCAATATGTAGCTCACCGGGTACCCCAGTAGGAACGGGATTGTTGTGCTGGTCAAGGATGTAGACTTGCGTGTTGGAGATTGGATGGCCAATAGGAGCAGCATTATGTTGACTAATAAGACCGTTGGTGACACACGAGACAGTACTTATAATTGTTGTTTCTGTCGGTCCATAAGTATTGTATAGATTGATATTAGAATATTTATTAGTGAATGTTTGTGCTTTCGAATATTCCAGTTGTTCTCCACCAATAATCACATTTTTTATGCTATCCAATGGAATGTCTGATACAACGAGTTGATGAAAGAAAGCAGTTGGAATATTTAATACTGTAATATTGTGAACTTTGATAAGATTTTTAAAATATTGGAGTGTTAGCAAATTATCTTTTTGTTCTATAAGCAACTGAGCCCCATTATTTAAAATAACAAATAGCTCTTCTATAAATAAATCAAAATTCATACTAGAGAATAGAAACTGTCTATCATTCTTTGTTATTTGATATTTTGCTCCTGCATAGGTATTGTGATTGACTAAACTTCTATGTTCCACCATTACCCCTTTAGGATTACCAGTAGAACCAGAGGTATAAATCATATAAGCCAGATGATTGGATTTCACCTCTTGCTTTAATTTGACTTGTTTAGCGGTTAAGTCAGCAGCACAATCGCAAATTTCAGGCCACTGCTGATCTAACGTAATTAATTGAGTATCCTTTGTGGTTAAGTCTCTTAGCCTATCCTGTAGCTTTTTTTGAGTCAGAATGACGGATGCTTGACTGTCTTCCACCATATAAGCCAGTCTGGCATCTGGGTAGTCTGGATCCAGCGGCACATAAGCACCACCGGCCTGTAAGATCCCCAGTATCCCCACTATCATCTCAAGAGATCTTTCTACACATAGCCCAACTAGGCTATCCGGTTGGACGCCCAATGACTGTAAATATAAAGCGAGATCATGACTCTTGTCATAGAGCTGTTGATAACTCAAGGCCTCATCTTGATACACAACTGCTACCTTGTCTGGATTGATCGCTACCTGCTCGATAAAGAGCTGGTGAATACATTTATCTTTTGGATAGTCGACTTGAGTCTTGTTGTGGTCGATCAGCAATTGCTGTTTCTCTGCGTCGCCAATAAACTCAAGCTCGCTGATTTTAACGGTGGGAGTGCTGATGATCGCCTGACACAAGCGAATGAAATGCTGCGCCATACGCTCAATGGTTTGTGGGCTGTAGAGTGAGGTTCTATATTCAATTGAACCCTCTAGTCCTTCTAGGGTTTCTGTAAATTCGAAATTAATATCAAACTTACTGATTTCACCTTTTAAAGGATAGGGCTGGATAAATTGCTCGGGCACTTCCCTTGGCGTATTTTGTAAAACAATCATGATTTGAAATATGGGATCAATCGCCAAGCTACGCTGCGGTTGTACCAAATCAACAATTTTATCAAAGGGGGTATCTTGGTGCTTATAGGCTTCTAAACAAGTAGTTTTAACTTGGGTTAATAGAGTATTAAAAGATGCTTCGCCCTCGACAAGACTCCTCAAAGCAATTGTATTGACAAACATGCCGATTAAATTTTCTGTTCCCTCATATTGCCGATTAGCAATAGGACTACCGAGACAAATGTCCTCTTGACCAGTATAGCGATAAAGCAAAGTTTTAAGGGCCGCCAGTAAGGCCATGAAAAGTGTACAGCCCTGTTGTTTTGCTAAATTATTTAACTGACTGGTAAGTTGAGCATCCAAACGGAAATCTTGCCTGGCCCCCGCAAAGCTTCGGACACTCGGCCTGGGGTAGTCAGTTATCAGGTTGAGGCTCTCTGGAACACCAGCCAGTTTTTCTTGCCAGTAGGCCAGTTGTTGCTCAAGTAACCCATCTTCTTCCAATAATTTTCTTTGCCACACTCCGTAATCCAGATATTGGATAGGCAATGAGGGTAAGTCCGGACTCTTGCCTTGGCCCAGCCAATCCATGATCAAACCAAATTCTTTGACAAATACCCCCATCGACCAGGCATCAGTAATAATGTGATGCATAGTCAGTATGAGAATGTGTTCTTGCCCAGTGAGTTTGATCAATTTACCTCTGATCAAGGGTCCTTTGGCTAAATCAAACGGCTTTGCGGCTTCATTTTGGCAAAGCTCTTGAGCTTTCTTATGAAGGGTTTCATTACTTTTGTAATGACTCAGATCAATGCGTTCCAGTTTAAAATCCAGACTATCCAAGATGCATTGCCTGACTTGACTCTCCTGCATGGGGAAGATGGTGCGTAGATTTTCATGGCGGGCAATAATCAGGTTTAATGCCTGCTCCAGATGATTAATATCAAGGGGGCGGCTATCCGCATCGCCGCAGATGGTAACTGCCTTAGTGATATTATAACCGACACTGGATTCCAGTTGATCCAAGAACCATAATCGTTCCTGGACAAAGCTCAGAGGGAATGTTTGAATAGCGTTGCCATCCTCGTCTGTTCTATTGGCTGGAAGGATGGGTGGAATCTTGTTTGTTTTTGATATTTGACGCAAAAATGCAATTATTTCTCCCTTATTAGCAGTAATTTCTTCACGTATTTCATTCGTCCAAATGTCTTTTGGAGCCTTGAACTTAAGTTCCCCATCCTTTTGCCAAAGCTTTATACCTTTAGCATTTAACTCATTAATCAACGTAGCTATGTTCATAGTGTTCCTTCCTCAAATTCAATCTGATCAATATCATCTTCATCCCAAAGCTCTTCATCCTGATATTGTGCGACACTAAGAACTTCTGCCGTGCCACTTATGGTCGGTAAATCAAAGAGGGCGTACAAAGGTAAATCCAGTCCGACTTCGCTATCGATTTTAGAGACAAGCGATACAGCCAGTAGTGAATGTCCACCCAGCTCAAAGAAGTTGTCATTGACCCCTATCTTCCCTGGCTCTAAATTTAAAATATCAGCCCAGATAACAACGAGATGTCGTTCCATATCATTGCGTGGGGCTAGATAAGTTTGATTTGACTCAAAGCTTACGTCCGTTCGCTCTAAAGCGCGGCGGTCAACTTTTCCATTAGGAGTCAGTGGAATAGCCTCAAGGCTTACGAATAACATCGGCAGCATATATTCTGGCAAAGTTTGCAGCAGATGCTCTCTTAGACTCTCATTGATAGCGTCATTCTTCCCGGGGCAGCAGCCCTCCACCGCATTTTCAGTAGTATAGAAGGCAATCAGTTTTTTACTGGTTTCTTGCCCCTGAGCCACCACCACACTGTCTTTTATTTCAGGGTATTGATTGAGTCGGGCTTCAATTTCACCAAGCTCAATACGAAAACCTCTAATTTTAATTTGGGTGTCTATTCTGCCCAGATATTCAATATTCCCATCGGCCAACCAGCGGGCCAAGTCACCACTTTTATACATGCGAGCGCCTGTATTAAAGGGGTTGGGGATAAACTTCTCTTCAGTGAGTTCAGGGCGATTGAGATAACCTCTGGCCACGCCATCACCCGCTATATGTAACTCGCCAGGCACACCAACAGGCTGTGGTTGATTGTAGTGGTCAAGAATGTAGACTTGGGTGTTACTGAGTGGCCTGCCTAAATAAATGCTGGATATATCATCACTAATTAATTCAGACGTTGATAGCTTGGAAATGGTTGTCTCAGTCGGCCCGTAATTATTAAATACGTTACAATCGGGCTTCAGAGTATTGACCGTATCAACAATTTTTTTAGTCAAGGGCTCCCCTGCAAAAATTAATACTTTTTCGGCAGACACAATTTCCGAATCAGATATTTTAAACATTTCAAAATGAGACGGAGTAATTTTCATACAATCAATGGGATGATTGTCGAAATAGTCCTTCAACCTAATCGGGTGATTGACATAGTAATTAGAAAACAAATAGATCGTTTTGCTAAACATGATGGGGACATATAAAGCGATATTACCCAAGTCTGAGGAAAATGTAGACACAGCAGCAAAAGACTCACAACGATGCAAATCCATTTTTTTAAATACGGAATAACAATAATCGACCACCATCCTGTGTTCTATCATCACCCCTTTTGGCTGTCCTGTAGAGCCGGAGGTATACATCACGTAGGCTAAATTATCGGGTTTGACTTCATTACGTAATTTAAATTCCTTGCTCTTCAAATTAGTCGTGAAATCTGGCGTAAAGCCATCCTGCTGATCTAAAACAATGATCTTAGTATTCTGTGTAACTAGAGCTTTGAGTTTATCTTTAAACTGATCGAGAGTAAGTACGATTGTCGCTTGACTGTCCTCCAGCATATAAGCCAATCTTCCGTCCGGATAGTCTGGATCCAGCGGCACATATGCACCACCGGCTTGCAATATACCCAGTATACCCACCATCATTTCCATGGACCTTCCCACACACAGCCCAACCAGGCTATCAGGTTTAACGCCTAGTGATTGTAGATATAACGCCAGCTCATAACTTTTTTCATAGAGCTGTTGATAACTCAGCAGCTTTGATTCAGTTTCACCTACCAATCCGGATGATCCAACTTGAACAAGTGCTGTCTTGTCAGGATTGACGGCCACTTGTTCGACAAAGAGTTGATGAATGCACTTATCTTTTGGGTAATCGGCTTGAGTGCGGTTGTAGTCTATCAATAGTTGCTGCTTTTCAACGTTGTCTATAAATTTAAGGTCACAGACTTTAGCGCTGGGTGTGGCGGTGATAGCTCGGCATAAAGCAATAAAATGCTTAGCCATTTGCTCAATGGTTTCCGGCTTATATAACGCAGTCCTGTATCCAATGAACCCCTCCAGCCCCTCTGGTGTTTCTGTAAGATGAATGATTTGATCAAATCTACTGAAATTGTATTCTAACGGATATGACTGGATATGCTGCTCAAGCGATTCCATTTGGTCATTGTGCAAGATGAACATGATTTGAAAAATAGCGCTAATGCTGGTATTGCGTTCGGGTTGTACGAGGTCAACGATTTTCTCAAAAGGGGTATCTTGGTGCTCATAGGCTTCTAAACAAGTAGTTTTTACTTGAGTTAATAGAGCATTAAAAGATGTTTCGCCCCCGACCTGGCTTCTCAAAGCAATCGTATTGACAAACATACCAATTAAATTTTTTGTTTCTTCGTATTGCCGATTTGCGATAGGACTACCGAGACAAATATCCTCTTGACTGGTGTAGCGATAGAGTAAAACTTTAAAAGCGGCCAGCAGAGTCATGAAAAGTGTACAACCCTGTTGCTTTGCTAAACCTTTTAACTTACTGGTGAGTTTAGTATCCAAACGGAATACTTTGCTAGTAGCTCCTGAAGAATCCTGAATACGCGGTCTCGGGTAATCAGTCATCAGATTGAGACTCTCAGGAACACCAGCGAGTTTTTCTTGCCAATAGATCAGTTGCTGCTGAAGTAACCCGTCCTCTTCCAGCAATTTTCTTTGCCAAATACTGTAATCCAGATACTGGATGGGCAATGGAGGTAAGTCTGGACTTTGCCCTTTCTGCAAGCAATCCATAATCAAGCCCAACTCTTTTATCAATATCCCCACGGACAATTCATCAGTGATAATGTGGTGCATAGTCAGCATGAGAATATGCTCTTGTGCAGCAAGCGTTATAATCTGGCCTCTGATTAGTGGTCCTTTGGCTAAATCAAAAGGTGTTGCTGCTTCAAGTTGACAGAGTTTTTGAGCTTTCTTATGACGGGTTCCATGGCTTTTGTAATGGCTCAAATCAATGCGTTCGAGTTTAAAGTCTAAAAAATCGAGGATGCATTGCTGAGCCTGGCCCTTCTGGCTGGGAAAGAGGGTACGAAGATTTTCATGACGAGCAATAATCAGGTTAAATGCCTGCTCAAGATGATCAATATCAAGCTCACCGCTGAAGGCCACTGCCCCAGGAATGTTATAGCTGGGATCATTAGGCACCAGTTGATCAATAAACCATAACCGTTCTTGGATGAAACTTAAGGGCAACTCATGGCCAGCATTCGCGTTTAATTCGACACGATCAACAGGTAATATCGCTGGGACTGAACTTCTTTCCGATTCAGCGATCAATTGTGCTAAATCGGCGATATTATCTTGTTCAAAGAGAGCCTTTATGGGTAAATCTATGCCAAGTTGGTCACGAACCTTAGCAGTAATTTGAGTAACCAGCACCGAATGCCCACCCAGTTCAAAGAAGCTGTCATTGATCCCAATCTTCTCTGGCTCTACATCCAATACTTCCGCCCAGATAGCAACGAGTTGTTTTTCTGTAGCATTGCATGGGGCAAGATAAGCCCGCCTAGGCTTTAAGCTCACATCCATGTGCTCTAGAGCGCGGCGATCAACTTTGCCGTTGGGGGTCAGAGGAATCGTCTCAAGGCTGACAAATGCTGTGGGCAGCATATACTCAGGTAAAGTTTGCCGCAGATGTGCTTTTAGATCTTCATCGAGTGGCTTTATACTATTGTTATTAACCTCACCATTGTCATCCTCTTTATCTCTAGATAGATAGAAAGCAATGAGTTGTTTGTTGCTTTCTTTTCCTTGCGTAATAACAACACTGTCCTTGATGTCAGGGTATTCATCGAGCCGTGATTCAATTTCACCAAGCTCAATACGAAATCCTCGAACTTTCACCTGCGCATCGATACGGGCGATATACTCTAAAGTTCCATCTGACAACCAACGAACAAGATCGCCGGTTTTGTAAATACGATTGTCATTATGGTCAGCGAACGGGTTCTGAATGAACTTCTCTGCAGTTAAATCAGGTTGATTCAAATACCCTCTTGCAACACCCTCACCGCCAATATGCAACTCTCCCGCGACCCCAAGTGGAACTGGGTTTAAATGAGTGTCAAGTACATAGAACTGGGTATTAGCAATGGGAGTCCCCAGAGAAACAACGTCTTCAATCCTTTGAGTTGCAGACCAAACAGCCGTCTCTGTTGGGCCGTACATATTCCAAAGTTCAATCGCGTCTCGCTTGAGTAACTCATCTTTCAAACCTCGGCTTAACGCTTCACCACCGCAAAGCACTTTGAGTTTGCGTTGCGGTTCCCAATCGTCGCTCACCAACATCTTCCAAGTAGCAGGTGTCGCCTGCATGATGGTCACTCGGTGACCTTCAATCAACGACCCAAGCTCATCAGCAGAAAGGGCATTCTCAGAAGACGCAATAACCACTCGCCCGCCAACGATCAAAGGTAGGTACAACTCAAGGGCATGGATATCAAAGGATAGAGAAGTAACAGCTAGTAATGTATCGTCACTACTCATCCCTGGCTCTACCAGCATAGAGCTTAGAAAGTTCGTCAGATTGTGATGTTCAAGCATCACGCCCTTTGGCTTGCCGGTTGAGCCGGAGGTATAGATCACATAGGCGAGATGGTTCGAGGATAGACCCAAACGGTCCTTATTAAGATTGGATCGATCTAATAATACTAATTCATTAACGAGGCTCTCATCATTCAGACAAATCGGCTGTTCTACTAAACATTGCTCTGCAAGACTCTCTTGGGTAATCACCCACTGCACCCCTGAATCGGTGAGCATGTATTCCAGGCGCGCTTTCGGATAGCTTGGATCAAGTGGAAGATAAGCCCCCCCCGATTTCATGATCGCAAGCACACCAACCAACATATCAAGCGAACGCTCAACACATATTCCTACCAGAGAATCAGGTGTTACACCCTGACTCACCAAATAGCGGGCTAATTGATTCGCACGTTGATTTAACTCGGCGTAGCTCAACGCCTCTTTATTGAATACCGTC
The DNA here is from genome assembly GCA_046709645.1 of Arenicella sp. GTDB lineage: Bacteria > Pseudomonadota > Gammaproteobacteria > Arenicellales > Arenicellaceae > Arenicella. The sequence goes on from JBKEFT010000004.1 coordinate 18,061, forward strand.
GCGACGGCATCTGGCGTACGCTCAACCTGTTCTTCAAACAATTCATGAATGCATTTATCGTGCGGAAAATCCGAGGCCGTCTCATTCCAACCGACCAGTAGCCGATGTTCTTCTTCAGCTGTTAAGATTGACAACTCACCCACCGTTTTGTGCGAGTGATCCAGCAGCCCTGTTAAAATCAACTCCAACTGCTCTAAAATTCTTGTTATTGTCCCTTCTTCGTAGCGCTCCGCTCGATAGCCCAATTCAAAACTCAACTTGCCATGCAGATCGGTGCTTTCTGGTAACACCATTAGAGTTAACGCATAATTGGTTTGTTCTTCATTTTTTATATCCGTAACACTAAACTCTGAACCGGCTATAATTTTTTCTATCTCCTGGTCAACTGGGTAATTCTCAAACACCACTAAAGTATCAAATAGAGTGCGTTCTCGCCCTCCGCTATTGCTTACTGGGCTCAGATTTTGGATTTCAGACAAGGGCAAAAAAGCATGCTCAACTCGATCAATACTGGCTTGTTGCATTGCCCGTAACCAAGTGCCAATTTCCTGTTCAAGTTCAATATTAACCACTACTGGCAGGCTATTGATAAATAGCCCCACCATATCCTCTACCCCGTTTATTTCTGGTGGACGACCTGAAATCGTCTCACCAAAGACCACTTGTTCTTCACCGCAATAACGATGTAACAAATATGCCCAAGCGGCTTGAATCAAAGTATTCAACGTCACTTGGTGATGCTTGGCCAAAGATAGCAATTGAGCACCCTTTTCTTGAGTCAAGGTTAAACTTTGTTTCCTTGCACCACGAGATTGGCCATCAACAATTCTGTCAACATTGATTTGAGTTGGAGTTTCAACACGTGCCAGCATATCCTTCCAATAGGATCTTGCCTTCTCATCATCCTGCTGCCCAAGCCAGGCAATGTAGTTTTCATAAGGCTGTGTCTTGGGCAAAACCGATGATAGTTGAGACACGCAAGGCTGCCCCGTCGAAGCTCTATCAGTAGAGCTGAGGCTAGCCTCCTTATAAAGTGACAGCACTTCTTTCAATACCAATGGCAATGACCAGCCATCCGATAAAGCATGATGGTTTGACCAAATTAAACAATATCGCTGCTGTGAAAATGCGATCAAAGTGATGCGCATCAATGGCACCTGCTTCAAATCAAAACCTTTTGCTCTGTCTTCTTTTAGGAACTGGGCTAATCGTTGCTGTTGTTCTGACTCGTTGTATTCAGACAAGTCTAATTCCGTGAAAGGCAAAGTCACTTCAGACAACACTAATTGATGAGTATGATCATCTGAAAAAAGCGTTCGAAACACATCATGACGCCTCACCACTTCGTTCCAGGCTTGTTTCATAGCAATGAAATCGAGAGGGCCTTCGATATCAATAGACAATTGGGTGAGATAGGCCGAATTGTCTAGGCCACTATGAAACAATAATCCTTGTTGCATGCCCGTAGTGGGGTATAGTTTTTCAAAGTTGGGATACGTTTGATACCACTCATCTAATTGAGTTTGATTGACGTGGCTGATAGGAAAATCACTGGGTGTGACACCACCGGCACCCTTACTCTGGCAATGCTCAATGATTTGATATAACGCAGATTCAATTCCTTGCGCCAAGGATCCCATCGTATCTTGTGCATATTGCAGCCCATTATACCTTAAGGAAAAACCTAATTGACCACCAGCAACCATTCCATTTAGTTCAAGCATATGGCTGCGTTGGCGTTGCAAACTGACATCTTCACCGACAGGCTCAAATGCTTCCTGAAACGCACTATCTTTATTTACGACTTGATCAAATTGCCCTAAATAATTAAAGAGTATCTCTGAGGTGCAGCCCATCGCTTGTCCGAACGTCGCTCTATCGGCATCATCTTGAATCATTTTTTGAAAGAGGCCAAAGCCAATACCATTATGAGGGACCCTTCTCAATTGTTCCTTGACTGTTTTAATCACATCGCTAATCGAGGAGACTGTGTCTAAACCTAAAGTCACCGGGAACACGCTCGTAAACCAGCCCATGGTCTGGGTCAAATCCAGGGCCTCTGTTAATGATTCACGGCCATGGCTTTCCAGATCAACACGAAAGACTGTTTGGCTTGTCCATTGTTGCAGAGCTAAATAGAGCGCAGACAGTAACAGGTCATTGATCTGTGTTCGATAAACTGACGCACAGTCATTCAATAAAGCTTGAGTTTTTGCTACCGTGAGTTTGAATGAAATCGTCTTGGAGACGATGATGCGGTTGTCATCGACGGAACTATGATCCACAGGCAATCCGTTTGCCTGTTCTATGGCTTGTGCCAGCCAGTAATCTCTTTCTGATTGAAATGCTTCGCTATTAGAATACTCTAGCAGGTACTGACCCCATTGTTGGAAGGATGAGGTTTTGAGAGGAAGCGAAATGGTTTCCTGTAGTCGCCATTGTTCAAACGCCATAGCCATATCCTCGAGCAGGATTCGCCAGGATACGCCATCCACGATCATATGATGCAAAGTTAACAACAATCGACGCTGATCAGCCTTACCTTCAAACAACAATGCTCGAAAGACATCCCCATTGATCAACGACAGCCCTGATTTGGCAACAGTCCCGAGTTCTTCTAAAGCGGACTCCCAAGCGGCTCCGTGCAGATGACTTAAATCCGTGCACTCAATGGCGCGATTGACATGTTGATCGGTCAATTGAATATACGTCGCCTTATCGCCACTGGCCGACAAACGTAATACGTCATGCCTTTGGTACAAGGCTAATACAATCTGCTGCAAAGCATCCAAAGAAAAATCCTTTGGCAGGGTCAGCAATACGGATTGGTTATAATGATGCTGGTCGACCAAGTCTGTCGATACGAATTCACGCTGAATGGGAATTAGTATCTGTTCCCCAGAAATACTAATCTGTGGGGCTATCACTTTTAATTCTAAACTTACCTCTGGCGCTAGTTTTTCAATAGTTTGACATTCAAAGACTTGACGCGTCGTGAAAACTAACCCAACTTTTGCCGCCCGAGCTACCGCTTGAATGGAAAGAATAGAATCTCCACCAATAGCAAAGAAGTTTTCAGTAATTCCAACCTTGTTAACTTTCAGAAGATTTTGCCAAATCTCGCATAACTGTTTTTCCATGTCTGTCTTCGGTGCAACATATTGATGTGTCAGTTGAGATGACACTTCTTTTGCTTGTAGTACTTCTCGGTCAACCTTGCCGTTTGGGGTAAGTGGCAACGCCTGCAGAATCACAAATACAGAGGGAACCTTGTGATTGAGCAAAGATTTAACCAGATGTGATTGCAGGGACTCACGGAAAATGGACTCATTGAACTCTTCATCACTGTTGTTTTTATTAGTCACAACATAAGCCACAAGCTGCTTTGATTTCTGAGACGGGTCAGTCGTTTTCGCAAGCACCACTGCTTCTGATACATATTCATGTTTCGTTATTTCTGCCTCTATCTCTCCTAATTCAATTCGAAAGCCACGAATTTTTATTTGATTATCAAGGCGCCCCAGAAATTCCAAGTTTCCTGGAAGATCATCCTGACTTGGCAAGCAGCGGACTAAGTCTCCTGTTTTGTATATGCGTTGGCCTTCATGAAAAGGGCTTGGAATGAACTTTTGATTGGTAAGCTCTGGAGCATTGAGGTACCCACGAGCCAGGCTCTCCCCTCCAATATAAAGTTCCCCTGTTACACCAAGAGGACAAAGCTGAAGCTCCCTATCTAGGACAAACAATTCTGCATGAGGAACGGTAGTTCCAATGGGTATGGCCTCACCTGTATGATGGGTACAGTCATAATAACTACTCCATACACAAGCTTCTGTCGGTCCATATTCATTGAAAAGACGATAATTTTTCCATTGCTCATGAGACTGATGTTGTTCTACTAAGTTCTGACCACATGCTTCCCCTGCTACGATAATCGTTTTAAGAGAAGAGGCCGGTTGCAAGTCTGAAGACAACATTGCCTGATACACACTGGGTAGCGTGAGAAAATGGCTGACGTGCTCTTCTATCATCAAGGATTGGAATTGTGCTAAATCGACTCCTTGTTTGATGTCCAGAATGCATAGTTTTCCACCTGAAACCAACGTCCAGAAAATGCCAACAATAGAGCTATCAAATGCAAAAGATGAAAATAAAGCGAAGCTACTAGGTGACTCTTGATAAACATCAAATCTAGATAAGGTTGATTGAACGAGGCTCGCGTGTTCAACAGTAACCCCTTTTGGCAACCCAGTGGAACCAGACGTATAAATTACGTAAGCGAGATTATTGAGTGAAACTCCAAGTATCTGCCGATCAGTATTTTCTAGAGAGTAACTCCCTAAAAACCCTTCCCACATTTCATCATCAAGGGGCAGAATTTGTAACTCATCAAATGGCAACTCAGAAAGCAGTTCCGAACTGGTAAGCACGATTTCAACACCTGAATCTTCCAAGATGTGTTCAATGTGTTTTTCTGGGTAGTCAGAATCAATAGGAACATAAGCTCCACCTGCTTTTAAGATTCCCCAAATACCAATGATCATTTCCAACGAACGCTCAACACATAGCCCTACTAGCGTATCGGGTTTTACGCCTTGATCTATAAGATAATGGGCCACCTGATTCGCTTTAGCATTTAGATCTTTATAGGTTAATCTTTCATTGCAGTGCGTTGACTCATTAAACATCACCGCAATATTATTTGGGTTATTTACGACCTGCTCCTCAAATAAATCCAAAACAGATGTGCTTTTTCTGGCGGGCAAACTCACAGCGGTTGAGTCATTCCCTGTCGATGACCATTTTGACCATGCTAGTAATTGCTCCACTTCGGCTGTTGTTAAAAAGGGAAGTTCACTTATTCTTGCCTGCGGCTTTTCAATAATACCTTTAAGTAAAACCTCAAAATGTTTTGCCATACGTTCAATTGTTGATGCATCAAACAAGGCGGTAGCATATTCCCAATCAAGCGTTAAGCCTTCAGGGTTACCATTTTCATTCACTTCAAATATATCGACACTAAGATCATGCAGCGCCACTGATTGAGATTGCTCAATCCGTTTGTAAGACAAACCAGGTAGATCGAACTTGCCTTGTTGATTATTTTGCAAGGCTAATTTGACTTGGAACAACGGCGAATGACTTAAATTACGTTCTTGTTTTAACGTATCCACCAACTTTTCAAATGGTACTTGTGCATGCTCATAAGCATCTAACAAATAATCTTTATTACTAAGCAATAAACTATCAAAACAGGGATTACCAGAGAGATTGGTTCGTAGTATTAGGCTATTGACAAAGAAACCAACCAATGGCGACAATTCAGCTTGTTCACGGTTTGCCACTGGCGTACCAATCACAATATTCTGAGAGTCGGATCCGCTTTCTCCTTTATTGGAGTGTCGAGCCAACAAGATGGCGAAGGCCGTCTGCAAGACAATAAACAAGGTAGCATCATAAGTTCTTGCTAAATTATTCAATCCTTCTTGGATGTCCGCACTCAGGATTTGGTGATAATGAGAGCCTTCATAGTTCTGAATAGTGTTCCTTGGTCGATCAAGTGCTAAATTATGAACTTCAGGAAGATCATGTAACCGATCCTTCCAAAACTGAAGATGATGTTCCAACACATCCCCTTGTAACCAATTATTTTGCCAGTAGGCATAATCGGCATACTGGATTTCAAGACTTGGTAGCGAAAGCTGTGGGGAACGATATAGGCGGTTAAATTCATCAAAAATAATACCCACTGACCAACCATCTACAGCAATATGATGCATGGTCACCAAAAGGGCATGAGCGTGTTGGTGAAATTTCAAGAGTTTTGCACGAATCAACAAATCGGTACTGAGATCAAAGGGCTGAGACGCTTCTTCTTCTAAGTAACGAAGGGCAGCTTGCTCTTGCTCCTCTTCGGTTGTGCCGGCTAAATCTAGCACGGAAATAGAAAAATCCCAGTTGGGGCAAACCACTTGAATTGCCTCACCTGCTTCTGTTGTCTGAAAAGTGGTTCGTAAAACAGGGTGACGCTCGACAATGCTCTGAAAAGCAGAGTTCATTGCAGCCACATCTAGTTTTCCTGAAAATTGAAACGCTTGGCTAAGATTGTATTGAGTACTGCCTTGTTCTATTTGGTCAATGAGCCACAGTCGTTGTTGAGCGAAAGACAGTGGTATAAGACCGCTTGTTGATACAGGTACTATTTTCGGGATTTGACTGATGGAGGCGTGATCAACCACTTTTGCAAATTTACGAACCGTTTGTTCTGTGAAAAGCATTCTAATCGGTACTTCTACATTCCATTGTTTTCGAACTTGTGAAACCAAACGAGCCGCAAGCAAAGAGTGGCCTCCAAGATGAAAGAAGTTGCTTGTTACACTAATCCACTGCTCTTCTTTAACCTCTATATTTAATAGCTGTTGCCATATCTGGCAGAGATTTTTTTCGGTGTCAGTTTGAGGGGGAATGTAATCATATTCACATATGGGTTTAGGTGCCGGCAATGCGTTGCGGTTTATTTTTCCATTTGGAGTTAATGGTATGTTTTCTAAACAGAGATAGGCACTTGGAACCATGTATCCAGGCAAAAAAGATTCAAGGAAATCTGTTAATTTTTGCTGAATGTCTTTTTCTATTTCAAGAGTGACCCCTGTTACATAAGCGACTAAATTAGAAGTTTCACCCTCCGTCCACACATGGACTACGGCTTCTTTAACATCAGGGTGCTGTCGTAAACCTGCTTCAATCTCTTCCAACTCAATTCGATGCCCCCTTACCTTGACCTGGAGATCGATTCGACGCAGATATTCCAAAGTCCCATCCGGTAGCCAACGAACAAGGTCACCAGTTTTATATAGACGAGCATTTTGCGCATTTGAAAAAGGATTCAAAATGAATTGTTGATCAGTCAGTTTAGGTTGGTTTAGATACCCTCTTGCAACACCCTCACCACCGATATACAACTCTGCGGCAACACCAACAGGGACCGGGTTTAAATGCGGGTCTAAAACATAAAACTGTGTATTTGCAATGGGGGACCCCAGAGAAACAACATCTTCAATTCTTCGTATCGCAGACCAAACAGCTGTCTCTGTTGGGCCGTACATGTTCCAAAGTTCAATCGCGTCTCGCCTAAGTAACTCATCTTTCAATCCTCGACTTAAAGCTTCTCCTCCGCAAAGCACTTTGAGTGTATGCTGGGGTTTCCAATCATTGTTCACCAACATTTTCCAGGTTGCTGGCGTCGCCTGCATGCTGGTTACTCGATGATCGTCTATCAGCTGTTCAAGATTATCAGGAGAAAGGACATCCTCTGAAGAGGCAATCACCACACGCCCTCCTGCAATCAATGGCAGGTACAGTTCCAGAACATGGATATCAAAAGAAAGAGAGGTCACCGCTAATAACCTGTCCTCTTTCGTCATTCCGGGTTCTACCTGCATTGCGCTTAGAAAGTTTGTCAGGTTGTGATGTTCCAGCATTACCCCTTTAGGTTTGCCAGTTGACCCTGAGGTGTAGATTAAATAAGCCAGGTGATTCGGCGTAAGTCCCAAACTATTTTTATTCAGATTGGATGGGCCCAATTGTGTTAACTCATCACGGAGACTCTCATCATCCAGACAAATAACCTGATCTACTGAACATTGCTCGGCCAAATGCTTTTGGGTAATCACCCACTGCACACCTGAATCTTTTATCATGTATTCTAATCGTGCTTTCGGATAGCTCGGATCGAGCGGAAGATAAGCCCCACCTGATTTCATAATAGCCAGTACACCAACCAACATATCTAGCGATCGCTCAACACATATTCCCACCAGAGAATCAGGTGTAACACCTTGACTCACCAAATAGTGGGCTAGTTGATTCGCTCTTTGATTTAACTCGTCATAGCTTAATTCCTCTTTATTGAACACCGTCGCAACGGCATCTGGATTACGTTCAACCTGCTCTTCAAACAATTCATGAATGCATTTATCCTGCGGATAATCCGACGCAGTGTCATTCCAACTGTGTAAGAGCTGTGTAGATTGCTCTTTGTTGAGCAAAGGGAGCTGACTGATTTGTTTTTGCGGAGACTTGATAATCCCTTGAAGTAGAACCTCAAAATGCCCAATCATTCGCTCAATCGTGGATTGAGAAAACAAATCGGTGGCATATTGCCATTCCATATCTAAGCTGTTGTCACGCTCGTGAACTATCAGCGTCAGATCATATTGAGCAACAGTGTTTGTTGGTTGCAGCCGCTTTACTTCCAACCCGGGTAAATTCAATGACTCAATTTCTTGATTTTGGAAACTGAGCATAACTTGAAATAAAGGACTATGACTTAGACTTCGTTCTGGTTGTAATTCATCCACCAATTTTTCAAACGGAGTCTGCTGGTGTTCTTGAGCAGCGAAAATGCGTTCCTTGCTCTGCTCAAGCAATTCAAGAAAAGTAGGATCAGCCGAAAGGTCTGAACGAAAAACTAGGGTATTGATGAAAAAACCAATTAACGGAGCAAGCTCAGCTTGTTCTCTGTTGGCAACCGGAGAACCAATAACAATGTCACTTTCGCCTGTATAGCGGCTCAGGAAACTGGCAAACGCAGCATTCAAAAGCATAAAAAGTGTTGCATCATTTTTCCTGGCGAGGCTGTGCAGGCCTTCTTGAAGATCTTCAGAAAGCGTGTGATAGACAGATGCTCCCTTAAAGGTTTGAACTGCAGGTCTGGGGTGATCCAAGGGCAAGCTGTGGATGACCGGCAAATTACTTAATTGACCCTTCCAATAGTCCAAATGGTTTTGTAAAACATTTTCCTTAAGCCTATCTCGTTGCCAGTAAACGTAATCAGTGTATTGAATATTTAATGGGGCAAGAGGATTTTCCAAACCATGTGCATAAGCGGAGTAAAGAGCATTAAGCTCTTTCGTTAGAACGCCCAGTGACCAACCATCGGCCGCAATATGATGCACTGTAATTAATAAAATGTGTGACTGCGGATTTAGCTTCAGAAGCTTGACCCGCAGCATTAAATCTTGAGACAGATCGAATAGCCTTCCGGCCTCTTCTTGGGTTAATTCCGCAACTCTCTGTTCTTGGCCGATTGTTGTTAATTCGACTAAATTAATAACAGGTATATCGAATTGGAACGACTCTTGAATCTTTTGAAAGACTTGTCCATCTTCTTCTTTGTATGTTGTTCTTAAGGCTTGATGCCGAGCTAATATTGTCTTGAACGCTTTTAACAAGAATGTTTCGTTCAATTCTCCGTAGAGTTTTAGAGAAAATGACAGATTATACTGAGCTTGGTCTGTTTCGATCAGGTTGACCAGCCACAAGCGCTCCTGAGCGAAAGAGGTCAATAAAGGATCGCTGACTGCAACTGGCAGAATTTCCAGAGGTTGATGAGTAGAGGTGTTTTCTATCACCTTAGCAAGTTTGCGAACAGTGTTCGCGGTGAAGAAACTTCTGATCGAAATTTCCACATGCCATTTCTTTTGGATCTGTGAGATTAAACTGGTAGCGAGTAAGGAGTGGCCTCCCAAATTCAGAAAGTTCTCTTCTACTCCAATATGATCAAGGCCAAAGACCTCCTGCCACAGAGCGCAAAGTTCAGCTTCCAGCTTCGAAACAGAAACAACTGCTTGCTCTGTCTGCAGCGGGATGTCTTCGGCCGATTGTCCTTTTACCAACGAGTATAAACAATTCAAGTCTTCAGACAGATATCGCGATTTTATTAAAGAACGCTGAATTTTCCCACTCGAGGTTCTGTTTAGTCTCGCGGCTCTAAGAAAAACAATATCCTCCAGAATAACCTCAAAATGTTCAAATATGGCGGCTTGGATAATTTCACACGCGAGTTTGTAGTCAAACTCCTTCTGCATGCTCCGGCTTACTTCTAGCAGCAAGACGGCTTTGCCATTTACATCAACAGCAGCAGCTCCATTTTGTTTCAGTCCCGCGCAGGCGTTATAAGCTAGCTTCTCAAAATCTTGAGGGTAATAATTGCGTCCCTTTATGATCAGCACATCCTTGATACGACCTGAAATATACAATTCGCCTTGATGTATAAAACCCAAGTCACCCGTGCGTAGATATTTATTCGGGTCATCTTTCAATTGGGCCCCGAATGCAGCTGTGGTTTTCTCAGCATCATTCCAATAACCCTGAGCAAGGCTCGGGCCAGCAAACCAAATTTCACCAATTTGACCGTCAAGGAGCTCCGTCACCGTTTCAGGTGAAACGATCTTCAGATGATGATCCGTTTGAACACGACCATGGGCAACAAGAATCTGCTCACTATCAGAACCTTCTGAGCTTTCGGCCTGCCCTCTTTGCAAAGCGTCGGAGGAAAACGGTTGTGCCAGATAGCTTTTCGAATGAGACCCACCGGTAATAAACACCGTTGCTTCCGCCATGCCATAAGCGGGAAATAAAGCAGACTCCTTAAAACCAACTCGCGAGAAACGATCACTGAATCGCAGCATTGTGTCTGCGTCTACAGGCTCAGCGGCATTAAAGGCAATACGCCAAGAAGAAAGGTCAATACCAGCTAACTTATGAGGTGGTATACGCTCAACACAATGATCGAAAGCAAAATTGGGCGCGCCGCAGATACTTGCTTGATACTCGGTGATGGCCTTCAACCAAACTAATGGACGTTTTATGAAGCGAGCAGGAGACATTAAGATCGAATGGGAGCCTAGGTAAATAGGCAATAAGAGTGTATTGACCAGACCTAAATCGTGAAATAGGGGCAGCCAATTACAAAACACATCTTCTTGAGAACAGCTAGTTGCCTCCTCAAGCAATTTCAAATTAGCAATAATATTTCCGTGAGAAACCATCACCCCTTTTGGTGATCCTGTAGAGCCAGACGTATATTGCAGAAACGCAATTTGATCGGCAGTGGGAGGCGTTTCCAGGCTAACAGGGGCGGGTTCGATTAATTGCTCAAAGCCCACCACGGGCAATGGTGACAATGCGGCCTCCAGCTTCGACTTTAGAGCATTGGTGGTCAGTACTAATTTTGCCTTGCAATCATCTATAACAGTCAGGACACGCCCGGCATGTTTTTCACTACTCGGTGGATACAGCGGGACCGCCACAACTCCTGCATACAGACACCCCAAAAATGCCTGGATATACTCGAGACCTTGGGGAAACAATAAAACGACTTTCGTCCCAGGTTCAAACTCCGTGACTAGATACTGAGCAATGGACTGAGCCCTTCGATGCAGATCAGCGAAACAGATGAGCGATTTTTCACCATTATCTTCAATAAAAGTGAACGCTTCATTATCTTTTTTAGAGTGAGCATGAGCTGCGAGATAGTCATGAATAGTTTCCATAAGCGCCTTGTTTATCCTTTATTCTTTATTCTTTATTCTTTATTTTTATAAGCCAGTACTACACAAGAACAGTTGTTTTCTTACAGTACAGAATCTCAGCTGGGACATTTATATTTTTACATGCTTCAACAAATTTGTTTGATTCTAAAACTTGCCTGGAATCGTCATCATGTTCAAGCCCGTTAAAATATTTGAAACACTCTTCCAATCCAATCGCATAGACATAGACTTGCTTCGCGTTAAAGGCTTTCACCATGGGCAGAGCCTGCTCACAGTCTGATCCATCTAAACGCCTTGAGTTTTTGATCGCCTTCGAAACCTTCTTCGTGTGTAGAGCACCATACGCCCAGGTATAAGGCGCACCAACACACTCCATGCCTATTGCAAGAAAATCAAGATCAGTGAAAATTTTCCCCAGTCGCTCATACAAATGACGGTCCGGATTAGATGAGTCAGCACCAAAAAAAAACTTCTTACCATAGACTTCAACGTACCAAGCAGTCTTAGACCGAATATTTAAATCACCGTGTTCTCCCAGAAAAGGCAGACTGACAATACGCCCGCAAGGAATCGTGATTTCGTCCAGATCATCAACTTCGGTGACTGTGAAACTTAACTGCTTTAATAACAAGCGCAGTGACGGATCGGCAAGAGTTCCTCCATTGTTTTTAGGCACAATGATCATTTTAGTTTTGTAGCGTAGCTGCAACAGCGTTTCCAGATTGGCATGATCCATATGGGTATGGGTAAGGAGAATATAATCTATTGTTTCTGGCAACTCGCTAAAACTAATCATTACCTCTTCGTTGCCTTTTTCTCGGGAAGCTATGATTGGATCAACCATGATGCTTATATCTTTGGTCTCTATTAGGAAGCCTGCATGCCCCGTGTAGCTTAGCCTTACGCCCTCCTCTACAGGAACGTGAGAGTGCTTCGGTTTTTCTGCCGTAAATAAATCCTGGTAAGAAACACCACCTGTTTGTTCGTAGTTTTTAAACAGGCCATCAATCTCTTCCGAGGATAGAGGTTTCTCTCTTGTTCTAAAAATTGCATCGACTATGGGCGCACTAAAATCAGCGTTAACCTGCATATGATTTTCATCAGGCAAACGGGGTGTACTTAAAACAAAAGGACGCTCTCCTACTTTGGAGAGAAGTCCAAAGGATAGACTTTGTAGTGAGGGTTTATAATAAGTGCTTCTATATAGCAACGGCTCGATTAGTCGGTAAGAGGCTCGATGTTCCATATCCAAAAAGATTTCGACACAGCCTTTAAGAGGATCCGGAACTTGTGGGTAGAGATATTCGATACTCTCGCCACTCGTATGCTTGTACAGCAAGTCGTCTAACAGTTTTACAGCAGTTGATAACTCAATAAGGTCACTGCACTTTTCATCTATTTCCTCAATCAGAGCCCTAATATCGTCAACTTGGTCTTCAGTACAATTTAGGAATTCGCTCCCCGTAAAATTCGAATCCTTGGACGCGATTATATGTAATTTATAGTTCTTGACAAACGACTGCATAATTCGTCGATGAGTATTCACTATATGTCGTGCTCCTGTAACTGGAGGCAACAGATAGGGCCACGCATACCAATGATTCAATAGCGGCTCAAAGTAAGCATCTTCTTTTAGATAAAGCTTTTCGTTATTCACATTAACTACCCTCGATAATCTGTAAAAGGCACCGAACTATTTTTATTTCCTCACTTCCAATCAAAATCAGTTCCAATTATGTCGAAGAGTTTTTGATTGTAAGGTCTATAAAACTCGGCAAGAGCTGCTTTTGTTTTTTGGTCTGGAGGCGGCAGCTGAATAGGGTTTTCGTTGGCTTTTTTACCGTACTCGGGGATATGAATTACAGGCAGGTCGAGAAATCTCTGCATCTTTTCCAATGTGGGCTGCCTGTTTGAGAAATATTCTGCAACATCAAGAACCAGAACATTCTCTCTGCCAAACCGATTAATCCAGTGCTCCACAGCGTTGTGGTATATACCTGTCTGTAGAACTGGAAACCCGCAGACTGTTTTCATAGAAATACTTGGAAAAAACTCAAGCGCACGCTCAGTATAATTATTGAAACTCTCAAAATACGAATCCTTTTTGAGACCTTCTCCACCCAGAAAAATTTCCCACTTCCACTGCGAATAAGCCCTGGCAACTGGATCCCTTAACGTTATGATGATCTTAGATTGAGGATTCAGATCGTAAAGTTTATCCATCAACGTCATATTATTTAGAAAGGGTTCAAGATAGCCACACCTTATAATATGATCGCTTTTTTCCTCTAATCTTTGTTTTTCTTTAACCGTAGGGTAGTAGGCACGCCAATTTTTTAATTGGAGTGACATCATTTCTTTAGCCAAAGGATGCATAATATTAGGATGCATCAGGAGATGACTCACCAGATCACTGGAGCCGTTCTTTATCGGCCCAGTCATCACATAGTTTGGAACGATACGTTTTTTCGACACGAGTTTTCGTACAAGCAATCGCCATTTAGGAACCCTGGCAAAATAGTAAGTAAGAAATTGGTATTCGATAACGCCCTTGATCAACTGTGGAAGGTGGTAATAAATAGGTTTCTTGGAGTACAGTAATTCTCTAAACTCAGTAGAGAGTTCAAACGATCTAAAGAACTTAGCCAGTTCTAAATCATCTTTTGATCCTTTTTTGTTAGCTAGCATTTTCTGTCCCACCGCTGTGTTTCATCTTACTTCTGTCCCTATTCTCCTTATGTCCTTCGTCTAATATCTTGCCGCCTTCCATCTTCACTAATTTGTCAGCTAAATGAAAATAGCGATCATCATGAGTGATCACGATAACCATTTTATTGTGCTTTTTTAACTCGGGTAGAATACTGTGATAAAAAATCTCTTTGAAGCCCGGATCCTGATCCGCTGCCCACTCGTCAAAAATATAGATTGAACGATCTTCAAGGTAGGTGACCAATAACGCCAGACGCTTTTTTTGTCCGTCAGATAGGTCTGTACTGGAAAACTCTCCACCCTTAATAGTGACTTTCTTCTCCAATCCTAATTGTTTGAGATTTTCTGCAGCGCGGCTATCCACTTCGTCGGATGACAGACCGAATAGTTTAGTAAATAGATAAAAATCAGAATAGATGGCAGAGATACTTTGGCGGCAAGCATCCCGATTGCTATTAGTCACAATTTGATCATCAAAATAAATATCTCCTTTCTCTGGAATATAGTGGAGAGATAGTAATTTGGCTAAGGTCGTTTTTCCTGAACCGTTTCCGCCTACCAAAAAGGTCACTTCTCCTTGATGAACGGTCAAATTAATTGGACCTAATTGAAATTCAGAGTCCCCATCTTTAACTCCGGGATAAATATACCAAACGTCTTTTAACTGCACTTGCTGACAATCAGCCGCGTCAGCCACTTCTCCTGAGACCTCAATAGGCATCTCATCGAGCAAGGCATCTAATTTTTTTGCCGCAATGCGCGCCATCATAATGGAACGCACTAAGCCTATCATGGTCGCAATAGGGCCGGTAATATAAAGCAACACCATTACCACGCCCAAAAGGCTTTCTCTGGAAAGAGTATAATAATTTGCCATTATGTAAGTCACGATTCCAATCGCAAAAAAGCTGATCAGAGTACCGTAGTTCATACCAATGCTTAAATATACTCTGCCACGTTTTTGAGCATCTCTGAATTCGTTTTCAAACGACTCAAGACTTTCACTCAGGAATTCCCGCTTTTTCTGTTGATTTAGTTTTAGTTCTTTGGCACCGTAAATCAGCCCCCTCATTCCTTCTTGTATTCCATCAAAACTATTACGAGCCCTTGTCATATATTTCTGACCAAACATCAGAGGAATTCGGTAAGTCAGAGCACCAAATAATATAATGCCTATAATAAAAAGGAAAACTTCCAGTTTTAAATAAATCAAAAAGCAAAGCATGCCAAATAAGGTCGAAGCGGCTACTAGAATATTTGGCATCACTGAAGCACCCTCAGAGACCGCCCCAATGTCATTATTCATTACTGTCAAAATACGCGAAGGACCAATCTGCTCTAAACTCTGGATGGGTAGCTGCGAAACTCTTCTATAGAGTGTTTTTCTTAATACTACAGTGGCGTCTATCGAGGTTTGGGCAATAAGGGCTTCAGATATTACCCGACACAAAAGAATCAACAGAACAATGGAGAAAAAGAAAAAAGCCTGAGTAGGAGACGATATTTCAAATATTCCGAGTAACCAATAAGAAGTTTCAAATTCAGGTTGCATTAATCGACTGAGCGAAGGTTGTAAAGACAACAGAATCAAAGGCACGATGATGGCATATGCAAGACCTGCCAGAGAACCTAAAACAACAGCGAAAAAGACTTTATTAGGTGCCGTCGAACTTAGAAGTTCGAACAATCGTGTCGGTGAATTTACATTGTTTGTAGCCACTTTTTATTCTCCTTCCTACACTAGTTAATGGGTTCTAAAGTCAAAGTTCGAAGCTTCTCTGAATTCTGGCCAGCCGCGAACTGCATTGGCCATAGTTTTAATTCTTTGAACGGCTGAATATGGTCATCGTAGTGCTCACTTAATAGATTGCCGCTTTGCCCTGTGTCATTAATAAAACCGCCTTGACTCCAATCATTGAAGTCAACCACCTGCCGGTAGTTAGCTGTAGTGTCTACTCGATATCCATTATCTTCTGAATAGCTCCAATTGACACTATTCACAGAATATCGATCACCGCCTTTGCCGGTAGTTCGATCAAAAACAAAGTCTAATAATGGAGTATTAGCAAAAACCTGATGACCGTAATGAACTTCAAGCACATCTCCCCATGGCATATCAGCTCCGATCTTGCGATCTATTTCATTGAGGGCCTCATCTAAGGCGTCTAAGGCTAGTTCTTCGCAAGTCTCTTGTGCATCTGTGCCGATTCGATCACACCAATTGAATTGAAGGTTCTCGCTGTGACTGATAACGCGCTTAATAAACTTTGGCATCCGAATCGTAGTAACAAACTGCAAGATATCTGCTCGTGCCTCGTGCAATACACTCCCTCTCAATTCATCACCAATCAGTAACGTACGAAAATGCCGCAACCAAACCATATAAATAACAGCTTCTTTGCTGTCATCAGAAGGATCACCATCCCATTCAATGAGTTTACCGATAGCATCTCGCTGCTTAGGTGTTTCTGGTGCCAAATTCTGTAAAAATGGAAGCAATTCATCAACCTGTAAGCTTCGGGTACTCCCTTGCAAATCTACAAAATCCTGTACCGTTAGTTTCCGGCCTGTTTTAATATGGCTTTCTATGGTTTGGCTGATGCTCTCGAACCGATAAGGATCAGCCCAAAGGTGCGAAATCATATAGGGATAATCGTCGGGGTGAATTTTGTTATTCGAATTAGCGATGTATCCTTTCTCCGGATTTAAAATTTGCGTTACGGAGTCCAACGGAATATAACGATCCCAATCATAGATTGACTGCCACCCAGGCACTGGCAGTCTCCCGTTGCTATGATCACGTATAGGAATTTTGCCTGCCGCAAATAAACCTATGTCACCATGTATATCAGCGTAAATGAAATTGCTTGCTGGGACCACATAACCTTCAAACGATGATTTAAAACTTGTCCAATCCTCAGCATAATTAATACTTAGATAACTTTGGTAGGATTTATCCGACTCATCTAATCCTGTCCACCTTAGTGCTAAGGGGTGCTCAACTCTGCCAATTGCATCGCTGATCAAAGGTCCGTGCTTGGTTCTTCGAACCAACCATTTTAATGGTGGAATAGGGTCTGTTAAAAAAACGGGGAAATCTGATTTGATATGAATTAATTCTTCATCAACCTCCATATCTAACCATTGACCATCCACTTCATATTGATATTCGTTTAAAGGGTTAACGCGCTCCACGTAGAGATCTTGCACATCCGCAATCATATTGGTGGTACCCCAGGCTATTGATTTATTACGACCCGCCGTCACAAGAGGTATGCCAGGAAAAGTTGCTCCAGCGACATGCAGCCGATTTCCTTGGATTTCAGCCAAATAAAACATTGTTGGAATTCCAATACCTAGATGAGGATCATTTCCCAAAAGTGGCAAACCGCTTTTGGTAAATTTTCCTGAAACGGCCCAGGCGTTACTACCTAAACCCTTATCACTCAAATCAAATCTAATCTGCAATCCATCTCTCTGTGCCAATAAACCTTGCAGTATTCCTTCATCTACGAGCCCTGCTGCTTCCGTAACAGGGAAAGTCTTTGAATTAGGGTCCGGAAATATTTCATTAGCTTTAGCTAACCCCAGTTCTCTGACCAATGAATCAAAGGTCATTTCAAAACCATAATTAATGTTCCCCAAATTAAAGGCCATTATTTTTGTGAGTAAGAGTGAATCTGATGGCTGCCAAAGTTCAGGTTCTGTATTTAAAATATAGAACTCTATCGGGAGTATATTTTCTTCTTTAATCCATGCATTAACACCGTTTGCGTAGGCGGTTAAGACTTGGCGTGCGCTGTCATCTAACGACTGCAGTGCGGTTTGTGCAGATCGAGAAAGGCCAAGTGTTCTCATGAACTGATCACTCGCGAGCGACTCTCTACCAAGGATTTCACTTAAACGGCCTTGAGATAATCGCCTAAGGTAGTTCATCTGCCATATTCTATCTTGCGCGTGCAGATAACCGAGGGCAAAAAAGGCGTCATGATCAGTAGCAGCGGATATATGCGGAATAGCGTGTTCATCACGAATTATTGTTACCGGAAAATCCAGACCCTTCAAGCGCACTACTCCGTCTACCTGTGGGAGACTTTGCAATAGAAAACCATAGGCCAAACTCAATATTAATATTATGGGCAAAACTACCCAGAGTAAAAACCGAGATAAGATAGGATGAGACTTTATAAACATTTCTTCTTTTTCCTAGTTTAAGTTCTGCTTCGCTTGGCAGACCCTGATTAAATTCCAATACGGGCTTAGCCCTTTTAGGCCGAAGCCAAATTGTTATGATTGAATCCCGAAAAAAGAAACCAACTCGTCCAGTGCTTTGTAAAACTCATCTATTTCTGACGTCGTATTGTAGATATAAGCTGAAATACGTAAAACCTCACCATTCATCTGATTATCAACGACAGGTTGAGCGCACATATGTCCTGTTCGGCACATAATGCCGTAGGAATCACTCAGGGCTCTAGCTATGTCAGATAAGTTATCGCACCCTCGAATACTCAAGCTTCCAATCGCACAACGGTCTGCAGATTCCTTAGTTCCAAGTAATTGTAAATAGTCCCTCTCTAGGGCACCTTTTATAATGGATTCAGTCAATGCATTCGAATGCTCAAGCGAGTCTTCCTTGCTAAAACCAAGAAGATACGATAGGGCCTCGCCTAAGCCCAGTGTCGATGCTATTGGAGGAGTTCCGGCTTCAAACCGATGCGGGATTTTTCGTTGTTGGGAACCTTGTTGATCAACCCAATCCACCATACCTCCTCCAACCATTAGGGGCCGTAGCTGATCAAGCATCGAACTTTTGCCATACAAACACCCTACGCCAGTTGGGCCCATCATTTTATGCCCTGAAAATGCTAGAAAATCGACATCCAGTTTAGAAACATCAATACGAAGATGCGGGTGTGGTATAGATTGTGCTGCATCGACCACCACTATCGCGTCACACGCTTCTTTCGCGGCTCTCGCCATATGCTCTATTGGAGCGACAGTACCTGTGACATTAGAACAATGAGTCAAAACTACCACTTTGGGTTTTAAGCGAAGCAAATCGTGATAATGATCGAGATCGATACCACCTTCACCATCGAGCTCAACAAGTTCCAAATTTGCAAAACGCCGCCATGGGAGTATCTGAGCATGATGAGAATCGAGAAACCCAATGACAAGATCATCGGGCTTCAAATCGAGACCATAAGCGACTAGATTTAATGCCTCTGTCGTGTTTTTAGTGAATACAATTTCGTTTCCAAAAGCCCCCAGGTATTGCGCAATCGCATACCTTACCCGCTCATATGAATGAGAGGCTTCTTCTGAAAGATAATACTTCCCGCGGTGGATATTCGATCCATTTTGGGAATAATAATTTGTCATAGCGTCAATGACTGAACGCGGCTTTAAAGAGGTTGCCGCATTATCCAAATAAGATATTTTTTGCCCATCTATTTGACGGCTTAGAACTGGAAAGTCGACATGACAACCTGTTATATCCATGATAGTAACTTCCTTTTTTCTTCTCTCATTGCAACACTGGAGATGCACGATAGAAATTTACCTCCTCGATCAGCGGGCAAATAACTTGTCGCTGAACAACTGATGTTTTTGGTCTTCAAGACCTCTTGGAAACTTTCGACAAGCTGATTCTCAAGCTGCTGTGTCCAAACGTCGTTGCGTAAGTACTGAAATGAAAAGTCATCGTCATTCGTTTGATTCATTTGGTACATGTCCATCCAAGGAGCAGGCCCGATAAGTTCGTCCAGCTCTTTGGGGGTCACTACCGTATTATCATGAAGCCAAAGCACATTTTTTGCCCGGCCCTCGGCGCGAACCACAGGTGCTGGATTTCCGCATGAGCATGGCTCTGCGTTTACGCGGTAAAGATCCCCTGTTGCATAACGAAGATGCGGGGACAAGCGGTCACCAAGTGTCGTAATGACCAACTCCGATAATTCGCCAAGTTCAGCTGGCCGCCCATCACGAATAAACTCAAGATAGTAGTCTTCGGTATTCATGTGTTGATTCCCCGCCG
Organism: Arenicella sp.; assembly: GCA_046709645.1. Lineage (GTDB taxonomy): Bacteria > Pseudomonadota > Gammaproteobacteria > Arenicellales > Arenicellaceae > Arenicella. The sequence continues at coordinate 38,146 of JBKEFT010000004.1, forward strand.
GGCATTCCAAGCCAAGGAATCCCAACTCGGACATCCCGAGCATATCTGCAAAAGGAACCTCTTCACCGAAGGTTTCTTTTATTTGGCGTCTGGCAACTTGTGTGCAGAGTGTGTAACCAGACATAATGCAGAAACCCTCTTTTTTATGCGGAACCCGCCCCGAATCTCGCATCGCTCGCATCAAAAACGCAAAATGAGTGGGATCAACAAACAGTAAATGCGGGTCGTACTCCTCTATTTCGTCGAGCGCCCTATGGGCCATCTGTGATGACGTCGTAAGGAGGTCGTGGTAAACCGGGAGAACCAGCGTTCCGTCAGCAAGCATCCGACTCTCCGTTGTGCTATTTGGATTGGCGCATTCAACGTCTGAACAATTTGGAGCAGCAAATCTACAAGTACGTAGCTTGAGGCCGGGTTTCCACAATAATTGAAAATGCGAATTAAACGATAAGCAATTAGCTTGGCGTCGCGCGAGATCATAAGACAGAACCACGCTGATAAGCCGATCCCCTTCAGTTCCTGAACTTTGAAAGCGCATCACATGAGGACTTTTTAGGTTGTATCCGGAAGCGATAACACCAGCTGGGAAACTTTTTCGATAATCTTTTTTTGCCGTTGGTGGGATTCGGTCTATATCATTTGCTTTTGATATATCGTTGGGAGTGAGCCCTGCCCGTTCCATATGTTTTCGAAAAAACACTGTATGCTTATAGGCATATAATACTTCTTGCTGAGCTTTGTTAATATTAGCGTGCATGAATCTATCTTTGATCATATTAATTTAGTGTCGGCCTAAAAACTTTTCACAACTGCCTAGCGCTGCAGCTTGACGAAAATGAGTTGAGCTGTTGCTCGGTTGCCGCGGTCAATTTTTTCCCAAACGAACAAGGCGTTTTTAAATTGCATGTTGGGCGCAATTAATTAAAGCCGATACATAAACACTGTAAAATTGAAGCAGGTATTTTCCGGTATTTATTTATATTCCTCATTCCCTTTTTCCTTCAGGCATTTTCCGCCGTGTATTGTTATTTATAATCCCATATTTCCATTCTGACGTGATACATCCCCTTAGACTCGTACGAGGCTAACAATTCACGACAGAGGATTATATTAACATGAATTGCACATTAAAAGTCAAGTCGTCTGTTATCCCTTTATCTCGGTTTAGGGTTTCTAAAAATCAAAAAAGAGGCGTTTGTATTTTGAGGTAGATTCCACCGTTACCATTTGGTGAGTACGCGACCCGTTAACACTCAATAAGCTCTACTCCCAACAACCAATGAATTATTGTCTTTACGGAATTGTTTCGTGTGCGTGGCTGAAATAATGACGTTTTTGAATTTCTCTAATATCGTTGACCCAACGCATTCTGCTGTCGTTAATAGCGGAGGTTTTAGGCCACCTGAGCCCGTATACTATTTAGTGGCAATACCTTCCTGAGGGCAGCGAATACTTGGATGGCTTGAGACCTTTGCACTACAACGCGGCGGAAATTAGCAAAAATTTGACCAACGAATTAACGCTGAGCACATTTAACCTGATGGATGATTATAATAGAGAAGATTTAACCACTGAGATTGGTCGCTCATTACCAAGCAAGAACGTTATACAACACACATAAGCGAGTAATCGAATGGCGTGAAACACCTAGTGTATATGATCACAAGCATTCAAATCCTTAAAATAAGCAGAATTTTTATTTTTTGAGTAACACGTTTTTTCTGACAACTAAAGATTCTTCTAATAGGTTTTCATTAAAACCGTTTTTTAAAATTTTATCTTTGATAAAATCACATTTTATCAATCGCTTCCTGTTCTCAATGCTGTCAACAAGATAAGGGGGCGTCATTCTTGTTTGCAAATCAAATACCTTTGTTTTAAAAGCCCCATAGCTCATAATCAAAGCAGGGAAACGTTACTGAATAAATGCCTTCATAGATACTTCCCCATTCCGATAACCAGACTTTAATGTAGAAATGCCGCCAACAGGATCGTCAGCATAAACTAAAAACTGACTGGCAAGAGATTTCCATTTTAGCCAGTACGACTTTTTAGCAACAACAGTATTGGAGAACACGGAATTCTCTCTACTTGTGAAAAAGGTAGAAAGGTCAATTGGGAAATCTACATGGGCCAAGAAATCCTGTGTTGATTTTGTTATTCCCGGGTGCCAAAATTCACCCTGTTCCCAAGGATTCAAAAAATAATAAAGCTGGTGCCATTGATATGAGAAAAGAAGAACTTCTTTGTCATAATTTCGCTTAATTTTTTTTATTAGCGCATTAGCGATAAAGCCAGTCTTGAAGGAAAATCTCGGAGAAAAAAATCATAGAAAACGTCGTCCTGAAGTTCGTTCTTAGCTATGAAGTTCAGAATTGCGAAGAACTCAAACCATGTTTTGTCACCATCGACATTATTCAAAGGAATAAAAGGTTTTTGCGACTGTAAAAGGCTAGTCTCATCATAAAAAATTTGTCTAAGTTCAATACGTTTCATTTCAATTTTCTTCCTTCAACTAGGGAACCTTTGATCACCCGAATAGTGAAACCAACCTCCATGATTATCTTTAGACTTATTTGGGTGAACAAGAATCTTAGTTCTTCATATGCTCCACCACCATTAAAAGCATTAGATTACTATGCAACGATGATCGCAACGATACAGCGCGCTCAACTAAAAATAACGGCCACGTGATATGACAGAGTCACTATCTAGCCAAACATTCAATTGCTCCATATCATTACTGTTTAGCACCCCAGCTGAGCGCTTTAGGCTTAATAGATTAGCAATGTAGTCATAACGTGCATTGAGTAAATTTCGTCTTGCCTGATAGAATGTACGCTCGGCAATCAGCAAATCTACCAAGTCGCGGGTGCCTGCCTTGTGTCCAGCTTGCGTTGCATTCAAAGCGCTCTGAGAGGAGTTAACTGATTTTTGCAATGCCGTTATTTGCGCGACCTTGGTCACCACGGATAAGTGCAATGAACGAGTCATTTGTACTGCTCGTCGCTTACTGGCAAGATAACTCTCCTTAGCCTGTAGTAATTGCTGGTAAGCCAGCTTTCGTTGGTTGCTGACTAAACCACCAGTAAACAGCGGCACCCTCAAGCTCAGCATGATAGAATTGGAATTATTTTGGTTATCGAAAAGTTCCTGATTGCGAGTTCCATCAGTATTGATATTACCAATATTGGCACTCACGTCTACGGTCGGCAGGTGTGCACTGCGCCGAGCTTTGTAATTCTGTTCCGCCGCATTTTTTTGGTACTCAGAGGCTTCAACCGTCGCATTGAATTCCAAAGTCGAGGCAAGCCATTCATCGACGCTAAGCGGACTAGGGTCAATGATAGGAAATTCGCTTGAAAGCGGTGTTATTTCTGCATGAAACTGTCCTGTCAACTCGCTCATAGCGTCAAAACGGATCCCAAGCTGTCCGCGAGCCTCCAGTAATCGCACCACTACCTCATCGTAGGCCGCTTGAGTTTCATGAACATCGGTGATGGGGATTAACCCGACGTCAAAACGTTTTTTAGTCTGCTCCTTTTGGGTCTTAAAGGCCCCTTCTTCAGACATTACGCTATCTAGGTTATCAATTGCCCGCAGAGTATTAAAATACGCTTCGGCAACACGTATTGCCAGATTTTGTTTCTCCAAACCAAATTGTGCGGCGGCGCTGTAGCGGTTTTCTTTACTTTGACGATAATCGTGGTAGCGCGGCAAATTGAATATTGGCTGGTTGAGAGTGGCAAAGTAAGTAGTAGAGTCACTTGCAGTGTCGGTAATACTGCCTCCGGCAAACTGCGCAATTGAGTCGTTGTTAACGCTGTCAGAATCAAATTCGCTGTACTGCCCCTGAAGGTTGATTTGCGGCAACAAAGCAGAGCGACTAATGCCAACATTGGCTTTAGAGGCGTTATAGCTAGCCTCAGCCGCTCTTATTGCTGGGTCATTTAACAACGATAGCTCATAAAAATGTTGAAGATCGCTTGCAAATACCTGACCTTGAATCAATTGGGAGGCAGCTAACAGCAGTATTTTGGTACTGAATTGTCGTAACCTTCTGAAAAGCATAATTGATATCCAATTAAATTTGTTGAGGTAAGTTGCAAGGCAAATTTTGCCAATATTTCTTCTTATCTAGTGTTGGATAGATACTTAGAGGGTGTCTATCTCACCGAGTCAACATTCCATCACGCTCAATAAAATTAACAATTTCTATATGCCAGTGTTCTACTCACCGACGGACACCAGATCTCCCTTAGTAAACACCACTTAAGGCTATGTCAATGAGCCGCGTTGGCCTTCTAAGCCGTGGGGGCTGCCTCTATTGAGCCATCTAACAATTTAAGCCGAGTAGTTGCTCTGTCGGCATAACGTGATTCATGGGTGACCATGCAAATGGTCGTACCTTTCTGATGCAATTGATCCAGCAGATCCATGATTTGATCGCCGCTATTTGAATCTAGGTTGCCGGTCGCTTCATCTACCAGCAATATAGCCGGTTCGGCCACCAAAGCCCGAGCAATAGCAATACGCTGTTGTTGCCCGCCTGAGAGTTGATGGGGTTTATGGCGGCTTCGATGGGTCATGCTGACCATTTCCAAACAGTCGTTGACACGTTTTTCGATTGCTGTAGCGTCGGTTTTTTCTTTACTGTAGCGTAAAGGCAACGCGACATTGTCAAAAACAGATAAGTCATCAATCAGATTAAACGACTGAAAAACAAAACCAATCTTACTATTTCGGATCTCGGCCGCTGCATCTAACGACAGGTTCGCCGCATCAATACCATCGATCATATACTCACCGCTAGAAGGCATATCCAACAGGCCCATAAGGGATAATAACGTCGACTTACCACAACCTGATGGCCCAGAGATAGAAACATAATCACCGGCCGAAATGGTTAAACTAACGTCTTTTAATGCATGAGTTTCCATATCTTCGGTTTCAAAAGTTTTACAGATATCTTTCATTTGTATTGTATTTTGGCTCATGGCGACTTGTTGCTCCTAGCAAAGTTAAAATTAAATTTTAAGATTTTATAATCAATTCTGATACGGTACTTTTCAGATTATCTAAATCTGAAATGATAAACACATCTCCAGCCTCAGCACCTGAAATAATTTCGATATAACGGCCTGCTTGTCGACCGAGCTTGAGAGCACGTAATTGTGCAGTTGACCCGTCTGAATCCAAACGATATAGCGAGATTTCGCTATAAGGTCTAACGTTGGCTGGCCGCCTGATGTGCAAAACTTGCTTCAGCGTGTCGGAGGTGATAACCGCATCGACGTTAAGCTGTGGTCGAGCACTGGCTGGCAGGTTCTCAGGAAGTGTAACTTCAACTTCGACCGTGTTGTCTTGCACTATCGGATCGATTCGCGCAACCGTGCCTGGAACTTTGTCTTGCCGGGTATCAATCATTACCGATTGGCCCACAGCAACTTGCTGTACTTGGCTTTGCGGCACCCGTATTAAAGCAATCAGGTCTGTAGCACTGCCGATCAATGCAATTTCCTGCCCCGCAGCCAAACTTTGTCCCAGTTCAACTGAAAGCCGTTGTACAACGCCAGAAAGCCCAGCCTTAACCTCCAATCCATCCAATCGGGACTGACTGATATTCAATTGTCCTTGTTGTTGTTTAAGGCGTTCTTCTTGAATATTGACAGACTCTTTATGTACTAACTTTAATTGTTCAAAGCGCTGTTGCAGAAGAGTGATGCGTTTCGCCAGCTGCTGTTCCTCCAACACAGACTCCTTATAAGCCAGTTGTGACACAATGCCCTGCTCGACAAGTTTTTCTTCGGCCTCACGGTTGAGTAACGCAACTTCATAAAGCGCGGTCATTTCTGCCTGATTAGCAGATTCTGTTAAAATTTCCCGTTGGTTATTCAATTTCAGCTGACGCAAATTTGCTCTGAGTTGGGCTAATTCTTGCTGAGCGTTTTCCACCTCTGGTACTAGCTCAGGATTATCCAAGCGAACAATGACAGTGTCAGCCGTCACATGAGCTCCCGGTTTCAAAACAATCTCCTTAACTATCGCCGGGGTTAACGACGAGATGAGTTGTTGTTTGTTTGAGTTTAAGAAACCAAAACCCTCTGTGATTACGTCGAGATCACCTCGTTCAACACGTTCAATTAGAATGTCATTACGTGATACAGATACCGAATCTGCCGTTTTCAATGCCCAAATGAGTAAAACCGTGACCAGCGCAGCAATTGCGCCAGCAATCTGGTATTTACTTTCCAACATTTTACTTTGCCGCTTCTTTTCTTTAATGACGTCCATTAATCAACAAACTCCCCCTGCATTTAAAAGTTACCGGTGAGGTAAACCTTAGCATTATTCAACACCCCGTAAAGAGTGAATCGGTAGAGAGTTAATAATCCGTCGCAGGGGCCAATAGCAAGCAAGTAATACCATGATGCAGACCAGGGCCACTGCGACAAAGAAGAAAACAACAAGTTGCAGATTAAAGGTGTTGGCTAGGGCCTCAGAAAAACCAAGATATAATGTCAACAAAACGATAATACTGATGACAATACCAATACCAACAGCCACTGCATTGTCTTTGATGATCAAACCCATTATGTCCTTGCCCTTAGCCCCTATTGCCATACGTGTGCCCAACTCAAATCGGCGCATCTGCGTTGCATAGTTGAGAATGCCATATAAGCCGACTGCGGCCAGCGAGAAAGTCAGTATCGCTAATACAGCGCTAGTGATTGCCGCCGTATATTGGGTGAAGAATAACTGCTTTCGCTGATCATCTACACTTTCCAGCTCCAACAAGCTGAATTGACTGCTAACTTCTTGCAATGTAGCTACCGCCAATTCACGTGACACAGTTTGCTGCGGCTTCAGTTTAAGTAAAAACTCTGGTTCCGCGTTTCTTGGTAGCATGTAAGCGCGCATTGGAATTTCGGTAGCTGTTGGCATTTGCACTCCTTTGACCACACCGCTGACAGTAAATAGATCTTGTCCAAATTTTATTTTTCTTCCAAGAGCACTGCCTTTCCCTGCCAATTTGGCTGCATAAACATCATTGATAATCAACAGCTTTTTTTCGTCATTAAAATCGGCTTCACTAAAAAACTCGCCTTCAATCAAGGGCAGACTGAGCACTTCAAAATACCGACCATCAACTAACCTGGTACTCACTAATAATTCTTCTTCAGTCGCTTCAATCACCTGAGCAACAACACGACCATCAATAAACCGTGGAAAGGGCGGCATTGCTTGCGAAACATTTTCTACTTGAGGCAATGCCATTAAATTATTTTTAAGTTCCGCCATAAGTGCTTTTCTCTCTTCTTCAGATAAATCACTAGTTGAACTGATAGACAAAGTGAAGCTAGAGACGTCTTCGGTCTCAAAACCAAGCGGCTGATTGATGACTTTTAGTGAATCTCTCAACAGGCCCATACTGATAAATACCATAAGCGTCACAATGGCAACTTGAGAGATAACCAACCAACGTCGCACGTTTTGTGAAACCTGAATGCCGCTGCCCTTACCACTGGATTGCAAAGTAGTATTCAAGGCTCGGTAATTAATCATATTGGCGCTCAAGCGAGCAAAAAACAAGCCCAATAGGAGAGTAATGAGAAGCGCAGAACCAAATGTAACACCATTGATTGCCAGCTCATCAACACGGGGCAAATGCAGTGCCAGATAGTGCTGTAATGCCCAGAACCCGACGATAGCAATGATAAGAGCGACGAGCATAGAAATAAAAACGACTAAACCCGATTGCGCAAATAGAGACCTGAACAAGTGGCTTTTACTTGCCCCCACTGCTGCTTGAATAGCCAACTCACGCTGCTGCTCGGCGGTGCGTGACATAAAAAGATTGGTGATATTGACACAAGCGATCAACAGCAAACCTATCACCCCAACTAATAGCAACAAAACAGTATTCTTGGTATCGCCTAAAATTACCTTCTTAAACGACTGCAACTCCATTTTCACCGACCAGCCATCAAAAAAGGGAATACTGGCAACGTTTTCTTGCCAAGCACTATTGACCAGGGTAGTTAGAGTCTGCTCAGCCTGAGCTTTGCTTAACGAACCACCTAACCGTCCGACAAAACCGCGCCGGTTATTAATATTCCCCCACGACCTGCGTTCCGCAGGGGCACTAACGTTGTAATCCCAAGGCAAAAAGATATCAGTATTTATTCCTATGTTAAAAAGCTTTGGTTCGATAAACGTTTCAGCCAATACTCCGACCACTCGATAACTGGAACCGTTAACAGAGATTGTTCGCTCCAATATATTGCTATCGCCGTCAAATTCATTTTGCCACGCAGCAAAACTCAAAATGGCTACAGGGTTATAACCGTCCTTCGCTTCTGTTTGCTCAAAAGTACGTCCTAGTTCCACTTTAGCGTCTAGTAAAGTAAACCAACTTGGTGTAATGAAGGTGGTTCTCAAGATTGGTTGCTTCGGATGTGAAGTTAGAACCTGCTCTTCATAATGAACCAGTGCGGATTCACTAAACTCAGTTTGATTGTCAAACAAGTGAATCAGGCTCGGATATTGATAAGCAGATCCTAGCCTTACTCCTTCACCATCGTAAGTGATGGAATCCAGCTGATATAATCGATCTTGCTCTGGATAAGGTAAAGGTTTGGCTATTAACACATAGGCTAACGTCAGAATACACAATAAGGCACCCAAGGTGGTCCCTAATGTGGCGACGACCGTCACTAAGAAGCCTTTTCGTGCACTTAACCCTGCCCAGGCTTGTTTTAGCTGATAGATACTATGATTCACTCTGATATCTCCTATTTCTGAGTTGTGCTTCAAAGTCCTATCGATCTTTCCTTACAGGACCTCAAAAGAGTAAATAGAAAATATTCTTTCAACCTCCGAATTCTGGTGGTTAAAACCTTTATAATTATACCGCGATTACGAACCAGACCTAGCTTTACGGAGCCGACTTATTGCTATCTCAGTACCACCACAACTTACTCGTCAATGCTACATTTGTGTTCTTTTCTAAATGACAACGTCTTTCAGAGCAGTTCTAATATTTTCTACAAAGCCAATCCTATCTCTTTCTCTCGGTGAAATGCAACTATTTTATTAATAGATTTTGTTAACCAAAAATCAAACATCGAGACACCAGCACTTGTCGGTAACACGATCATCCATACATTGCCAGTTTCGCATTACCCCCAAATCTCGATATAGAGCCCCAAAAGCGTTTAAAATATTCATGGAATCAGTCGAAACGACTACTTTCGTAACTGCTCAGATCTCAATTGATAGAAATTGAGCCGTGTGGCCACCTATTCTCATAAAAAGTCTACTTTTTGAGCACGGGTCGGCCTCCAGTTATACCGGATGATTCTGAGATGGCGTTTAGGCCACAAACGGGAATGCCCGGGTGCGCGAGAGTATTTCAGCAAGTAACTGAAAACCTGATTGCGTTACCTTGAGTGTGACTGAACGGCCATGGCGAACCACTTTTGCGGCCAAGGCATATAACCGCCAACGAATGGTGGTCGCTCGGCATGCTTCCCATTGTTCTGGTAAAAGCACTCTCATTAAGACGAATAGGTTATAGGCCAGTATGCAGATAGAGAAATACAAGGCATTGGCGTCAAAGTCGCCGCATGGCAGTTGGTTGGCACTAAAATCGAGCTTTAGCTCCTTTATGCGGTTTTCCGAGTGTTCGGCTCGTTGGTTGTACCAGTGAATCAGGCCACTGTTGCTCAACTCTGCTCGGTTGATGGCGATAGCTCGGTAGAGGCAATCACCGTGAATCACCTCTTCGACTACTTCGCCGTCAATATCGAAGGCTAAATAAACCTGACCACCTAGCCTTTTGCGCTGCACAACGACGGTGAAAGCGCTTTCAAGATCGGCAGTCGCGTGAACGACCCGACACACCAATTTGCCGTGGCGTGCTTGGCCATTTCGTCCAATCGACGGCTGCCAATCCGATTCCGGACGACTAATGATTAAGTTGCGAAGGTTCTGGCTCATCTTGGCGCTAATGGCCAGCTCAATATTATTGTCGAGACAATGCCGCATAATGGCCACCTGGTAGCGCCCCCCGTATCGATACGCAAATGTGTGATGCTGACGCCTTTGGGCAAGGCCTGCTGGCATTGCTCAATGAACGCCATATTGTCCCTGGCCGGTGCCACGTTTCCAGCTCGAAAATCACTGGCGTCAATCTGACCGGTCTCAGCAATGCGCCCCACCTTTGGCATAAACCCTCGGTTACTGCCGGAAACTGGGCAATACCTATCGACGATATTAGAGAAATCTAAAGACTTCATCAACTCAGCCACGCACACTAATCCTGCTCGTGAGGTTAATAGATCGTTGAAGCTGAGCGAACGTATGGATTGTCACTTACCCTTGCCCAATAGTAATCGCGGTTTCCCGGCATCCCAGTTCATCAAGACCTTGATCTTAATGCAGCACGAAGGCAGCTTTCACCTGAATGATGTTTGCAATATCCAAGAAGATGCGGCTCTAAGCGCGGTATTGGGTTTGATACAATTACCCAAAGCAACCACCTTAGGTGACTGGCTAAGGCGGTATGGCAACCGCGAAGGAATCCAAGACGCGTCGGTTAAAGTGAATCGGGCTGTTTTAAAATCTGTATTGCATCGCTGTAAAGAAAGCACCCTCGATATCGATGCAACAGAGATTCTCAGCAATAAATCCGAGGCGCGTTGGACTCACAACAAGAACAAAGGTTTTATGCCAATGGTCGGGCATATTGCAGAAATAGGTCAGGTCGTGTCGATAGACTTTCGCAAGGGAAACGTGTCCCCAGCTCAGAATAATTTAGCCTTTATTGAGCAGTGCCAACAGTCATTGCCCGAAGGCTGCACAGTCAACAGGCTTGGCATTGATGCCGCAGGCTATCAAACCAAAATCATTCAGTATTGCGATGAACAAAACATCAGCTACGCCATTCGAGCAAAACTAGTGATTCAATGAGGGCGCAAATCAAGGCAGTGAAAGAGTCGAACTGGCGTCCGTTGACTAACAAACAAGGAATTGCTGTCGTAGGTCAAGATACTTGTCGCACTTCTTTTTGCATCGGCGACTATGAAAATGCGTTTACCTTGGTCATCCAACCTAAAGCGTATGAAGGACAAACAAGCTTACTCAAATTCCTAAATAGGGATTTGGGTAAAATTGCGAATTTTCAATGCCTATTGAATCATCCTTACCACAAACGAAAAGCAGATGAAAACAAAAAGACTCGCTCTTGTTATTATTATTAACGAGTCTTTTCATTCTCATGAGTCGTGCTATTAATTGCACTTTCCTCACTCCTGGCGACTTGGGCTAGACCAATGTCTGGAACGCAAATTACCTAAAATTTAGGTGCTTGTCCACACCTTTATAACTAAATGTTACATCTAACATGAATAAAAGTTATATTTTAGACAAAATGTCTATTTTTAGGTGATATCGACATATTAGCCGCTTGTCTAATGCCCATTATTTACTGCTAGAAAGCAAAGTTAAGCGCTCGCAAATTTAAACCTGACCGCTATAATAGCCAGTCTAATTTCGGGCCAGCCTAATTTAATGCCAAGAGACTCTAGCCAAGAGAACTCTAATAGTTCAATCGTTTACGCCAGCTGTGCCGTTTTATAAATAGCATCGACTATTCAGTTAGTTGTTGTTGCCATGTAAGTCGCCGACTTTAATTAGTGAAGTTTTAGTCGCCGACGCTAGTTAGTGAAGTTTTAGTCGCCGACGCTAGTTGGTGAAATTATAAGCCGCCGACGATAGTTGGTAAAAGCCTTCGGCCATCAATATTAAAAATAATGAGCTAAACACAATGATCAATGTACTAAGCTTCCAAGATATGATTCTGCGCTTGCAGCAATTTTGGGCCGACAATGGTTGCGTGATTATGCAACCAATGGATACTGAAGTTGGCGCAGGCACGTTTCACTCGCCGACCTTTTTAGGCGCAATTGGCCCCGAGCCAATGAAGGCGGCTTACGTACAGCCTTCTCGCCGACCTACTGATGGCCGTTACGGTGAAAATCCTAACCGCTTGCAGCATTACTTCCAGTACCAAGTAATTCTCAAACCGTCGCCAGACAATATTCAGGAGCTCTATCTGGAGTCTCTACGGGAACTCGGTATTGATATGCTGAGCGACGATATTCGCTTTGTAGAAGACAACTGGGAGTCGCCAACCATTGGCGCTTGGGGTCTCGGCTGGGAGGTTTGGCTAAACGGCATGGAAGTTACTCAGTTCACTTACTTCCAACAAGTTGGCGGTCTAGACTGCCGCCCGGTTACCGGCGAGATCACCTATGGCTTAGAGCGAATTGCCCTATACCTTCAAGGCGTCGACAGCATTTATGACCTTAAATGGACTGACGGCTTCACCTATGGCGATATTTATCACCAGAACGAGGTAGAGCAATCAACGTTTAACTTTGAACACGCCAACGTTGATGAGCTATTCCATCAGTTCAACGCCTGTGAAACCGAAGCCAAATATTTGCTGGAAAAAAACCTGCCGTTGCCAGCGTACGAAAAAATGCTCAAAGCGTCTCACTCATTCAACATGCTCGATGCTCGCCATGCAATCGGTGTGACCGAACGCGCTCGATATATCGGACGCATTCGTGGCTTAGCTAAGGGTGTTGCAAAATCATATTATGAATCACGCGAGGCCTTGGGCTTCCCGCGTGGTCGCTCGGCAGGAGAATCATAATGACCGATACTCTATTGATTGAACTCGGAACAGAAGAGTTACCTCCAAAGACGCTAAAAAAACTGAGTGACGCCTTCACCGCTGAGTTGCTCAACGGCTTATGCGAAGCTGAATTGATTACCAATGGTGACGCCGACTCGGCGTCACCATTTGCCTCGCCACGTAGGCTTGCCCTAGTAGTACCGAACGTTATCGCCGCACAGCCAGATCAAATTATTGAACGCCGAGGCCCTGCGCTAAGGGCCGCCTTTAAAGAAGATGGTCAAGCGACTCCAGCCGCAATCGGTTTTGCCAAGTCGTGTGGTGTCGATGTAGCCGACCTCGAGCGGCTAAAAACAGATAAAGGCGAATGGTTAAGCTACAACCTCAAGCAGGCCGGCAAATCATTGACCGAATTGTTACCCGAAATTATCGAGCAAGCGATTAAGCGCCTACCGATCGCCAAGCGCATGCGTTGGGGCAACGGCTCCGCTGAGTTTGTTCGTCCCGTTAAATGGCTAATCGTGATGCACGGTGCGCGCGTATTACCAGCGACCATTTTGGATGTCGTATCGAGCAATACAACTCGCGGCCACCGCTTCCATAGCGACGGTGAGATTGTTATTAAGGATGCCGACAGCTACCAACAACGCTTATTAGAACAGGGCCATGTTGTGGCCGACTTTGCTGTTCGTCAAGCAATGATCCTAGAACAAGTTAACGCCGCTGCGGCCAGCGTTGGCGGCTCGATTGAAGGCGATCAAGCCTTGTTAGACGAAGTTACTGGTTTAGTCGAATACCCTACAGCGGTAATCGGCAACTTCGATCAGAGCTTCTTAGACGTTCCGCAAGAGTGTTTGATATCGTCAATGCGCGACCATCAAAAATATTTTCACGTTGTTGATGCGAGCGGCAAACTAATGCCTCACTTCATCACCATCAGCAATATCGAGAGTAAAAATCCGGACCAAGTTCGCTCAGGCAACGAGAAAGTTCTGCGTGCGCGCTTATCAGATGCACAATTCTTTTGGTTAACCGACCAGAAAATTAAATTAGCTGACCGTGTTGAGCTACTAAGCAAGGTAACCTTTCACGCCAAGCTCGGCAGCGTGTTACAGAAAGCACACAGACTACAACAATTGGCTGGCAGCTTAGCAAGCAAAATGGGTGGCGACTCAGCAGTAGCCGAACGTGGCGCCTTACTAGCGAAGGCTGATCTAGTTTCAGATATGGTCGGTGAATTCGACGAACTGCAAGGTGTGATGGGCCATTACTACGCGGATCGCGATGGTGAGCCTAGCTTAGTTGGCAAATGCGTCGAACAACATTATTGGCCCAAATTCGCGGGCGATCGATTACCCATTAGTGCCGAAGCTCAAGCCGTCGCCTTGGCCGACCGGCTAGATAGCTTAGTCGGTATTTACGCATCAGGTGAAGTGCCTACCGGCGACAAAGACCCTTATGCATTACGCCGAGCATCGCTTAGCATCTTACGTATTTTAATCGAGCAAAAGCATTCGTTTAATCTGTCTGACTTAGTTGCTGAATCAGCGGCGGTTTATTCACACAAGCAGCAGATCGAAATCGATTCTGAGGCTCAAGCCTCGATTGTTGGCTTTATTCGCGGTCGATTAATGGCTTTTTATCAGTCGCAAAGTATCGCCACAAACACCATCAATGCGGTACTTGCCTGTGAACCGGACAGCCCGCTAGATTTCGAGCAACGAGTAAAAGCGGTTAGCGCTTTCAGTCACGTTGCCGAAGCCGCCGATTTAGCCGCCGCCAACAAACGAATCAGCAATATTTTAAAGAAGCAAGACGGTGAGGTTTCATCTGAGGTAAACGAATCTGCTTTATCTGAAGCGGCCGAGCGAGAACTTTACGCGGCAATTCAAGGCATTGAGGCGGATTGCGTCACCCTGTTCGACAACGGTGAGTATCAACAAGGCTTGGAAAAGCTCGCCAGTTTACGAACGCCAGTTGATAACTTCTTTGAACAGGTGATGGTCATGAGTGACGATCCAGCCGAAAAAAACAACCGCCTAGCCCTGCTGAAACGTATGCAGAGTTTATTTTTACGCGTCGCAGACATAGCCTTACTGCAAGCTTAATAACGATCTTGTCTCATACTAAACACATAAAGCTGTTGGTTCTCGATCGCGACGGAGTGATCAATAAAGACTCACCGTCGTATATCAAAACTCCTGACGAGTGGATTCCGATAAAAGGCAGTCTCGAGGCAATCGCACGCCTCTCTCAGGCAGGCTATGAGATAGTCATCATTACCAATCAGTCGGGTGTAGGCCGTGGGCTTTTTAGCGCCGATACCTTGGCACAGATACACGTACGCATGATTGATTATGTACAGCAGCACGGCGGACAAATTCAAAGTGTGTTGTTCTGCCCACATCACCCTGATGATGACTGCGATTGTCGCAAACCACTTGCCGGCTTATACCGGCAACTTGCAGACCGCTTGAATATCAACTTTAGCGGCATTTACTCGGTGGGCGATTCAATTCGAGACTTAGTCGCCGCCAAAACGGTAGGTGCTCAACCGGTGTTGGTAAAGACGGGCAATGGCAAAAAAAGTTTAAAAAAAATCGCCGACGACTCTCACCTTGATTTAGATGGCACACTGGTGTTTGACAATCTAGCAACCTTTACAGATGCGCTTCTTAAGCAAGAAATCTAAGTCAGCGCACCCTTTTACATTAAGCCTATGATTTATATTCGATCGGTTCTGTTTTACATTGGTGAAGCACTGTCCACTGTCCCTTTTATGATTGTGTCGATTTTCGCACTCGCGTTTAAACCGATAACACGCTCATGGATGATTGCCGGCTGGGCAAAATTTGTTACTTGGTGGCTGAGGATCACCTGCGGTCTTACGCACAAGTTAGAGGGCGTAGAAAACATTCCTTCAGAGCCTTGTGTATTCGCTTGCGCGCACCAATCAACTTGGGAAACCATAACCACGCAAACGTTTCTTCCGGCTCTTGCTTGGGTGCTCAAGAAAGAATTATTGAGCATCCCAGTATTCGGCGTCGGCTTGCGTGCCACTGGCCCGATTGCAATTGACCGCTCGGATCAGAAAAATGCTTTAGACCAAGTTGTTGAGCAAGGCATCGAAAAATTTAAAGAAGGCCGTTATGTACTGATCTTTCCAGAAGGCACACGCACCGCCTATGGAGAATCTGGTCGCTATAAAAAAGGGGCGGCAAAATTGGCAATCGCCGCCAATCGGCCGATAATACCAATAGCTCATGACGCGGGCAAGTACTGGTCGCGTGACAGTTTGTGGATTAAATCAGGCACTATTCGCTGCATCTTTGGTCCGGCGATTAGCGTTGAAGGTAAAACTGACGTTCAAGTTACCGCTGAAATTCAGGCGTGGATTGAATCCCAAGCCTTATAGCCGGAAACCTTATCTCACGTTATAACTGACTCATATTATAACTGACTAAGAAATACAACGCGGTAAACTCCAAGACATAAATAGACACAAGGAGTCATCAAAGACATGGGCCAAACAACATCATCGCTAAACCCTATGGCGCAAGACACCAGCACCGTCACTGACAGCGGCTCATCCGATGCGGTCACCGCGGTCGCCACTGATATTGGCAGTCAGGTACCTACCTTTGTCGACCTCTTACCCGAACAAGCCAAACCATATTGGTTGCTAGTTCAACAGTACCCGATCCTCGAAGCGCTGATTATATTCATAATATTTTGGGCCTCAGCGTCGTTCATACGCCTTTATGCATTGAACTTAATTCAAAAGTTAACCAGCCAAACCAGTACTGAGTTAGACGATCAAATAATTGCCGAGCTACGAGATCCAATTTTCAATACCGTGTTGTGGTTTGGCTTAATCGTAGCAACTAAATCAACTGGCTACGTAGATGGCCTAGCCGCCTACATCAGCCCCATCGCATTGTCGATGATCGTGCTTACCTGGACCAGGGCCGCGCTAAGCGTAAGCGGCAAACTGATCGTTGTGATGTCGCGTGACGATTCGCGCTTCAAAAAGATGGATGTTCGCACCGAACCATTATTGATCATCAGCAGTAAGATAATGCTGATGATCATGTGTGCTTATTTGGTACTAATAATTTGGGGTATCAACCCAGTCGGCTTGCTTGCATCGGCCGGAATCGTCGGTATCGCTGTAGGCTTCGCTGCCAAAGACACTCTGGCAAATTTATTTTCAGGGGTATTCATTCTTGCTGACCGCCCCTATAAGCTTGGCGACTACGTCAACCTAGACTCTGGCGAACGCGGCAAAGTAACTCATATCGGCATTCGGAGCACTCGATTAATTACCCGTGATGATATCGAAGTAACCATTCCAAATGGGGTCATCGGCAATCAAAAAATCGTCAATGAAAACGGCGGCTCCGGTCACTCGATGCGTATTCGTCTTGACCTTCAGTGCGCCTATGAGGCTGATTTGGAGCACGTAGAAGAGGTGTTAATGACGCTGATAAGCACGCACCAAGAAATCAAAAAATACCCCAGCCCGAGAGTGCGCTTCAGAGGCTTTGGTGACAGCGGCATTAACCTGCAGCTGATGGGTTGGATCGATGAGCCTCAAGACCGAGGTCGCATCTCACACATGCTTTACAAAGACATTCACGCAACCTTTCGTAAGCACAATATTGAAATTCCCTACCCGAAGCGCGAACTCACTATCGTCAGTCACACAGAGCAAGATAATAGCGGCGCATAAGGTGGCAGGAAAATTATCGGGCACGCTAAGAAACTAGAGTACAAACCTTAACAGCTAGCGTACCAGTCTAGTTATTTTGCTCAGTACCGAGCTCTGAAGTCGCTAAAATAATGAGAACAGACGGAGGTGTAGTTGGGTGTTCGCTTCGAGTACATTCTGCTTATTTAAGCCTGACCTCGCCCGGTCCATGGCCCATTACTCGTTTAAACGCCTTAGAAAAAGCGCTCTCACTCGCATAGCCACAGCGATCCGCAGCCTCTAAGGTGCTGATGCCATCATCAACCAACCACCAATACGCCTGGGTCATCCGCCACTGCGTCAGGTATTCGTACGGTGATTGTCCAAGCAATTGTTTGAATAGCGTCGAAAAGGCCGAGCGCGACATGCCGGCCTGCGAAGCTAACTCATTCAAAGTCAGCTTTTCTGCGGTTTGTTGATGGATCAATTCCAAGGATCTACCAATCTTGGGATGCGCTAAGGCGGACAAAACGCCGCTATCTGTATCGATATGATCCCTTAATAATAAGTAAAACAGACAATCAGATAGACGATTCAAGAGCAGATTAGCACTATTGCCGGACTCGGCTGATTCAGTCAACATTAAGCGAATAACCGAGGAGCTAGCCGAGTTCTGGTCGTGAGGTATGATAATCCAGCTAGGTAACTGCTTAAGAAGCTTCTCAAATATCGGATGTTGGTGCTCAATATAGCCACATACCAAGCCGGTCGAGTTTTCGGCGTTATCTGTCATTGGTATAGAGGTTGTTTGATTAACCAGTAATTCAATATCCCGACTATTACTAACGCGATGCGGCGCGTCAGATGGAAAGAATACAACATCCCCGGCATTTAGTTCAAAGGTCTGCTCCTGCACAATTAAATAGCAAAGACCTTGAGATACAACATGAAAGGTCATTTTCCGCGTGCCCGAGGTATCAACGGCCCATTGGCCACAATATCGGCCATTGTGAATCACCTTTGCTTGAACCCTTACGGCGGCTAACAACTGATTTAGAGCAATCATAGACTATTGCTCATATCACTTGGTCGATCAGACATAGAAAGTTTCTTCATGAGGGTTAGTATGACTGCGTCGGCACTGGTGCGCAATCTGTGATCAGTATCGGTGATTTTAATTGCATGCAAATGTTCAATTAATCGTGGCTTGCCGCGGATTGGATTTATATATACAACAATATACTCCGTGCTTGTGGCGGAGCTTTTACTTCACTTAATCGGATATCATTATGAATATTAAAAACACCCTTGCAATACTATTAACCCTTGCTAATATTTTTGTCGCGAGCAACAGCTTCGCTAAAGCCGATGTGGAAGTTGATGCCAATGCTGTTATTTTATCAGGCCACGACGCGGTAGCCTATTTCTCTGAAAGCAAAGCGGTTGAAGGCAGCCGTAAATTCACTGCAACCCTCAATGGTGCAATCTATCACTTTAGCTCAGCAAAAAATCGCGATGTATTTAAGCTAAACCCAAGTAAATATGCACCTCAATACGGCGGTTTCTGTGCCTACGGTGCGTCCCTTGGGAAAAAGTTCGATATTGACGGCAAGGCCTTTGAAGTAGTCGATGGCAAGTTGTACGTTAACAAAAACTTAAACGTGTATAAGACTTGGGCCGAAGAAAAAGTTGAAAACATCGCAGAGGCCGACTCACAGTGGGCAACCATTAAAGATATACCGAAAAATGATTTGTAGTGCCGTTGTCAGATTAACGTCAGAGGCCTCAACATTGTTGAAGCCCCTGAATAGCTTTTATTAACTCAATAGCGTCTTGCGACGCAGAATTGAAAACGAGGGGCAATAGAAAACAATGAAACAACAAATTTTGTACAAAGTCGCCGATCTCATTGATCGTGTTCCAGCTTATTCACTAGTCGCCAATGTTGATTTGGTCGTGGTGTTATATGACGACCAAGTGTCAGTCCTATACGGCCGTTGTGCGCATCGCGGTGCGTTGATGTCTGATGGCCATATTGATGGGCATAATATTATTTGTGGTGTGCATAATTGGGATTATCGATTTGATACTGGCGTCAGCGAATATGACAATGCAGAAATACTGCATAAATTCACTTCGGGTATCGCTAATGGCGAAGTCTGGGTCGATGCTGACGAGGTCGCCGAGTGGGAGGTTGCTAACCCTCAGAATTTTGACCGGGACGCCTACCAAGGCTTGTATCAAGATCATACCGGTACAGTCGACGAACCACATGTTGGTCTGATTCAAGAGTTGGCAGCCAACGGGCTTTCGAAACTTGGCCATCACGGTCCGATGGGCGCGATGGGCGTATCTCGTAATGAGTTACCGAGCTGGGATGATATACAGCTAAACGTAGCACAGCTGCATCGCATGCCATTACTTGACGATGCAAAAGTTGGCACTGAATTAGTAATTGGTGCGAATGCCAAAAGACCCTTAAGTTTGGCAATTCCACTGTTTGTATCCGATATGAGTTTTGGTGCCTTATCTGAAGAAGCTAAGGTTGCACTCGCAGCGGGTGCTGATTTAGCCGGCACCGGTATTTGTTCTGGTGAGGGAGGTATGCTGGCTGAAGAGCAAGAGGCTAACTCACGTTATTTCTATGAACTGGCTTCGGCTCGTTTTGGTTTTTCTTGGGATAAAGTACAAGCCAGCCAAGCATTTCATTTTAAGGGAGGCCAGGGTGCTAAAACTGGTACCGGTGGTCATTTGCCGGGCGCAAAAGTACAGGGGAAAATTGCCCAAGTCCGGGGCTTGCAAGTAGGCCAAGATGCTATTTCACCTTCGACCTTTCCAGAATGGAACTCGCTAAGTCAAATTAGAGATTTTGCCGATGAAGTACGTGAAAAAACCGGCGGCATTCCGATTGGCTATAAACTCTCAGCGCAGCAAGTTGAAAAAGATATTGATGCGGCAATTGAGGTCGGTGTCGACTACATCATCCTCGATGGTCGAGGAGGTGGTACGGGCGCTGCACCATTGATATTCAGAGATAATATCTCGGTGCCAACAATTCCTGCGTTAGCCCGTGCACGGCAACACTTAGATCGTCTAGGTAAGTCTGATATTAGTTTAATCATCACCGGCGGGCTGCGTACTCCGGCGGACTTCATCAAGGCGTTAGCGCTTGGTGCTGATGGCATCGCCCTGTCAAATGCAGCCTTGCAGGCGATCGGCTGTTTGGGTATGCGCGCTTGTAACTCGAATAATTGCCCAGTGGGCATCGCCACGCAAAAGCCTAATTTGCGCGAAAGACTAATAGTCGATCAAGCGGCAAAACGCTTAGAGCGATTTTTCAACTCTAGCGTAGAACTTATGCAATTGATGGCTAGAGCCTGTGGGCATTCGCATTTAAACCAATTCTCGATTGACGATCTAACCACCTTTAAAACCGACATGGCCGAATTGAGTGGCATTGCTTTTGGCGGAGTCGGCTCGTTGAATAATACTAGATAAGCTATTTTGCTGGCTAAGTTAAGTCGGCAGATTTAAGTGTTAAAACCTGACTGAGGTCAAAATATGCTTTGGATAATTAACGGTTATCTCATCATCGGACTGCTCTTCGGAGCCTACTTTGTGCTTGCCGGGTGCCGTCGTATCGACCCGACTGCGGCGTCAGCAAGAGTGCTGGTTCGCTTAATGTGGTTGCCGGCTGCGACCGTGTTGTGGCCCCTTTTATTGAAACAAGTTTTTCAAGTTAACCGTCAAACCAATAAGAGTGAGGCGTTTAAGTGAAAAGAAGTCATCGCATTGCGCACCGTATTGTCTGGCTTTTGTTAGTTCCACTATTACTCTGTTTTGTGTTTTTAGCACAGAATAGCGAGCCTAATAAAGTACCACTTATAGAGACCGCTCCGCACCCCAGCGCAGTGGGGGAGTTACCATGAGTCATGACTATGTTCCGGTGCAATGGAACCGCAGTAAAGTTGTATATGATCGCGTTCTTTGGTTAGGCATAGCGCTATATCTGGCTGCCTTTGTGGCGGTGAGCATGCTAACGCATACCGGTGCTGACGCGCTGTCGCCAATGATTGTGTTGATTAGAGCGTTTGCCACCTGTGCTTTTTTGATGTTAAGCATCATATTATGCATAGGGCCACTAGCACGATTAGACGCACGTTTTTTGCCATTGTTATACAACCGACGGCACTTCGGCGTATCAATGTTTGTGGTGGCACTGGCACATGCTCTGTTAGCAATTTTCTTTTATCACTCCTTTGGTGTCGGCAATCCATTGGTTTCGATATTCACATCCCCTGGCAGCTACCAGTCAATCGGTGACTTCCCATTTCAACGCTTTGGCGCCATTGCTCTGTTTAT
Source organism: Arenicella sp. (assembly GCA_046709645.1). Lineage (GTDB taxonomy): Bacteria > Pseudomonadota > Gammaproteobacteria > Arenicellales > Arenicellaceae > Arenicella. Next base: position 59,904 of record JBKEFT010000004.1, read on the forward strand.
ATTGTTAGTTATGGCGGCGACAAGTCATGACTATTGGAATGCTAATTTAAAGGCCCCCGTTTGGAAAGCTCTACACATGGGTGTGTACCTCGCTTATGGCCTATTAATTGTGCATATCGCCAGCGGCGCTATGTTGCAAGCTGAAACAGGTCTACTCGCCACAATGGTTTACACCAGCGTTATTTGCGTCGGTGGTTTACATCTAATTGCGGCATTTAAAAGTTTGCGGGTTGATCGCAGCGGTAAAGCGGCTGAATGGGTCAATGTTGGCGCATGGCAAGACATTCCCGATAACCAAGCGATTACAGTAACCGTTGATAAAGATGAGCGTGTGGCTATTTTCCGCTATGACGGGTCAAAGTTGGCGGCTATTTCAAATGTTTGTCAGCATCAAAATGGGCCGCTTGGCGAAGGCCGTGTAATTGATGGTTGCATCACTTGCCCTTGGCACGGATTTCAATACCGGCCTGAAGACGGCCGCTCGCCAGAACCGTTTACCGAAAAAGTGGCGACCTATCATCTTAAGTTAGAAGGCGACCAAATCTATCTAAATCCGATCGCTCTACCAGAAGGGTCAGCGAGGCCGGTTATTAATATTGTCCCCGAGGTTGCAGTATGAACAAACGGCGAAAAGATTTTTTTGTAGGCTATTTACCGATGCCTGAAGGTCTTAAACCCTTTTATAAATGGCTCACGGTATTATTGCTTGTGGTTGGCTTGGGCTTTTCTTATTGGGTGTCGTCTTCACAGCAGGCAGTGGGCAAAGGGCAATGGTTGCTCGCTGAAGAAAAGACCTATCAAGGCTACCTCAGTCATGACCCCTACCCTGTATTGCACGTTGTCGGCGATGAGCCCGAATCGATTATTTTAATGTCTCAAGGTAAGCATTCTTCCGCCAATCTGACCTCAGAGTTAGATGGCAATGAAGTGACGGTAACGGGTTTTCCAATCGAACGTGGCGGCTGGAAGTTGTTAGAGCTGCGTGACCTAAGCGACGTAAAAGTAATTAATTCGAAACCGTCTTATAGCGCTATCTCGGAGCCGCTCGGAGAAGTCACCTTAAGCGGTGAAATTATTGATTCAAAATGCTTTATGGGCGTAATGAAACCAGGCGAAGGTAAGGTGCATCGCGCCTGTGCGGCAATGTGTATCGCTGGCGGCATTCCCCCCTTACTTGTCGTCAATCAATCGGATGGTAATCGTTACGGTTACATCTTAATTGGCCCACAGGGTCAAGCTGCGGCAGACCTGGTAATAGAAGACGTCGCCGTGCCCGTTAGTGTGTTTGGCCAATTGGAGCGCCGTGGTGATTTAACCTATCTGCGTATCGCCGAAAACGGCATCAATCGAATTTAACAGAATTATTGACCAACTCATTAAAGGTTAAGACAATGAACAAAAAAACAGAGTGGTACAAGGTCGCCGAATTGAATGAGTTGGCTGAGAGCCGAGTCAAGACGGTTACGGCGGGCGTGCGGTCAGTTTGCTTAGTAAAGTATCAAGGTCAGCTGGCGGCGATGGACAACCATTGCCCGCACCAACGAGGGCCACTAGGTGAGGGCTCTATTGAAAAAGGTAAAGAGGACAAGTGTTGGATACGCTGCCCTTGGCATGGCTGGGATTTCGACCCATTAACCGGCAAGTCCCCGGGTGCTCATGAAGACGGCCAAGAAATGTTTGCGGTTGAAGAGCGCGCCGACGGAATCTATGTCGGTGTCAGCGAGCAGGCAGAAGAAGCCAAAACGGTATCCGATGTGATGGCTCAAACTATGACCAACTGGGGTGTGAATACGGTATTTGGCATTGTCGGCCATTCCAACCTAGGGTTAGCCGAGGCTCTGCGTAAGCAGGAACAGCAGGGAAATTTAGTCTTCTATGGTGTTCGCCATGAAGGTGCGGCTGCTTTTGCGGCCAGTGGCTTTGCCAAATTAACCGGTAAACCTGCCGCGTGTCTTTCAATAGCTGGGCCAGGTGCAACCAATCTGCTCACCGGTTTGTGGGACGCAAAAGTAGACCGGGCGCCGGTTCTAGCGCTAACCGGGCAGGTAGACACCCAAGTACTGGGCCCTGGAGCTTTTCAAGAAATAGACCTGACTAGTGCGTTTGATGCGGTTAGCAACTTTAATCAAACCGTTTTACATTCTTCTCGCCACTCGGAATTAATGACTCTGGCGTTAAAGAATGCGATTGTTGAACGCAATGTCTCTACCTTGATTTTTCCCGATGAGGTGCAAGTTCTGGAACTTGAGGAAGAGACTCCAGCAGGTGCCCCGGATGGGCGAATTTCGCGAAATACAATGACCCCTGATGCGTCGGATGTCAGTCACGCAATGAGATTGATCGCTAAGGCTAGCCGTCCGATTATTGTGGTTGGCTATGGCGCCGTACAGTCTATGCAATCAATCACCCAATTGGCCGAGCAGCTCAACTGCCCAGTAGTAACTACCTTTAAGGCAAAGGGTCAAATAGCCGATAGCCACCCATTGTCAGCCGGTGTGTTAGGCCGCTCGGGCACGCCTATTGCTAGTTGGTTTATGAATGAATGCGATTTGCAAATAGTGTTTGGCGCGTCTTTTTCAAATCACACTGGCATTGAAAAGAAGAAGCCGACTATTCAAATAGATTTTGAACGTATGGCTTTGGGTAAGTTTCACCCCGTTGAATTACCAATATGGGGCGAAATCGGTGTCACAGCTCTGCAGTTTATTGAGCAATTACCGGCCGACCGAAATACCTCTGATCAACGTGATGAGCTGGCGCAGCGTTGGTCTATGTGGCGCACCGAAAAAGCACGTCGCGCCGAAGAAGACCGTGGTAAGGGCATCAACTCATCGATCGTGTTTCGCGAACTGTCTAAGATTGCACCTGAAAACGCCGTATTGGCGGTGGATGTTGGCAACAACGCTTATAGTTTCGGGCGATATTTTGAAACCAAACACGGGCAGAGAGTTTTGATGTCAGGTTACTTAGGTTCTATCGGCTTTTCATTTCCAGCCGCCATGGGCGCTTGGTCTGCAACTCAGCTTGAGCCAGAATTCGCTGGGCGACAGGTGTTTTCCGTCTCAGGTGACGGTGGTTTTGGTCAATATTTGGCCGACTTCACCACGGCGGTTAAATACAAGATGAATATCACTCATGTCTTATTGAACAATTCTGAACTTGGTAAAATATCCAAAGAGCAAATGTCAGGTGAGTGGGAGGTGTGGCAAACGTCGCTGCATAACCCTTCATTTGCCAAATATGCCGAGCTTTGCGGTGGCAAAGGCTTTGAGGTGACAAGTGCCGATCAATTGCCTAGCGCACTTGCCGAGGCGGCGGCCTATGCAGGCCCGGCGATTGTCGAGATCATTACCGATGTGCAACTGGTTTAGTCGTCAGTAGCAAATAGGAGATTATCTCTAATGACCGATAACCACAGTTTACGGCGGCGAACCTTTGAGTTGCTCAACCCCGAACACCGTGGTGGCCGTTTAAGTCGGTCAGTTAATTTTTTGCTGATCGGTTTGATCTTAGCCAATGTCGTGGCTATCTGTTTGGAGACAATGGCAGAGCTTAAGCAAGACTATGCCGTGGCGTTTCTTTATTTGGAAGTTTTTTCGGTCTCGATTTTCACTATCGAATATATTCTTAGGCTTTGGTCCTCTAGCGAAAATAAACTATCGGGCGCGCAAAATTTGGGTGCATCGTCTCGACAACAATATCTTGTCAGCGTTGAATCGGCGATTGATTTAATCGCGATAGTTCCATTTTATATAAGCTTATTATTTGGGATTGAGTTGAAGGCCTTATTGGCTCTGCGTTTATTTCGCTTACTAAAGCTAGTACGTTATTTTTCAGCGCTAAATATTCTATTAGACGTTTTACGCGCCGAAGCACGTTCTTTTATGGCCGCCATTTTAGTGTTGCTGATATTGATATTCGTTTCTGCTAGCGGCATCTACTTCTTTGAGTGTGAGGTGCAGCCTGAAGAGTTTGGTAGCATCCCTCAAGCGCTATGGTGGTCAACCGTGACGCTGACAACCTTGGGCTATGGCGACGTCGTACCAATGACCGTATTAGGCAAAATATTTGCCGGCTTGATGACCATTTTTTCGATTGGTATTGTGGCGCTGCCTGCGGGCATGTTGGCTTCGCGTTTTTCTGAAGAGTTGGTCAAACGCAAACAGCGTTATACGCAGGCGGTTAAGGCTTTGCTTAGCGATGGCTTGCTTGGCTTTGAAGCGCATGAATCGCTCGAACAATTGCGCTCAGACTTGTGTTTGAGCGATCACGACGCACAAATAATTCAAGCATCCAGTAGTAAAAACCCGTGCCCACATTGTGCTGGCTCGGGAACTATTTTAACGCCTATTTCGGAGACCTAATTCCATGCAATTAGCCATTTTAGTGGTCATGATATGTGTGATTTTTTACGCATTTTTTGCCAAGCGCTTAGCATCAACCATTGTTACCGCGCCGATCTTGTTTTTAGGTTTGGGTTATGCGATGAGTTTAAGCGGATTTATGGCGTCAGAGAGTGCTGAGGGGCTATTGCATCTTGTGGCTGAAACCTCACTCATTATTCTGTTGTTTGCCGATGCTAGCCAAACTGATTTTGCCGCTCTTAGGAAACGGCATTTATGGCCGAAGCGTATGTTACTCATTGGTTTGCCGCTGGCAATTGTGTTTGGCACCGGAGTAGCGAGTTTACTGTTTCCAGGTTGGTCAATTTTTGCACTCGCCTTAGTGGCCTCAATTTTAGCGCCAACCGATGCGGCTCTCGGGCAGGCGGTGGTTAGCAATAAAAATGTCCCTATTCAGGAGCGTCGTTCTCTGGTTGTCGAGAGTGGTCTAAATGACGGTCTAGCGCTGCCTATCATTTTGTTTTTTGCTTGTACCCTCGCCACCATGGAGGGTGAACATGATAGTAACTTTCTAATATTTACCGCCCAGCAACTGATCTTAGGCCCTTTGGTTGGTGGATTTTTTGGTTGGCTTGGTGGTAGCGCTATGGTGTGGGCTGCGGCCAAGGAATTCTCTGAGTCTGAATATGAGGGTATTGCCGCGATTGCCGTTGCGATAACCGCTTATGTAGCGGCGGGTATGGTTGATGGCAATGGTTTCATCGCGGCTTTTTGCGCCGGGCTTGCTTTTGGCAATACCGTGAAAAATCGCGTAAAGCACGTTGCTGAATTTGTCGAGAGCGAAGGGCAGATTTTTGTTTGGGCGTCATTTTTATTGATCGGCCTCGTTTTACTGCCCGAAGCCTTACGTCACTTGAGCCTGCCAATCTTGGCGTTAATCGGTATTAGCTTGTTTGTTATTCGCCCGCTCGCGATATGGATAAGTTTGATCGGCACTGACGCTAAGCCCATAACCCGACTTTTCTTTGGTTGGTTTGGTCCTCGCGGTCTAGCGACGGCGCTGTTCGCATTGTTGATTGTGGGTGACATCAATCATGCCTATGCTGATACAGTGTTGGTCATCGCTATAAATGCCGTTTGGATAAGTGCGCTATTACACGGTATCAGCGCAGCACCAGGGGCCGCGTGGTACGCTAAATTTTCTGGCCGCGATGATGCTGTAATTTCAGATGTAAAAATCCCTTAACAAAAATGGTTTCAAACTCATGAATATCTTCAAAAAGTTATGCTTGTCTCTACTGCTCATTCCCAATCTGGCCTTTGCGCAAATAGAAAATATAGAATATAAATGGGAAGAAAAACGCAATAAAAATGGCATTGTGATTCAAACTAGTAATGTAGCTGGATCTAGCTTTCGAGCCGTGCGCGGAGAAATGACCGTAACAGGCTCCATTGCTAGTTTAGTCGCGCTAGTCGAAGATGTGAAGAGTTGCCCTAAATGGGCCGACCTTTGCAGAGAGGCAAGAGTTGAGAAGCGAGTATCGGCAACAGAGAGTTATGCCTACGTTTATAACGACATTCCTTTTCCGGTCAGTGATCGGGATGTATATACACACGTGGTTTGGACGCAAGATCCAGTCACTAAACGATTAACGATGACCAGCACCGCAACATCGGGCGGTACACCCAAATCTAAGGCAGTGCGAATTGAAAATGCGGTCTCCCAATGGCACTTTAGCACCAATCAAGATGGCACGATCACCGTTGAAAGCTTCGCACATATTGACCCCAATGGCCCAACCCCTGCATGGCTTACTAATATGATGTTAGTCGATTCACCGTATAAATCTATGACTAAAATGCGAAATATTATCGAATCCGGCGGTTATGCGGATGCGAAGGTACCGTTTTTAGAAAAATTTTAAACAATACAAGATCTCAACATGGCTCGACGAACAAATAAAAATAGCCAGTAACGCTCAGGCAAGCTATCAATTGCGCCACTAATATCATCTAAAGGCAAGCAGTCATATAGATTGCCCTTAGGGCCCTGTCTGATAATGATTTGCCTCAGGACTAGGTGCCCTCCGGGTAGGAAGTGGTAATTTTAGGCTAGTTTTTCGTTTATTTGAGACTGTTCCATTACTCGAAAATAAACGGAAAAACAGACCAAAGTGACGCTTTTTTACTAGTGAAATTCATTATCCGACAGGCCTCTTAGAGTATCTTGAATATCAGACTCTACTTATCCATTGATAATAATTCTATAAGCTTTGGAGTGCATCTGTTTGGATATTGATCAATAATTAACAAATCGAATAGGCGGAACACAGCCACAACAATCAAGATTTAATGTACTCCGCCAGATAATCGTCAAAACTTAGGGTATCGTCCGCTTCAATCTGCTGTTGCTGCTCGATCGACTGCTTTGCGATTACCGATAACTCCTCTTGAAACGAGGTATTTTTATTTAGGCTAGCGAAATGTTTCTGGTGCTTGTTAGCTTGCTCACTGATGATGTCTATAAACTCATTACCGGCCTCAACTAACTCCATTATTTGCCCAGAAGGTGTCAAGCTTGGCTCGTCTACTTTCGCTTGTTGAGCGTAGACCGCCGAGCTGTATTCGAAGCTGTCGTGCGCTTTATCCAATAGTTTAGCCGTTTCCATTATGTCGCTGATCAATTCGGTCGCCGCGACCTTGAATGGCACTGACTCAGCGCCACGCTGCAAGGTCAGGCTTGGGTCACGACCTCGTAGTATTACATTACCTTGATTGGCTCGAATTTCAGGGCAGCTTGTGTGGCTTACTTCAGGACATTGCGAAAATAAGCAATATAGAATGAAGGCATCCATAAAGCGGATTTGCTGTGCGCTAACACCTTCGGCGATAAACGGGTTTAGATCTAATATGCGCACTTCAATATATTCGACGCCGCGGTCACGCAAGGCGGCTATTGGCTTCTCACCCGATTGCGTTACTCTTTTAGGCCTAATATCACTGTAGTACTCATTTTCAATTTGTAAAACATTGGTGTTCAATTGACGATACTGACCATCTACTTTGACACCAATATCTTCGTATGCTTTGACCTTATGGGTCATCGCCTCTGATAAGGTAGTAACATAATCGTCAAGCGAGCCATAAGAGACATGTAACTCTTCTTGCGCCGAATTTTGATAGCCCAAGTCGCTCATTCGCAGCGAAGTTGCATACGGTAAACCGTAGGTGTTTTCAAGCAAAGGGGCAAGACCGTGCTCATCTTGCGATAGACCTGCCAAAAAAGATTTATCCAATACCGGTGACGCACCGAATAGGTAATGCAAGATCCAAGAGTAACGACGAAAATTTCGTATCAAGGAAAAATATTGTGCCGATTTAAAACTTTGTAATGCCTGGTCTGATTGAGGGCTTTGTTTTTTTTGGTACGCCTGCCAAAACGTATCCGGCAATGAGAAGTTATAATGCACTCCCGCGATGGATTGCATTATACGACCATAACGAACTCCTAAGCCTTGCCGATAGACATGTTTAAGTGTGCCAACATTTGAGCTGCCGTAGACGGCGATCGGAATGCTCTCATCACCCTCGAGCTGACACGGCATACTGGCTGGCCAGATTCGTTCTGGCCCAATCTTGCTCGAGGTAAACGTGTGCAAATCACTCAAATACTCGATTATTGCTTCAACATCGTTGAGCACCGGGGTTATGAACTCCAGCAATGCCTCCGAATAATCAGTGGTAATACTCGGGTGTGTCAGTGTTGAGCCTAAGGCCGGTTGATGCACCGTCTGAGCGATATGAGATTCAGAAGTGACACGTAAACCCTCTTTTTCGACACCTCGGACAATGCCAGACAAGGTGCTGGCGAGCTCGTCATCAACAAGAGACAAGGTAGAAGTGCATTCTGAATTGACCATAATATTTTTTTTATTTGCTGCGGTTAGGTGTTCATTGTACTGAACATTGACACTCAATACTGTGACGAATTATGTTCGACTACCTGCGGCTTAGGCTGATCACTTACTTTCACATCAAAACAAGCAATCCGTGCGACGCTTTAATCTCTAATAACATCTCAGGCAGTCGTATGCGGCTGTGTTTACCGCCCTGTTAGATGAATCCCACTTTCCTCTCAACCAAGCTTACTTAGTGGCTTTTACCATCAACTCAAGTCATTATTCTTAGCCATTTTGGCATATTGTCGAGCGGCTATTTTCAGCAACGAATTGGGGAAGTACCGCTTCAGCCATAATGCGTTCATCTCAAAGCCCTTACCCACGCTAATTTCTGGCTTTCGCCCCTTAAAGCCTTTAACTATAACCTTGGCACATTCGCTGACATCCATACCGCCACGAATTTCAGTATCTTCTCGGCCGTAAGCCGAGCCGTCACCTGAAAGCGCATTGCTTGAGATCGGAGTACGTATATAGCCTGGGGTGATTGTGGTGACCTTTATATTTTGATGATCAACCTCGGTACGCAAAGCGTCAAAGAAACCCATCATCGCGTGCTTGGCGGCACAATAACCTGTTCGAAAAGGCACGCCTATTTTGCCAGAAATAGAAGACGTAACCACTAAGTGACCGCTACCCTGTTCAATCATGCCGGGCAAGACCGCCTTGGTTAATGCTATTTGGCCGAATACATCAACCTCAAAAATAGTTCGGTAGGTCGCCATATCGGTGTTCAAACAACTTGAACGCTGGGTAATTCCGGCGTTGTTTATTAGCATGTCTATACGTCCACCCCATGCTTTGGCTAGCTCGACCTTGTTGGCTAAACTAGCCTCGTCGGTAATATCCATTGGCAGCATAAGGCTATTATCACGGCCAGATACCGCATCGCATTTTGCTTTCACTAACCGCAGACTGTCTTCGCCGCGAGCCGATAAAATCAGACGCGCACCCTCGGCGGCAAATTCCAATGCTAAGGCCCCGCCGATTCCGGATGACGCTCCTGTAATCCAAACTACTTTGTCGCTAAACATTATACTCTCCATAGTTATAACTAACGTGACTCGGGCTCATCCGAGTTGTGTTTGCCCGGATCGGGTTGATCTGGATTAGCTTGATCTGAGCTGGATTGATCCGAATTGAACTCCTCGAGCTCTGCCTCAAGCGACTCACCACGCCGTAGCTCAACAACATAAGCGCCGAGCAAACTGGCAACAAAAACAATCGGTAGGCCAAAGATCAAGGTAAAACCCCAGCTCTCTTGCGCCTCAGTATCAGCAAGTGTGGTGACCACAAATAAGGCCATCGAAAGCAACACCGCTACTAGCCATTTATTGCTTAGCAAATAGGTAACCAGCCCAATCAGAAAGGCTATGATGAAGAGAATCGCAAATATCATATACGCACTAACCCATTCGGTTTAGTTGATGGCTGGAGTGAGGTCATGCCGAAGCGCTGCCCGATTTTTAAAACTGACCAATGTCATTTACATGATTACTGAGACTACAATATATAGCGAGCGTAATCTTCGTTCTCGACTAACTCATCAAGGTGCTCATTAACGTAAGCCTGATCAACCGTAACCGATTCACCAGAGCGGTCACTTGCCTCAAATGAAATTTTCTCGAGCAATCGTTCTAGCATGGTATGTAGCCGCCGCGCACCAATATTTTCAGTGCTCTCGTTTACTTGCCAAGCCAATTCAGCGATTCGCTGTATGCCGTTTTCGGTGAACTCTAGTTTCACTCCCTCAGTCGCTAATAAAGCATCATACTGCTCGGTCAGGGAGGCGTCAGGCTCAGTTAAAATACGAGTAAAATCATCGACTGTTAATGCCGCAAGCTCTACTCGAATAGGCATCCGGCCTTGTAATTCAGGAATTAAATCAGACGGTTTAGATAACTGAAAAGCGCCCGAACCAATAAACAAAATATGATCAGTTTTTATCATGCCGTGCTTGGTCGAAATAGTACTGCCCTCAATCAACGGCAACAAGTCTCTTTGCACGCCTTCGCGCGAGACATCGGCACTTTTACCACCTTCTGAACGACCAATAATTTTATCTATTTCATCGATAAAAACAATGCCGTGATTTTCTAAACGTTGAATCGCATTTAGCTTAATGTCGTCTTCGTTTACTAATTTGCTAGCCTCTTCTTCAATCAGTACTTTTAGCGCTTCTTTAACACTCATCTTACGGCTTTGCTTTTTATCGCCACCCATGTTTTTCATCATGCCTTGCAACTGACTGGTTAGCTCTTCCATGCCTTGTGGTCCAAACAGTTCGACTCCGCCAATTTGAGCTGAGACCTCTACTTCAATTTCTTTGTCATCCAATCTGCCTTCACGTAATTTTTTACGAAAGCTTTGTCTCGCAGCACCATCTTTGCTCTCCGACGAGTCAGGCTTAAAACCGGCGTCACGTACAGGTGGTACTAAAATATCGAGCACTCGTTCCTCGGCCGCGTCTTCGGCGCGAACCTGCATTTTTTTCATTTCGGTTTCGCGTTGACCTTTGATCGCTATATCCGCCAAGTCGCGAATAATTGAATCAACCTCGCGGCCGACATAGCCAACTTCGGTGAACTTAGTCGCCTCCACTTTGATGAACGGCGCATCGGCAAGATTTGCCAGACGTCGAGCAATTTCAGTTTTACCTACTCCCGTCGGTCCAATCATTAAGATATTCTTAGGTGTGATTTCGGCCCGCAAGCTGTCATCAGAAACCTGTGATCGGCGCCAACGATTACGTAAGGCAATCGCCACCGCGCGCTTCGCATCGCCTTGGCCAATAATATGATTATCGAGTTCTTGCACAATCTCTCTTGGGGTCATTTCACTCATTTGAGAACTCCAGCTCTTCTATAGTCAGGCTATGATTGGTAAACACACAAATATCAGCGGCAATATTGAGCGACTTCTCAACGATATCTTTAGCACCTAATTGAGTATTTTCAGCGAGTGCGCGGGCAGCGGCTTCAGCATAAGACCCACCCGAACCGATCGCCATGATGCCAGCTTCCGGCTCTATGATATCGCCGGTACCGGAAATAATGTACGACGCCTCTTTATCGGCCACGCACAGCAGCGCTTCGAGTTTGCGCAGCATTCTGTCGGTACGCCACTCTTTGGCCAGCTCGACCGCCGCCTTGGTTAAAATACCCTGGTGTTTGGCCAACTTGGCATCAAACAGCTCAAAAAGCGTAAACGCATCAGCAGTACTGCCAGCGAATCCGGCGATCACTTGACCTTTGTATAAGCGACGAACTTTACGCGCGTTGCCCTTCATCACGGTATTACCGAGTGAGACTTGACCGTCGCCGCCAATAACCACTTGGTTATCACGGCGCACAGAAAGTATAGTAGTCATTATGACCCCTGTTAATATGGTTGTTTCGTCTGCTTTATTTATCGCGGCACTTTATCTACCGCTAAATAACTAATGTTGCGGCGCTTTCGGCTGTTTCAAGTTTAAAAGAGGTTTTATTGCGCTAGACTAATCTAACTCCAGCAACTCAATAATGCCTTCACGGCGCGGGTCAACCCCTCCTTCTAAGCGTCCGTCAGCATGCTGATACACAACACTCAAACCCGAATTTTCGCCAGCACTCTCATTTACTTCGTAGCCAAACTCTCGTAAGCCTGAGATTAACTCGGCTGACGCACGAGATTTTTCTATTCTGACATTTCCTTTACGAGCCACTAGATTCGGCAGATCTATCGATTGCTGAGGGCTTAAGCCCCATTCCAATACCCCTACTAAGGTTTTCGCGGTATAAGCAATAATCGAGTTACCACCTGGCGAGCCGCTGGCCATTAGAAATTCGCCATTGTCATCTAATACGATAGTCGGCGACATAGACGAGCGCGGGCGTTTATTAGCTACCACTTTGTTGGCAACAGCGTTGCCGGTTTGATCCACCGGGTTAAACGAAAAGTCGGTTAATTGGTTATTTAAAAACATACCACCCGCCATTCGAGTACTGCCAAAAATACTTTCTACACTGGCGGTCATAGAGACGACATTGCCATCACCATCGACTACCACAAAATGTGTGGTGCCCGGTTGATCGTCAGTACCATCAACGCCATACGCAACCTTTTCAGTCGCCTGATACGCCCACGGATTACCTGGCTTAAGGTCGGTGATCGCCTTGACTGGGCTAATTAATTTGGCCCTCGTAGCGAGGTAATCGGGGTTTAGCATTCCGCTCAGCGGCACCTCGACATACTGATCGTCCGCTACATATTGATCGCGGTCGGCATAGGCTAACCTTTGAGCCTCAGCAAATAGCGCCCAGTTTTGTGGGTCGTTGGCACCCTCGGCAGTAAACGCTGGGGCATTCTCAAGTAAGCCCATTATTTGCCCAATAGCAACCCAAGATGACGACGGTGGTGGTCCACACAATAACTTTGTCTTGAACGGCGTACATAAGGCTTGCCGTTTTTGTGCCTTATAATTATTTAAATCACTCAGACTCAAACTTCCTGCTCGTGGAGCCTGCGACGTCTGCTCGACGATTTTTTCGGCCAACGGGCCTTGATAAAATGCGCGTGGGTTAGCGGCAATTAAGCTGAGAGCAGCGGCGTAGTCGGGGTTGGTACGTAAATCCCCAGCGGCGAGCGGCTCGCCGTTGTCGTTAAAGAAATAGCGGTAAGCATCTATCGGGCCTTGATCGAGTGTAGTGGGTATATATTTACCAAAACGGGCAATCATTCCTTGCAGCCGTGGTGAAACTTCAAAGCCATCGGTAGCGAGCTGCTTAGCACGATCAAAATGTGGCCCCCAAGGAATTTTTCCATGATCTTGATGAGCCAGTGACAGCATCGATACCATGCCAGGAACGCCAGTCGACAAGCCACTGTTTTTAGCGTTCAAATAGCCAATCGAGTTACCATCCTGATCAAGAAACATCTTTTCGGTCGCTAAAGCTGGTGCTGTTTCACGGCCGTCATACACCGATACGACATTACTAGCATTGTCAAAATGCGTCATATAGCCGCCACCTCCTAAACCCGAACTCTGAGGTTCAACCAAACTCAAAACCGCTTCTATTGCGATAGCTGCATCAACGGCAGAGCCGCCAGCACGTAAGATTTCAGCACCAGCTCTGCTGGCCAAAGGGTTAGCTGTGACTACCATCGCGGTCTTGCCAAGCTTGATCTGAGCCTGCTCTATTTTTGCACTCAACGCCTCAGGAGCTTTGGCACTACAGGCGCCAACAGACAATGCCATTAACAGCGAAGTGAAAATTCGGGTTTGTTTTATCATTTTACGGTCGTTTTAGTTATCATTTGTCAATCACAACAAGTGTACTATTAAGTTTTCATCAACGATACATCACTCGTGAAGCGTTACACTTGGGATGTAGGTTTATTAACACATTGGCATAAAGCAACATCGGCTATGAGTTCAAAAAAGAATCAAGAAAAATCGATACCGAAAACCCGTCTTGGGCGCTTTGGTCAAATTGCTCGCTTGGCCGGCGGTGTTGCTGCCGGAATGATTGGCGAAGGCGCCAAACAGCTAGGCCAAGGCAAGCGCCCAAAAGTCAGTGATTTACTACTAACCCCCGCCAATGCGCGTAAAGTAGCAAACCAGTTAGCAACCATGCGTGGCGCTGCGATGAAAGTCGGGCAACTACTTTCAATGGAAACCAGCGATTTTCTGCCGCCGGAGTTAGCCGACATATTAGCTCAATTACGCAACCGCGCCTTTATTATGCCGCGAGCTCAATTGATTGACTCGCTGGTTAAGGCTTATGGCGAAGATTGGCGAGCCAAGTTTCAGCACTTTGAATTTGAACCTCTAGCGGCCGCGTCAATAGGCCAAGTGCATCGCGCGAAAACATTAGACGGTCAAGATATCGTATTAAAAATTCAATATCCGGGTGTTGCCAAAAGCATCGACAGCGATGTCGATAACATAGCCACCTTGTTCAAGGTAACCAGAATACTGCCCAAGCATATGGACATTACTGGCCTTCTTAAAGATGCCAAACTGCAGTTACATGAAGAAGCAAACTATTTGCAAGAAGCCGAGTACCTAGAGGCGTTCCGTAGCGCATTAGGCGATCAGAAAAATTATATAATCCCAAAACACTACCCAGAATTGAGTACCGAACGAATTCTAGCGATGGACTTTCTAAGCGGCGAACCAATCGAGTCACTTGGCGAATTAGATCCGTCGCTGGTCGACAACTTAATGACCGCCATGTTCGAACTAACCTTTAAAGAGTTGTTCGAATTACGCTTAATGCAGACTGACGCCAATTTTGCTAATTATCTGTTCCAGCACGATACTCATAAAATTGCACTGTTAGATTTTGGCGCAAGCCGTCGATTTAGCAAACGTTTCGCGATCGACTATAAGCGTTTATTACGCGCCGTCGCAGCCGGTGACAGCGCAGCGATTGTGCTCGCTGCTGATAATCTTGGCTATAAAGCAAGTGAAGCAAGCACTGAATATCAAGAGTTTTTGGTGGCCGTATTCAGTATCGCATTGGAACCTTTTTCTAAACCTGGCTTATACGACTTCAAGACTGGGCAAATATCAGACAGGCTGTCACAACTTAGCCAAGACGGTTATAGCTTTAAAGAATTTTGGCAAACGCCGCCCACCGATATTCTTTATCTACATAGAAAGCTCGGTGGCATGTATATGCTAGCAACTCGACTAGGTGCACGCGTTAATACCCATGCCCTAGCGAGCCCGTACCTGGAAAAATTAGCGCTATAGGCGTTGCGTTAGCCGTTTCACTAGCCGCTTCTTACGATTCCCTTGTTAACGCAAACTTGACCTAGCTACCATTTAATACCCGTTGGCCTTTTTGACCTTTCTCTAATTCTTGCTGGGTATCGACGATCTTAGCAACGGCAAATTTTTTCTCAGTGCTGGTGATTTGTAAGCTTGAAATCGCCACGCCAACGGGTTCGCCGAACTCATCAACGGTGGTATCGGTGCCGATCGGATAGACCCTTACCGTGTCGCCCACCGCCAGCAAGCCTTTGCCGTAGTTCAAGGTGACTACACCGTCTTCGGAAATCTTCATCACTCGAAGAGGAAAAAGATTAGTAACCACTTGATCGACTAATTGTTTAACGGCCTGATGAATCGCTCTATCCAAGAGTTGCTCAGCGGCGGCTTTATCGCCTGCACTTCCAGCCTTCTGGTCTTTAGAGCTGTAAACTCGAGCGATCACTTTAGCGCCTAAATCGTTAGTCGCATCAGCAACGCCGATCAATTTAAACTCAATTGCCATTAAACCAATTGCCGCTCCTGGCTGGCCAGACTCTTGTTCAACGATACCGAACTCGGAGACATTGGCTTTGAGGATGTAGTCTAAACCGGCTTGTAATAATGCATTACCGGTGTATGCACTATTGTAGTAACCATTCAGAGTGCGATCTTGCTCGTTAATTCGCGCCGTCAATTGTGGGTAATCTAATACCTTGAACTTACGAATTTTAGTCAAATTAGCAACGATGCCGGTGTTTAAAGCTTTGAGAACATTGTCGGGCGAGTGGAGGTCTGTTCGGGCACCGTTGTTTACATTGCTAGTGTAGGTGATAGCACCGATACCAATGGTGCCTACATGCTGCGCGTGTACTTGTGCAGACGAAATAAATATCGCTGCCAGACTGATAAGTCGTGCAATTTTCTTCATGATAGGCCCTAATTGTTTGAGTGTTTGATCCGTTCGTCGAGTTGTGCTGAAGTCTCTCTTTATTTTACTTCACTATGTATAAGCTTAAATGCCGTTACTTACTGCAAAATATACCACTCTCTCATGCCGAATGCATCATAGAGGGCATTACCGGCAAGACGTTCAACGATAGTACATGAGCTGACAATGCACTAATAGATAGACTGTCAAATTACGGATAACTGGGTAACCAAGCAATAATCGTCAACAATTTAAGCGCAATAATTAACACCCCAAACAGCAACACCAACACCCACCTGCTTTGGCCGATACGGCTACCGGCTAGAGCCAGCTTACGATGCATCAGTGCCGGCACGATAAAGAAACTAAAGGCTACAAACATCCCAGCATAGGCAATCGACGAAACGAAGCCGTAGGGCGCAACAACGCTGGCGATTAGTGGTGGGCAGAATGCCAACGCGACGGATTGAGCACGACCCAGTCGGCTGGCATTAAAATTAAATCGGTCAGCGATGAAGTGAACCAAGCCCAGCCCGACACTTAGAAATGAGGTAATCACCGCAAAGTGTGAGAACCACGTAAGGCTGGCGTTAACCAGCCTAGTGCTGCTATCGCTCTGCAGCATCGACACTAAGGCACTCAAACCTCCGCCGTTAGCCGCAATATCAACAAACTCTGTTCTAGATATATTCCCTAAGGTCGTGGCTAACCAGATCCCGTAAACCAGCATCGCCAACAATACGCCAAGTAAAACAGCCAAGCCGGTTCTGCCTGCCTGATTATTATAGTGGCTAGCCAAACTTGGCACCAAACCGGCACAGGCAAAAGCAGTTACAAAAACAGGCAGCGCTGACCATAGGTAAGCAAGCTCACCGGTGTTGCTAGCCAGCAAAGTCGCGACCTCAAGCGAGCCGAGCAAGCCGGAATTCGCGGTCAAAAAGGCGCCGCACATCGCCATCATCAATACCGTGCTGAGACGACTAACAGTAGTAGTTCCAAACCAAATAGACAATCCGGCGATGCTGGCGAATATAAGGCTAAACAGCGGCCGTGGAAGCGCTTGATCTTCAGCCAAAAAATGAGCGACACTGGTACTCATGATACCTGCGCCAGCGGTGATATACGCGTACATCAAAATAAACATAATAAAGCCAATCGAGACATTATTGATGCTAGCCCATACGCCGCCTAATGAATCTCGTATAAGCGTGTCAAAACTACTGCCGAGCGGATATCTAACATTGACTTCAATTAGTAGTAAGGCTGATAGATAGGTAAACACGCAGACCGTCGCTAGGCCAATTACCGCCCAATAAAACCAGGCACCGGCTGAGACAAGTGGCAAAGCAAACATCCCTGCGCCTACCGCGCCTCCGGCAACTAAGATTACGCCATGCCATAGCGGTTTAGATTTTGCAGCAATCTGAGTGATATTATTCGATTTCATTGGCACAGCTTACACCGTTCAAGTCTCAGTTGGATAGCATCCCTTAAGGCAATTTAAGAAGCGCGGTCAAAGACCGCTATTTCGGCCGTATACTCCCGCCTAAGTTTTGACTATAATCGCCGCCCCGATACCTTTATCGGGGTTCTCAGGGCGGGGTGTAATTCCCCACCGGCGGTAATCGCAGAAGCTTCCCAACAGAAGCTAATTGTGTAGCCCGCGGGCGCTTCTAGTGATTCATTTATTAGAAGGACAAGCAGACTTGGTGAGATTCCGAGGCCGACAGTTATAGTCTGGTTATGAGAATAAGGTGGGGACTGTTTCGCTTCGTGCACACGCGCGAACCGTTTTCGTCACCCCTTGTTTGCCCTCAATTTATTATTCAGATTGAGTTAACACGATGACAAAACCTTCTTTAGATTCAAAACGAATCGCCTTTATTCAAGCCTGTTGGCATAGAGATATTGTCGATCAATTACGCGACTCCTTTGCTACTGAGTTCGCCAGCTTGAGCAGTCTCACCATTGATTTCTTCGAATTACCGGGTGCTTATGAAATCCCGTTACACGCTAAGACCTTAGCCGAAACAGGCAAGTACGCTGGTATTGTTGCCGCCGGATTGGTTG
Organism: Arenicella sp.; assembly: GCA_046709645.1. GTDB lineage: Bacteria > Pseudomonadota > Gammaproteobacteria > Arenicellales > Arenicellaceae > Arenicella. The sequence continues at coordinate 77,940 of JBKEFT010000004.1, forward strand.
TTGATGGCGGTATTTATCGGCACGACTTCGTTGCTTCTACAGTGATCGACGGTTTAATGCGCGCGCAAATGGATACGGGTGTCCCAGTCTTTTCGGCGGTACTTACACCACATCATTTTCACGCTGGCGACGAACACAGCACGTTTTTCAAAGAGCATTTTGTCAAGAAGGGCAAAGAAGCGGCTCACGCTTGCGTACAAACGATTTCCAGCCTCGAGGCAATTTCGCGCTAAGCCCTTTCACACCTGACTGATATAGGGGTGCGGCAAATGGATCGCCCAGCCCTAGATCACTAGTACTGCCGCTGTAATTTTTATCGCGCTAAAAACGTTGCTCTTGACCGGTTAATGAGAATAGTAGCCAAAACCGATTGAATTTTAGCGCGAACAACGCACAATCGTTGACTTGCTAACTTACATAATTCGCCCCTATGCTCGACACCACAATCGGCTTTATCAACAACATTCTATGGGGCGACTATAGCGTTTTAATTATTTTATTAGTGGTGGCCGGTGTCTGGTTTTCGGTCTCATTACGCTTAGTGCAATTCAAGCATTTTGGCCATATGTTTGCCCTCATTCGCAGTAGCACTAAATCAGATAGTCAGGGCATCAGTTCATTTCAAGCTCTGTGTACAAGCCTTTCCGCGCGCGTTGGCACCGGTAACTTGGCGGGCGTTGCCATGGCCATATCGGTTGGCGGTGCAGGCGCAGTGTTCTGGATGTGGGTTATCGCCTTACTAGGCATGGCAACCGGTTTCGCCGAGAGCTTATTAGCGCAGGTCTACAAAGTGCGCGACCATAACAGCGAGTTTCGAGGTGGCCCAGCGTATTATATTCAGCAAGGCCTCGGCATAAAATGGCTTGCGGTGCTGTTCTCTATTTGCTTGTTTCTTGGCTACGGTCTGTTTTTCAGTGCCATGCAGGCCAACACCATTACTGATGCGTTAAACAACGCCTATCAAATTCCAACGCTGTATTCTGGCTTAGTAATTACCGTTCTCGCGGGTGCCATTGTGATCGGGGGCTTACGCACCATTGCCCGTTTCGCTGAATTGGTAGTGCCATTCATGGGCGTCGCTTATATTCTTACCGCACTGGGTATAACCATCTTCAATATCGCCGCCGTGCCGGATATGTTGATTGATATTGTTAGCTCAGCTTTCGGCCTGCAAGAAGCTGGCGCTGGTGCCTTGGGTGCCGCCTTAAAGGCGGGTATCCAACGTGGGCTTTATTCGAATGAAGCTGGCTCTGGCAGCGCACCGCATGCAGCCGCCAGTGCCTCACCAAACCCAAACCACCCAGCTACACAAGGCTATATTCAAATGCTTGGGGTGTTCTTCGACACCATTATTCTTTGCACCTGTACGGCAGTAATTATTTTGCTTGCCGGCGACATCCCAGCCGGCGAGATGACAGGCATACGGCTAACCCAAGATGCGATGACTCAACATGTTGGCAACTCAGGCTTACACTTCGTCTCTATCGCGATCACCTTATTTGCCTTTACCTCGGTGGTGGCTAATTATGCCTATGCACAAAGTAATCTGAGAATTTTTGGCATTGATAACAAGTGGGGTAATGGCGCCTACACGATAGCCTACCTGTCGATGGTGTTATGGGGTTCTGGGGCTCGTTTAGACGCGGTATGGAGCGCCGCCGATATGGCGCTTGGCCTTATGACCTTAGTCAATGTCATCGCGTTAATACTCTTAACGCCCACCATCGTGGCGGTCAGCAGAGACTACTTTGCGAAACATGAAAGTGGCCGGGAGATGGCCTTTAAAAAAGGCGATTGCGCCATACAGGGAAAAACTGAAGGCGGTATTTGGGACTAATTCTTAGAGACCTCTGCATAACTCTAGTGCAAAAGGAAAATGAGAAAATATTTTCTAAGATTTTTATCAAAATTGAGTGTAATAGCGAGCTATTGGGGTATGTTTTGGTAAAAATCTTAGAAACTATTAGCCATTTTATCTTGTGCTAGAGTTATGCAGAGGTCTCTTTTAGTCATCAAACTATGCTACTGTCGGCTTAATCAATCACCAGGCCAGAGTATAAAGCTAGGTGTCTAATATTTAGAGATTGCCGTGAAAACATCGGTAACTCTTAGTTAGTAACTCGATCTTTTGCTGAAGTTATACTTGGGTCTCTGTATAGTGGGCCTTTCAGATAATGAATTTCACTAGTACGAAAGCGCCACTTTGGTCTATTTCTCCTGACACAAATCATTATCCGACAGACCCATAGTTCAAACTCCAATGAAAGCACTAATACTTGCAGTAAGTTTACTATCCATGATCGAAGCTAATCCCGCTGATGCTATCGAAGTACAAGGCCACCGTGGCGCCAGAGCCGTGCTGCCTGAGAACTCCTTACCAGCGCTGAAATACGCCTTAGAATTGGGCGTTGACACGCTCGAGTTTGATATGGGGGTGAGCAAGGACGGTGTTGTAGTGGTACTGCACGATCAAAAAATAAACCCTGTGATCTGTCAATACAAAGATGGCTCTGCGATAGAGCCGGATTTGTGGGTACATGAACTTAGCCTAGAACAGATAAAGCAGTTTGACTGCGGAAGCAAGAAGAACCCCAGATTTGAGCGCCAAGTGACCGTTGCTGGCACTGAGATTCCGACGCTAGCTGAAGTGTTTGAAATGGTTGCTAACTCAGGCCTGGCAAACGCAAAAACCGTGGCCTTTAATATCGAGACCAAAAGCGACCCTAGTACGCCGCACGCTCAACCCGCCGCTGAAGATTTCGTCGAAGCAGTGCTAAAAGTAGTTCAGCAATATGGTTTAGCGTCTCGCGTTACCCTTCAGTCTTTCGACCCAGCAACCTTAATCGCGGCTAATGAAATTGCGCCCGACTTACAGCTAGCAGCGTTATTTAAAGACAAACCAGAAGATTGGTTGGCAGCGGCGGAATCGGTTGGCGCTGACATCATTTCACCACATCACTCCTTACTTGGTCGCCGCGACGTAGAGCAGATTCAAGATGCAGGTCTTGGGGTCATACCGTGGACCGCCAACAGTAAACGACAATGGGCGCGGCTTATAAGGCTAGGGGTCGATGGCATAATTACCGACGACCCAGAAGCGCTACTCAAGTATTTAGAACGTCTGCCCTTGGACAAGCCATAAGTCTTTCGGTAAGCCACAGAGCATTTCGGCAAGCAATAGCTCCCTCGCTAAGCCATCGTCAGAACACCTATCACACTCGCGGTCATGCAAGTGGCTAAGGTGCCACTGACAATACTTAGCAAACCCAGACGAGTGATTTCATCTCGACGCTCCGGCGCCATCGCTGAGAGCCCGCCAATTAAGATACCCAAACTGCCAAAGTTAGCAAATCCGCAAAGCGCATAGGTCAGGATTAAGTCACTGCGAGGGCTAAGCGCTTCAGGTGGTAATTGACTCTGTTGAATAAATGCCAAGAATTCGTTAAAGATGGTTTTTACGCCCATTAGCGTACCAGCCGTGGTTGCTTGTTCCCATGGAATGCCCATCAACCAGCATAGCGGAGCCATAACCCAGCCAAGCACACGCTCAAGAGAAATCGGCAAGCCGAGGTAGTCGGGGAGCAAACCAAGGCCTAAATTGGTCAGTGTCACTAGCGCAATAAAGGTGATTATCAAAGCCAGAATACCTAGCATCATCTGCATAGCACTAACCGCACCTTGAGATATTGCGTCCATTGGGCCACTGTAATCAAAAGCGACTTCAGCATCCGACGGAGTTGGCCGGCCTTGTTGCGGCACCATGGTCAGCGAAATCATCACCGCCGCTGGCACGCTCATGATGGACGCGGTTAAAATATGCCCGACGGCATCATCGATCACCTGATTTAGAAACGTTGAGTATAAAACCAACACCGTACCGGCGACCGTCGACATACCCAGCGTCATCACTAGGAATAATTCAGAATAACTCAATTTTTTAATACTGTTGCGAATAAACAACGGCGCTTCGACCATACCAATAAAGATATTGGCCGCACCAGACAAGGCGACTGCGCCGCCTATATTCAGTGTTTTAGTGAAAATTTTTGCCAAACCTTCGATGATGAACGGCAGAATACGCCAATGAGATAATAGAGCCGTTAATGCCCCAATCACAATAATCAGGGGAAATGCCTGAAACGCCAAAATATAGCTAGAGCCCGGTTGCAGCTCAGCGAATGGCAAATCGCTTCCGCCCAAATAACCAAACACAAAACTTGTTCCGGCATTGGTTGCCGCTTGCAATGCTAGAACGGCTTGGTTCATACCTGAAAACATGGACTGGAACAAAGGCACCTTCAAAAACACCAGTGCCAGCACTACTTGCAAGCCAACAACCAGTAGCCAAAGGCGAAAGTTGAAGCGCTTGGGGCCTTTGCAGAACAGCATGGCGATCAGCGGAAAAGCGATCAGACCGAGCGCACTTTGTAAATTAGGCAGGAATTCCATGAAAGTTCGAGGGGGTTATTTGATAACGCTCATGACTTTACTGGTTCTGACCACAACGAACAAGCATTAAACCAGTCTTAAAATAGTCATATTGAGCGGAAATTAAACAAAAATCTGCAACATGGTTAAAAAAATACCGAGAATTGAACTTTATTTGTGGACGAACTGTCACGCTTTTGCAACACTCCCGTTGTATAAAACATACAATTAACGCTCACGTTAAGAATTAGTCATGTTCGGCATGAGAATTGCCGGATTTTCTCACAATAATCGCAGAATCGGATTACCGTCCGGGGGTATAACACCATGCCGCGAAACTTTGCTCATGGCTTGCTAAAAGCCACTACTATGTTAATGCTGGGTCTTTTCTCAGCTGCAGTACTAGCACAATCCACTACCTCGTCAATTCGAGGCAAGCTTCTCGACACAGCAGGCAACCCTGTTGCCAATGCTGAAGTTGTCGTGACCGACCAACGAACTGGCTCACAACGTCGCGTAAGTTCAAATAACCGCGGTACTTTTTTCGCCTCGAACCTACAAGTTGGTGGCCCGTTCGTAGTGTCTGTCGATAACGTTGACTCGGCTGTTGTTAATAACATCTCGCTTGGCGATGCCTATCAACTTACCATCGAAAATGTCGGCGCTGTCGTTGCTGATGGATCGCTTGAAGAGGTTATTGTTACTGGCAAAGCAGTTGCTGCCGACATCTCGTCTGGCCCATCGGCTGTTTTCTCGCTAGACGTACTTGAGTCAGCGGTTGCGTTTAACCGTGACATTAAAGACGTATTCAGTAATGACCCACGTATCAACTTAGATGACCCATCACGTGGCTCAGCGGTTAATTGTGGTGGTAAAAATCCACGTTTTAACAGCCTTTCAATTGACGGTGTTGGTCAAAATGACCGTTTCGGCTTGAATAGCAATGGTTTTGCTTCATCAAATGGTCAGCCTTTCCCATTCGACGCGCTCGAGCAGATTTCTGTTGAACTTGCCCCGTTTGACGTAACCGCTGGTGGTTTCTCAGCGTGTGCGATTAACGCGGTAACAAAAAGCGGCCGTAACGAATTTTTCGGTAGTGCCGTTTACGAATACTCAAGTGACAGCCTGCGTGGCGACAACTTTGAGTTTCGCGGCGAAAAGATCGACGTAGGCAATAGTGACTTTACTGAAGAAACAACAGCGTTCACATTGGGTGGCCCAATCATTGAAGACAAGCTTTTCTTCTTTTTAGCCTATGAAGAATCAGAGCAACCGATCTTCAACGCAACGGGCTTTAATGGCTCAGGCAACGGCACAGAACGAGGTTTCCTAAGCGAAACTGACTTCAACCGCATCGTTGATATTGCTAACCGTGTTTACGGTTATGACCCAGGTGGTCAACCGCAACAAAGCACAAATGATCGAGATGCATTGATCGGTCGTTTAGACTGGGATATCAACGACGATCATCGCGCTACCCTTATCTATAACAAATTCGAAGGCGGCGCGATTGTCTCTTCCGATAACGACACTAACGAATTTGAATTTGCTAACCACTTCTATAACCGTGGCAGTGATTTAGAGACATCGATCTTACGCCTTAGTTCACAGTGGACTGACAGCTTGTCTACTGAGCTGTTCTTAAGTCGTCAAGAGAACACGGCGATTCAGCAAACTGTTGGTGATCGTGAATTTGGTGACTTTCAAATTAGTATTAACCGTGACACTGTGTACCTTGGCGCTGATGACTCACGTCAATCAAACGGCTTAAACTACGAATCAAACTTGATCAAGTTCAACCTCCAATACCTTACTGGTAATCACGTAATCACCGCTGGTTTTGAGCGTGACGAGTTGGACATTTTCAACTTGTTCGTACAACATTCTCGTGGCGGCGAATTAGACTTCTTCGACGATTCTGGTTTTGGCGGTTTAAGTGGTATCGACAAATTCGAGCTAGGCTTACCTAATCGTATCTTCTACGGCAGCGGCGGCGTAACTAACGACCCGAATGATGCAGCCGCAAACTACACCATTACGCAAGAAACGCTATTGCTTCAAGATGAGTACTACTTTGAAGACCTAGGCCTAACCGTTGTTGGCGGATTACGCTACGAGCGTTTCAGCAGTAACGATCGCCCAGCCTTCAATGCCGCGTTCACCGCTGAAAACGGCATTCGTAATGATGCAAATATCGATGGTGTCGATATTTTTCAGCCGCGTATTGGTTTTACTTGGGATGCTAACGACTTCACACGTGTTCGCGGTGGTGTTGGTATTTTCTCAGGTGGTAACCCGAACGTTTGGATTTCTAATTCATACAGCAACGACGGCATCACTAATGTGCAGCAACGCCAGTCATTCGATCAGTCATTGTTTGACCTTCCTTTATCAGGTGCAGGCCGACCAGGTTTCGATGTTCCTCAAGCCTTAGTAGACGCAGTAGCCGCGACAACACCGCAAGACGCCGCTACAACTCGTTTATCTTTAATTGACCCCAACTACGAGCAACCGAGTGAAATCAAACTTGCTTTAGGCGCAACAATCGATTTGAAAGGCGAATACACACTAGACGCTGACCTTCTTTACTCACAGCAACGCGATTCAGCGATCTATGTTGATCTTTCTCAACGTGAAGTCGGCCGTACCGTTGCTGGTTCGCCAGTCTTGCGTTCAGTTGTTGGTAATGGGAACTTTATGCTAACCAACTCTGATGAAGACGCCGATACGTTAGTTCTATCATTGGGCTTATCGAAGAAATTCGAAAATGGCCTAAGCATGAACTTAGGCTATGCTTACTCTGACGCGGAAGATATCAGCGGCATGAACTCATCGGTTGCTTTTTCTAACTTCAGCAACGTAGCAACTAACGACGCTAACAACCTAAAACCCGGCACCAGCGAATACAATACGCCTCACCGTTTAACCTTCCGTTTAGGCTATGAAAATAACTTCGTTGGCGATTTGATGACTCGTTTATCAGTATACGGTGTCTACAAAAATGGCCAAGCAACTAGCTTAACCATGAGCAATAGTGGTCTAGAAGATAATAGCCGTGGGTCACGTCAGTTGTTATACATACCTGGTGCTAACGATGGTGCTGTTGTATACGCTGATGGGTTTGATCGTCAAGGCTTTGACGAGCTTATCTCTAGCCGTAGCCTAGCACGTGGCCAATTCGTAAGCCGTAACGACGAGAACGCTCGTTCAAGCGCTCGTGTTGATTTGCGTATAGACCAAGACCTGCCAATGATTGGTGGTGTTAAGCCAAAAGTCTTCTTGAAGATCAACAACGTTCTTAACCTGCTTAATAGTGATTGGGGCGCGCAATATGACGCGCCATTCGTAAGTGAGCAAGTTGTTGAGTCAAGCCTTAATGATTCAGGTCAGTTTGTTTATGAAAATTTCAGAGGCGCAACGACCACTGAAACCATCGACAGCTTCTCTATATGGCAAGCACGTATCGGTATTGAGTTTAAGTTCTAATCACCTGAACTTTTGCTTTACCATTAGAAAGGGTCAGCCATGTGCTGGCCCTTTTTTTGTTGCTATAATTAGTAAAGAAAAACCAATGGTTGGTAAAGACCTCAGCCTAACTCCAGCAGATTCCTATGATGTTAAAACTTCCACTAGCCGCCCTATTTTTATCAGTATCGCTCGCGCTATTGGCCGCCGATGAACCGGTGGTTGAGCCCGAAGAGACTGTGGTTCAAATGATTCGCTTGGCGGCTCCGCTGGATCAAGATAAGGCCGAAATATCAGGCTTAGCTTGGTGCCAAGGCAAACTGATTTTATTGCCCCAATACCCCGAACGTCTGAACGACGATGAAATCAGCTACTTTTACTATTTGGAACGTCAAGAGATCATTAACTACATTGATGGCATATCGACTCAGCCGCTTACCCCCAAACCGATACGGGTAAATCAAAAGGACCTTCGTAAAGCGGTTACCTTTTTCGATGGTTTCGAAGCAATTGCCTGCCATGACAATAAGCTTTGGCTTTCAATTGAGGCTCTAAACATACTGGGCAGTTATCAAAGCTTTGTTGTTCCAGGCGTGATTAACCTTACTCAAGACCCTCGCATTGAGATAGACCACGAGAGCTTGGTACAATTAACGACTCAAAGCCAACTTAAAAACATCGGTGATGAGGCGATTGTTCTACTGGGTGATGATGTAATTGCGATTCATGAAGTAAACGATGCACGGGCGGTAAAACACCCTAAGGCAAGGCTTGTCAGCCGGCAATCACAAGCCATCTCAGAGCTGGCTTTTCCAAATCTACCCTATCGAATCACCGACGCCACGGAGCTCGATGATCAACAACGTTTCTGGGCCATTAACTATAAATACAGTGGGGACAAATTTAGTCGTAATACCACTGATGACCTAGTGAGTAGATTTGCCCAAGGCGCTAGTCACAAAAAGTACTATAACGTCGAACGGCTGCTAGAGTTTCAAATCGAAGGCAAGAATATCAAACTGATTGATCAAGCGCCTATTCAGTTAAAAATGACCGATGTTGAAGGCCGTAACTGGGAAGGCATTGTGCGCTTGGAGGGTCGAGGTTTTTTAATCGCCACCGACAAGCATCCAGCGACATTATTAGGCTTTGTAGCAGTAGATAAATAGGTTTACCGAGATGTCACGGCTCTCTTTACTACAACAGCCTCAGTTACGTCCCGGATTCTCACTAGCAATGGTATATCACGGCCTAGCTCACAATTAATACAGAGGTCTCAGAGACTAAATGTCTGATTCTTTTTTAGCTGTCTGTGAGAATTTTAGATCGCAATCCAAAATCTGCCAACAAATGGGCTCACCTTTTTATGCTCAACTGTTGAGTGAACTTGCTGAACTGATTAGCCAAAACAGAGAAAATCATGTAGGCGACACATTAGCCGCTTGGCCCGGCACTGCGAAACAAGATGCGGTCGCTCTGAGCTTCGGGCCGGAGTTAGATATTTTTGAGATCGGCGCGAGCTCCGGCCTAAACATGGCATTCGATCAGCACTTTTACCAAACCGAGTCATGGCAATGGGGTGACCCAGGCTCGAATCTTAGCTTTAAACCTAACTGGAGCGGAAATGCGCCACCACTGGGGCCACTGAAGATACAACAACGCAGTGCCTGCGACCTGTCGCCGATAGACCTGGCGAGCCAAAAGGATAGATTACTCTCGTACCTATAGCCCGATCAAATCGAACGCATGCAACGCACCATAGGGGCAATCAGCTATGCGACTGATAGCAGCCTAAAAATAGAACGCTCTGAGGCCCCCCTTTGATTATTAGAGCAGTGATTATTAGAGCAGTGGTTATTAAAAAAGCGGCTATTAGAGTCACCCGGCGAACAGACAGTTCAGCGACCCAGAGTGTTCTTTCACTCAATTATTTGGCAATACTTTAACCGCATGCAGAAGGCTGACTTCCGCGCCAATATGAACAAACTGGCAAACCAAGCAAGCAATTCCTCACCGCTGATATGGATGCGCCTAGAACCCGCCGCCGATAAACAACATGCCGAACTGACTATCACCGTCTGGCCAGGTCAATCAGAGCAGCACCTAGCCGACAGTGGTTTTCACGGAGAATGGGTGCGATGGCTTGGCTATTAGCAGTAAACCGCTAACCAATTACATTATCTCAATTAGCGCTAAACGCTATAAGTCAAACTCGAAGGATAAAACCCCAATTGTGAAATCTAAGTCGCTTGGGCTTCTTTCTGTAGCTGCAACTCTTTTCTCTTTAGTTCAAGAACCTTGTCGGCAATATCCAGTCGTTTAAGCTCGATCTCCATCAGCTCTTGCTTAAGTTTTATAACCTCAGCACTCTCGATATCGCTCTCATCACTCTGACTGTCACTTTCGCCATTTTTTTGCGCGGCGATCTGATTGCGGTAATCATCGGCACAAACAAGCCTGGCAGCTACCTTCTGATTGGCGGCACAAACACTTCCGAGCACGGTATCACACCATTTATCCTCAGTATCGCGCTTAACTAAGGCCCGTTTAATAAATCCGTTAGTACAGGCGACCATTACTTTCTTACCAACCGTTAGCTCATTTTCGACCAGGTCGATTCCGTTTGTAATTGAGCGCACCCCAGCAATACTCGGCAAAGAGAACATAAGCGCTAAGGAAAAAACCAAAAGCGATCTTGCGAATTTGAGATTATTCATAATTAAACTTTTTTATTTGAGAGAGTCATCAACTATTGTTTAAGGAGTCATCACTTTTTTTTAAGGAGTCATCAACTTTTGCTTAAGAAGTCATCAACTTTTGTTTAAGGAGTCATCAACTTTTGTTTAAGGAGTCATCAACTTTTGCTTAAGAAGTCATCAACTTTTGCTTAAGAAGTCATCAACTTTTTTTAAGGAGTCATCAACCCGAGCAATTCATTACCCAATGGCAGCGAGGTCAACTTTGACTAGATTTCAATCATATCAGCAGACGTAACAAATTTCCTGCTGTCTAATTGCCCTGCTTTCGTACAATGTTCGCTTCTCGGTTTCACCGCACGACCTAAGCTCAAGGAGCATTTGTTCAAGGGACAATACAGATCCATCAATACTCAACCGAAATATCTTACAATAAGTCCATTTTCTGGGCCTTATTTGTCACTTGTCATTCGCTTGTAATACCAAAGTTGGAGTATTCTACAACTCCCTCTACTAACTTATCCAAGGTAGCTCTATGAACCTTAAGCATGTAAGCATCCTATGCGCATTAAGTTGTGCGCTGTCAGGCGGTTATACAACAGCCACCCACGCCGCCAATATCAGCGAAATCAGAATTGATCAACCTGGTACTGACACTGATGAATATTTTGAACTCAAGGGCAGCGCCAACGAATCACTCGTTGGTCTAAGCTACATCGTTATTGGCGATGGCTCTACCGGCAGCGGCACCATCGAGAGCGTCACTGATTTGGAGACCCAATCACTTGACGCAAATGGCCTATTTTTAGTCGCTAAGTCGACCTTTAGCTTAGCCACGCCAAACCTTATCAGCAACTTCAGCTTCGAAAACAGTGACAATGTTACGCATATGCTGGTAGCGGGCTTCACTGGCGCGGTTGGCGATGATATCGATACCGACGACGATGGTGTTATCGACTTCACGCCTTATTCGAACATTGTTGACTCGGTCGCCTTAAAAGAAAACGATAGCGGCGAATTACTCTACAGCACAACGATTGTCGGGCCTGATGGTAGCTTTGTCCCAGGCCATAGTTACCTATGTGACGATGGTTGGAGAATTGGTGTTTTTAGCCCAACCGACGCCGATGCGGTAGACACACCAGGAGCCGAAAACAATTGTGACGGAGATACTGGTGGCGGCGACCCAACGGTCACTGAGCTGAGCATTCCAGCAATACAGTCGAATGCTGGCGCCAGCCCCTTCGACGGTCAATTGGTGAAAACTACCGGTATCGTCACCGCTGACTTTCAAGCGGCTGACCAACTTCGCGGTTTCTATTTACAAGACCCAATCGGCGACGGTGACACAAGCACCTCTGATGGCATTTTCGTATTCACGCCGAGCGGCAATCAAGTGTCCGTTGGCGATCAGCTTGAGCTTACCGCCGAAGTAGATGAATTTTTTGGCCTAACTGAACTGAAAAACGTAACCGCGTTGAGCATCTTATCAAGCGGCAACACCATAGCGCCAACCACAATAAGCTTACCTGAGACTATTAACGGCGAGCTAGAACAGTACGAAGCCATGTTAGTTGAGGTTGTGTCGACAATGACCGTCTCGCAAAACTTCTTCCTGTCGCGGTTTGGGCAGCTGACCTTATCCTCAGCGAATGATCAAGGCATTGCCGGACGCTTATTTCAGCCGACCAATCTATTCCCAGCGTCATCTCAACAGGCTATCGATCTGGCCGCCAGCAATCAACGTCGATTATTAGTATTAGACGATGGCCAGGATATCAGCGGCTTTGGTGACAACCCTGAGCCGGTACCCTATATCGGCAACCCGCCAAGCGTTTTACGCGCTGGTGACCAAGTCAGCAACTTAATCGGTATTCTCGACTACGGTCGAATTAATGCATCCAACCCGCCCGCGCGCGACTATCGCTTACAACCGACAGTCGCTCCGGTATTCACGGCCAACAATCCACGTCAAGCAATACCACTGAGCGCCAATGGCAGTCTCAGCATCGCTAGCTTTAACGTTCTCAATTATTTCTCGACAATTGATGGTAATGGCAGCATCTGTGGCCCGCAGGCAAATCAATCATGCCGTGGTGCTGACAGTGAATCAGAGCTGGCTCGCCAGCAGGCTAAAATAGTCAGTGCGCTGCGTGCAATGGATGCCGATATCGTTGGCCTGATTGAAATTGAAAACAATGGCTATCAGGCAGACAGTGCAATCCGCCGCTTAGTTGATGCGCTAAATGTGGCCTACGGCGAGCTTACCTATGAGATCGTTCAACCCGAAGGTCTATCAAGCCTTGGTGGCGATGCAATTTCGGTAGGGTTCATTTACAAACCGGCCGTGGTAAAGAAAACTGGCATAGCAGTGACCTTAACCTCAGGTGCCTTTGACCAGTCGCTTAATGACGGCGGCCGTTCACGTCAGCCATTAGCCGTAAGTTTTGAGGAAATCAGCTCAGGTGAAGTATTTACCGCCGTGGTTAACCATTTTAAGTCAAAACGCCCAGCGTCAGGGCTTCAGAACAATGGCAACGATGATTTAGGCGATGGCCAAGCCTCATGGAATTTACGCCGCACCGAAGCCGCCAATGACTTAAGCGCTTGGTTGGCCAACAACCCGACAAGCATTGAAGACCAAGACATATTAATAATCGGCGACTTGAATGCCTATGCTGAAGAAGACCCAATGCTGGCGCTTGAGACAAATGGCTACATTGATTTGATCCAACAATTCATCGGCGACAGCGGCTACTCGTTCACCTTCGACGGCTTGGCTGGCTCACTAGACCAAGCCCTTGCTAGTGAGTCTCTATCACAGCAAGTCGGTGGCGTTGTTGAGTGGCACATCAATACCGATGAACCACCCGTTTTGGATTACAACCAAGACTTCAACCCAGCAGGCTACTACAGTGAAGACCCGTTTAGGTCATCGGACCACGACCCGGTTATCGTCGGTCTAAACCTATTCACCGAACCGCTCGATACTGATAACGACGGAATCGTCGATGACCTTGACCAATGCGCTGACACGCCAAACGGCAGCGCGGTTGCCTCTGATGGTTGCAGCGTGGAACAAGCTCTTGAACAGAACTGCGAGCCATTGTTTGCCCAACGACCTAGAGAGTATTTACGCTGCGTATTCAAAACCGTAGTGAAGGCACACCGAGAAGGCCTTATTACCCGCACCCAAGCGCGCCGTATTTACTACCGCGCAATTATTCGTGTGATCTACGCTCGCTACTTTTCTTTTCATAAGCGCTAAAACTTAGTGGTTATGAAACTTAGTAGTCAGTAAAAGCAAAAACGGAGGCTATTTTAGCCTCCGTTTTTTGTTAAATTGTAAGGTATGAAAATTATTCCAACCTAAAGCCTACCTTCAAGGTAACTTGGTAATGGGCAATCTTCCCATCCTCAATATGTCCACGAGTGTCGATGACCTCAAACCAATCTAAATTCTTCAAGGTCTTCGAGGCGCGAGCAATGGCTCCTTCAATCGCATCTTCGATGCTGGTTTTAGACGAACCAACAATCTCGGTTTTCTTGTATACATTATCGCTCATAAGCGGCTCCAAATAATTGTAAGTTAGTAGGGCCTTTACTTTACTACATTGTTGATGACTATTTCGCGATTGCCATATTGTTAGCGCTAGATCAGGCAAGATCAACAAAACAACTGAGTGACGTGGTTTTACGGCTATGATTACAGAGCTATAATTACCGGGCTATAATTATCATGAATTTCAAGAAAAGAGTATTAGGGCAGCGAATTACTCGGCCGTTAGCTAATATTTCGTTTGCAGTGATGAACAAGCAAGTGCGAGCAATTGAAAGGAGTGGCATCAGTATGATGCATACCGCTCGCCCCTTTTGGTATTACCGAAGAGTGTTTTTTCAAGGGCAGAGCGCAACTTCCGTACTGGACGACCTAAAGGGAAAAGTAATAGTAGATATTGGCTGTGGTTACACGCCCTTCGCTGATGACTCAATGTTTCAAGCTTGTAATCAAGCTGGTATAGAGTTTTACGGTGTTGACCCCTTGCTTGCGAATCAAGTCAAGATAGATTTTAAAGATCGCCTACTGGCACGTGCAATGGGTAGCAAGGGTAACTTCAGTAATACCCCCGCGGGTATGTCAAATGCGGTTTCGGCTTATGCCGATGCATTGCCATTTACCGAGCAAAGTGTCGATCAAATATTAACCAGCTTTCTTTTATTTGTATGGATCAAAGACGAAGCCGCGTTAAGCAAAATTTTGCGCGAGTTTTTGCGTGTTCTCAAACCCGGAGGCGTAGCCAAACTCTACCCATTACCAGACTGGCGTTTAATGCAGTTTGAAAATATGGAGCTAATCGATGTACTAAAGCGATTCACAATAAAGCAAAGCTTTGTTCATGGCGGTCTGGACTTTAGGGTGACGCCAGCGATGCTCACCGTGATGGGTAAGTAAATTGAGCAGTGTATTAAACCGGCTTTTGCTTACTGTCGGTGACTTTTGCCCACTGTCGGTGACTTTTGCCCACTGTCGGTGACTTTAGTCGCCCTGGCAATGGAGCGTCGTAAAGTATTAGCGGCAAAATAGAGAATTTATAAAATAACGACCTGCCCTTTCTCTAGCAAGCTCGCCTATAATTAGCCCCCTTCACTCGTTAACTAGCCGTAATAGATAAATGAACAACACTCTTAGCAAACTCGATACCTTGACCTTTACTCTAGGCCGCGCCTTACTTGGCACCTACTTCTTGCTCCCTGGAATCATGAAAGTCGTTCAATATAACGACACATTAGATTTAATGTTAAAGCAGGGTGTGCCGTTGGCTGAACTTTTATTACCGGTCACTATCGCACTGCAAATTGGCTTGGGCCTACTGCTGATCTTCGGCAAAGCTGTGCGAATTAGTGCCTTGATGTTATTCGGCCTAACGATTTTGATTAATCTTTATATTCATAACTTCTGGACTCTAGAAGGTGATCCTAATCAAGCTCATGAACTTCAGAACTTTGTCAAAAACTTAGGTATTGCCGCTGGCTTGCTAGTGTTGGCTGGTCGTGGTCAAAAAGACTCGTAACCGCGCCTTAATAGTTTAAGCGCAGCCAATTATCGCGAGAAGATCAGCGTATAGAAGCGACATTTAATCTATGCGCTGATTTATCAGCTAAACAATTACAGACTCAATATTGCACTAATCTAGCAACGGTACCCGGCTCGCCGACGACCTCAACTAAACATGGCCCCCAGGATCTAGGGTATTTATATTCTGACCTGGCGGCAAATGAAAGCGGCTTAAACTTACGCTGGCAGCGAAGGTTAAGAGACGTAATAGCGCCGTCAACATCAACAACCGCAGCCGAGTTATTCAGTAAGTGCTCAATCGAATAACCTCGCTCGCCTAAGTCAATATCAATCACCGACTGGCCGCCCTCTTGCCGTAATTTCTCTATTTTCGCCACCGTACTGATCAATTCTGGCGTGATCTTTTCGCCTTCCCACTTAATCGTTGAATAAACCCCAAGAGCCTCGGCGTAGCGTTGCGTACGCACTAGAGAGTTAAACAAAGAGTATCGCACTCTTTGCACTGTACCCTTGTCTAAAGCACGGTTTTTTTCGCTCACGTCTTTGTCAAACATCAATAGCTTTCTTATCGCGTCGATTTGTTGAGGTAAATTTCCAAAGGACATCGCGGCTCTGAGCTCAAGCAGGCTATATCGAGCAAGTGCATACGTCGACAGGTTCCGCCCGATAAACATACTGTTCATCGATTGCTCAATTTTGGATAACTCAGGCTCGTCGCTATCCAACTCTTTAAGTACCCGTTTATACATTCTAGAAAAGCGTTTACTTACTCCTTCGTTCTCTCCTTCAACTTCGAATTGAATAACAATCGAAGCGCGAGACTGGACCGCTTTACCATCAAACATAGCAGGCTCATAGCGATAGAGTTTCACCGCAGCCAGCGTAGCGCTCTCAAAACTGGCCGCCGTCGAGCGGAGAATACGAGGCGCAAAGACTCGCCCAGTCTCATCAACCATAAACTCAATTTCGGCCATACCAGCGTTGCCATTAATCAACTCACTTCTAGGGTAAACGGGTGGGGCTCGATGTAAAGGAACCGCCTCGGCGAAGCCAAGACCATCAACATCTTGTGCATACGCGCTGCTAAAAGTGACGCCAATCAGCAGCACCCAAACCGATCGTTTTAAGCTCACAAACATTGTCACTAAATTCATTTAATCGACATTAAAACGGTTGCGGAAATTGCTTAATCACCCCACCGACCTGTTGCAAAATGTCATCAGACAAGGCAATTTCATAGGCGTTGATATCTTCTTTGAGCTGATCCATCGAGGTTGCACCGATGATGGTCGACGTGACCCCAGTCAATTGATAGACCCACGCTAACGATAATTGCACTAGCGTCAAATTGTTGGCGTTGGCAACTTCTTGGTAAGCCGCGACGGCTTGGTGCGACAAGCTTGTGTCTCTAAAGATGCCATTGCGTTGTTGCATGGTCCAACGACACCCTTCGGGCTTTGCTCCATTGGCATATTTACCCGAGAGCGCGCCGCCGGCAATCGGCGACCATGGCAAGTAAGCGACATCATTAAATACGCAAGTTTCAATTAGATAAGGCCAGTCTTTTAGATGTAGCAAGCTGAACTCATTTTGAATCGACACCATTTTAGGCAAGTCGTGCTTTTGCGCAAGATGTAGATATTCGCTAATGCCCCACGGAGTATCATCTGACAAACCAATGTTGCGTATTTTACCTTCCTTCATCGCCACGTCGAGCGCCTGCAGGATATCCAGCATGCCTTCGCGTTCGTTGTTAACGTCAGTTTTATGCGGATCAACTCGGCCAGGCCAATGCTTAGAAAAATGGGCCGTCATTCGATTAGGCCAATGCAGCTGATACAAATCGATGTAATCGGTTTTAAGGCGAAGCAAGGAATCGTCGATCGCCTCCTTAACCGAGGCACCAGTAATAGGCGCGCCACCGCGTACCCAGTTCACACCGCTGCCCGCAATTTTACTGGCTAACACTATGTCTTGGCGCTTGCTCTTATTGGCCGCAATCCAGTTACCAATTATGGCTTCAGTAGCACCATAGGTCTCTTTGCTCGGTGGCACCGAATACATCTCAGCGGTATCGATAAAGTTAATACCTTGATCGAGAGCATAGTCAATTTGCTGATGGCCTTCAGTCTGGGTGTTCTGCTCGCCCCATGTCATGCTGCCCAGACATACTTCGCTTACTTGAAGGTCGCTACTACCTAGTTTTACTTTTTTCATGATTTAATAAGACTGCGTTTAGTTAGTGCTAATGGTTCGCCGATGCATACGGCCAACTTATTAACTGCTGTAGTAATGGGAAGTATACTGCTAGTTGTATTGGCCTTGCGTCAACCTGACTGAATAAAAAGCCATATTTCTCGAGCTGCCCTTTATGTCGACTACGCACTTGCTCGGCGGCAAACTCGGCAACATCATCGTTATCATGCACTGTGCTCTTGTAGTCAACAATCCAACGAGTTCCAGCATGATCAACAAAGGTTCGATCAAGCCGATACTTGTTCACTGAGCCGTTCTCTAAGGCCGACAAAGTAAACTCATTGTTTGATTCGGGGTAATTTTCAAATAGAAAATGCGCCTCTTTGTGGCTCTGAATATTTTTCACCGCGATCACTAAGCGCTGCACGGCATAGTCAAGCGAACTAACCGGCACTCGCAAATTCAGCAGCTCGGCTCGCCACCGCTGCACTAGGCTCGAGCCTACCTTTAATTCGAGCACTTTAGCGCCGTTATATTGTAGCCAGTCATGTAAAACGATACCAACACCTGTCGCAACTTCGGTCGCCCATTGGTATTCCACGGCTAAGTTTTCGTCCGGCACTGTGGGCGCACTATTGAGTTGCTGTGAGACCTGCCACTGAATCGAGTCTCGGTGAGGTTTTACAAAATCACTGGGCAAGCGAGTCAATGTTTGTGGCAACGGCTCAGAATCATCTCGCTCAGTTGGCTCAGTTAGGGGAAAACTAAAGTTAGACTCTAGCGCATCCCACACCGTGGCTAACAAGGTACTTTTGCTTGGCGGCCTAAGCAGCGCTGATTTCGAATCGAGCTTTGCACGACCAATTAATACCAGTTTTTTCTCAGCTCGAGTTGTTGCAACGTACATCAAACGGATTGTTTCGTTGGCACTGCGTTTAGCATCTAACTGGCGTAGATATTGGTAATGCAAACTGTCTTTTGTTTTATCAAAAGACGCGCCTTGATCGGTAAACGGCGCAAGCAATAGCTCAGAGTCACCAGCACTATTCTGCACCTCGGACCACATCAACACTTCTTTGTCAGAATTCCTCGGCGTGTTGGCAAGCCCAGGTAAAATCACGCTATGGTATTGCAAGCCTTTCGACTTGTGCATAGTAGACACCACCACTTGTGGCGCCTGACCATCATGGTCATATTTTGGCTGCGCGTATAGCCCCATCAGAGCCCTATCGAGGTCACGCATCGAGGGTAGGTCGCCCCCTTCTTCAAGATCAGAGATTAAGCCAAAGACAGTTTCAATATCGTCTTTGCTCGCACCCATCAAGGTATACTCGCCACCCAAACCTAGCCAGGCCCAACGCGCGAGACTGACAAGAGAAACCTGTTGTCGCTGCGCCATGGTCAGGGTCATCTGTTGTCTAAATCGGCTTAGGTTACGCTTCTGCTGATCGCTTAATTGACTGCTATCGGCGCTTGCCAATTGCGACCAAACGGTGGCGTCTTGTCGGCCTACCATTTGCTTAATGTCGCTTAGACTCAGACCACACCATGGCCCCCGCAATAAGGCTAACCATGCAACTCTGTCATCTTCTCGACAGATAGCTTTGCAGAGCGTCAATAAGTCAATCACGGCCTGTAAGTCAGCTAATGGCTGAATATCGATGCCGGCGTAAGCGATGCCAGCGCTTTGTAATTTAGGTAACAAATAGCTCAGTTGAGCGCGCGTTCTTACCAGAATCGCGACTTGATCACGGCGACTGGGTAGCCCGGCAACCTGCTCAATTACCGCACTGAGCACTAAGCTCGCTTCTTGCTCTTTATCAAAGGCCAATAAGTAGTCGCAGGCAGGCTCATTGTCGCCTTTTGAGCAGCTGGCCGGTGCATAATTAATAGCCCCCGAGAGTACGTTATTGCGCTTAGGGAAGCTGCTTTGAAACGTCGTGTTAAACCACGTTACCAGACTATTACTTGAGCGAAAGTTCTCGGTTAAATGTAATGCCGTAATATCCAAGCCGGGAAATAGTTGAGTATTAGCATTATCGGTAACTTGTAAAAACAAACTCACATCGGCTTCTCGAAAGCGGTAGATCGACTGCATCGGGTCACCCACTAAAAACAATGTTTTCAGTTCATTCGAGTCAGCCCAACCAGCGGTTAGTTTTTTAAGCAACTCTATTTGGCCATGCGAGGTATCTTGGAACTCATCAACTAAAATGTGCTGTAAGTGATAATCCATGCGCAAGCCAAGATCGGTTGGGTTCTCTAGCTCTTGCAATGCCAAATTAGCGCGTTGCGTTACTTCGCTATGATCGCACTCCCCTGTCGCCCGAAACCTCAGCTGAAGCAATGCGGCTAAAGATTTTAGAACCCGCTCAAGCGCAAGCAATTGAGTCCAATCAGCATCATCAAAGCTGGCACTGGGCAAAGTTTTGACTTCATTTAATGCACTCAGCAGCTCCCAATCATCGGCGAATTCGGCTAGCAGTTCATGCATCCGATTAGTATTAATATTCTTCGCTTCAAAGCCCAAATTCTTGTTAACTCGCTTACGAAAACTATCACCGGTAAGCAGCATATGACAAAGTGCACGCCAATGGTCAGCGCTTAGAAAATCGCCATCCTGATAGTCTGTAAATATTGCAAGCGGCGGCGTAACGCCTTCTTTGAGTGGAAAGTTGTGCGCCGCATAGACAGCTAATTTACTAAGCTCTTCGGTGGTCGATAACGGTAAAATCTCACTGATATTGGCAAGCTGTGTATCTACAATATTTTGCCAAGCATGCTCTAACTCGTCGCGCATCGAGACCAAATCGCCTTGCAGCAAATGCCGTAACCACTGATCACGCTTTGCCAGCATCGAGGAAAATAATTGACGCGCCTTGTTGTAGTTGAAATCGAGCTCTAACATTACTGTTGTTAAGGCTGGAGTAATATGCGATTTATCATCTAGCAGCTCAGCAAAAAGCTGCTCAATAGCAACCGAGTAATGAGCATCAGCTTGATCGGTGGTTCGCGGACGATCACCTAAACGGCTTAACCATGGCATGCTGCCAGTGAGCTTTGCACAGAACGAATCTATGGTAAGAATTTGTAATTGATGCGGCGCATCTAATAGGTGCCAGTTGTGTTTTCTATCCTGCGCTAGCACACCAGAGGCTAGGTCCATGCCTTGTTGTTCAAACGCGTTATCACTTTGCTCACCGGCTTCAGCAAACTCAATCAATTGCAATAAGCGCTCTCGCATCTCGGCCGTCGCTTTACGGGTAAAGGTAATTGCCAATACTTGTTGCGGCTTGTCTACCGATGCTAACAAAGTAAGCATTCGATAAACTAAAAGACCTGTTTTACCCGAACCCGCGGGCGCCTGCACAATGAAAGACTGTTGTGGGTCTAAAGCAGTGCGCCGAGCTTCTGAATCATTACCTGCTAACTTGCTAGTCGCCACGTCACTCATGATAGTCTTACCTCACTATTGGGTAGCAACATCTCTCGATTACTGTTCTGATCATTTCTAAGTTGTGATACGCGGCAAAAAGGGGTTAGCTCGCAATACTGACACGTTGCTTCATCGATAGGGTTAACTACGGCTTGGCCTGACAAAAAGTCTTTTGCTAATTGGGTGAAAATTGCTGGCCATGCCTGACGGTTTTCAGTCCATATATCTTCATACTTAGCGGTGTAATGAGAGCTTTTACGAAACACATCTTGTTCAGACAACTCAATAAACTTCAGGTCTGCCGACTTAAGCTGCGCGAAGGCGATGCCTGACACTGGCTTAGTTTTAACCTTGTCTAATGCTAGGGCATACAATGGCATCTGCGGGCTTTTAATTCGTTCGCCGGTCCAGTCGTTACGGTTAACCGAACCGGTTTTATAATCAATTATCACGCTTCGTCCATCGTCAGTGAGATCGAGCCGATCAATTATATAGCGGTAACGAATACCACCGAACTCCCCCTCACGAAGCTCCTCACGCTCGATTACCGAAAAATTTGTCGGTCGTTTGTCTTCCTCCTTTAACCACCCTAGTAAAAGATTTTGTAATCGCCCCTTCTCATGCTTTAGTAGATTGATTTTATCCTGAGTCAGCTTGAACTCGCCTTGATTAAAGCAGTCATCGATAACACTCTTGACCAATGCTAGACGCGCCGAATCATCCAACCCGCTTAGCACCGCCTGAGTTTGTAATCGCTCCCAGAGCATGTCCAGTAATTGATGGACCACGTTACCGCGATCAAGCCCATCCAGACCAAACTCAGCTTCAGCTTCTTCTAAAAAGCCCAGCTGATGTGTAGCAAACGCTTTGAATGCACAATTAGATTGGTTTTCAAATATTTTTGAGCCTCCCTTGGCTCGGCCTGGCTCAAGCCATGGTGGGCCTTGTGTGTCTTGATAATGCTCTAGTTCCAGCGTACTAGTTTCAGCTCTTAGCGGCACGACACTAAGCCACGACTCACCTCTAAAAAGCGAGCTTGACTGCATCACAATTTCGCGATTTTGATCATTCGCACTTGGGTATGAAATGAGTCTATTAGTCGCGCAGCTAAGTAAGCTATGCATAACGCTCTTAGCCTGCATGAAGCCCGACTCGGCGGTCGCTTCGGGGTGACCCGATTGAATCAAAAAGCGGTTTGCTATGAAGGCATCGCTCGAGGGTGGCGCTGGGTAATCTTGATGCATGCCGGTGACAATACAGCTATCAACCTTACGACCAATCGCTTCAAGCACACCAGAAATCAGGACCGGCGAATCGGCACTTTTAGGCAAGAACACAGTATTACGAGCCATCTGTTGCAATAACTCAAACGCACGAGATAGCCCCGCGCGCTGTTGCACCGCGGCTAAATTAGCAAACTCCTCGAGCAAAGCCTGCCAACGAGTTTGTAATTGATATTGCACGCTGTTTAGCTGAGAACCTTGTGTTGCGGTTTTCCATTGCCACTGGCTGAGCCAATCGCTGAATACTTGTACCCAGTCGGTAAAGCTAATTGCCGCAAAATTAGACGCTTCTTTAGCCGTTGCTAAGCGGGCCTGCAATGCTTGGCGACTTTCTACTAATAGCGTTAGTGCGGGTAGCAGGCTGGTCTCCAATACTTGATCGCGTTTGGCAAAGTAGTCTAAACATTGTTGATACAAGAGCGGCAATTGATCGAATGAAAATGTATGTAGCCGATTACGCTTTAACCATTGCTCGAACAGACGCCCTTGTTCGCGGTGCTCAGTACTAAAGCCTAAAAACCGATTGCGTAACAGAAAACCAAATTCAATCGTATTAGTCCGATTTTTCAATAATGAAATAACCCTTAGCGCGGCTTCAATAGCCGGCAAGTCAAACATCGATTGACCCAAACTAAAACCATAGACACAGCTATTTTGTTGCACGCTTAACGGCGATGCAGACGGATAAAACACCTCTCGAGCAAGTTCTTGAACCTGCTCATGTCGGTTTGCCAAATCAGGAATCACCAAACTAACCGTATGCTTGGGGTCGTCTTCTAAACAGCTACGCGCATGCTCTAAGGCCGCAGTAATTTCGACCTTACTGTTCTCGTACTGACGATACTGAGTGGATTGAGCAACGACTGATGGCCGAGAGCTATTACATCTGACGCCGCTCTCTTGAGCGATTTCTAAATAACGCTTTTGAGCGGCCGTTAGTAAGTCGTAAGAGACCAAATTTAGTTCGGCAAAAGGATGTTGAATTCTCTCCTCATTTAGCAGAGCACTAATCAGCAATTGTTCATCAAACAAACCTCGCTTCTCGAGCAAGCCTTGATAGCTCTCGGCCCATAAAAGAAACTGCTCAGTATCGGCTACATGATCTTGTTTTAGTTGCGATGACCTGACACTCCAGTCATGCATAAGCTTCCAGCTGCGCTGCACGGCGCGCGTAGTTTGCTGAACATTTAATAGATTTAGCTCATCCTCTTTGCGCCGCGATGTCTCGATCACCTGTGTCCACAAAACGGCCGACTGCTGAGCGTTGATTAGGCTGTGCACATTGAGTCTTTGCGACAACATGTCGCGGTTGAGCTGCCACAGCTGGCGTAGATAATCCGACCAGACCAAAATAGTAGGCGCCACCCAAACCGATTGGCCTGAAGCGACAAAATATCGCGCAACACGCTCATTTAGCTCGTTGACTAAGCTCCTCGTTGGAACTATTACTGCGCTATTTTGATCAAGTTTACTGAGCCATTCATCTTCCATAATCGAAGTCTAACATCGCTTTTGAGGTTGGTGTTGATATAGGTGTTGAGATAGCTGTTGGTTTCAGCTTAGCTGTGGCCATTAGTCAGCTTAGCTGTGGCCATTAGATAGAACAATTAAACAAAGACCCTTAATAGAACAGTCGACTAGTAAGGGCTTTTTGTGCTTCAGAGTTAGTCGAATATCATTGGCGACTGCTCGGTGACCTCAGCCAATAGTGGGCTATTTTGAGCGCGCTCAAACGCTTCATCTATTGCTTTAGACCGTTGCTGAACAACCTCGCGCTGAGCTGGGTGTGTAAAGATATATAGCTCTTTAGCATTCAGGGCTTCAACCACACGCTGGCCAACTAACTCAGCGGCAATACCATTTTCGACAAACTCTTGCGCCGCGTTATGTTTTGGCTCCGCATCTGGGTCAACCTTACGTTGTTCATCAAAATGCGCTTGCTGACGGTTACGATGTGATAAATGAATGCGGGTTTTAACAAATGCTGGGCATAGGACCGACACGTCGATATTGTGTTTAGCCAACTCGACATTCCACGCTTCCGACATACCGACAACGGCAACCTTGGTTGCTGTATACGCTCCGGCATAGGGTACGCCGATCATGCCCGCCATAGACGCCACATTAATTACCCAGCCGCCTTCACCATGCTCCTTGATTAACGGCACGATAGCTTCGGCACCATAAATAACACCTTTAAGATTAACGTCGATTACCCAATTCCAATCCTTGTGGTTAGTCTTCTCGATCGGGCCAGGCGCTGAGGCGACGCCTGCGTTATTAACCAACATATGAACTTTCCCAAAGCGCTGCAGCGCTTGTTCGCCAAGTAACCGCCATTGCGCCGGATCAGTAACATCCATTTTAACCGTCAAAACCTCTATACCCTGTGCTTCGAGCTTAGCCTGAGCCTCGACTAATTGAACCTCATCGATATCACCCAAGACTAGGTTCATACCCTGCTGACCCATTGCCAGAGCGATACCCAAACCAATGCCTTCGGCACCACCACTAATCACTGCTGTTTTACCCTTGTAGTCACTCATATAGCTCACTTTATAGTTTATTGTTTGTTATTTACGCTTAAGTTAAACCTAAATGTAGACCTAAGTGTAAACCTAAGTGTAGACCTAGAGGCCGAAAACGATGCGAATTAGTCAGCATCGTGAGGTTAAATTTTCTTAAAATTTAGATAAAAAAACACTTGTGTTAGAAAAAAATAAAATTAAACTATTCTCTCATTTTATACCCTTCGGGAACACTATGTTTAGCCGTTAACGGCGTGTATTTGCGGCGCTTCAAAATAAAGAAATCGCACACAAAGGCGCGTTAGAACACCTTTTCTGTGAGATTTTTTTGAT
This sequence comes from Arenicella sp., assembly GCA_046709645.1. Lineage (GTDB taxonomy): Bacteria > Pseudomonadota > Gammaproteobacteria > Arenicellales > Arenicellaceae > Arenicella. The sequence continues at coordinate 103,382 of JBKEFT010000004.1, forward strand.
GAACCTCGAATTAAACAACCCCATTACCGATTTCGCTGCGAACGATTCCGGCCATACCCACTGGCCTTCGCACAATCAACTAGCCGAGGATCAGCCTGTGGACCACTTTGTTGTACGTAACGGCGTAGAGTTCGCTGGCACCCATATCATAATCGACTTGTGGGGCGCCAAACCACTTGATGATCTCGAGCTGATGGAAGCCACTCTGCGCAAAGCGGTCACCGTTGCTGGCGCGACCCTACTGCATATTCATTTGCATCATTTTACGCCTAATGGCGGCATTTCCGGCGTTGCTGTTTTAGCCGAGTCACATATTAGCGTGCATACCTGGCCTGAGCGTAATTTTGCCGCCTTTGATGTATTCATGTGTGGTGACGCTGAACCAGAAGCAACTATCCCAGTATTCCGCGACGCATTTCACCCTGAGAAAATCAGTATTTCTGAACACCTGCGTGGCGTAAATATGGAAAGTACCGACTCGGCCGACAGCCAAAACACGCGCTAGCAAAATAGCAGGCCAAAATGAAACATTTTAAAGAAACTCTCTACGATGCGGTATGCCAAGAATACCGGATCGACAAGATGTACTTCGAGAGCAAAACCAGTCATCAACATTTGATGATATTTCATAACGCTCAACTCGGTAGGGTAATGACTCTTGACGGCATCGTGCAGACTACTGAAGCCGACGAGTTCATTTATCACGAAATGCTTGCCCATGTTCCCATGTTGGCGCACGGCAATGCAAAACGAATATTAATCATTGGTGGTGGTGACGGCGGCATGTTGCGCGAAGTTGTCAAACACCCGATCGATCACGTTACTCAAGTCGAAATTGATCAATCAGTGGTTAATATGGCGATAGAATTTCTACCCAGACATTCGAACGGCGCTTATCAAGACCCCCGTCTCAATCTGGTTATCGATGATGGCTTTAACTTCGTCAAAAATTTTGCTAACAGCGGCGAAGAAAAATTCGACGTGATTATTTCCGACAGTACCGACCCAATCGGCCCTGGCGAAGTTTTGTTCACTGACGATTTTTATCAATACACCAAACAGTGCTTGGCCGACGATGGCATTATGGTAACGCAAAACGGGGTACCATTTTTTCAAGCCGATGAACTGCAGAACACGCAACAACGTATGAGCTCGCTGTATAGCGATATGCGTTTTTACTGCGCCCCGGTTCCAAGCTACTACGGCGGCTTTATGACCTTCGCCTGGGGCACCGACAATGCTGGCGCAAGCGCACCTGAGCTAAGTGTTTTGCAACAACGGTTTAGCGCGCTGGGCATCAAAACTCGCTATTACAATCCGGCTATTCACGGCGCCAGTTTTGCCTTACCTCAATATGTAATCGATTCGCTGACGCCGGGCACAGATAATGTTGAGAATGGTCAATGAGCGCATTAGATACTCGACCGCTACTCACTCTAGAGTCTGTCGACCAGCCTGAGCAACAGTTAGCTCACTATCAGCAACTGCTCAAACAACATGGTTCGCCGTTATTAGTGTTTGATGCCAATGTGCTGCGCAACAAATTTGAATCGCTACAAAAAGCCTTACCCGGTGTCGATCTTTACTATGCGGTCAAAGCTCACCCAGACTCTCATATCGTCAGCGTGATTGATGCATTAGGCGGCGGCTTTGATATAGCGTCAGCCGGCGAGATGGACTTACTTCTACAGCATAAAATCTCAGGCCGTCGCACCATTCATACCCACCCGATAAAAAAAGACCAAGAGATTCGCGATGCCCTACGCTTTGGCGCGACCACCTTTGTAGTCGACAACCTTTACGAATTAAAAAAACTAGTCAACTACCGTTCTCGCATCGGAGTTTTATTACGCGTCAGCTTTCGAAGCGAATCGGCTAAGGTAGACTTATCGAAGAAATTTGGCTGCTCACCCGATGAAGTAATTGAACTAGTGTCTGCCGCCGAAAAGTTGGGCATCCATATCAAAGGCTTATCGTTTCATGTCGGCTCACAAGTCGACAATGCCGCGAAGCATGTTGAAGCGGTGCACGCCTGCCATAGTTTGATGGAACAAATTAATCTGAGCGCTGACAAACCATTAAGTGTGTTAGATATTGGCGGTGGATTCCCCGCTGACTACGCTCTAGCAGGCTTCGACATCCAAACATTTTGCGCACCGATTCGTGACGCTCTCAGCGCCCTGCCAAGCGATTGGCATATCATCGCTGAACCCGGTCGCTACTTGATTGCACCAGCCGTTACCAGCATCACAACGATTGCTGGAAAGTCGCATCGCAACGGCTTCGTTTGGTATTACTTAGACGATGGTATTTACGGCTCCTACTCAGGGCAGTTATTTGATCACGCGGTTTACCCATTGCAAGTATTTCGCGGCGGCGAAAAGCACGCCAGTATCATTGCCGGGCCAACCTGCGACAGCATCGACGTGGTCGCCGAGAATATTTTAATGCCATCGCTTGAGATAGGAGATCTCATCGTTGGCCATCAAATGGGAGCCTATACCGCCGCGACCAAAACTCGCTTTAACTCGCTACCTGATGCCAAGCTGATTGTCGAGAATCTGTAATAATTGGTTTAATAGATCACCAAACTCACATAACAACGGCGCTAATCAACACCCAACCGGCAATCACGATTTTCAGTTGAGTCGCTGTCAAGTAACTCGTTATGCGTCGCGCCAGCGTTCCGCCAATTAAGGCCGCGGGGGCAGCAAAGATTAGTATATTCACATTGACACCACTGCTGAACCATATATATTTCTGCACCCCTACCAAGACGGCTATAGCACTGACTGATACCGCCACACCGACCGACAAGGCAACAGGGTATCGCAATAAGATCAATAGAATAGCTACCAGTTCGCCGACCCCAATTGATAACCAAGCGGTTATCGCGCCACCAACAAACCCGGTTAGGTAAAAAAGTGTTCGCCTCAGCATTGGGTTTTTTATCGACAATCGCTCTTCGACGCTCAAGCCCGCCAGTAACGTTTTTCGTAATTGATAGCTTGTAACTAAGATCGCGACACCGAAAATGGCCGAGAATATTTTAAACACAAGAATGGTTTGCTGATCATCACTAGGCTGAAATACAGTTTGCCCAAAGACAACACCTAGGATTGTGGGGAGTGCAAACACCTTGACTAAATTGCCGTACTCGTGCCAAGCCGGTTCAAGGGTGATATTTTGTCTTCTAGAATACCGGTACCAAGCAATCGAGCCCGCCGTCATTCCGAAGCATTGAATTGCAAAGCTAGTAGCAATGATTGAAGCGTGGTCTATGCCTAGCAGATTAAACGCTGGCACAAACACAATCCCACCTCCCGCACCAGTTGCATTTGCCACAATCGCACCAAGCAAGGCAAGTAAAAAGAATGGCGCGTAATTTAGATCGATCAAGGTTAGATAAAGTGTGGGAAATAACAGTCAGCAAATATATTGCAATTCGGGTCGAGTTATAAGCGTTATTGACAGCATTCTGGTAGATAGACAGCTCAAATAGACTAAGCGGCGGTTAAGTTGAATTGGCTGTCGCTGGCAAACAAGCTGCAGTGCAAAACCACTGGTCCGATATTAACCCACAAAAAGCTGACTTTAATTGAGATGGCTATCTAGATTTAATCCACGTCAACCGACTTGGGCGGCAAAAAGGTATTTTGAGCTACGGCGTTATTTGGTAAAAGGTTTATGCAAATTAATTAATATTACTGCTTGAAACGGGTTTCTCTTTCACCGCTTGAATATGGTAAAGTTTTCTCGGCTTGAGTAGTAATTCTAAAATTGGTAGACAAGATGGCAGTTAATATTCGTGTAGTTAGTTATGTACTACTCCTGACGCTCATGCTTAGCATCAATGCGTCAGCACAAGAAAAACCAGATAACGCGCTGTTTAGTTTTTCAGGCCTTGGTCCAACGTTAAGCAGCCAAATGATCATAGGCCAGCCCATCGCTGCTGCTAGGTCAATTAGCATTAACAGAAAGGTAGCCGCATTTGAGGCAGGGCAACGTTTTATATTTCCATTATCTGCTAGCGAAACCATCGAGATCACCGTTACCAGTACATCGACACTACAGAACGGAGACACTCTGTTAAAAGGCTCATTTGCAAGCGACGGCTCGGCGATTATCACCTTTGGCGCTAACGCCACCTTTGCAAATTTAAGCAGCGCCGAACACAGCTACGCGATAAGCCTAGATCAAAATCAAGGCGCGCTTCTAATTAATAACAAATTGATCAATTTCGAAATCGACAAAAGCAACGACATGGTTTATCCGCCAGACTTTGAGCCGATGTCGCATCTAAACGAGCCAGTCAAATCTGCCAGAGGTATAGCCACTGCGGAAATGAACTCGGGCAAAAGTGACGTGACAATGTTGTTCATTTATTCTAGCGAATTTGCCAGTGGCTTTACCAACCCAGTAACACGTATCAACCAAATGATCGCCTTTACCAATGATGCTTATGTTCGTAGCGGTATCAATATTGAGTTAAAGCTAGCACATGCACGTCAAGTCAATTTCAATAATGCTGAAAACCCCGGAACATTGCTATCGCAATCTAGGCAGGGAACCGGCTCGTTTTCCAATGTACACGCAATTCGCGACCAATATTATGCTGATATGGTAGCGGTATTACCGTTTAAATCTAGCGGCGGCATTGCCGGCATTGCTTATGTAAATGGTAATAACCAAGCTGTTGCTTATTCGGTATCGCAATTCGCTGTGTGGGGCTCGGATTCATTATTTGCCCATGAAATCGGGCATAACCTTGGTTCTGGCCATGAAAGAAGGTCAGCGAATACCGATGTCAACGACCAGCCTTCTCCCTGCACCGGTGGCTATACAGGTTATGCATGCGGTCATGGAAATAATAGCGAGGGCACCATTATGTCTTATTTGAATGACAGAAGGTGGGGCTATGTATTTTCAAACCCGCAACTTGACTGCCTTGGTGAGCCTTGCGGAATCGCCGAGAGAAACTCCAGCGGAGTTATAAATACTGAAGCAGCTGATAACAGGACCAGCTTCAATATCACTGGTCCATTGATTGAAGTCTTTCGTGTCGACAACAGCAATGATGACGACAAGGACGGGATAAAGAACGATGTAGACAACTGCCCCGACGTGGTAAATAGTGACCAGCTAAATACCGACTCCGACTCGCAAGGGGATGCCTGTGATAACGATGACGATAATGACAACATCAACGACAACTTAGACAACTGCCGCCTGGTGCCAAATGCTGATCAACTTGATTCAAATAATAACGGTATCGGCAATGCCTGTGAAAACAGCGAAATATGCTTCCCGATCAAGAGTAGCCGTGCCACCACAGCTGTCGTGTGCTTGTAGTCAATTAAGTCGAGAGATCTGAAAGTGTTTGATCGCCTTACCGCTAGTAATCTTTATATCGTTTGTTCTCGATCGATATAAAGATGCATGTGAATTTGATTATCAACGGTCTCAATAATGTGGCCGCTGGACTGAGACTTCAGATAATTTAAAGAATCCGGAGAATTTCAATGAAGATTAGAGCCCTATTAATGCTGGTTATTTTAGTCTCGCCACTCTACGCAGCGGCGCAAATGGACGGCGTAGAATACGACTGGCAAGAGAAAAAAATAAGCAAGGCATTGTAATCTTCACTAGCTCGGTAAAAGACTCCTCCTTTAAGGCGGTGCGCGGAGAAATGACGGTTAACGCCAGTATCGCCAGCCTAGTAGCCTTGGTCGAAGACATGCCCGCGTGTTCTGATTGGGCTGCGCTGTGTAAAGAATCACGCGTAGAAGAACGAGTCTCGGCGACCGAAAGCTACGTCTATGTTTATAACGATATTCCGTTCCCCGTATCAGACCGTGATGTTTACGCCCATGTTGTCTGGACTAAGCAGCCAGAGACTCAGGGTGTCACCATGACCAGCACGGCGACCGCTGGGGGAACGCCAGAAACCAAGACGGTGCGGATTAAAGATGCTGTGTCACAATGGCACTTTACCCCCAATGAAGGCGGTGTTACTAAAGTAGAGAACTTCGCACACATCGATCCAAACGGCCCAACACCAGCGAGGATCACAAACATGATGTTGGTTGACTCACCGTTTAAAACAATGAAAAATATGCGCGAGATTGTTGAATCGGGTAGCTATGCCAACAGCAGAGTCCCGCTGCTTGAAAAGCGTTAATAGCGCATCTTAATCATCTTGACTCGATGCTGATGGCTTTGCATTTAAGGTTTGGCGTATGAAGTCTCTACTAGCATTGCCCTTATCTATGAGAGTGCCAATATCGTCGCGATGAATCCAAGTCTCTTCGATTAATTTATAATCATGCTCGAGAAGGATATCTGATAGTTCTATGGTACGCTCTTCAGGCACTCCTAGAAACTCAAGTGCTTTACGCCCCATGGCTAATGAGCCGCGAACTGTTTCACGTTCGATAAAATCTATATCCAGCGCCATCAAATCAAACATATGTGTGCGATTTCGGGCTCGAGCGATCACCTTGGTGTTTGGGAAATGTTGTTTTAGGTTTGCTGCGGTCTCGGTCGCTTTCTCACGGTCATCGATGCAGATTAGAATTACATCCGCGGTTTCAGCTCCAGCTGTTTTGAGCAGCTCGGTATCGGCGGCATCACCGTAATACACTTTGTTACCGAATGGGCGCACAAACTCAATATGATCACCATCGTGGTCAATCAAGGTTGTTTCAATATCCTGGGTATGAAGAAGTCGTGCAGCGACTTGACCTACCCGGCCAAACCCTAAGATGAGCACTTTATGCCCCTTATCTTCAGGAGCATCGCCAGTGGTAACGGCGGGTTTATGCAATACCTTAGACAGCCTATCGAGTGCAATAAGCATGAGCGGTGTCATAGCCATTGATATAGCGATTACCGCATTACATTTAGACACTAAGACTGAGTTCATCAAACCTTCGGCACTGGCAAACTGGAATAACACAAAGCCAAACTCACCAGCTTGAGCAATCAGGCACGCAAAGAGCAAATTAGACGGCAATGTTAAGCCGAAAATACGGCCCACTATGAACAAAACTGAAAACTTCAGCAGCATTAACAAAGCCGCACTGGCAAAAATTGCGAGCGGCGATGCGGCGATCACGTTTATATCTAGAGACATGCCTACTGAGATAAAAAACAAACCCAATAAGAGTGCCTTGAATGGCTCAAGGTCTCGTTCTAATTGATGTCGATAATTTGAATCAGCAAGCACAACACCTGCAAAAAACGCGCCTAGCGCAGCGGATAATCCGAGCCACTCCATCAGCAGTGCCGCACCGATAACCAGCGCCAGCGCAATGGCGGTGAAAGTCTCACGAACCTTGCTCCTAGCGACGATTTTAAATAACGGGTTCAGTAATAACCTGCCCGCTAACATCATGCCGCCGAAAACGCTAAGTATCGCGACACCGTAGCTCCATCCAGAAAGGCCATTATCACCCGCCTGTTGATGTCCATAGCTTACCTCGGCGACGATGGTCGAAGGTTGATTAACAAATTGTTCAGCTAATATTGGCACAGCTGCGATCATCGCAATGACAATTACGTCCTGGAAAAGTAACACCGAGAAGGCCGACTGGCCAGGGTCACTCATTAGCATCTTTCGATCTTGCATTACTTGGATTGCTACCGCTGTTGAGGATAACGACAAAGCCATTCCAATAACTAACGCGGTACCGAAGTTAGTATCAGCGCTAAGCATCAAAAATGCTGATGCAATAATTAATGTGGTACAACCGACTTGCAGACCACCAAGGCCAAGCAACCGAACCCTCATTTGCCAGAGTTCCTTCGGCTTAAGTTCTAGACCAATAAGGAACAACATCATTACCACTCCAAACTCACTGAAATGCAATATCGTCTCTGGCTCTGAAATAAGCCCTGCAACCGACGGGCCAATCAAAATCCCAGCGAACAAGTAGCCGATGACTGAACCAAGGCCGGATAGCTTTATCAACGGCACAATTAGTATTGCCGCCGCCAAAAACACAAAAACAGAGTTTAGAAGAGATTGTTCCATTTTAATTTTCGCTTAAAGGTTATAACAATGATGATATTAGACTTGAGCTTACCAGAGTGTTGTCGATACCTTAAATCAGCACAACGCTGTATTACTGGTTGGATCCGTCATAACAACGTTAGCTTGCCCGTCGGTTTGTCTTCTGAGAAATAGTCGTATTGCAATAATCACTGCTAGAAAAATCAGTACGAATTCGATATGCCCCTGTGGTGATTTCAAGGTTTAGCGTTTTTCTGCTACACTTGTCGATTGGATAAGACGGTTGAAGTATTAGACGAAAATGGACATTTAGATATGCGGTCAATTTATGTTACGGACAATTTCGATGGCGGAAGTATAGAGTCCTTTGACATATCCGATCCAAAAAATATTCAACTCAAGCTAAAAGAAGAGAACCAATCGAAGTTTAAGCATTGGTTTTATTTCCGACTAGAGGGAGATATCGGTCAGGCACTAAAAATCAATATCATAAACGCGGGAGAGTCGGCATTTAAACGCGCATGGTCGGGCTACAAAATTTGTTTTTCATGGGATGGAGTAGATTGGCTTAGACTCCCAACAGAATATCAGGACGGTGTACTCAAATTTGAATGTGAATTGAAGTTCAACAGCGTCTATTTCGCGTATTTTGCACCGTATAGTTATTCACAGCATATGAGTTTGTTAAGTAGCTCTCAAACGGATCCTCGCGTTCAGCTCGAAACCCTAGGTTCAACTCACAACGGTAACTCAATCAGCTTACTTAAGGTGAGTCGTTCGTTTAAAAAAACCAATCGAAAAGTTTGGCTTATTGCCCGACAGCACGCCGGCGAGACAATGGCGGAATGGTTCGCTGAGGGGTTTATAAGCGCTCTACTAAGCTCTACCGATGCCATAGAGTCTAATTTACTCGATACCACCACGTTCTATATTTCGCCAAATATGAATCCAGATGGCGCTATTCTTGGAAACCTAAGGTGCAACGCGCTTGGCGTCGACCTAAATAGAGAATGGCAATCACCGTCGATAGAGCGAAGTCCTGAGGTCTTTCTCGTTCGTAAGAAAATGCTCGATGAAGGCGTAAATCTTTTCCTCGATGTTCATGGTGACGAAGCGATGCCGTATGTTTTTTTAGTCGGCTGTAGTGGCATTCCTGCATACAATGAAGATCACGCTCAGCTTGAATCGATATTTAAAAAGAAATTTCTCGAAGCATCTCCTGAATTTCAAGACCGCTACGGTTATTACCCGGCGAAACCCGGTAAGGCAAATTTAAATATCGCAACGAATTGGGTTGGTCAAACATTTAAAGCTCTTTCTTTCACTCTCGAAATGCCATTCAAAGACAATGCCAATTCGGTAAACCCAGAAACCGGCTGGTCCCCACAACGTTGCTTAAAACTGGGGGCGGATGTATTATTTCCTATCACGAAAGTTTTAGAAAAAATGCCTCGCCCTCAAGAATAGTGTAACGTTGAGTTATCGACATTCGCTTATCTTCTCATAATGAAGGTGTTAACTCGCAAGGATAAAGCGCTAATTTTCACGCTCAATGAACACACCCTCGCGGTCGAAATTATCAAAAAGATGAAAATATAAATGATAAAGCTTAATCAAGTTAGTAAGAGTTACTACCTCAAAGAATCACGAGTCACGGTATTTGATAAATTTAATTTTCAAATCGAAAAAGGCGCATTTTGGGCAATAATGGGGCCCTCAGGGTCAGGTAAAAGTACCTTCCTAAATTTACTCGGAGGAGTCGATAGAGTCGATTCTGGTGAATACTGGTACAACGATGAAAGGATAGACGGATTTAGCGAGGAGCAATTTTCAAAATGGCGAGCTCGCTATGTGACATTCATTTTTCAAGGACTAAACCTGTTAAACAATATGTCTGCCATAGAAAATGTAGAGTTGCCTTTGTTACTTACCAAGATGTCAGCGAAAGAAAGGAAAAAGCGTGTAATGAACAGTTTGGAGTTGGTGGGTTTAAGTAATCGTGCTGATCACTTTCCCGACCAACTTTCTGGAGGGCAACAACAGCGTGTGGCAATTGCGAGATCTCTAGTATCAGATACTGAAGTTATGCTCTGCGATGAACCTACCGGAAATATCGACCGGGATACAACAGAGGAAATTATGTCTCTTTTTAAACTACTCAATACAGAGTTTGGCAAAACAATTATTTTGGTCACACACGATATGCAAGCGGCCGAGTACGCAAACGAAGTATACAACCTCAATAAAAGCACTCTCACCAAACTATGAAAAATTCAACTATTGGAATTATTACCGCGTTTGCTTTAATTGCCTTTGCTCTTGTTGCCGTATTCCTAAATAGAACTGGAACGCCCGAAGAGACTCAAGCCGACGTCGATTGCGACTTATCTATCGTTGTCGCCGGAGTTCAGTCAGAAGGTGGTTCGCTATATGGGATGTTGTGCAAAGAGGACGAAAACTTTCCTAATTCTTGTGAAATATCACAAGTTGTCAAGGCCAAGGAAGGAACCGTGAAGTTTGATTTCTCAGCAATACCAAATGGAATATACGCTTTCGCAGCCTACCATGACGAGAACGGTGACCAAATTTTAAATATGTCGAAAAACCGTTACCCATCAGAGGGCCTAGTTTTTTCGCGTAATTCCATGGGACCGATGGGGCCGCCTAGCTTTAGTCAAAGTTCTTTTGAGCTATGCAAAAATAGAAATTTACTCGCAAATATTCGCTATCTGGAAAACCAATAAGAAGGGCTGCGGCAACAAAATCGCAGCAACTATTTGCAACGCTAACCGTGAGTAAGTGAACAGCCTAAGATGCGTTTGTCTTAGCACCTAAGTATGCCGGAACAACCCCCGATACAAAGCCCATCACCAAAGAAAATAAAAACGCTTTAATCGCTATTGTAGAGTCTAGACGCAATGCATAGGTAACGGTATTAAAACTATCATCAAAAGTAGATGCCAGCAGGCCATCGAACAATAAAAATGATATCGCTAACCCAAGACACGCTCCGGCAACAGCGAAAAACATAGCCTCGTACATCAGCATAGTAAATGGAACCGCCCCATTGAAGCCCAACAATTTTAGGATAATTAAATCACGCCTACGAGTATCTACTGCGGTTTTAAGGCAAATGAACGTGCCACAGACTGCTCCTATTGACATTAGCAGAGCTAATGGCCAGCCAACATACTTTACTAGACCCGATAATTGTCTAGACTGAACTTCATAGTAATTTTTTTCTGTTTGTAAGTGTAAGGTCAATCGTTTTTCTTCGGCAATTGCCAGCGACAAATCAAATAAATCGCCTTCGTTACGAATCGGGACTCGAATGGATTGATACTGATTTTGTCTACCGAAATAGCTCTGAATGGCGCCGGCACTTCCCCAAATTTCCGATTCGAACAAATCGCCTCTGAGCTTAAACACCCCAACAACCGTCCAGTCGAACCCTCCGAGACGGATTTCCTCACCCATATTAATAACCGATGATGAGCGATTATATAAATTTTCACCAATAATAATTTCGGGAGTTCCAGAAGTGAATAGGCGCCCCTGGACAAGCTTGAATCCTTCGTGTAGCTCGGGGAAATCTTCAACAACCCCTCTCAGAAAAAGGTTAACCTTACTGCCGGGTATAAGCTGGTTGCTGGCAACCACATTGATAGTTTCTAGCGAAATCGGCGAGCTATCTCCGTAGACTCTGGTCACTATGCCTTTTAGCAAATTCGCCTCATCCTGCCCGATATTACTGCCGATTTCAGTATCCGCATTGTTACTCAATGCTATACCGACACTTTCCGATCCTGTATTTGCAAGAGCAGTTTCAAAACCTCTACCCATAGATAGGAAGCCTGAGAGCACAACAACCACTAGTGCTATCGAAACGATGGCCGTTAGAGACATCCATTTTTGCGCAAAAATAAATCGCGTGGATATCCGCATAAAATAAAAGTGAACTTTCAAGTTATCCATTAGTTTTAAGAGCATTTATAGGTTTCATTTTCAGTGCTGCGATCCCAGGAATTAAACCAGAGAAGAGACTCAACACCAGTGCGGCTCCTATTGCTTGCAAAACAACCTCAATCGGCAAATTCATTTCCGGCATCATAGGCCAATAGTAGATTAATGCGTCATTGACCAAATAAGCAACGGCTAAACCGAGCAGACACCCAATCGCGACGATAAAAATAATTTCACAAAATATTATTGCGAAAACGTGGCTGTTTGAATACCCAATAACTTTCAGGATGCCAATATCTCTTGTCCGCTGACGAACAGAAAGTGCCATGGTACTAGCGACGACCAAAATCATTGATGCAAAAGAAACAATTAAAACCATCTTGATCAACAAGAACACGTTTCCGATGCGCTTAAAAAAATCATCATGAAATGCTTTGTCCGTATTTGAAAGTGTTTCATGAGACGAGTTTAAGAAAAAATCATCTATATCTGTAGCCAGTTTATTCGCTTCGAGCCCTGGTTCGGGTACGACAATATAGGCACCAACGGTGTTTTTCCAGATACGCCTGCTATCGTTTAAATAGTCATAGTGGGCAATTATGTATTTTCGCCCTCCTGATACTTTCGATGTCGTGAACAAACCACTTATTTCAAAGGACCAAAACTCGTCACCATTACTCGGTTGAAACAGTACGCTTTTCAAAGATATCAAATCACCAACGCGCCAGTTGAATCGGTCGGCGATATTAGCATTCACTAATAAGCCATTTTTGGCTTTCATAAACGCTCGAACGGACTGTTCACTTACCTGCGTTTCGGGATGCTGCTCTAACCACTTTTCTGCATCGACAGCGAACGAGAGAATATCCTGGTTTGATTCTTGATAATAAAGACCAAACCAAGTCGCATGGCCTACTGACTTCACTCCTGAAAGTTTTTCGATACGCTGCTGATAACTAATAGGCAACGGATCTACCAAGCCGGATTGACTGACTATCATTAAGCGATTTTGAGAGAACGTGTCACCCCCACCTAACAGAGAAAAATTTAGCGAACCAAGTACGCCAAAAATTAGAAAACCAGTAAACGTAGTAAGTACTAGAAGAGAACTCCTAAGACGAGAACGGCTTATGTATTTCCAAGCCACCAATAAGCTATTGGTCATTATTTTTATCACTCATGTTTAACTCTGAAGCCAAAGCATCCCTAATACGAGAAGATAATAAAAATTCGTACGCTGGCGTAACACCTAGTCGGTTGTTTAACATATGGACCTGCGATCCAACCATGCTCATTACGGCCGACTGAAATTCATCATCAGTTTTTACCAGAGAACCATCAATGGGCGACCACAACAATTGCTGTTCATTTAATTCCCTCAACTTAGAAATACCCTGCTTCAATGACGCTACCCAGAAGCCAAGAGCGCCGGTCATAGAGTCATTGACGATCTCATCTCTTATACTTTGAATGTCTTCAACAAGCTTCGGGCCACCTTTAGTATCGTTCGCATATGTCACCTCACCTGCGTGAGAGCGCCAAAATTCGGCTGAAAAGGTTGTAAAATAATAAAGAGCAACTGGGTCAGCATTAACGGCAAACACACTACAGATTAATTGCTTCAGGGCTAGCTGCAAACGGTGAGCGGTACTGTCTTTGGTCGCTCGAATCATGGCTAATGCTATTTCACTCGACGCGTGAAACAACGTTTCATGGACCAGCACTGCGTCAGGACCGCCATAGCGAGCAATCTCAGGCTCGTAAGGCATTTCCTTTACCTCGCCATCGTTGTACCAACTCAGTTCGCTTGCCTCGACAGTTGATCCATCAAATGAATGTTTGGCGTAATAATTCTCTCTAGTCAGCGCACCATCGCCCAAATAAGACTTCGCGCTCTCTATTAATTCGCTCAAAAATTGATCTTGGTTTACTAAGTTAAGTAAGCGTATCCTGACATGCGGACCGCCATCCCAGTAGCGAATAAAGAACCAGCTATCAACTAAGCCGTCTTTTGAAATAGATTTAACTTTAGGAATCAACCATCCTCGGATAAATTCCTCTTGTTGAACAGAATCATGCAAAAAAACATGAAATGCAGTCCACGTTCGTTGTTCACTATCATTCATATTAATGCCATCGAGAAATTGTTATTCCTTGCAAACCCAACCAACACTTGAATAACCACTTGCCCCTTCAGTTCAAATTTTTGACTCAACTTTGCTTCACGAAACATTCTAACTGGGCGTGCGAAACACCCGAAGAGTGACGCCGCCAAGCAGATATCATGAACCATTGCACCTGCCCCAATATGTGCAATCCTCACCGAACTTGTTCCGGCACGACTTGAAGCATCTTCAATATCAGCGGTAATAAATAGTATCATTGTCATGCTTGGAAGATTGTAAAGCTGCTGAGAATTATGTAGCGAATCTCTCAATGTTTGATAATAAGACTCTTGGCCTTCGGGTCGAAAGACCAAATTACCACTACCGTCATAAATACCCTGCTCGGGGCCATAAGGATTGATCCAAGCGGTATTTAATGAGAGAGACTCTTGCTCGAGGGGAACCTTTTCTCTTTTAGCCCCCAAGGCAGCCAATGTTTTCAGGAAATTATTTAGAAAATCATCTTCAAGATCCTTACTCACTCCGACAAAACCAGCATTGTCATTTCCTGCAGATCGATTGGAAATCACATCGAACATATCATGGTTTTTCGCAAGCTTTAGGTTTGGCAATTCGATGCAAACCGGATCTTCTTGAACTCCGCAAGACTCTAGCTCTGCGTTCGGAATATAGGGAGCCGAGAAAACACTAGCTATCTCACGTAAATTCGAAAATTGTTCGAATATGCCCTTTGGCTCTTTCCAAACAGCTATTCGCCGACGCTGCGCTGGCTTAAATATTTGCTCAATCGATTCTGTTAGCTCAACTTTAACGGTCACCAATAGCTGTTGCCCACCCTCTTTACTCTCAAAGTATGTTTGCAACGACTCTAGGCCACTCCATTTTACTGAAAAAGAGAATCCAAATAGCCTCAACAAATAACTAAGTTGCGCGAAAGCTATGCCAGAATCTATTACTACTCCGTAGGGAGAGTACTCGCCGTATTTACGCCCCACGGTCCAATATTGTCCAACCAATGCAAAGACTAATTCGCCTTGAGACAAACTCTCCTCTAAACCCTGCTTAGTAGACAACTTTTCTAGTGCATGGTAGTTCGGGTGATACACAAATGAATTTACCGTTTGATTTGAATCGTAACCTTTGTAAATCAAATTGATATTGCTTGAAAAAAAACCGCCAAACGAACTCATCGGATAATGAACTTCTGGAAGATTTCTAGGCTCATACCTGATCGGAGAAGCTAAATAACGCAAAACGGCACTTAGCTTAAGAGCCATTGGAAGTTTCGAGACCGTGGACTCCTCGCCTTTAATAAAACCAGTAAATGACTGTAACTTCCTGGGTAGATCGCAGTCCAACTCAATTAGGTCAACAGCCTTGCTACCTTTATCGGCTTTGGCCGAATAAGTTAAGTCATCCAGAATAGGCATATCCAGATTCTCGAACCGGCGATCACTTGCTAGTGCCCATACATCTTGTAACGATAATTTCAAAACGCAAGCCTCAAGGAAAGTTATGAGGGTATTGATTGAGTTCACTCAAATCACTAAAAGGTTTGAGCCCAGACTTATTCGCAAACTTATTAATTCGATCAATCGAAATTCGACGATACTGATGGCCAAAGGTCACAGGCATCAGACCAGGAGCAATAACCTTAACGCAAAACAATTGATGATCGCGAAACTCGTTTACGCTCAGGTCAGCAACAATCACATCTTTCGCATAGTCTCCAACTTTATCGATTAGTTCAACTAAGTCATCGCTTATGTTTAGATTTTCACCACCGTAGTTAGCGCCATAAACCTCATCCAACGTTAATTTTTTTTGCTCTGAAAAAAGAAAGTTTAGTCGGTGAAATGCATCAGGCAAGCTGTAAAGCAATACATGATCGTGCATCTCGAGAACTTTGTCATCGTCTAGCAACATTTCCTCAGCCTTATTCTTCAGAGGCGGCAACGACTCTCGATATACGCCCATCGATGTCATTACTTCAATCAGCCCGCTGTAGATTGCTTTTTCGGGATCAAGATGTGCTCCCGCGGCGCAATAACATTTAACCGGCGCATCATCTGAATGGTCTACGATCATGCACCATACAGCTGGAACATCGACGCCAACTCTTATATCAAACGCGTGCAGGCTGAAGCCACGAGTGTCCGCCAAATAAATTAAACTGCGGACTCGGTCGCTGTCGATTGAGTCTAACTCAATTTCTCTTGGTGTAAATTTTCCATACCAAGTTGTTAGGTAGGCGTCTCTCTCGACCAACTCCAATAAGCCATAAAAAATAGCCTCTTCCATCGACCCACCTAAAGCACAGCCATTCGATGTTTCGTACACAAATCGATTTACTGGGGTGTCTGCCGTATTTAACAAAAAATAGAAAATTGATTGTTCAGGAACTAAGATCGGGCAATTTTTAGTCAATGACTTACACCAGACCCAATTGACTTCCAGCTGTTCGGTATACTTATGAAGCGTAAATGCAGCCCCCTCAACGAGGGTTTCATCGTGCAAGATCAAATCTTTTGGATCAAGAGCGTTATCTGAAAGCGAATTATAGCTACCCCTTACGTTCGTGCGCTGCCCCTTTGGAGAAAGGCCACAGTAACGCTCTAATGCCTCCAATATCGCTACTAACTCTGACTCTCGCTTAGTTTCACTCCGGCCATAGCCATTTTCAATTTCTTTGGTATGACTAATGGGTAACTCGGACGAGTACATCGGCATTAGGTTTGACGTAAGGCTGTAAAACACATGCTTTATTAGGCCAATATGTCGATCTAAGAACTCTGTCTTTAAACGGTCCAAGTTTAATTTAAGGTTTTGTACTCTAGAGTCAGAACTAAACTGTTTGTACGAGGGCTGCAGTGTTATTTGATCAGCAATATCCGAGGAGTTATCAATAAGATTGCTACACGTGCCGCAATTATGCAGAGGGACAAAACGGTGATTAGAGGTTCGTGTGTTGGCAAGATCTAGTCTTGTCACAGCCCGGGAGGAGTTTTCGGCCCCTTCCAGCAGAGCTGATCTGACGTACAGCGAGAGTATCGATGAAAAAATACTCTGTTGTTGCAACGGCATGCAGATAGGTAAGGTATCTCTGCGAGTATCTCTCTGATCCGCTAATACAGACCAATGATGATCTTGTCGTGTATTGTTATGCGCCCAATGTTTCATACAATTGAAGCAACCGGGTATTTTGGGGTCGACATAAGGACCGATCCAAATAAAGCCAGGCTCCAAGCCAATAATTAACAATCGAATATCAGCGGCCCTAGCAGCGGTTTGTATTTCGTCCAACCAACTATGCTCACGTAAACTGGCCACCACCACCCAGTGGGCACCCTTTTCGCAGCGCTCTGGAATCATGTACTCGTCAACAAGCTCTACCGCGCCAATATCTTGTAATGAGCTCACCACAGCATCACTCAAATCATTTCGGTCATGCAGTATTTTGAAGCTGACCGTTTGTTTATTTTCTATTCCCTGAAGTCTCATTTAATTTAGTATTTCACTCTATATAACAGCGTAACCGGAGTAGATTTCATTCGCCCCAAAAAATGGCAAATCTCGAACATAATCAACATTAGAAGGTGCGTTATGAGTTTGTGTTACTCGCAACTCATCGAAGACCGTTTCACCTTTATCTATAATAGTCGGACTAACAAGATTAAGGTTTGCCCCCTGTGTCACTAGTAAATCAACTTCTGGAAATTGGACCCTAACATACGCAGCGCAGAGACACTCTCGAATAGCTCTTGCTGCAGTTGACGCTATACACGCACTACTTGCAGAACCGTCCGGTTTTGATAATCTTGCGACGAAGCTGAGCTTATTTTCATTCCAATGCAACTCCAGAGAACCGTCCAAGTAGCCAGCCGCTAATAGGTAGTGCACTGCGATTTGCGTCTCCTCATCACCCAATACATTCAAGTTCAACAATATTGACGACGAATTCGTTTTAAACTCTTCTGAGTATGCAAAAGCACGGGCTAACGCTTGTTGACACCATTCATCATAATCGAATGCAGTCGCTATAAGATGGTGAGGCACTCCAAGTTGGGCGCTTGAACGAAAGGATATTGACTCTGAAATAGCTCTCAAGCCTGATATTGAAGCATCGGCTCCACAACAAATCACATTTGCATCGTCCAATTCCCAACTCGCAGGAAACCTAGTAGAAATTTTCGAATGAAAAAGAGGTACTTGTTTTATCGTATCCCCGGAGGATTCATCGAAGCAACCGAAAAGCCGATCGAATAAAGGTGCCAATGATAAATTGACCCTTTCATACAGATCCATCTCCCGGTCTTCAGGAGTTTCGTACTCTTTCTGAAACGCATAACTCGAGCTGGAGTAATCTTCTAGTTCTGGAAAATCTTGACGTCTAGAGGCGGGTATCAAAGGATGACGAGAAATCTCTAATAGTGCAGAAACGCTATAGACATAATCACTGATCCCACGGGTTTGAATGCCGAAAAAAGATTTGATTAAATTAAGAGCAGCAAGATTGCCCAGAATTGACAATCCTAAAGCTGGAAAACTAACATTTAAGCTTACGTTCTGGGGAGTCAGCTGATCGATCAAATCGCGGAAACCAGAATTAGAAATACTAGTAATTGGCGAAACAATGGCATGACCACCAATAACCCCAGCAACTATGTTTGTGGTTTCCATACTCAACAATGGCACGATATCCAGATTAGTTGAACATTGAATTACTTGGTCATACTGATCAAAGGGAATCTCATCAAGCTTATTTTTTTTATCAAAGAAATATTCAAAACCAATAAATTTTTCAGCACTTTCATTTAATAAATCTTTAATCTCACTTTCACTTACTTGCGCATCATCTGTCTCAACCATTACCACACTTAGCTTCTTTAGACCTGCGGCGGCCAAGGCACTAACAGCCGCCTTGAGCACTAGGCCGTCGCCAAAAACCATTATGTCTTGTTTCTGCCAGGCTGCGATTTTGTTTTCGAAGTTATCTGAGTTCTCTTTTAAAAATGTCAAAAAGCTATCGAAATTCTTGTTCTTTATCCATTCAGGCGGAATCCCTTTTCCCATGCATCTTTCAATCAACATTTCACTTTCATACAGTCGTTTGACAAGACTGGAAAAAAATGCCTGCATTTTTACCGGCAACTTAGTGTTGATAGCATCGAGGCTGTAACCGTTATCTATGAGGCTGACAATTTTAGCCACTAGTGGGTATATGTTTTCCCCCTTAAGAACAAAACCGCCACTTTGGCCTTGAAAATAAACTCCTTCAGCAACTTTATTAAAGTAAACGTGTCCTTTCAGACACAAATCTATTTCGATTAATTCGGTCATACATCGTCCTCAACTGAAGGAATTATGTCCTTCCAATTCGTGCCAAACACTCTCTCCACCGAGTTTGCAAAAATATGACACAAGGAAAATTTTTGCATCGGCGTAACGTCCAATGTGGGAAGCAAAAGATAAAAATAATTAACCGTTATCCGGTACGCAATAAATTCGGGAGAATTCATTAAATCCCGACCCTCTTGATGATTAAGAGCACTTTTTACGACTTTACCTGCATTAAAGTCGCTAGATGGTAACGCCACTTGATCAGCAACATTATCAGAAATAGAGGTCGCTAGATCTAACATATTTTGCTCGGTCGACGTTGGCTGACCTTCATCTCCGACGATTAAGTGAAGGTTCTTTTTCGCAATAACCGAGTTTTTCTCATATGTTTTATCGATTACCCCGACCCACGAGAGCAAGATTGATTTAACACTCTCGGAAATATCTAAGTCATTGACCTGCCCCTGAGAAACCATTTCAATATTTTCGTCTATTAGCGCCGCATAAGCTTGATCCAAACCATTGTACTTATCTCGAATTCGTCCGGTAGTATCTGAGTTTTCCAAGAAATATTCTGCGTGTGAACGGAAGGAAATATAGCCACGCTTTATTCCATATTTTTCAAATTTCTCAGCAACCACAGCCATCATAAAAACTAAACTTATAAAAAACACGCTGCGGTCAGATTCGCTTAACGACAATAATTCAAACATCATAGGCGTGCTGTCGCTTAAAAATGATTCTTTTGACGTATTAAACTCTTCTATATTTATTAGCTTACTTAGTTCGTAAGACCCAACCGTGACCTTATTGTTCTGTAAAAGAGGAGAATATGGAGGGCTCTCAAGCTCACTAAGCGCAAGTTGCATTGAAAGTTTTTCGTAATCCTTTTCAACTAATTTGGTTTTAGAGGGGTTTTCCATCAGCCAAGCTGAAATTATAGGTTCGCAAGTTGGAAATATTTTCTCCTCGAACACGCTAGTTTCGCACTTGATGCAAATATCAATATGCGGACCAAACTTCCAGTGGCCCGTAACAAATACAGGCACATCAAAACTTGACTGAAGGACCTCAACCGAGTCCTTGATCGGCCCCAAAAGAATCGAGGTTTTACTACTCTCAAAATAAGCTACGCGAATTATATGCCACATATTAAATATTTATCGTAACCCCAATTCGGTTGTTAACGGCTTTTTAGTGATCTCAAAATGTAACTCAGATACGTGGTCGTTACCTGCAAACGTCAGACTCTGATCATCAGTCTCTGGCAGCGATTCAGTAATCACGATAGGAAAATCACTTCGCCTTAAAGAGAATTGCAGAAGCTGAACAAGGCGAGGATTTTCAAAGTTGACATAAAATGGTTTCATGTTTTTGAAATCAACATTTTCGTTAAGTTCAATATCTTCTGTGCCTGGCTGGATATCAAACGGCGCTACCCTAATAAATCCCGACAAAGGAAGCTTGTTTTCATCAATATAAAGACGCATCGCTTCAAAAAAAACGACTTCGCTTGATTGCGCATCTGGTAACAACTGGCGAGGAATGAGATAAGACCGTCGAACTAGAACTGTATTTCCAATCAAAACTCGCGGTATGAAATGAATTTTCTCGTTACTCGAGAACCTGCCACTGCGCAACAACGGTAGTAGAAACAGAAGTACACCACTGCTGTTGAGCATCGTTAATGCACAATGCATTTTTGGTAACAACAAAGGCATCAAAAAACCATGATAAAAACTATCCATCAGTCTTCCATCTGACATTTTTAAAAATACTTTGTGTGTAGCTTTGTCATACACCAAGCCAAGATCAGATAGTTCTATTTTGCTAGAATCCCCCCAGCTCGAAGCGAAAGGAGGTAAAACCAACTCATTATCGGACATTCTCGGATGCTTGTTGGCGGTAAAGCCAAACAGCCCTGACACTTCGGAGTAAACCCCATCTCGCGACACCTCAGTAAGATAGTCACGCACTTTGGCAAGTTCCTCCTCACTTAGAACCTCGAGAAAACGAGAAAGCATGCCCGAATGGCCGCTAAACACATTATTGATTACAAGTAATTTTTCTCCATGATTAACAAATTGCCCCAAGATGCTGTGCGATGCTCCACGGTTTCGAATCTCGACAGGCAAATTACTCACCAAAGTATCTATATCCTGGTCGTCCAAAACAACAGAGTCGCCGCGATCGAGAACCTTCTCTACCAAAAATTTTGCAAAGCCAATAGTAGCCTCGTTACCTTGCAAGGTTATACTCGAATCGGGCGCTAACTGGCTTATGTCAGTGTCAGCCCCAGGAGAGCCTAGGTTATAAAGATTAGCAAACTCAGTAATAAAGCCATTAGCTTCAGTGCATTCACCATCCTCTCCAAAGCGACTCAAAAAGAAGTCCGCAAAGCTCGATTGAAGCCTGTGATGTACATCTAATATTGGAGAAATTTCTAAAATTTTCTGCAAGCTTCCCATAAACGGTTGCAGAATTGATTTGTCTACTAACTTCTCTTTATCAACAATATAACTATCTTCAAAAAAAGCTGGATTCAAAAATTCAGTGCTCAAAGAGCTGTCCAAGGTCTTTGATAAAATATCCACTTCATTTGTAATTTTCTTTCTTACTTCAATTCTTTGCGCCGGATCTTCAGTTAGAAATTCACTTAAAAAACTTTCAATATTATTTATGGCAAGAAGTGCCGTCTTATGGTCAACGCCACTAAACTTGGAGAGGTTGTCCTTAAACCAAGAGAGCAAATTTTCTTGATCATTGAACCCGTGGTCAACCTGAAACATTCCGGCACTTAATAATTGCCCGATTATTTTTTCGACCGGGGCTGCCTCTAACTTAGGTGCAAGAGTCAAGACTGAAGCAATAATTTCCTCGACCGAGGCACTTTTTTTATCCAAATTCTTGAGTGCGACGAAGACACACTTAATAACTTGACTGATCTCAAACTGGCTATTGTTTTCAACTGTGCCCCATGTTCTCCCTTCCCCGCCAACCCTGTTGACCATTGTTCGCAAATGAATTTTGCTCTCTTCGAACTCAATAGAAGGGTTCAGTTTTAGTGGGAAACTACTTTTTATTTTTTCAAAGTCGGCTAATAACTCATACATCATAAATTGGAACAGGCTAGCTTTAACTTTTGCATTACCTTTAAGTTCTCCACTAAAGGATATTTCCAAGTTATCAATTGGGCTACCCCACTCTCCAACATAAACAGGAGTAAATGTAGACAGTGGACTTGTTTTAAGAGCGTTACGAGACGCATACCTTAATAAGCCAGACTCAAGCTGCCGACGTTTCTTGGCCTTTATTTTTTTTTCAGGGTTTACATAAATCGAATTGTAGTCGGCAAAAAGATTTGGGTTGGTGTAGCTAAGAGCAGTCTGAAGGTTTCTGTCTTCCCACACCTCCCTAAGCTGGTAAGAAACCTGAATGTACTCTCTGCTATACACCTCATTTAGCTCCTTGCGTAAGTCAGAGAGTTGACTGATTTGGTCCAAAACAAAGTTTAACTTCTCTAGCTCTTGATTGCCAAATACGTGCTCCAAAGTTTTCAAAAGATCTTTGGATACCGGTCTCACATTAAATATATCTCTCTTTAATTTCAACAACTTACGAGATACAGCCTTGTCATCGATACCAGAGACTCGTTTTTCGATGATCTCGCAATAACTTTCTTTAGAATCAAGGAGTGTATTATTTAGATTATGAATTCTAAAGACATACTCATTGGTCTCACCAGTAGTCGTTTTACCGATAATGCTCGCAGGGCCTCCGCACACGCGAATTATATAATTCGGATGTAGAACGAATTCATTTTCACCTTTTTCTAATTTCTCTTCGTCCATAAAATATAGGGCTAGCCTTGGTTATTATTTCCAGATGTATAAAAGAAGTCGACGTTCACTGCCATTTCAGGAAGTATTTTGTAATTATCGTTGGCCAAACTATCTTCTAAATTAACAAAACCTATACGCACTCTGACCGTACCTTTACTGCGGTCAGCAGTAGGCACAATCGCAACGAGTTTTGCATCAATATCCCAATCAGGGTAGGCGCTTAACCGAGCAATCACGGCTTGATCGCTGGTTAGTCTTGCAATATAGGATTCATTCACGTCAACCTCTATCTCAAGACTAGTCATATCGACCAAGGTGCAAATTCCTGCTCGCCCGCTCCCACCGCTTACACTAATCGATGACACCACCTCACCAACTTGTGCTGATAAGTCAGTCACGACTCCCGAAAACGGAGCGACAATAAGAGTATCTGCCAGACCTTTTTCTTGCTGCCTAACCTCTAATTCGGAAACCTCTAATGCGGCCTTGCTTCTATCGTGTTCTGAGGAAAATACGCCTTCCTTAGTCTTTAACTCGGTTAGCGATGCTTCTGAGGAAAAACCTTCTGCGAAAAGTTTTCTCTGCCTATCTAGCACTCTCCTAGCCTCAGCCAAACTTCCGGAAGCAGAGGCCAGTTCAGCCTTACTAGAGGCCAAATTAGCTTTGGCTCGCTGCAAACTCAAAGTCGCCTGAGCATCATCTAATGAGGCTAATGATTCACCCTTGACAACAACGTCGCCTTCCTCAATATAAATCTCTGTAACGCGACCCGTTATTTCAGAAGATACAGTAGCCACTCTTCTGGCAACAACGTAACCAGCGGCTGAAAGCACTAACTCACGGCCTGTTGCAGATTTACTAATAACTGCGGGTTGCTGCGTAGTTATTTCGCTACCAATCGGGCCATTGGTATTTTTATTTGTTCCTTCCGTGTCTTGCTCAATTCTATTAAAACCACCCATTAAGCCAAACAAAACTAGAACTATAGACGAAGCAATCAAAACAAAAGTCTTCTTCTTACGAACGCCAGACCTTTGCTGATTTAGCTCTGATCTATCTATTCTAAGTTCGTTTAGTAGTTCACTCTTGTTTTTCATATTTTTCGAATAAGAATCTGCTATGTAAGCTCACGCTGCTTATTATCGCCAAAAACTGTGAACTAACTGAAAATAGCCGCCCCCACAAACTAGAGGAACAAGTTAAGACGTTATTATAAAAGCGGTTTCGACATTTCACTCCAAAGCAATATTTTTCCTTCGCTTCTTTGGTGCTAGAAAATACTAACATAAAAAAGTGGTAACGTGCGTCGAGTTCTTAAAAACGTC
This sequence comes from Arenicella sp., assembly GCA_046709645.1. Taxonomy (GTDB): domain Bacteria; phylum Pseudomonadota; class Gammaproteobacteria; order Arenicellales; family Arenicellaceae; genus Arenicella. The sequence continues at coordinate 127,992 of JBKEFT010000004.1, forward strand.
GCTACGCTCATTTAAATCGATTTTTCCAAAAACGCGCGGTAGTTCAATATAAGCAAAATCTCTCTTAGCGAATTAAATCGTTGAGCGTACCCAGAAAAAGACTGCTACACTGATGTCCAATAAGATGACAACACTACCCTAAAATTTATCAATGGTCGACGCAAAGATGGAACCTGTAGTAGAGATCGAATCAGTCAGTAAGAAATACGATCAAAAATTCGCGCTAAAAAACGTAAGTGTTTCTTTGGCTCGAGAAGAAACGATAGCATTGATAGGGCCAAATGGAGCTGGTAAGACGACCTTATTAGAATCAATTTTAAACCTTAAAAAACCCGACTCCGGTTCTATTAAGGTTTTCAATATCGATATTCTGAAGAATAGAAAGGCACACTTGCACCGCGTAGGTGCACACTTGCAAGAGGTGCGTTTATTCACTCGAGCGACTCCCAGGGACTTACTAACGTTGTTCAAAAAAATTTTCGACTCCGATTCCGATATAAACAAGCTTATCGAGTCAATGGCACTCACAGAGTTTGTAGACAAAAAGGTAGGGCAATTATCTGGCGGTGTTCGACAACGGGTTTCGTTAGCGTTGGCAATGATTAACGACCCTGAATTAGTCTTGCTCGACGAGCCCACCGTTGGATTAGATCCAATTGCTAGGCAAGAATTTTGGAATCTTATCAAGCAACTTCAAGCTGATAAGAAGGCGCTAATATTTAGCACTCACTATATGGAAGAGGCCGTCGCCTTATCCGACAAAGTGATTATGATCCACCAAGGTCAAGTTGTATTTCAGGGCCCGCCGTCGGAAGTGGAGAAAAAAGCAAAGAGCATAAATGGAACTTTAGACCAAGCCTATGCACACTACGTTAACGCAGCTGACTAACCCAAAGAAAAATGATACTAAAAAAATTCAGAGCTTATTTCGTATTCGACAGCAAAATATATTTCCAAGAACCCATGGTGCTGTTCTTCGCACTCATTTTCCCTGCAGCGACTTACTTGGGGCTCGGGGCAGCATTTGGCTCGGATACGTACGGACCTAACCAAACAAGCTACTATGATGAATATACACCGAGTTTTCTCGGGATTATTTTACTCAATACAGCCTTATTCAATATCGCACCATCACTGGTCGTATACAAAGAGTTAGGTTTTTTTAAACGTCTCTTCGTGACCCCTCTGAGCATCAACGTGATTGTTTCTTCGACATTGGTTAAGAGCTTCATGATCTTTATCCTCGGTACAGCTGAAGTATTTTTAATTGGTTGGCTAATGTTCGAGAGAATAATGCCAGCACATATATTTCAACTTATCATCGCCCTAATCATCTCAGCATTTGCGCTATTTTCATTTGGGTTTATGTTGGGAAGTTTATTCAAAACTGCTAATGCGGTATTTGGCGCGAGCGTATTGATATTTCAACCGATGCTATTCTTATCAGGGTCGTCAATACCATTGGAGTTTTTCGGTGACACTATTCGAGTGATTGCTAACTTCGTACCGATGTATCATGTTGTTGATTTGCTGCGCCTGTCTTGGGAAGGAAGCCTTTTTACCCAAGCCGCCATGCCGGCTATTTTTATATCGCTGATCATGGGCTTAATTTGCATTTTCGTCTCGAACAAAACGTTTGAAAGATCTGTAATCTAAGTCGATTGAAGTTTAGCAAACGTAAAAAGTCAGGTGACAATAAATGAGCCTAATACAAGGAAGGTTACTTGGTACTACAACTAGTAAATCAATTGCTAGAGCTCGGTCACGATGCTTTATATTCGCTCTAGCCACTTCTATCTCGGGTAACGTTTACTCCCAATCATTAAAGGAGTCTTACGTTTCCGCACTTACAAGTAATATCGGGGTATTAGACTCACAATTGGCGGAAAAAATTGCCAGTGAAAAGGTTAAACAGGCTAGATCCTTTCTTCTGCCGCAGATAAATGGAAGCGCAAGGTATACAGACCGTACTCTTGAGTCCAGTGGCTCTGACCAGACAATCAGCTTCTTTAACGGAGTATCTGAAACGTCCGATTACGCGATCAACTTGGATCAAGTGATATTTGATCGGACACTTAGCTATGATCTTAAACGCGAAAAAAAAGACCTAGAAATAGCGAGACTTAATACCAAGCTTCAGCACCAGAACTTAATACTTAGCGTTGTGAAGAGCTATTTTGATATCCTCAGAGGAGTTGAGGCTAGAGACAGCTTAACCCATGAACAGTCTTCAATTTCACAACAAAGCAAAGAGATTCAATCGCGTTATAAATTAGGAATGATCAATAAGATAGACGTCCTTGATGTAGAAGCTGCGTTAGATTTAGTAAACACTCAGTTACTTGAAGCGCAAGCAAGCATAGTTCAAGCCGTTGGAGCCCTAAACTTAATAACTGGAAACAACATCGAGCATGTAGATAAGCTGGTTGACACAATACCAACGCATGAATTTGAGTTTGAAGATTACGACACATTGATAGAGCTCGCAAAAGCACATAGTATCGCAATAAAATCTGCTGAGATTAGTGTCCGAAAATCGGAACTGAACCATAAAGCCCAACGGAGCCGTCGGCTTCCAACACTAAAATTTAACTGGTCATACCAACGTTCGAATGCAGATTCTATAAGAGAATCGATATTTCGAAACTCAACACAAGACAATAACTCATACTTTATTAATATTGAATTTCCTTTTTATTCGGGAGGAAGAGTTAATAGTGAAGTTCGCCAAGCCGCATTTGAAAAGATACAGGAAGAAAGAAAACTCATATTGGCTAATCGCACGCTCACTACAGATGTTCGATCTGATTTAGCCCTTGTAAAAATTAACAAATCTAGAATTCATGCACTTACTAAATCGCTAAGCTCTAGTCAAAGAACACTAGAATCAACAGTCAAAGGGCATGAGCTTGGCGTTCGCACTTTCAACGACGTCTTGCAAGTACAGCAAAACTATCATCAGAAGATTAGGGATGTGGCTAAGGCTAAATATGATTACTTAGAAAGCACACTTCAACTTAAAAAGTCCTTAGGCAAATTAGGCCCACGAGATATTGAAATAATAGACTCGCATATGAACGAAAAGAAGGTCGCTCTGTTTAACTAGAAGGGTCGCCTTGCAGCGTACTCAGCAAGGATGTTTTTGGTTCAAAGGTATTCCATTTAAGAGATGCTGATCAATGAAAATATCACATCAAAATTACCAGTAACCTTAAAACTAAATCAAGCTCATAAGACTCGCTTGATTTAGTTCTATTTCAGATCAATCTATTTACCGATTGATACGTCGCCGCCGCCACAGCTACCACAACATGACGATGAGCCACAAGTTGAACACGAGCCACTACTACTCGAGCCGCTCGACGCGCCTGTTTCAGGCAAAGCCATTGCGTTAGTAACAGTTTCCACTTCTAAACCTTCAAGATTCAATGCTTCGACATTTAGGTCGTCAAAATCAAAATTATCTAAGTTCATTTTATTATTTCCATATTTTAGTTAAGTTATGAGAACGAGGCTCGGACTCATTCCGAAGGTAGGTGAAAAAAGCCACATCCGTGACCATAGCCTCGTATCGACAGTATCATAACTTCTAAGCCTTAAGAAACCGTTAAATTGACAAAAATCTATTTTGTTACGCTATTTAAGGTATTAGAGCGGTTTACAAAGCCCAATAGCGCATTAAAATGGTACTTATGAGCGTATATCTATGTCACGACAACACAGGTGGTGAGAACAAGGAGTGATGAGACACAGTGACTACTCGACTGTTTAAGCAAACTAATTCGTCTCACCGCTATTGGCCGCCAAGCATAACCATTTCTCGAAACACAAGGTTTCTAACAAATATCGCCGAGTCATGCATTAAAAAGCCCTATCACAAAGGAAGTGACAAGGCTTTTTAAATGGCGTCCCCAAGGGGATTCGAACCCCTGTTACCGCCGTGAAAGGGCGGCGTCCTAGGCCTCTAGACGATGGGGACGTCTGTTGATCCGCGGATAGCTTATTAGTTACTTCACTTTCATCTATGGTTTTAATTAAGAAATTAAACTTCCCTGATGGCGTCAGCCGTGATTTGGCCACTGATCTCGCTACACTTGCTACTGTGTTTCTCTCCTATCTGAGTTATAAACCCAGACCTCGACGCCACGCGCTGAACCGGACTCGGTCAAGCATTTCTTCAAGGTTCTTCAATTTTTTGTAAACCATGATGCGGTTGCTAACAAAAATACGCGGGCACATTTTATAGGTTTAGTAGCTAAATAAATGTTAAAGAATTAGACATCGCTATTTTCCTATCAAAATGAGCTTGCCGGTTTTGGGATCGCGATAAACCTGCCCTACCGATTCGTAGCCCTCGCCAGCGCTTTCACCTTGACCTGGCAGTTGCGGTAACTCACGACCCTTTTCAACTATGTTCTGATTAGGTTTTTGCTGTTCGAAATGCGCATCAACACTTTTGCTCATGCCAATAAGAGCGGCGATCAAACCACAAGCAAATACCAACATTAGATCAAGCAGGTTTGCCAGCGGGCCTAGTGGGTCTTCGTCTTGCTGATCAAAACGGTTGCTGTTCCATTTGCGCGCGCGGGTCGGCCTAATCGTCATGCAACTACCTCATTTGCTTCCATCGAGCTAAGCGTTTGTTCGTACCAACGACGCCTTAAGCGCCCGACAACAAAACCGACTATACCCACCAGTAGACCCAACACGGTTGTATCAAAAGCGACACTCATGGCGGTGGTTAGAATACTTAACTCACCTTCGCCGAGAGCCGCAAGCCCGGGGCCAAGCGGGATCAGTGTGCCCATCAAACCTAACATCGGCGCAATGCGAGTCAGAAAATCTGTACGTTCAATCCGCTTTGCGGCCTGTGTTTCGAAAGCATCAATATCGCCGCTTTGTTGCCAGCGTTTTAAGCCGATTAGGCGTTCTGTTAGCAAGGTGCCAATCTCAATAACCGACCAAGCGGTAAATAATAATAGCAGCCAGATTACCGGTTGCAGTAAGTAACTCACTAGCGCATGCATTACGCCAAAGGCAGAACCGTCAAACATAATTAGTCTATTTCCGTTTTAATTGAATTGGTGCGCGAGCACCACGCACGGTGCCTACGATGATAAGCAATACGAATAAAGCCAACAGCCATCGATAATCTACCCCAAGGTCGTTGTCTCGAGCTTCTTTGTTCTGCTCAGACGATTGCTCTTGACTGACTTGCTTTGGACTGGCTTGCTGCTGAATGTCTGCTGAATTCAGCTCAGCAATACTTGAGGGTGCTTGAGCTGCTTGAGGCTCAATTCGAGCCGCCTTTAACGAAGCTTGCACCGCGCTAAATTGCTCTTCACTTACATAATCTTCGATGAAGTTAAATATCGGACTGTCGGGCGAAGTATGACCACTGCCGGGCAGACCGTGTTCGATAATCAGCTCGGCAAATTGTTGCGATATTTGTTCCAGAGTCTCTTGGTCGGCATGCCAAAATTGTTTCTGTGCGGCGACCAGCATGACCGCCAGCATGTTGCTCTTAACATGTACATTGTGATTTTCTTCCAAGAATGTATCTAGCCCGATACCGTGACGGTCGTCAATATAAACCGACTTTACTTCATCCCATACCCAACTCTTAACGACATCGGGGTTAGTTACTTGCCAACCCCAGAGATACTCAAAAAATTCACTGCCCATTGTGCGTGCACCGGCATAGCCCTCGTCCATTAGAGGCTCTAACCATTGCGGGTTGAGAAAACGGCCACGCAGCTCTGATAAAAGAGCGACACTTAAGGGCTCGACACTAATGTTGGTACTGTCTTCGTGCTTAAGAATAAAATTTTCAGGCACGTCGCCCGTCACCGTCTCAACCGCCAAACTTAGGCCGCCAAGGTAATCGAATGTGTCGTTATTATCTAGCAAGCCATAAAGGTTACTTGAGCGCCCTAAATAAGTATTTGCGACGCTGCCTAAACGTTGAGTGAACAGTTCTTGTTGCGGCTCGCCTTGAAGGTTCGACCCGTAGGCGTGACCCATACGACGAATATACACCTTAGCGATATCGGCACGATCATCCCAACTGCCTGAGCGCTCGACCAAGCGATTTACACCAGCGCCATAGGTGCCCGGAGCATCACCAAACATTCGATATGTCGCGCTTCGCCCCGCTTCTTCGGCTGACCGACCTTGCGCTAAAGCCTGTCGGGTATCTTTAACCCATTGCGCGGCAAGGTGATTTATAGCCAATGATTCTTGGCCCGCATTTTGCTTCTTGCCTAACGGGCGTAATGCTGAATTAAGCGCTAATGACAGAGCGGGATAGTCTTTACGAATTGTAATAGATGATGCATCCAATGCCATTAACACCGCTTCTTCGAGCCAAATAATATGCGCGCCGTAGAGGTCTCGAAACAAGCCGGAAGTTGTGTAAAGAGTGTCTCGACGGACGCGAGGTTTATTATTTTCGAGCATGTTAGCAATGTCTAAACGCTCTAAACTTTTAACAATGCCGCGACTACTCCATACCGGCTTAACACCGAGCATATCGAAACCAAAGGCTATCATTGCACCTTCATCCCTGACCACATCGGAGGCCCATAATACGATCGCGTCAGCTTGTTCTGTTTTAGTTGTGTCTGCTTCTTTTGAATCGCCAAGCGTGCGTGCTTTAACCGCCAAATCAACGCCAACTTGATAACCCAGCCTAGATGGAATTAGCCCGCCATCGAGTGCGTAAAAATTGCGGCCAGTGGGTAATACCTCTGGCGTACGAATAGGGTCGTTGCCTTTACCGGGTTGAACATAGCGCCCGGCAAGCCCAGCTTCAAGTGCCTCCATTTCAGCCTTAGGTGAAGCGCGTAGTTTCGCTTGCCAGCTGTCTTTATTAACACTTAGCTGATCCACAGTTTGGCCCTGTGACATTGAGTTAAGCATTGTCTTAATCGCTTCATCAGACCAATCTTGACCGAAGCTATGCAAGCCAAGTGGCATAAAGTCTTCTTGCAGCTTAGTTAGGTAGTGGCCGACTTCGTGCACCAATAATTCGTCATCGACTTGGTCGTAGGCTTTAACACCTCGAATTTCTAACTCACCTTGCATGCTTTTAGTAAGCTCATCGGCGAGGTTCAGTTCATTGACTAATCTTTTAATTGCGATAATGGCTCGATGACGCATGGCACCCGCAGCCTCGGGGGCCGCTTCGTAGCTTTCGATCAGTTGGCGTAATTCAAGTAGGCGATCATACAGCTCAGTACTTTCAAGTGGCGGCGTTAGGTGGTCGACTATCACCGCTAGGCCACGACGCTTGGCTTGAATTCCTTCACCAACGCCATCAACAATATAAGGGTAAACACTAGGAAGGTCGTCGATCAGTGCTATAGGGTAATCGACCTCACCCATACCAACTCGATGCCGTGGTAAGAATTCGTAGGTAGAGTGCCGCCCTAGGTGCACAAGGGCATCGGCGGCAAACGAATGGCGTAACCACTGGTAAAACGCTAAGTATTGATGGGTTGGTGGAAATGATAAATTGGCATGCAAGATTTCTTCATTTAACTCCCAGCCACGTGGCGGTTGAGGGCCGACAAAAATATTGCCAAACTGCACACCCGGTATTAGCAACTCGTTGTTATGCACCATTACCGTACCAGGCGCCTTGCCCCAACCTCGAATGCCCTCCACGCCACTGGCCGCAATCGCAGTTACCAACTCTTCAGCCGCCGACCAATCTATCTCACTTGCTTGATCACTAGCCCCGGAGCTGGTGTCATACACAGTTTCGAGCTGGGCTAGCAAGTTGATCACTCGATCGCGCGCCTTATGATCGGCACCTTCCATCGCGTGCTTTAAGTCCGCCACTACTCGTCGAACTAATCGTTGAGCGATCTCAGGGTTTTCAAGGGTCACTGCGGTTTGCAACATCACATTGAGGTAGCCCAACGGCCCGTTTACCATTTCATCTTGAATAACAGATGGCAGTTGCTCGAACCATTGTTGATATTCAGCCGCTGAAACAGTCTCGACCTTGCCTGCCATTGCTTTAAGTGCGGTGCGATTTTCAGGTAGGTTTACGCCTCGCTCTTGCAGAATATCAAGCAATGCCTCGCGCGACTGCGGCAACTCACCCGTGTTATAGCCAACACTTTTAAGGTGTTGCAATATTTCCAATAGCGATTCAGGAACGTTCAGATTGTCAGCACCAATATTGTGTCTGCCAGGAGGATGGTTGTAGTAGATGATCGCCAGTCGCTTATCTTTATTGGCTTTAGTTTGCAGCGCAAGCCAACGTTTCACTCTGCGAACCATCAACGACACTTGTGATTCTATCGGTTGCGATAGCGATAGCCTCACCCCCGTTTGTTGGTCGAGGCTGGCCTCGATCATTGCCGCAAGCACTAGCGGCTGCGAGATGCCTTGCAGTTCAGGCATAGCAACTCGGTAATGCACACTGTCCCAACGTAAGCCTTGTTCTGATAAACGGTATTCAGCCGCGGTGCTGTCACTTAGGCGTAATCCTTTTAGTACCGGAACGTTGATCTCGGTCAGAGCTTGATTCACCTGCGCTCGACCCTCACCACCGCCCAATACAAAATTTTGCAGTGACACTACCGAGGCTATCTTGTGTTTATGCTTTGCTAGAAGCTCAATTGCACGAACAGAAGACGGCCCCCATTTAGCAAATACGGTAAGGCACTTAATGTTTTTAGTCGATTCTAGTTGAGCACATATTTGTTCAATTAAATCTAACTCGCCAGGCCGTGCACCCGTTTCGTAATCAACAATAGCAACCCATTGATACTCAGCGGATAACGACAACGACTCTGTATTTTGCGCATTGCCATCAATAAATACTCTTAGCGGTGATTGCAATTGAGGCGTGGGCACTTCTATAGCCGCGCCCGCTAAAAAAACAAGATGGCGAAATAAACCATCGATATTATCAACATCACGATCAGCCCAGAAAGTTTTACTCAGCAGCCAATTTTTGTATTCAGAGAATTGATCTAAACGTGCGCTAGACCATTGCATGACATCGACACCCTCAGCGGCAGGAGGATCTTTCATTAGCTCGTCGACATCGGCATTTTGCAACATTACTCGGTTTCGTATGCGCGAAGCGTTTACTAATCGTCGGTCACTGTGAACCGCAACAAAGGATTTGATAGCTATGCCAGTATTTGGGTCCAGATAGGCATTAAATAGATTTGTTGAATCGCCAAACACCCCGCCAAGAAAAACAATATCAGCACTCGTTAAGAGCTGTTGTCTATCAACCTCGGGCAGGCCATTAAATTGATCAGTTGTTCTTAGTTTGATTGAGTGTGAGGGGTTACTCTTTAAGAATTTATGCGCCCCGCTTAACACATCAGCCGCGTTTCGTGGTGAGACAACGGCGACTATCTCGACTGCCAAGACGTTACTAGTTACAATTAGGCTTGCAAATAAAGCAGAGTGAAAAGACAAGCGACGAGCGAACAGTTTTACGCAGAACATAGTGTAAATAAACCAAACCAGAGTTAACAGCGCGTTAGTCTGCTCTAAGGCAAGAGCACTCGCGTGAGTAATTACATGGATGAGAAATTCACAATAAATGTTGACGTCCAGCAATATAGAAAGGTGCAGAGACGTCCAGCAATATAGAAAGGTGCAGAGATGTGCACCAGCAAGCCAACAATAAACGATCTTTTCGCGAGATAACTCATACTAAGATCAGGTAGTCGGACTTTACAAACCTAAAGATCGGAATGCTTTACCGTTGCGCGTCAGTGCGAGATTTTCACTCGCTTCCCCTGAATCAACCCAATCTTCTGTAATCAGCAGATCGAGCAACCAACAATGTAGCGGATAAACAAATCAATAGCGATAGAATTATCTTGAATGACATAACAAGATTATTCAGGCGATGCAGCTAAAGCCATCGACACATGGGCTTTACCTATTTAGCACTTTGTAGGGGAGCATGGTTTGACTATGCGACTTTACTTAACCAAGACGGAATGAACATGGCTAAATATACAATAACAATTCCCGAGCCTAGAGTATCTCGAACTGACTTCTCGCTATCCTTTGTTGCATTTCATTGCCTTCTTTTTAGCGTTACGCTCGTCATATAAAGACCATTTGAAATAAACATTTAAGCCTGTGGCGCTCTAGCGACAACCACCAACATACCCCTTTATTAATCTATCTTCTCAAAATAAATAGTTGTTCAGCATCCTCACCGTAACATGCTTCCAATTTACTGAATACTGCAAGCCACTACATGTGCCCGAAGATGCTCATAACATAGACACTGAAGATAGCCGCCTCAAGTTGGTATATTAAAAGTCACCTTCATTTTTATACCCAAAGACGATTCATTTCCTTCAATCATTGACTGAAATTTATTGAGGTTGCTGCCCATAGTTGCGAGTATCGCGCCCCATCAATGTCTACCTAATGACAACCCATACAATCTCAATTAAAGAAAACCTTAAACGAGCTGTCGGCGCAGTGCATTTTGCCCAAAGTGAGTAACTCATCAGCATTCGCATTCGCCGATAATAATCTATAAATCGAAAATGTAATTAGTTTGTTTGAAGCTACAACAAAATACATCGCTGTTGGCACAAAAAATGCATTTCAGAAGACGTTAAATATAGCGCTTACACATTTGCTTACTTAGACCCCCGTCGCAGTCCGACCACTGATCGTAAACTGTATTAAAAATGATACAAATAAATGTTCCGCCAAGAATAGATGACGCCGTAGCATGAAAACACTACGGCATGCAGCTAAGGGGTGGCTAGGCCTATTTTCAGTCGTTGATCCACTGATGATAGGGTACACGGAGATCTCGGCGCCCCCCCGGCCGACCGCCATTCGGGTCAGTGATAGGTTCAATTACCACCGTTGTAGCATCCGTGCCATAACCCTCATTAGTAGCAAAGGTCTCGTGGAACGTTTGCAATCCACTATTGTCGTTTGCGTCGGTGGTGTACATATAAAACTCTGGCCGGGTATCACGATCTACGGCATCAAACTGGCTCGCCGACACCTCCATTGTAATAGTCGTTGATCCATCTCTGGCCACGACGGCAGCCACGTGGAACGGGCTTTCACCCTCCGCCGCCGCCCCATTTCGCAATATTGCATAGGCTTGACCAACTCGAGGGTTGGCGCTGTTATTGACACTGCCGGGGTTAGATCTGCCATAGCTAACGACTAAAGCCTGCTTCGCGGGTTGATCTGATCCCCATACGTAGTTTGTACCGGCAACTTCGGTCTGATCTTCCATTCCAAACTCTAGCTCTTCCCCAACCATAATTTCTTCAGCTGTATGACAACAGTCCGCCATATATTCCTCAGCTGACTGAAACTCCAAATATTTCCCGTTGTTTGAACGGTTCCAAACACGCAATTTCCCCGGGTGGCTGGCGGCAACCGGTGGGGTAGCATCGTCTCTCACCCAGATCCTTTCACTATTTACATCTCCTAGGCCGTATTTGCCGTCAGCCGAAAATGTTTTTGGCCTATCACGGCTGTTGCTTCTAAGTGTAAACAATTCTACGCCTTCGCCCTCATAATGATTATAAGCAGTTTCTGCTTGCCCCAAACCCTCCTGAATAATACTTTCTCGCATCTCGGGTGAGCTTGCCTCATTCCCAGCGGGGACCTCGGGAAGTTCTGGGGGATTCGCTGGTTCGATTCCTTCTGCAATTTCAGCGTTCGGAAACCATTCGCCATTTGACTCAGGAAGCGCAAACCCTTCTCCTTCTTCTATAGCAACACCCACGCCTTCGCTAGGCCCTGGCAGCGATGCCATATTCAAGAGCTTTTTCCAAAGTGGTGTGGGATGCATCGTTCTGTATATATCTTTTTGATCTTGTTGCGAGCTCCCTGCGATTAATAATCTTCGACAGGAATGATTTCTTACAATTACGGTCTCTGGCTTCAAGTACAGGGCACCGCCATCGTTACTGCTGTCGTAACACGTTTTTTTATAACAAGTATGGCCCGTTTCAAACTGCCATTGATCATAAATATAAACACTCCAACCGGGCTGTACGCTGACACCAGTAATCGTTTTATTATAACTATCACTTATCTCAGTTTCGCCGAAGAAGTTGGATGTTGTTGGCGACGTGTTATGTGTCAGCGTAACTTTAACCGATGCCGGTGGGGTATGGCAGGCTTGTCCGCACTGGCTAGCGTACAAAGCCTGGCTGCTTAGATACAATACCGACGTAACTAAAAGGCGCGATAACCTTTGGTATGACTTGAAGGGCTTCATATATTCATCCTTTTAAGTTATAAAGTTATCGCAGGTTCTCATATATTTATCACTGCTGTCCAGTTAACTATTACAGTAACGAGAATTGGTTTGGGTTGTAGCTTTGGTGATTCACTGGGTCACCTCGGACTAAGGCCATCAGGTCTCGTTTTTCAAACAGGTTGAGCTGTAATACGCGTAATATCTGATGGCTGTTTTTCCTCGATTTGGACTGAATTTTCAGAAAAGCGAGGAGCAAATAAACACATATTGCTATCCATATTTGAGTCATCACCGCATTTTTGCTTGCGCCCAGAAATGACTTTATTTTAAGGTTTTGCTTGTTCCATTTAAAGAACAATTCCACCTGCCAACGTGACTTATAAATATCAGCAATCGTTTTTGCAGATAGTTTGAAATTATTTGTCAGGAAGACGTAGTGTTTTCCTGTTATTGCATCACGATAGCCAATGCGGCGAAGGCCAATGGGGCATTTCTTTGCGGTTTGCACGCCCGTGAATTCGATCGTCTGGTCGCTGCGCACCCCTTTATTTTTAAGTACGCCATGGCGTTTCACCACGCGATATTTTGCATTGACAACGTTTGAGTAATGTACCGAAAAGTGCCTCATACAACTCGTAAGGCTTGCGCTCGTTTATTCGAGAAAGGTTTGATCGAGTTAAGCGCGCACTACCTAAATGATAGAGTCGGTGAGCTTGAGCGCTGACATTCCCCACTACATCTCGAAGACTATTACGCCCCGTTAATTGTGCCATCGAGAGACTTACAAACTGAGACCAACGTGATGCCGTGCGGAACGCACGGCCCGAATGGTGCTGTTTTGCGAGAGATTCAAACTCATGTCTCGGAACAATTTTTAGAATTTGATTCAAGACTGTATTACAATGTGGCATGGCCTGTTTTTCTCATTTAATTCAATGGTTTATCGCTAAAAACATGTCATCAAATACTGTGGAAAATCAGGCCTTTTCTTTTAAGTTAACGGAACAGCAGTGTATATTTATATGAAAGTAAATTAAGGTAAATATTATTTTTTTTAACCGTTCGGGTTGAAAAATATTCATCTCCGGCGTATGCGCATTGCCTTCACTTGGCACTTTCGATACATGTACAGGAGTCAGAAATCACTAAGACGGGATTAAGAATAATTAAAAAATTGATTACCGGCAAACTCGTAGAATGCATACGAATAGTATCCTATCAACCGGCCCTTTAATCCCAACTTGATAGATTCGCAAACCTAGTTAGTTGTGATTTCTGTTTGGTATTCGGAATCTGTTGACATTGTTTGTCTGAATAAACTTTTCTAACGATCGGCCACGAACTGGTCCAACAGCCACGTTGTTGTTAGAATTAAGCGCTTAAAATGGATCAAAGTTCTTTGCCTAAGGATCAAGCGCTGTCGTCCTCGCGCTTACTAGTCTGCACAAATCCTAAAGCGCTACATTTGAGTGCTCGATTTTCACCCACTCCGATTGAATCAACTCGATCTTATCGTTTTCATAGCTCAAATGATGGCGACGGTAGCGGTTACATAGCGTCACAACTATCTTAAATGGCGTTAGTAAGTTAGCGATCTGAATCAATAGGTCTTGGTCGCCGATATTAACAATTTTAAGCTAAGCCAAAATAGATCATACCCACCCATAACCTCTTAGTAGCAGGAAAGTCATACTTGCTGTTAGTTCACATATTTTGAAATTGTAGCTTTGATCAATGCGTTCATCTCATCAGCACTATGTTTTGTTTCAGCAGCACTAAATAGCGGCATAAATAGCGGTTTCCCATCGACCCTTGCCTTTAATGAGAGCTCTTGATTGGTACTAATCACGGTACTCCATTGCGTTCGAACAGCTTTCCAAAACGACGCCGTCTTGGCCATATAAAGATCGCCAGGAGTGAAATCAATATTACTAGCCAATTGATAACGAGCCACGCCTAATTCTTTTGAAAGGTAGGGGTTACTGGCATTCGGTTCTCCATTTTCGTCAAGCGATAGCTTCCAGTTCTCTTCTTCTTGAACCCAACCGTGGCGCGTCACCGTATGGCGATTAAATCCTTCTAGTACGTCATAGTCCTTTCTAACACTGTACTCTCGACGTGGTAATGGGCGGCGTGTAGTCGCACTTAACCAGGTTGAGAAACTTGGATTATGAACCCACCGACCTAGTGATTCATAGCGAGGGGAGTCATCAACTTGAAAAACCGCTTGGCTCCAGCTGCCCTTCACATCCTGATCTATGAGCTTTCGCTTTACCCAGGTATTGTTATGCTGGTATTCGAGTAGAGACCTATCTTGATAGGTCCAGTCTTGTCGCCAATGCTTCATCACCATGGGCTCAGAAATACTGCCGTCGTCTTGCTTAAAATACATCACCATCAGGTGCTGCAAACTGATGAACTCGGGCTTATCTTCTACCACGTAAATGTATTCTGTGACCCAAGAGTGATAAGGTTTATCGCGTTCAAACTCAGCCGAGAAGCCTACCGTTTCGATAAAATTGAAATCAACTTTGTAACCCCCGGCGATCGCCAGAATCGCCGCTCGGTCGCGTTCAAACTTAGATAGCGTCGGGTCTTGAATCCGCTGCCAACCTGCATGTGCGGCCTTACTAATTTGTACATCGGCACCCTTGCTGGTGCCGCCTCGAGGTAGGTCATCGCACCCCTCCGAAATAGGCCAACTAAATACATACTGCGACTTATTCTGGTCGCATTTTTGCTCAGCCGCAAAGGAAACTGAAAGCAAACTTAGGGCGATAATACTTGCCAGCGAAGCTGACATAAACATTCGTAGAACTAGATCATTCATTAGGCTATTTTTATCGGTGGTGTTGATTAGGATTAGCGTTATAAGTCGAGGTCGAATTAAAAATTAACCTTAACCGTGACGGAGTAATTTCTACCTGGCTCTGTGAGTCTATCAAAATTGGTCGTTACTGGGTCTTGCACAAACTCTTCGCTCCACTGAAAGTGCTGCTTGTCCGTGAGGTTAAAAATACCCCAGTTTATCTTCGCCTTGTCATTAATTTCGTAGTGGCCAATCAGGTCTAAGGTTGCGAAGCCTGGCGTTTCAAAGGGAGTGATCGCCGCAGCGCCACGGGCTTGCAATGAACTCGCATCAATATCGTTGAAGCTCTTACGATCACTTGCCACAACCACCGCTTCGATGCTCCATTTCTCGCTCGCTGGCGCATAAGCAATGCCAAGGACCAACTGCTGTGGGTCAACCGAATTAAGTGGCGTATCAGTTTGTCTATTTTCACCATCAGAATAGGCATAGGCGGCACGAATATTGAAGCCATTGAGGCTATCGAACACCTGACCTAAACTGTACTGTGCTTTCAGTTCAAAACCTGAAATCTCTGCCTCATCAAGGTTGCGCGCCTGAAACTCGAGTAGACCTGTGATCGGGTTGAATCCGCGCACAGATAAACTCTCGATAAAATCTTCATAGGTGTTTTGGTACACCGTAAACTCTAGGTTGCCCGCATCGGTGTATCGGCGTAGCCCGATCTCGACACTTTCACCTCGCTCTGCCCTCAAGTCGGGGTTAGGAAGTGTGGTATATCCACCAACAAAATTAGTGAAGCCGGTATTCACGGCATCGAGTGGCGGCGCACGAAAGCCTTCAGCATATTGAGCGAATACCGACCAACTATCACTAAGCTCATAGACTACGCCTATCTTGGCTGAAAGCTCCGATTCATCGAACCCTTCAGGCGTAGGCGATCCGGTATTACCAGATAAATAGATCGCGTCGACCGTTGGCTCAAGCTCAAAATTGTCGTAACGTAACGCTGGGATTAAATGTAAGCGCCCGTCCAACAATGAAATATCGTCTTGAATAAATGCGCCGACACTAGTGTATTTTGAATTAGGGAAATCGCGAGTCGGAAAGTTAGTGAATTCAGGCAACTGAACACCACTTACGCGGTCAACTGTGTTGCCTGTTCGTAAGGTGACCGAGTCACTTTGATCGTAGTCTACGCCGTAGATCAACTCATGGCTCGCGCTGCCAAGCTCGAAGCCTTTGATCATCTGCGCTCTAAGCCCAGCGTTTTCCTGCTGATAAGACGAGGTTCTAATGCGATCTTGAACGGCACCTTGCGACAAGCGTTCGGCCAGTGTATTTTGCTGAGCATCACTGCTTTGCACATAGGCGAGTAAGCTAACAGAGTCAAATAATGCGGCGTTAGTGCTAAGGCGGTAATCTAAACTCAAACGCTCGCGGCTTCTTTCATCCACACCGATTTCTGAGCTGGTTAATACGCCTCTAGAGAATGTGTTCGCCGTAGATAGAACATCGGTTTCAGAGTCTCCTTCAAAACGCTCAGCGACTACTGAAAAGCTCTGAAAATCTGACGGCTTATAGATTAGTTTTGCGTAGACATTGTTATTTTCTGAGTCTTGCGGGTTCTGCGATCTACGCCCCGCGCCGGTTGAGTCATCACTGAAAAAAGTCTCTGTTTCAGACCCTTCTCGTAAGGTTCCGACGACCATTGCCGACCAGGTTTGATTGCCGAAGGCCCCTAGCACAGTAGTATTGATACTTTGATCCACCGAGCTATAACCAACTTTAGCTGAGCCGGAAAATGGCTTGTCGCCCAAATAGTCTATGGGATCTTTAGTAATAAAGTTAACTACGCCACCAATAGCGTTACTGCCATAGACACTCGAGCCTGGCCCCCTAACGATTTCTACTGACTTCAAGGCGTCAATATCAACAAAGTCTCTGCGCGATGATAAGAATGGCCCAAATGAAAATTCATCAGCCGTTGGCGTGCTATCAACCAAGGTGAGCACGCGGTCGCCGCCCACACCGCGAATTGAAAAGCTGCTCAATCCAAAGCGCCCACCTCCAGCAACCGACACACCCGGCTCATAACGAACTAGATCATCAATATTATTGGCGATCTCCCGTTGAATTTGCTCTGCGTCAATCACCGACACCGTGTTGGCAACCTCAGAGATGAGCTTTTCCGTTCGGGTTGCTGAGATAATAATTTCTTCGATTTTACCCGCGTGTTGGTTGTCGGCCAATACGTTAGTGGCGACTACAGTTAGCCAAAATAACGCCAACCCAAGCGCTTTTTTTATGCTAACTGGAAAATATAATTTTGCCAAAATCGATTTAATGAAACGTATTTGGCTAGTAATTGTATTGGGTAGAATGATCATAAATTTACTCGATATTAGTGACAGTAGAATTTGCTTATGCGGGCCTTGCGATCAAAAAAGTTTGACTTAGTAGCCCCTAATCTCGGAGAAATATAGACAAACTTAATTGCAAATGCAAATCATTCGCATTAAGATTCTCATATTGAAACTTTAAAACTTTATTGAGTGATTCAAACAACCTCATGAATAAATACGTCAAATCGCCATCGCTTTTGCTGCTGTGCTTGCTATTACTGTGCTCAGCTACACACCTGACTTATGCACAAGCCGACAAAGATAAAGCGCGAATCATTAGTGCCGGTGGCAGCATTACCGAAATCCTTTTCGCTTTAGGTTTAGGTGGCAATTTAGTGGGTGTAGACACCTCTAGCCTCTACCCTGAAGAAGCGATCGAGCTGCCAAAGGTAGGTTATTTTCGTAGCCTGGGCGCTGAAGGGTTAATGTCGCTTAGACCCGATATTATTATTGCCGCTAAAGGTGCGGGGCCAAGCGCCGCACTAAAACAAGTCAATATGCTCGGTGTCGAGGTTAGGACATATGACCAAGACACCTACACGCTAGACGCATGGAAGAAGTTGATTATCGATCTAGGCGATGACTACTCAAAAAACATCGAAGCGACACGACTTATTGAAAAAGTAACTCAAGGACTAAGCCTCCAGGATACGCAGCGCCGTTTCAAAAATGAGCAATTAAATGCGGTCGCCCTGCTCAGTATCGGTCAGCGAGGGCCCGTTGCGGCAGGTAAAAACACGGTGCCTAGCCTGCTACTGACTCTCGCTGGAATCAACAACCTTGCCGATACTCTGGATGGATATAAACCGTTTAGCTCAGAGCTACTGGCAACGCAAAAACTTGATCTGGTACTGATTCCCTCACATGTAATCGCTGGCCTTGGCGGTAAAGAAGCGGTTTGCGAAAACCAAATTATCAAACTGGCGATGTCTGGAGGTTGTAATATCCATGTGATGGACCCGCTACTACTTATGGGCTTTGGCACCAGACTTGATCAAGCGGTTGGTCAAATCATTGAACAGGCGAATAAGCTTTGAAAACAGCTAGCTTAACATTCTGGCAGCTTGGTCAATCCCACGAGCACAGACGTAAACTCGAGTTCGCGGTACTTAGTTTTTGCCTACTAACATTACTCTGGTTAGGAGTATCGATTGGTGCCTCGAACGTGAATTTTCTATTGCCGCTTGAATCACTCTACTCTAGATTATTCGGGACATTGGAGCCAAGCATTACCCAGAGCGTGGTGCTAAATATCCGTCTACCAAGAGTGATTATGGCGTTGCTGGTTGGCGCTGCTTTAGCCGTGAGTGGCGCAAGCCTTCAAGGCGTTTGTCGAAACCCATTGGCAGACCCTGGTTTGCTAGGCATCTCGGCTGGCGCGGCGGTGGGTGCCGTGATGATGATATTGTTTGCCAGTCACATTCCATTTTTACACGTGGCAGGGCCTTACGCCGTTTCAGTCGCTGCGTTTGCTGGGGCCGCCGTCGCTACCTTCTCGGTCTATAGCTTGGCGCAGGTTAACGGCGATATTCAGATACCAACATTCCTATTAGCCGGCGTTGCCGTCAACGCACTGGCTGGCGCAATGATTGGCGGCTTAAGCTTTATCGCCGACGATCAAGCACTTCGGCTGATTACTTTTTGGATGATGGGTAGCCTTGCAAGCGCCACTTGGACCAGCGTTGCAATAAGTGCCCCCACGCTCGCCATCGCCATGATCGCGATCTATAGAAAACGCCATGCCCTTAACCTAATTCTACTGGGCGAGGCCAATGCACGTTTTACCGGCATCGATGTTGAAAAAGTAAAAACCCAATTGCTATGGCTGAATGCCTTGGCCGTCGGTGTGGCGGTTGCATTCAGTGGCATCATCGGTTTTATTGGCTTGGTAGTACCCCATATCCTAAGAATGTCTTCGGACACTAACTACCGCTACCTTATCGTTAATAGTGCGTTACTCGGCGCCGCGTTATTGGCGCTAGCCGACCTCGGTTCGCGCATGCTAATCGCCCCGGCCGAGCTGCCTATTGGCATACTCACATCTTTAATCGGAGCGCCCTTTTTTATCGGCCTATTGATGCAACAAAAACGGCGTATGGGGTTTAGTCTATGAGCATTCAGGCTACTAAGCTATCGGTTACCATCAACGGCCGAAAGATTCTAGACGATCTAAATTTCACTTGTAGAGCAAGTGAAATAACCGCCATCGTTGGCGAGAACGGCGCTGGAAAATCCACCTTGCTTAACTGCTTAGCGGGTGTCTCAAAGTTTGCCGGTGAACTAACCTTAAACCAATACCCTATCGAGTCGCTAAGCCTAGCTACGCTGGCTAAATACCGAGCGGTATTGCCACAAAGCTCAAGCCTTAATTTTCCATTCAGCGTACACGAGGTGGTTCGTCTAGCAATGTCATTAGGATGTTTAAGCCAAACCGAGCAGGAAAAAATTATCGCTGATAGCCTAGCGCTAGTCGATGCCACGCAATTTATTGATCGCGACTACCTACATCTTTCAGGTGGCGAAAAACAACGCGTTCAGTTGGCCAGAGTACTTGCTCAATTACACGCCCACGATCATCACCAGAACCGCTTTCTGTTTCTTGACGAGCCGACATCCGCATTAGATTTAAAACACCAATACTCAACACTAAAAATGCTGCGCGAGTTGTGCACACCTAATAATGCGCGAATTGACCCTGCTCGAAACATTGGCGCGCTGGTGATCGTGCATGACTTAAACCTGGCGTCATTTTATTGCGACAAGATATTGCTCCTAGATGGAGGCCGTCTGATCGCTCACGATACCCCAGAAAAAATTTTCCAACATCACATCATCAAGAAATCATTTGGCATCGACGTCATTGTCGCCAGTCACCCTGACAGCAACAAACCATATTTAATACCAAGACTACAATAGATCCAGATACTATTATGAATAAGCAAAAATCGATTCGAAACGCTCGTACTCTTCTTCGCCAATCTGAGCTAGGAGTTCTATCGACACACTCTAAGGTTAACCAAGGCTACCCCTTCGGCTCAGTCTCAACCTACATGAGCACCGTCAATGGCGATGCGATTTTTTATATTAGTGACCTTGCTCAACATACAAAAAATCTGCTGGCGAATAATAAAATGTGCCTAACCGTGTTTTCAGGTTCTGAGGGGGCAATTGCCAGCAATGAAGATCCAAACGCAGGTGCTCGTCTTAGCCTGTTGGGTGATGCAACGCTGATTGATATAAACGAAAAAGAAGCCATACAGCAGCGCTTCTTCAAGTTGTACCCGGAAAGCCGCGCCTACCAAAGCACGCATGATTTTGAATTTTTCAAATTAAGCACCGAACGCGTTCGATTTATCGGCGGCTTCGGTGATATTAACTGGATTAGCAAAGACGCATGGACACTACCGACACCTGAATGGCTAGGCGGTGAAGAAAATATGGTTCAGCATATGAACGAAGATCATGAGGATGCGATGCAACTCATGTGTAAACATCTTTTTGCGATAAACGCACAACACGTCGAAATGCTTACACTGACCCCTGATGGCTGCTTCTTAAAAGCGGATCAGGGTAAACCAATATTTGTACCGTTTGAAGAGCTTGCGTACAGTAGCCAAGAAGCACGGCAACAGTTAGTGAAGCTAACTCATGCCGCTAGAGACGCCTTGGCTGCTTAAACACGGCAGTCTCAGGCTAGACTATTACAAAAGAGCACTGGTAATAGGTGATTTAGACGCGATTATGGGCCTGATTAATCATCGTCGCGTCTAATGAATTTAATCTCGGAGCTCTTACCTTTTTCGCCGCTTACCGTCACCGTCATTTTATTATTAAGGCCCAATTGTTACTCAAGCTTTTTAGGGAAGTCGTGAGCCGAGTTTTCGAAAACAGCAGTATTAACTCCCTATATCCAATGCGATAATAGTGGGCGGCGCGTCAGCACTCCCTGCGAAAATAGCATAATTAAACTAACAGCTTTTCCCACCTAAAGACAACTTACCTGCCTCAAAAGGCTGGGGAACGTAACCGACTGGGTTTTAGGAGATGCGGTTAGAGGCTCTCTGCAAAGTACGCCATTATTTCAGCCTTGGTCATTTCTTTTGTCTGATTTGAAAAACAATAATAATCTGGCCGCTGATCACTAAAATATTGCATATCCATTTCTAAACCCTGCAAGTCTTGAAATATTCCGACGGGTATATTGTAGTCACCACTTTGATTGAACTTAAAAAATAAATGGGTGCCACAATCGGCACAAAAACCTCTAGAGGCCCAATCAGACGAGTCATATATCTTGACCTTTTCAGCGCCCTCGATAACAACATCACTGCCACATTGAACCGCAAAGAAAGGGGCTCCGCCCCAGCCACGGCATGAGTCACAATGACATACAGTAAATTTAGGATTAATCTGGGTAGCAGTAATCTCAACCGCACTACAGAGACAGCTTGCTTTTGACTTCAACATGTAAATACTTCCGCTAATTAGTAAGATTCAGGTTTCAGGTAAACCCATTTCGACCAGCTTCAATTAGTCAGTATCGCCGATAAAGAGTTTAATTTGAGAGCGAGATGGTTGCGCATCAAACTCTGAACCCAGGGCTTTGAAGCCAAAGCCCTGGGTTCAAAAAAGCGGACTTATTCGACCATACAAAATGCATTCAGTTTATTGCCATCCAGATCACGAAAATAAGCGCCATAAAAACCCGCACTATTTCCTTCTGGCCGAAAGCCAGGTTTGCCCTCATCGGTTCCACCCAATTCCAGTGCCATCTTATAAAATGCATCCACCTTCTCAGGCGTCTCCATAACCAAAGCAACCATCACGCCATTACCGACCGTCGCAGGTTCTCTATTAAATGGTACAGATACAGCTACCGAAGGTGCATCTGGGGCTGGAGCCCAAGCGACAAAATAATTTTCCTCCTCCATGAGTCGGCCAATTCCGAGCGAGCCAAACAAGGCATCATAGTAAGCAACTGCTCGTGGGAAATCGTTGGTTCCAAGTGTTACATATCCAATCATAAGTGTTCTCCAAAGTTGAGTGTTTAAACAATGAAAGATAGCTTAGCAAAAGACTACTGACAGCATGGTGTCAGTAGTCATCGTTTACGCTATATTAGTTAAGAGTTTCCTAAAGGTTATTGAAAAGTTACCTGAGTTTTTTTAGTGAAAAAGTATGAGACGAGCAGACAGACTTATTAAAATCACTCATTTTCTTCGACAACGACGGCGGGCGGTTACCGCCAAGAAAATTGCTGAAGCGTTCGAGATATGCACTCGCACAGTTTATCGCGATATCCAATGTTTAATGGACGCAGGTGTGCCGATTTCCGGAGAGGCCGGTGTTGGCTACCTTATTGATAAACAATATTATCTGCCACCGATCACCTTCGATGCCGACGAGTTGGAAGCGATTGGTCTTGGAATTAGCATGGTTCGTCAATGGACTGACAATAAGTTTGCTAGCAAAGCGGAAAGTGCCTTCGAAAAAATTCAAGCCGTCTTGCCGTCAAGTCTTCAAGGAGAGTTGCAGCAAATCACCACTTACGCGATACCGACTCGCCCACCGATTCCATGGATAATCAGTTTTTCAGAATTACGAGAATGCATTCGTACTCGCCGCATGATACGCATCACCTACACCGATGAAGCCGACCAAAATACTACTCGTACATTACGCCCACTGGCTTTATTCTTTTTCAGCCCAGTCTGGCTATTAGCCAGTTGGTGTGAAAAACGTAATGACTTTCGCAACTTCAGACTCGATCGAATACAGGGCTGGAGAATATGCGAAGACATTTTTGAGGATGATACGAACAAAAACCTGACCGCTTATATGGCAAAGAACGAAGACTGTAGTAGCTGATATTTTCAAACTCTCAGCATACCTCGCACATAAAAATCTCAATTCCACCCTGCTCCCAATTCAAGGACCCAATTGACCGCTGGAGCAGCTTGAGATGACAGGCTAACGGCAGTGCACCCGAAACGATCTTATAGATAAAATTACATTTTAAATTTCAACCATTGTTGAAATAATTTGACTATTCAACAGATGTTGAATAGTCTGCCTAGACGTTTTCTTCTAATGATGTAGTTAGTAAGCACTAAAAATAAATCAAAATATGGTGCATTAGAGAAAATCGAAATTTCAAACCAATGGAGGAATCTCATGCCTATAAAACACTCAAAGCACGTCAGGTGGCTCAGTGCTAACAAACTATGTCAATTTTTTCTTATTGCATTATCACTTACCTTTTCGGGGTCTGCGCATGCGCTTAGCTGCGGAACAAGCACGGGAAATTTATTGCCGTGTGATGGCCCACAAACTCAGTTTGCCGGTGGTTTTACCACGCTCTCAGGCTACGGCGGTTTCGGCGGTGGCAACTGTAGCGCTAGCAAAACACCGGTTATATATATCCCGGGCAATGGTGATCATGCAATTAACTTTGACGCTAAACCGGCACTTGCGCCGAGCGGTTATTCAATCCCGGCTAAGTCAGTTTACGGTCAGTTAAAAGCCGCTGGCTACAATGATTGTGAGCTGTTTGGCATTACTTATCTCAGTGCAAACCAACGGCAGAACCCAGCCTTTAATTTCCATGAGCATGATAAGCAGGTAATCATTGCCGATTTTATTGATCAGGTAATTGCCTATACTGGCGCAAGCAAGGTCGACATCGTTTCACACTCAATGGGAGTGAGTATGGGCTTATCAGCGTTGAAGCGCTTTGGTAAGTGGGGGCAAGTACGGCGCTTCGTTAACATTGGCGGCGCCATTCGCGGGCTAAATGCATGCTATGCAGCCGGTTACGCGAATGCTTACTTGCCAACCTGTGCCAGTCAAAACTATTGGGATTCCTATACCTTCGGTTTCTATCCCGACGGATACTACTGGAGTAACAACGATTGGACCGGGTCCAGCGGCCAAAGAAGTATGCGCAAAGCACCGTACTATAATTCAGGTACAAACTTCTACAGCATCTCAGCGGGTCAGCGCGACCAAGTCCTATGCTCTACCAGCATCAACTATTCCAGCTGTGGTGAGGGTGCTCTATTTGGCAATTACTCGAATGTAAAAGCCCAGCTAGATGTCGGAGCGGGGACCAGTGCTTTAGCAATTGACTATGATTTCTCAGATGGCGCAATTACCAACCTTGCTGGTGGTGACCTAGATGGCGTTGGTCACTTCGGTAGCCGAATCAACGCAGGCAAGATCATTGTCAACATGCTCACCACCAACTGCACGGGAATCGCTTGCGCCAATGGCTACAGTGGGCCAGTACAGTAGTCCTGGAGAAAATCTAGTCCGGTTAATAACAAAATGTAGTGCGCCAGCAACCAAAATCGGTTAAACCTATCCAAAAAATTGGTATTACTTTACCGCTTTTTAAATCACTAAGTTATGACCACGCACCATCAATTAATACTTAATACCCTGGAACAATTTTTAGCAATACGTTGGATGAATTTTTCATCAATAGTGACTTCGGAATCGTAAATAGATTCAACCTCTAACCAAATTAAACGCCCCATTACCTCTGCCAATGGGCGACTATACCAATCTTTTGCAGGGTCTAGAGACTGCCCTTGGACATACTTTGCAAACGCCGCTTGCCCCCACGCAATGGCCATAGGCTCTTCGAGAAAATCATACGGCTTCTGACGTTTGAATAGGAATTCATATAAATTATTTTTTTTGACAGGACAAATTTTTAAAAATTCATCTGAAAGGAACCGTTTTTGTTCAACCGGTTGGTGTGCACTTATATAGTGAACTAACTCATGCATTACTATTTCAGCCCAATTACCTTCAGCTACTTGTTTAAGAGGATTGACTCGTAAAAAAACCGTATTTCCACTAACATCAGCCAGTGTGCGATCAATCGGTGGCCACCAGACAAAACGAGCTCTAAATTTGAGGTCTAAGTCAACACGGTAAAATGCACTAACGCGAGTTAAAAAATCTTCAACCTTACTGCCCTTGAGACCGTCATTTAGAGTCTGAACATGAGAACTAAACTCTTTACTTTCACTTAGAATAATTGCCCATTTTAATCGAAAATTTTCATAGAAAACACGAAGCTTTGATGCGTCAGCGGAAGACGCAATGTTGTCTAAACTCGATAGCGCTTGCTCTATAGTAATAGAGTTGATGAAATGCTCAGCAAGGGGATCTGTTTTAAGAGAGTAAGAAGATCTCGCTGCAAAAATACCATCTTGGTTTTTTCGAAATTTTTTGTCTTTTTGGGCGCGATCATAATAGGTTCGGTCTCGATAATTACGATAAAATTTTATTATTTTTTTATCGTTGCTCGATAAACCAAACCTATCTACCCATGCTTTACGGTAAGAGTCGTCATTGAAATACCAGTTTGAGACTCCGTCCATCAGCGCAAAAAGATCTGTAGGCTGGTGGTATTCAGCACTAACCGTGATCTTTGCAACAACGTGGTTATTCATCATGATTAATATGAAAGCAAACACTAACCGGCATATAAATATACTTCGAGGTTGCGAGTTAAATTTCAAGACGTTCTACTAGTGAATCCCTTAACACAATGCCAGATTGAGTTAACGCTGGCGTCGCATTTAGACCTTGGGAAAGGCCCAAAGCGGCTTCTCTTTTCTCGTTATAATATATTGTAGAAAGAGACTCGTGCTCATCACATTTCATCATTTTCTTATAGAACAGAGCCATATTTGCAACGGCATGGAATGCAAGTAAAATCAGTCCCAGCGGTCTATCTTGATGCCTTACCGGCGAATAGTAGAGCTTGTCATCACTCCCATCATGAAATGGAAAACAATAGTCCAATAGAAGAAAGTACTGATGCGTAGCCTCATGGACTAGAGTTTCTGCTAAGGACAAAACGGATATAGGCATGGAAACAGTTATGATGCCTGGGTTCACAGAAGACGATGCAGAATTAAATATGCCAGTACCATCATCTTTTCTGAAAATACAAAGCCCTTTTGTCGCTCGTTTCACCCATTGGTAATATTCGGGCGCATAAGACCTAATCAACTCAAAAGCGTCATCAAGTGAAGCGATAAAAACAGAGTAATCTAAATCGGAATCGATTACCTTGGTGAGAGGCCAGATACTTTCTGAATGCTCTCCCATTTCACCTGTAACCGTCAGAATGTAGAGGTTTTGATTGTGATTTGTATCGTCTTGGTAGGTTTTTTTTGCTCCGGCGACCAGAGTTATAGGTCTAACTCGGCTTTCAACAATACCCCCAAGAGCATCAATAATAATTGAGCCCGTTGTAGACCGAGACATTCCGGTACAGCGGCGATATACTTTAGAATTATAAAGTATATCCGGCTGTGACTTCGAGAATGATAATGACCAGTCAGGCGATATCAGCTCATCATTTAACCCCGCTAGCATCTGGCCCAATGCTGACAACGATTCACCTTTCCTGAGATAAGCTAAAGACAACCCCATTTCAGGCCGCCAACCTTTCATACCGTTTCCGGGGCCATTTTTTTGAATGGTTTGATAGTCAGAAAAAAAGATATCCAAATCAACTAACGACGAAGCATTGTTAATAACACGATCAAACACCGCCTTCGAATAAGCATTTGCTATTTGATTAATCACCGAGTCGCTATGCTCGTCGTCGTTAGGGTACATAAATGGCTCGACTATTTTTTTCATTATCTGGCTCCTAAAATTTCAAATTAGTCGTGAAGTTAGCCGTTCCCACAATGAACGCTTGCTTCGTAGAATTATCGCTGAAACCGTCATACCTGGCTGAAGTTGAACCACGCGGTCAACGACTTTAATAGTTTCACTATTTAAAGTCACTCTAATGCGATAAGCGGGGCTTGAAATCCCCACATTCTCGGATAGGTCTCCAGGATAAAGGATGGTCCCAGAGATAGAACTTACTACGCCTTTTAATGTACCGTACTTGCGAAAAGGGAAAGCATCTAAAAAGATTCTGACTTCTTGACCCTCTACAATATGACCAATCGATTTCGCAGATGCGAACACCTCAGCCTCGATCTTGCCTCCTTTAGGAATTAGAGCGAGAAGCAACTGTGCCTCATTAACGCTTTGCCCAGTATTAGTAGGTAAAGCGACCACACGCCCGTCAATTGGAGAAACGATAGCTGCGCCCTTACGTATGTCAAGCTCTGTCATGAGGCGAGCACTGGCTTGAAACTCTTTTCTGAATGATGCGAGACGGTTTTGTTTGGTAAGTGGCAACTGCGCAAGCTCAAAAGACACGTCAGACAACTCGATATCTAGTCGTTGCTGGCTTTGTAGTAATTCAAGCTTATCTCGTCTTAGCTCCAACACTTGAGATTCAGCCGCCATAGCTTCCACTTGTGTAACTGAGCCCCTTTTTACCAAGCCGTCAAACCTTTGAAGCATAGTTTCTGCGAGTAATAAACTCCTGATAATACTTTCTACTTGTGTTTCTAATTGCGATTCGACAATATCAATTTTTTTTATTTTATTTCTTAGCGAATTTTCCCTTATTTCCATTTCGGCAATGTATGAGTCAGTCTGAATCTCAATACCGGCTTGTTCCTCTCTAATTGACTTTTGCAAGCTTTCAATAGCATTACTCCCTGCCCCCAAGGATTGTTGCAACCTAACTTCGATAAGTTGCTCTCCTTTGACCACATGATCATTTTGAGAAATAAGTACTTTTTCGACGTACCCATTGAAAGGAGACAAAATTCTTACGAGCCCATTATCGGGGACAAGCCTCCCAACCGCACGTTCCGAGTCAGAGTAAGGAAAAAATAAGGCCGCGCTAACCAAAATTAACGTTACTAAAAAAAGAGCTAAACAAAATACTTTGTTGGAGAAAGGTGACGTAAGAATCACTTCACCGTATAAGCGATACTCTTGGTTATCGATAGCTTCTTTTCTAAATAGTGTCATTACAGCTTAATTTTGGCCCTGCCCAATAACTAACTCGGCTTCGGCTTCGGCGCCAGTTACAACACGAGTTAATTCCCCACCGTCTAATCTATAGACAACATCAGCTCGACGAATTAATTCTGGACGATGCGCGATCACAACTCGTGTTATCGACATAGAAGAAATTGCCTCACCAATGGCTCTTTCGGACTCTTCATCAAGGTTGGCGGTTCCTTCATCCAGAAAAATAATTTTAGGTTCTTGATAAAGAGCACGCGCCAAAAATAAACGCTGACGCTGTCCACCCGACAATGCAACCCCCATGTCGCCAACAAGGCTTAGGTATTCCATAGGCATAGCTGAGATGTCGTCATGGATTTGTGCCGCCTTAGCACATTCATGAACCAGATCCATATCCGGGGCGTGATCAAAGAAAGTAATGTTATCTAGAAAGGTGCCCGTGAGAAGCGTGTCATCCTGCATTACTACGCCAATCTGAGAGCGCCAGGTTCGCAAACCGATTCGAGTTAGTGGAACTCCGTCAATAAGAATCGCTCCACCTTCCGGATTAATCAAACCCAAAAAAAGTTTCAAAAGAGTACTTTTTCCGTTGCCCGAAGCTCCCACTATGGATACGTATTGACCTGCTGGAATTGTTAACGAAAGGTTGTCCAAAATGTATGGATCAAGATTCGAGTATCGAAAAGATATCTTATCTAACGCTAGCGAACCTTCAATTGATCTTGGGGCTTCAGATATGGATGCTTCGTCGATTTCGCTAGTTTCGACCTCTGGGGTTGCCAAGGCAATATCAGACAGACGCTCTAAATGTAAACTTGCTAACCTGAATGAAATTAGGTTAGTAATAACGTCACCTATGCGCTGTGCAAAAGTTTGTCTATAGGCAAGAAATGCAAACAACATTCCAACTGTAAGTGTTTCTTCGATCACCAGCAGTGCACCAAAATAAGTAATCGCCGTTAACTGCAATGCGAAAAGAAGTGTGTTTATCGTTTCTTGAAGAAATTGTGTGCGCTGTAAATCTATCGAATCATTGACAAAATCAGAGTACTTATTACGCCAAGTCATTTCTCGTCCCGCTTCATGCCCGAATATTTTTATTGAACGAAATGCCCGAATTGTCTCGATTCTATAAGAAGATTCAAGACCTAATGAATTGAGAGTTTTTTCTTGAAATACTCGAATTTTAGGTATTAACCAAAGGCTAGAGGCACAAAATATCGCAGTGAAAAATAGCACAATTAAAGTAAGCTTTACGCTATAAAATAGCATAAACGCTAACATTATAAGCGTCATTAGGCCATCTATTACACTTGCAACCGCATCTTGAGTAATAACCCGCTGAATGGGATCAATAGAATTCATTCTAGTGATAATGTCACCGATATTTCGCTTTTCAAAAAATGTTACCGGCAATTTCAACAAATGCCGAACAACATTCCCTACAATTTGAAATGTGAAACTGTGACCTAATTTCATAATTAGAATTTTTCTCAAAAATTCTGTTAGCGCATTAATCACCACCAATATTAAGAAAGCAACAGACAACATCAAAAGCATCTGTTCATCAAACCTCGTTATTGCGTCATCGATTACGACCTGAAGGTACAATGGCATCGAAAGTACGAATAGTTGAAGAATAATAGAAAACGCCACTACCTGGATAAGTCCAGACTTAATACCTGTTATAGATGACCAAAGATGAGTAATTTTAAGTTTTTCAACTTTTTTCGGTGGTACAAGACTTTCTGTCGGATAAAACTCTACTGCTACACCGGTAAAGTGCTTTGAGGCCTCGGAAAAGGACATCGTCACAGCCCCAAATACCGGATCATGGATACGAATGCCGGTGTTGGAAACAGATACTAAAACAACGAAATGGTTGAAGTCCCAATGTAAAATAGCAGGAGTTTTAACCTCTTTAAGGCTCGGGAGTTCAACTCGTATGGGTCTTGCACCTAAGCCAACATCAGAGGCCATGCTAGTGATATGGCGAAGCGTCAATCCTTTTAACGATATCGAAAAACGTTGTCGAAGTGACAGAACGTTTGTGTCAACGCCATGAGCATTCAATATCATTGCAATGCAGGCCAATCCACATTCAGCGACCTCGGTCTGAAAAAGGATGGGTACTTTTTTGTTAGCCATTATCTCGTAATCCTAAAGCAAAAAAAAACCACACCGCGTTACAATACAAACCGATTTCTCCAACTCCGCCCTTCAACTAATGATGACGCCATTTGAGATACTAACTCACATACTTCGTCACGACCAAACAACCCTGTTCTATGCATAAATAAATTTAGTTTTTCAAAACCTCTAAAAGCGCGCTCCATATAAGGCAGAGCAATTCCTTCATCTACCTTCGAATTCATCAGTTCTTTCCAAAAATAATAAAGACCATACCAAACAAAAGCCGCCTGAAGTATGTTGTCAACATTCAAACTAGAACCTGTCCAAGGCGAGCTAACATTAGTCCTCACATCACTATCAGAGGCTATATGACATCCGTTTATATACTCTAACATATACATTGCCGTATGCATTGACTCGTGAACCATCGCATCGGCAAGATAATATTGATCTGCTTCTACAAGGTGAGGGTTTGTCATAGCGCTAAAGCCGACCATTCCTCGAAACGTTCCAGAGTATGGTTTGTTTCCAGAGGAAACGTTTTTTCGAATACCTAAAACCAATGTAAAATCTGAAACAAATCGATAAATGATGCTCTCACTTTTTAAAAATTGAAGGGAGTTTCTAATTTTTTTCGATACTTCTTCAACTTCAGAATTAGCATACTCCGTCGACGGTTCCGACCACCTGGTGATACCGGTTGTGTTGAGAAGAAACGGGATTCCCGAAGCTTCAACTCCAACAGGAAAGCCTTTCACTTTCGAAGGAGAATAGTTATCTTTTCCACGACCGGTGTCTAACACATAACCTAGACTGAGAAAAACGAGTGATGCAATTTCTGTCGTTAATTCTTTTTCCTCACTAAATCGTACCGTCTCGACAACGTAGGGCAGGCAACTGAACTCACCTCGCTCGCTAGGAGACATGACATTTAGCGCTTCAAGTAGATCCTCGGCGCGAGCAATTTTCCTACACGCCGCACTTTCAACATAACCGTTAAATTTTTTTAGACAAGTGCTTTGGTAACTCGATAGGATGTTGTGACGGAATGTGCCTTCATCATCCTTCCATTCGATAACGCTAGCAAAACTGGAGAGGTCCTCGGATAGCTTAAGTAATGACATTTTCAAATGAATGTGTTCAGAAAAATTTTATGATAAACGACGTGCAATGTCATCGCTCGCAATACCATTATCTAACAAATAGGAAACGATACGACCATAAATATTCTTAAGTGCGCTGCAATAAACAGTTTCTTTCTCAAAGTTGGTTTCCTTACCATAACGCGTATTTATTCGGCCGCCGCGACATAACTTCCACCAATCACACCCAACACAAGCAGGAGGCTGATACTCCTGAATAACTTCACGTATTTCACGACGCGGAGACTCATTTACAATATCTTCAATTGAATGACTGACAACATTAAATTTGTCCTTTGTAAAAGGTTCGCCTAGCGAACGTATTACGTCATCTAAGCCTAAATCGCCAGAGCTCGTCACCGTATAAACCCTGGAGACGTCTTCTCTGACTGGGGCAAATTCTTCCATCATTTCGTCTGAACAAAGACATCCTATCAAGTCGGAAAAGAAACGGATATCGATATCTTTTCTATTATCTTTAGTCCATTCGTCGAAAACTTCCAACATGAATTTTTCTGTTCCATCGACAATTTCCTGCGTAATGGTATCGTGGGTTTCGTCGCGGATTAAGAAACTAAGTGAAAGAAACCTCAAATCATCAACAAAATGCCTATATGCGGATTGTCCTGACCCAAAAGGGTCTACAACACTAAGCACTCCAGGGTATCGTATATGTCCATCTGCTGCAGCATTGTGGAGTTTTTTTATACCGTCGACGGTTTTTTGATAGCTTCCCCTACCTTTGTGATCTATGCGGTACTTATCGTTTGTCTCTTCGTTTCCGTCCAAGCTGACACCAACACCAATTTTCCATTTCGAAAATAATTTGATCCAGCCATCGTCAATCAACATGCCATTTGTCTGTAGCTTGAAACGATAGTCGCAAAGCCCCTCTACAGCTGCCGATAAAGAAGTACAGATGCTATCAATGCGTTTCTTTTTCAAAAGAAGCGGCTCTCCACCATGCAATACAAACGCGATATTTTTCACTCCTGATTGCGCAGCAGATCGTGCAAATTTATAAAGGCCATCAACGGATGTTTCGGTAATAGTCGGCGGATGCTTTAAATAGCTCTTATCTTCATGAAAGAAAAAATAACAATAAGTACATGCTAGATTGCAACGTTCAGAGACTTTTATAATCAGCTCTATTGAATCTGGTACTTTATAGTGTTTCTGCGCTGGCGAATTGTCTATTCGGTCAAGAGAAGTTTGATCCCTTGCGGTACGGTCATCTAATGTTTCCATGTTCGCCGAGATGTGCTGAACTATCGCCACGGCACTGCCTGCTTCCTTCCTTTTCATGAACTACTTCCCATACGCGGTTACATCAGAGAAAATGGGCTTTACCAAAGGCAATGCCCATTCTTTACAACTTACTAAGCTATCGACGTTTTGCTGTGTACTCCGCGCCCATATGCACCACCACTTACCATGTCAAGGTGCGCTTCAATTAAATCGCTAAGCCCCTCAATTTTTACTTCGGGTGTGCTCAACTCTTTTTGTTGATCAGCTACTTTTTTTGCTTTAAAAATATCACTTAAGCTCATTGTTAAATCTCCATATTTATGAATTTGAATAAAAATCATCTGAGTAAAATTACAAATGACTACTTATATATATAATAGATGTATGATGGTTGCAAGGAGAATTCATAAGTAGGTGGATGCCATCTTTTCTGGCAAATTTAGAAGGTTTTGAGAATGGTTCACAATATGCAATAAAAGTCGGCCCAAAAATTTATGCGATACACGGCGGCTCATTGGAGACCAAATTTCTTAAGAAAGTTAGTCAATGAACAGAAGACCTAGGCATTAACCCGAAGCACAAGAACGCTTCGGTTAGGAAGGTATTAACCACTGAATATGCTCACCACCAACGCCACTGGTATCACTTGCGCCAGTGTGTAAAGCGGGCCGACACAATAGGCTTAGAGTCAGTCTGACAAACATGAAGCGACTCAGCAAATACTAAGGCAAGAAACCGCTATACCAAGCAACATAGCCCTAGTTAAACGAAGTTGTCGAGTTAATTTTCTGAGTGCATTTACAGGCGCCTAGCATTTGGCTTAGTGTTAAAAATTGATTTGAAACTAACGCTTTTCGAACTATAAATATGAAATTTCGTATTCTAATTTCTTGGCATGCGTTTCCTAGTTATTATGCAATACTGTAAAAGGCGTCTCGCACTTCATACCTTGTTGATGAAATCATTATTCGTTGAGAGCCAGAGTAAAACGGTACTAATCTGCACTTCGCTTAGGCTTTTGTAATTACGATCTAGGACGAATATTTTTTGGAGAACTTATTGCGCAAACGCGATATGAATAAATAGATATGGCAAAAAACATCGTTATTATCGGCGGCGGAATTGTGGGTTTGTGTTCCGCCTATTATTTGCAAAAAGAAGGTCACCAGGTAACCATTATCGACAAAGGTGATATTACTTCTGGAGCCTCTTTTGTGAACGCTGGGTATGTAACGCCAGGCCATATCATGCCGATGGCATCGCCAGGGATGATTCTGCAAGGCATAAAGATGATGTTTGATTCGGCTAGCCCCTTTTATATGAAGCCGAGGCTGGATATGGATTTTCTAAAGTGGGTTTGGTACTTCCATAAATCCTCGACCAAGGCTAAGGTCGCGAAAGCCATACCTGTGATACAAGAGCTTAACCAGATCAGTAACGAGTTATTTTCAGAGATTAAACAATCCGGTGACTTGGGGGAGTTTCAATTAGAGAACAAAGGCCTCTTAATGATGTATAAAACCGAGGCCGGTTACCTGCATGAAAAGGCGGTTGCCGACAGGGTAAGACTTTTCGGTCTTGAGGTATCAGATTTAAACCAAAGCGAATTAACGCAGCTACAGCCAGATTTGCAAATAGACGCACAAGGCGCGATTCACTATGAATGCGATTCGCATACCACACCGACTGAATTTATGCCCAAAATGTTAGCCTATCTAATAAGTCAGGGCGTGGTGATCTGTACTAATGAGGAGGTGATCGATATAAAAACCGACAAGCAACATATCAAAACGGTGGTAACTGATAAAAATAATTTTACACCCGATGAGGTTGTCTTGGCGGCAGGGTCTTGGAGCGGACTAGTCTCTAAAAAGCTAGGCTTAGCATTACCGTTACAAGCTGGAAAGGGTTACCGAATAAATCTCGAACGAGAAACCGGAATCTCGATACCGGCCATATTGGTGGAAGCTAAAATGGCGGTTACTCCGATGAATGGATTTACCCGACTAGCCGGCACTATGGAGTTTTCAGGGATAAATGAGATCGTTAGAAAAGAACGCGTATTAGCCATCGCCAATGGCGCTAAATCATTCTATCCGCGACTGGAAATAAGCGCTGAAGAAATTGACAATGCTAAAGTCGGGATGCGCCCGGTGTCGCCGGATGGCCTGCCCTACATCGGTAAATCAGACACGATTAAAAATCTAACCATCGCCACCGGCCACGCGATGATGGGTTGGAGTATGGGGCCAGTCACCGGCAAGTTGGTATCAGAAATTATTGATAACAAAAAAACCTCCGTGGACTTAGGTGCTGTTTCACCGGCAAGAAGGTTTAATTAATAGAGGCCTCTGCAGAACTCTAGTGCAAAAGGAAAATGAGAAAATATTTTTATCAAAATTGAGTGTAATAGCGAGCTATTGCGGGATATTTTGGTAAAAATATTGGAAACTATTAGCCATTTTATCTTGTGCTAGAGTTATGCAGAGGTCTCTAATAATCGAAGAATAACTCGAGCTCCAGAATGAAGCCTAGCGATTTATGAATCTTATTGCCCTGCCCTAGTTATTTGTCTTGCCGATTTTTTTACTATGACACCAGCAACTACTCAGTCGCATCGGTCATATGCTTAATCTCTAGAACATTAAAATTAGGGTCTTCAACAAAAAAAGTTTCTTGCTGGTATTCAGTGCCTGCAAATCTAACATAAGGCGTATCTAGGAAACCATTGTTGGCCTCTACACTAGCCCTCACTTTTTGGTAGTCTTGCATGGTTAAATGCACACCAAAATGGGGAACGCAAACAGCACCCATCTCAACATGATGCCGATTGCGATCGCTGCTCTTACCAACCCTTGGCTCAGACTCGTGTAGGGTAAGTTCGTTACCCCAAAAGTCGATGTCTTGCCATTTACCTTCTTCGGCCATATCCAAGGTACACCCCAGAACTTGTTGATACCAAGCGACGGTTATCGGTAAGCTGCCGGCTTCAACGGCTAAATGAAATCTATTACTGCTCATCCTGTATTCTCTTTATTTGAAAGCCTCATTTATTTGAGAGTTTCATTTATTTGAACTTCTTATGAGCTCTATTATGACCTATGTACGACTATGAGAAAAGGCATGATAAGCCTTGCTGAAATAGCAAAGACAACTCTTTAGTGAGCATGCGAATTTGCTGCGGCCTCAAACGTCATTACCGAAGATAATGCGCGTTCTACATCCAGTGCATTTGCTGGCATTAGTGTTTCCCTTGGCGCTTCCTTGATGCCAAGGGAAACCATTCAACTAATATTCAACTAATATTCAACTAATATTCAACTAATATTCAACTAATATTCAACTAAGTGCAAACTAAAATAGAGCCGATAAAGCGGCTAGAATAAATCTAGCCGCTTTGCTCTTTACAGTGAAAATCAATCTATCTGGCTAACTAAGTAAGTAGCAAACGGAATTGATTCATTATAATTCACGATTCGAAAGGTCTTCTTCCAAAACCAACGACCGGTGGTGAATTGTCTTTCGGCAGGGTTAATATTGACGCCGCCCAAATTAATGCCCTTATTCATCGCCACTAAACGACCAACAGGTTCAGTTGTTGCTGCTTGGGTGTGTGCCATATCTTCGGCCATCAAGATCGGAAATTGGTTGTGGTAAAAACCCCAGCTAGGCCCATTGGCACTGGCCAGTCTACCGTCAATTCGGATGCTGTTTGAGCAAGAGTCAATTGATTCCTTGTAACGCGCACCACAGGCACTGTGCAACCCTACTACTCCATCGTCGGTGCCACTAATAAAACCACCGGTTAAATTCAACGCAACTATTTGGCCGCCACCGGCGATCTTGACGCGAGGAATCGAACTATTAGACGTTGCCGTAGCACGGGCTACAGAAGGCCTTAGATCGTTTAGTACACCCAAAAAGGATGGTGCAGAACCACTCAAGTCACCACCTAACCAGGCAGTCATTGCGCTTCTTGCTATGGCACTTAAAAAGTTGCCGCTGGTTAGTGCGCTAACAGCAACATCGGCCAGTTCACTACCGCCACCGGCGCCAACCATATCCACCACGCCTAACACTCGGAACTTACTAGAGTCGATATTCCATGCGTTCAAGCGAGACAACATATACCGAGTCACGAGGTCACCCGTAGACGCGGTTACAAGCAAACAACCTTGAGCGCAGGTACCTGCTGTTTCCAGTTGTTTAACTTGGTTATAAACTTCTTGCTGGATAACACCTTGTAGCCGTTCAGTACTTGAATAGGTGATGTAATCATCTACTTTAGGCGCAAAAATACCGGCCTGCTCAATTGCATCGGTTCTGCGTTGAGCCGCTGTTAAGGTTCCCCTTGCTTGCAATAAGTGACTGGTCTGCAAACCATGCACAAAAATAATGTTTTTACCCGCTATCTTTGCCTCAGCATCTGTGCTTAAAACAGATGCGAGAAACAACGTACTAGTAACAAATAACATCGATAGAACTTTCATTTTAAAACCTCCTCATAAACTATAGTTTTCATTAAACGTGGTTTTTTTGTTGCCCAAAACCACAAAAGGGTAATTCAAATTTATAATTTTTCTTCGCTACCCTGCGAAGTTTCAGGTACTTCTTCTTGCTCTTCACCACCGATCTCTTCTAAAAAATCTATGCGCTCCTGAACTTCGGGATCGACAAACGGCGTATCTTCATATTGGTCAAAAGGCGCTCCTTCAACATAGTAGCCAAGCGGCCGGCTAACTGTCGCGGCGACATCTCTGGTCTCACTTAAGGTTCCCGCTCGGAAAGAACTTACAACTCGCAAGGTATAGGGCCCCGGAGAGCCCGCATCCATTAATGCGTGTATATGGGCTTTTAGTGTTAATAAGCCATTACCAATTTGCATTCTCCCCTCAGCTTGCAACTGCACTAAAGGCTGGCCTGTAACGGCATCATCGAGGATGGTATCGACAAAGTAATAACCTGATTCGAACACGTTATATTGCAAAGGGATAATCAGAAACGCGCCATCTTGGCGGCTATTTAGAACGTTTTCTACCCGAGCTGAGGCGGCACCGTTATAGAAAAAGGGGACCGTTTGAGCGAGTGAGCGTCCATCTTCGAGTTTGAGCGTCAAGGCGAGTAACGCTTCGCGTGGTATTTGCCCAGACGGAACCGCCTGAGTATCTATCACAGACCTAAACTCGTTAAAATTAACTCGTTCAAAGTTCACGTTTAGCCCAGTATCTCGGCCATTAGAGACACCCATCACGGAACCCAATACCTCTATTCTGGAATACTCGTCCACCTCACCGCCACTTACTAGCACCCTCGCAAGAATCGACTCGCCAGCGAAATACTCCATCTTTTCTATAGAGGCGCTTATTCGAATGGGGTCAGTATCATCTTCATCGAGCGGATAAGGCGTATCAACTTCAGCTTGTTCAAACGGCTCAATCGGTTGCGCAAATCGTTCGCCGACCACAGGGATTGAACCAACTGGATACCTCGAGTTCTGTTTATATAAATCCGCCACCTGTAAAAATTGAGCCTGCATCTCTCTGCCCAAGAACGGATCCTCTTCTGGCTCTTCGTTCGCGGATTTCTGAACTTTTTTTGCCAGCTGGACCGGAGCATTGTCTTTTGCAACTTCTTTATTTACTTTAGACGTTACGCTTTGATTGGAATCACCATGTGAATACCACGAGGTAAAAATGTACCAACAGCCGACGATAATTGCCAAGCATAAAAGCACTCCCAACCAAAGCTTGCCTCGATTGCTTGAGATGTGTTTGTTCTCGTTATTGCTTGATTGAGTGTTTTTCACTGTTGTCTATGTTTCATCTCTAAGGTGGCGCCTAGGGTTAAGGTGACGCCTAGGGTTGTTTCAATAAAATCCATTTTGTATGTCCAAAGGCAAGTCTGCGCCCGACAAGGTCAATTGATTATGCCATGATAAGCAGCAAAAAATCATGCCCTAAAATCGCCAAACGATGACCCTCTGCTTTAAATCTGATTAAATACTTTGCTGATAGATTTAAACCTTCCAGCAATCATAAGCCAGTAACCTCTAACATAACTCGCTAAATGATCATCATTTGCTGCCAATCAAATCTGGTATTCGAGGGCGGTAAGCGGCCTAATTAAATTTCCAGCACTAGATTAGACCACCAAGATAGTCATAACAAGCCCATTTTGAGACAAATTGTCTCATATAATAGATTTTTCTTGCATCAACGGTGTCAACTCGCTCCGGTATCGAAAATCGGCGGCAACTCGTTAGAAGAGTAAACCGAATAAGATCAGCCTCAAGCATCGCTGGCAAGGGTGCTACTCGCGCTGAATTCAATAAAATTAATTTGCCAGTAACTAACAACTCCCTCGGTCTTTTGTACTAATTAGTTTAAAAAATTTAAAAAAATTTTTACGGTAACAAATATGAAACTTTAAATTCTCTGTTTCTTGTCATACCTGACCTAATTATTAAGGATACCGGAAGACCACTTCGCTACTGGTGGGCGGACTATTCCGTGTAAAAAATGAACAACAAAGGAAATAATTATGACTGTTCAAATTAGATCAGTAGTACATTCAATGCTCAAAATTTGGGCTTTCACAATCCTCGCCATATACACGCTCAATCAAGCGCATGCGCAATTGGCTTCCACGGCCACGGCCAGCACTTCCCTTCAAGCGGCATCACTGGCAGTGGACGGGAACCAGGTTTCTCGTTGGGAATCATCTCATGGCGTCAGCCCAAGTTGGCTAAGTTTGGATCTGGGGGATAGTTTCGACCTGTCTGAAGTGGTCATCTATTGGGAAGCGGCCAATGCTGCGGACTACCTCGTAGAAGGCTCAAATGACAACACCCAGTGGACAATGCTAGCGTCCTTTTCAGACGGCACATTTGGTGACCGTATTGATAATCTTGATGTAGTCGGTTCATACCGTTATGTGCGCATGGTCGGTATTTCACGCAGTGTGGGCAATAACTGGGGTTACTCGATTTTTGAAATGGAAGTCTACGGCGGTGACGCGGCGGGTGGCTTTAGCGGAGCAACTCAATTAGATGCAGACTCTGCCGAATTTTTTGTAAACTCAAACTCGTGGGCTGATATTCACTACAAAATCAACGGTGCCCTTCAGCAAAACGTGAGAATGACGCAATCTGGCGGTCGTAATACTCTTGCCCTCAATGGCCTGACAAATGGTGACGTGGTTGATTACAACTTCAGCTATTGGGATACCTCGATAAATAGGCAAATTGACACCGCTTGGCAAAAATATAATCACGCTGGCAGTGCCATTAACGACGCGGATAACGATGGCGTTAGTGACAGCATAGACCAATGTCCGGGCACTCCCGTAGGTACGGTTGTAGACACTTTAGGCTGCCCCATTAATATCGATAGTGACGGCGATGGAGTTAACGACAATATAGACCAGTGCCCCGGCACACCCGTTGGCGCAGCAGTTAATGCCAGCGGATGCCCTTTAGACACGGACAATGACGGCGTATTTGATGGCCTCGATCTGTGTGTCAACACACCGGCAGGCGCCGCAGTTGATACTAATGGTTGTCCTTTAGATGCCGACAACGACGGCGTATTTGACGGCCTTGATCAGTGCCCCAACACTCCCGCCGAAGCCACTGTAGACAGTGTCGGCTGTGAAGTGGTAACAAACAAGTTGAGCGCCACGGCATCTGCCAGCTCGGCTATGCAAGCGGCTTCGCTGGCGGTGGATAACAATCAAAGCACTCGCTGGGAGTCCTTTCACGGCGTAGACCCAAGCACTCTAACACTCGATTTCGGCGGCACTTTCGCACTTACCGAGGTTATTATCTATTGGGAAGCGGCCAATGCCGCCAGCTATACCGTGCAAGGTTCAAATGACAATAGCCAATGGATCAATCTGGCCAGCGTTTCTGGCGGCACCTTTGGTGAGCGCACTGACAACCTCGTTGTTACAGGCGTATATCGCTATGTACGCATGCTCGGAACGTCGCGCAGTGTTGGCAATAACTGGGGCTATTCGATTTTTGAAATGGAAGCTTACGGCAGCCCTAGCGCTCCCATTCCAGACAGCGATAATGATGGTGTAAACGACGCCATAGATCAGTGTGCCAATACTCCAGCAGGGGTTCCGGTGGACAGTGTTGGCTGCGAAATAATTATTGTGCCAATCGAAGACGAGGACAATGATGGTGTGGTTGATGCTGTTGATCAGTGTCTCGGCACACCCGCAGGCACCTCAGTAAATTCATTTGGTTGTCCGATCAATATCGGTGCAATAATTCCACTGTATTCACCATCAACTGCACTCGAACCCATCGCCTCCTATGTGCGAGCAGATGGCGTGGTGGTAACTCGGTTTGGCGACCGCGGGCGTGATCGTCACGCTAAAGAAAATGTGTTTCATGACCCCAATAATATTTTCAACTCAGATCATTACGATCATTGGCTGGCCCACTACTGGGAGTTCCGCACCATGCGGGTTCAATTTGAGGATCATGTAGCTAATGGTCAAAGCCTTATCCGCGTGAGCTATATCACCGACAGTCGGCTAGGCGCCGAAGAGTTCCGTGCTTGGTATTCTGGCACCACTGCCCTCGGCCAATTCATGGACAACTCCCCTCCAGTCTATGTGGGTAGCGGTACTTGGAACGATGACTTTGTAAAAACCAGCAATAGTGGAAATCAATTCATGTATACCCGGGACATCACCGAGCAGTGGAAGAACGTGGCGAGCTTAAATACCCCACTTCAAGTT
The DNA here is from genome assembly GCA_046709645.1 of Arenicella sp. Classification (GTDB taxonomy): domain Bacteria; phylum Pseudomonadota; class Gammaproteobacteria; order Arenicellales; family Arenicellaceae; genus Arenicella. Next base: position 169,632 of record JBKEFT010000004.1, read on the forward strand.
GGGGTGAATATGGAATTTGAAATAAGCTTATTTCTAGCGAATCCCCCTGCCGGAGCGCGTAAGAACTATTACGGCACCTCTTATGTTTATCTCATCGGCACACCCGGAATGTCGCCTTTTGAATGGGATCGTTTTAGCCCGAGTGGCACGTTCGGCACAAACGACGGCACACCGATAGCAAGTGCTGGTTTGCTCGGTGGCGCTGGAACCTTGGGCTATAACTATAGTGAAGAGCTCGCTGGTCGTTTTATGGGAATGGCCACCAACTTGAGCCCTGGGAATGCACAGCCCTTTGTCGAAGGTCGTCGTGTGCACCATACCAATTTTGAAAATGGCATCCATGATGAACGTGCTGATAACTCTATCTGGACGGAACAAATTGGCAAGCTGGGCAACCACTACGTCAATACGTCGTGTGCTAATTGTCACGTTCGCAATGGTCGAGCCTTAGTGGCCGAACCCGGCGGCGAATTGAACAAATGGGTATTTAAAGTGGGCAATACTGCTGGCAACCCAGACCCCCTAATCGGTCGTGTACTGCAGCCCGCAATAGTCAACAGTGGCATCAGCGAAGGTTCCGTTAGCTTGGGAACATGGACTAACCTTGCCAATGGCCTGCGCCAACCAAACTACGTCTTTAGCGGTGTATCACCGGCGACATTTTCAGCGCGCATTGCGCCTCAGTTAGTCGGCTTGGGATTACTTGAAGCCGTCAGTGAAGACACTATTCTAGCTTGGGCCGACCCCAATGATGTGGATGGCACGCCGGGAATTTCCGGTCGCGTTTCACTGGTCGATGACCCGGTTACCGGTGACACCCGACTTGGTCGGTTTGGCTACAAAGCCGCTACCGCCAGCGTTAAACATCAGGTTGCCAGCGCCCTCAATAGTGATATGGGCGTTATGACCTCGGTTTTACCCACACCAGACTGCGGCAGCTCACAAACAGATTGCGATAGCGCTGGTTCAGAATTGGCCGACGTGCATCTTGATACGCTGACAAAATACATCTCGTTGCTTGGTGTGCCCGCTCGCCGGAGTTTAAATGATAGTTCGGCATTGCAAGGTCAAGCCGTGTTTACCAATATCGGCTGCAGCGGGTGCCACCGTCCGTCGATGCAAACCAGTGTCTATACACCATTGGCTGAATTACGTGATCAAACCATTCACCCCTACACCGATCTGCTGCTGCACGACATGGGCCCGGGCTTAGCAGATACCCTCGGCGAAGGTGTCGCTAGCGGTTCTGAATGGCGTACCGCACCACTCTGGGGACTGGGTCATGCCATAGACGTAATGGTCCGCGATGCAAAAGCCAATGACCTAGTTTCTTTGGCTGGTAGTGCCGACGACATCAATCGTGTCGGTTTTCTACACGATGGGCGGGCACGTAATATCGATGAAGCTATTCGTTGGCACGGTGGTGAAGCGCAAGCAGCTACAACGGGGTACGAAAACCTTAGCGCCTCAGATAGGCAAGCCTTGCTCGACTTCCTCGAATCTCTGTAGGTAGTCGTTGTAGGCAAAAGCATAAGAGCAATAAACCCTACCGATTTTCAGCATTCCAGACAAGCCGGCTTCTAGGCGTTAATGACCGGCCCTAGACTGATTGCTCAAAAGCTTTCAGAATAGGGTCGGCCTTTAGCCCGCTGGCCAAGGGGCTGCTCATTACGCATTCAATTAGTCTGCAAGCAACCAGCGCTTCCCTTGGTCTATATAGAAACAGTTTAAAACTACGACTTTTCTGGCAGCAAAAATGAAATTTCGCGGTTGCTTAAAACAAAAAATAGATGCAAAGTCCAGTACGCCATCCGAATTGGCGTAATATTTAATTTAGACCTATATTAATAAGGGCAAGGGACATGACCGAATTTTCTTTCAAGACGTTACCGCGGCTGTCTGGAACTAACTCATGAGGACGCGTGTTTGGCTGCCAGCGTGTCTCATGTTATTAATTATAATAGCGGCACTATTTTGGCCGACCGGCAAAAATAGTAGTGAGCCAATTATCGCTCAAACACCAACCGCGACCGAGCCTGCTAAATCAGTTAATCCAGAAAAAAACCTTAACGCGGAAGATGCATCAGTCGCTACCGAAGAACCCGTTGACGAGTTTAATCCCTATGAGTCTGAAGTGTTCAAAGCTCAAATACTTCAAGTTGCCGACCTCTACGCAGAAGACGCTAAATATCCGATTAACTCTAAACCCATTTTAAACCCTAACGATGCCAAGATTATGCAACCGTTTGAACAGACTGAAGTCGACACTCCGTTTCCTAGTGAAGATGGTAGCGGCAAAATTAGGCTCGCGGCGGCGGTAGATAAATACCAATATTTCGTTGGCGACCCTATAGAGGTTAGATTACAACTAAGCGGTGCAGAAGACGATGTTTTCATCACTGCCGTGGCAACACTGTCTGGCCCAAAAGGTGATACGCCGCTCAGCGCGACAATGAACCCGAGTGATCAAACACTAACAGAATTTGCTACCAGCTTTGACACCTCCATAGCCCCGCCAACGCTTATGTCAGAAGAAATGTTAATGAAGATCGCTGTTACTGTAGGCGATCAACAGCTTTTTACTAGCGTAGGGTTTCGATACGCACGTGCATCGGCTCAATTAGTCTCTATCTCGCAGGTACGACAGAATGCAGCTGAACTCATTATTCCTTTGCAGTATAACGTATACCAAAATGGCTATTATTTTGTTAAGGCGATACTTGAGGATGCTCAAGATTCACGCCCTTTAATTCAATTACAGTCAGAAGGTCGTTTGGCGCAAGGTAATGCAATTATAGAATTGCGGGCACATATTAGCGCATTAAAAGCTCAGGGATCAGCTGGCCCATACATTTTACGAAGTGTGCAGACCTATAGAGGCTCAGAAGTCGGAGAGACCTTCGATGCTCCAGCGTCGACATCACAACAACGGTTTTCTATACCAGGCTTTCCATTTTCAGATTACGATGACACCGAGCATGAAGACCCTTTAGCGGCCGAAAGAGTCGAGTTCTTACGCGGCCTCGGTGCCGTGGATGAAGAGCCTACAGATGGGCCAGTCGAAGAGCCTAGCAAAGAATAAGTACAACCAGTCAACCTACCAAGATATGTTAGGTAAGTAACTTCTGAGTTTTAAGCAAAACATAGTAGTAGCAATATAAGGACATAGGCTAGCGATAGGGAAAATTCAAAATCGCTATAAAAATAAATACCAAAAACCAGTAATCAAATCTCCCGTAGTGACTCTATGGGAACAAAATTAAAAACGTAACCACCCGAGGAAAATATGAAAACTAAGCTTTTATTCGCATTAGCGATACTGATAATGAGTTCTACAACACAGGCAAAAATTGCTGGGAAAAACGTGGTGCTCATCCACGGATTTCAAGCATCTGATCTGCAAAACAGCCCCAATGTTGCTCAGCAAAAACAAATAGCCGACGCCTACTTCAGCGACTATTGGTTAAACCGCTCTGAAGCAAACCTTTACTGGACATCGAAAGACCGAATTACCGGCGGCATCAAAGACGCGATTAGAACTCAATTCTTAGCGCTCGAGTCGCAAAGAACCTGTTCACAAGGCTGTGTTTTTGTAACTCACTCTACCGGAGACCTTGTACTCAGAGATGCCCTAACCCGCTTAGGCCAATGGGGAATTAACCAAAATAACTTTAAGGTAATTACCGTAATTGACCTAGCTGGCGCTGGTGGCGGTACTGAAATTGCTGATATTGCTGTTGGCGTCGCTCAGGGCAGCGGTATCATAAACTCAGCACAGAAAGCAGCAGTCAACGCTGTTTTAGGCTTTACTCCAACCTCAGGCTCGATTGGCGTGTTAAATGACCTTCGACCCGGCACCGCTCGAAGCATTGCGACAAGTAACAGCTCTGTTCCACGCCTACGCTTCGTTGGCGAAGGAACCGAATTCTTAGGTCTTACTAAACCGTTCATTTCTGGTTCAGATGACAGCGTAGTGCCTATGCACAGTGCTTGCGGCGCAAGGTATAAAACAGCGATTGATTCATGTAGCAACTCTGTTCGAGTAAACGGACAGCTTCGCTCGTCAAATGGCCCAAGCTCGCTATACTCAAACCACTACCCCATTTTAATGGGCGAAGGAACCGCACATAGTGAGACTATTAATAACTCGAGGAGTGGCGACTACACCACGGTCAACAACAACACCTTCAAAGGTTTAACTATTGATTTTTCGACCACTACTGGTAAAAAATGGTGGAGCCCGTGGTACAACGTTCGTCTAGTCTCTAATGGCGGAAGCAAAAGCATGTCGGCCAATGTTTACGACACCTTAAACAATTAATTGTTTGTTTAAAAAACAAAGTTGCCGGTAGGATCTAGACTATCCGGCAACGTTAACTATTTAATTTTCTTAGTTAACCACTAATATCTTTTACCAGTGGCTCGACAACTAGGGCGATGTAAATTATCCAAATAATAAGCGCCACGTGTAGCGCATCATTTTCCGAAAACCACTTACCTTTCTTCCATAACTTATCGGTCAACCCTGACGAATCGTATTTATTGAATATAACCATGGTTAGCACTAAACCGAACCACGTCCCGAGTAACGCTAGGTCAAGATCATTACCGAACTGCCAATACCGCCAAGCATTTAGTCCAATAAAGAAAACCATAAAGGGCGTGCAAAAATGCACCATTAGTTCAAACGTGATTAACGCTTTAATAGGAGTAAACGCTCCCCAGCACACCACTATTGTATAGATAACCGATACCAGTATAGCCGCTGCAATCGACAGCGCTTGCCCATGCTCTGTTAAGCCTGAATAAGCGACAGCCACTAACATCACCGACACACTAACTTGCTGAAATATTAGGTATACAACTTCCCACCAACTTGTCCAAACAACCTGTGGTCGGTCGGCGCATTTAAGTTGGTAACCGAATGCTTGGTAACTTGTGCCCGCTAATAAAGCACCTACGCCCCATAGAATTAGTGAAACTCCCCACATCATCCGTGATGTTTGGTTGCTATAAGTTGTAATAAAATACGCCCCGAGCAATGAGGTTAGCACGCCCAATAAGGTCACCCAAAAAGTTGAGCTGGGTTGAGTGATCACAATTTCTCTACCGAAAAAATTAACCGTACGGCAAGGCTGAACAGTAAACCAAGTTTCGGAATTCAGGTTTGGATCATCATGTTTAATTTTATCCAGTCGCCGCCAAATAGATGCGCTCTGAGCGATTTTTTCTGAAGGCGCCATCGCTAGCCCCGTTTGAATCCTAATAACTGACTCTGCTCTTCAGTCATCGCGGGAGGTATTAGAACAAACTTACCCACGTGTGTTTTTTCGGTGAATTCTTGTTGCGCACTAACTATATCTTCTAGCGTAAATGTTTTTGCAAGCAGCGGTTTAATTTCGTTGCGCTCTATATAGCCAATTAAGTTTGCAAATACCGGTTCATCCCATCCTGTGCAGCCAATTAATGTTAGGTCTTTTAAGTAGAGCTTACGCATATCCAAACTTACCATTGGCCCAGCAATAGCCCCCGATGAGGCATAGCGTCCACCTCGCTTTAACACGTCCATCATTTGACCGAATGAGTCACCAGCAACATTATCTATTACTACGTCGATTGATTTTTCACCCAGAGCCTCAACTAGATCAGCGCCCCGCGCAATGATTCTATCTGCGCCCAATATCGAGGCCTCTTCGATTTTATCCTGACCCACTATGGCCGTTACGATCGCGCCACGACGCTTGGCTAGCTGCACTACCGCGGAGCCTACGCCACCCGACGCTCCGGCGACTAAAACGTGATCCCCAGTAGTTACATTTGCTCGATGAAGCATGTTTTCAGAGGTTCCGTAGGCACAAGGAATTGTGCCCAGCTCAGCGTCGCTCCAGTTACAATCAATGGCAAACACTTCTGATGCCGGTATTTTAACAAACTGAGCAAATGCACCGTCAAAGTCAGAAGCCATCCAAACATTTTCAGGTGAATCCCAACCTTGGTTTCGAATGCAACAACGTATCAACACTCTCTGGTTGATGCGGCTTGTATCGACATTCGAGCCAACAGCAACAATTCGACCACAACAATCGGTTCCTTGAATAAAAGGAAATGGGGTTTCTTCATTCCAGCCTCCATCAAACTCATCGGCTGCGCCGTCTTTCTCCGCATCATTTTGGTGAAGTGCCTCTGTTCCCTCAGTCACCTTTGACGAGTACCAGCCTAAACGTGTGTTTATTTCTGTATTGTTAACACCCGCGGCCAATACCTGAACCAATACCTCATCGGCGTCTGGCTTCGGAATTGGCACATCTTGGTAACTTAGCATCTCATAGCCACCATTGGCTAAGGTTAGCACCGCCTTCATTGGCACTTCTGCCTGTTGTAACTTAAATCTATTTTTATCCCAAGACAGGTCTAACTTGCTCATAAATACTCCAAACTATTTGTTGATGAAAATTCGCGGGGGCTCGACATCCTAGCTCAGCTCAGCTTGGCATGAGTAAATTGAGGCCGCCTTATCCGACTCAGCTAACACCTGTATCAATAAAACTAATAGCTCTATTGTAATAAGGTGTAATTACTTACCCCCTATAATTTTGTTAGCCTACATCCAGACAAAGCAAAGACAAAGTAGTAAATCATATATTAGGGAGAAAAACGATGACCGACCTGAATACACTAAAGCAAACCATGCTCGCGCTTGCCTATACCGCTGATGCAGCCGATGCGGCAATTGACGATGGTGTCGCCGCCAATATCACCGCTGGGAATATCGCAAATTGCATCCTCAGCTCAGTACCGGAACTGACGGGCCAATGGAAAATTGTGTGGGGCCCACGAGTTTACGACTTCCCGATTATCTCAAAAGGTCATAGCAACAATACCATGTTAGTGGTGCAGAACACCGACAACCCAAACATGTACGCCGTCGCCATTGCCGGAACAGATCCAAAATCATGGTCAGATTGGGTGTTCGAAGACCTATGGGTGTGGGACACACGACCATGGCATTACGGCACTCTGCCTTCATCGCTTAATCCCCAGATTTCGGCAGCGACCTCGGCAGGATTGTCGACTCTGCAAGCAATTGCACCGGTTTCTGGAACACCCGCCCAAGGCTTAGCCTTACGCGAATTCTTTAGCTCTGTAGTGAGCGACACATCGGAAGAGATATCAATTTACGTAACAGGTCATAGCCTGGGAGGAGCCTTAGCACCCGCAGTAGCCTGTTGGCTCAACGACACTAAGTCTGCATGGGACGAAAAAAACCAATCGACAATACACGCCTATGCCTTCGCCGGCGCGACACCGGGCAACGCAGATTTTGCAACCTGGATGAACAGCCAGTTTCAGGGGGACCAACTGGTTCGAGTCAGCAACACCTTAGACATGGTGCCACATGCCTGGAACTACAACACGATGTTAGAAATTCAGAATCTATACCCCGAGCCCTATTCCTTACCGAGATTGCTAGACGGTGTGATCAAGGGCATCGCCACAAAGCTACAACCAATTGACTATCAGTTTGTTGGTGAAGGCACACAGATACAACCCATAGACGGCAGCCTCTACGATATAAACCCGTTACCATCAGCTCAGATCGAGCGCTTCTTTGCGCAAGTTCTAAAACAACACGTTGATGCCTATCCAGAAAAACTCGGCTTGCCGGATCTGAACACGCAGATTGCAGCGTGTCAGGGTAAGTTTATTTAGCTTTTTTTTTGGGGGGGGGGGGAGAAACCTAGCCGCACTTATATTATTTGTAAGCCGTGTAAATAATTGACTGTACGTAAATAGAAGGGCTAGCTCCGCCCTTCGACACGATCAATAGTTAGTCCAGTTTTTAACAAATTTCGCAATGTATTACCGAGCCCAATAAGTTGAAACGCTTCCGAAAATGACATCTCTGAACGCTCAAACTCTATCTAAAAACATTAGAATCATAAACTTGATTTGTCGAAGTGAGAACGAACCCTCCCCAAAAATAAGGATGCTTAAATCTGCCAGACTTTATAAAGTTTCTTTTTGTCTGAGCAAGAGCTTTACTCGCATCCCCATTACGTTGCTTTAAGTACAGGTAAAACCATTTCATAAATTCTGAGGTAGGCCGGTCGGGGATACGCCACAAGGTGCCAATAACCGAGCCCGCTCCCTGTGATAAAACACTTCTTGCGATACTATTAGCACCTTCTGTCCCCAGATCTTCGCCCAAGGATGTTTCGCAACCGCTAATAACCACCAAATTGGATTTAAATCTTTCGCTCATTAATCTCGTGAGGGTTACGAACCCTACATCGCCATTAATACTCGGCGCGGTCGCGATGCCAACAATATCAGGAGTCAATTCGCTAAAATATCCGTGAGACGCTATATGCAAAATCCTGCTGTCTCTCATATCACTAGACATTAGCCTTTGAGTTGTTGCCTCTTCATGCTTAACAATAAGAACATCTTTGTCATCGAAAATATGACTAATGTGTTCAGCCTCCTTAGCAGTCCACGGTAAACGAGTAAGGGTACTAGACCAAGCCCTTAATTTGAAAATAGAATCATTTTTTTCGCTCAAATTGAATTGATCACCCGAGTCAAAAATAGGATCCGCAAAAACCGCGATATCATTTACAAAATCACTTTTTATAGAACTTATTTCCTCAACGTAATCACTTAATGAGTAAGCTTGCACCACACTTACAACACTGTCTAACGGTCGATATCGATCATTGTTTCCAGCTATATTAAGAATACCTATAGGGAATGAAGAAATCGCACCATTAGATACAATAATTATTTTTGATGCTTGTTCTACAAGTCGAGTGAAGTCTCCAAAAATTGAATCGAGATTGAACTTACTCTCTATAATTTTATTTGACCGACTTGATACTAATTTCATAATATCTAACATCGATTTTTTTAAGGATTTCTCATTCAATGTTTTTTTAACAAACCATCCATCCGAATTAATGAGATAAGCAAAAGAATAATTCGGACTGGTAAAAACCCTTATCAGCAAGTCCTCTTTCTTGAGGACATTCATCAATTCAGGTAACGATAAAATTTTACGATTCGACACGCTAGTATCGTGAGAGTTATTTCGAGAGTATCTGCCTAGATACATTTCTCTAGCCTCAATGACTCGTGCCAGTGCTTCATTACGATCTAAGCTTGAAGTAGCCGTTGCGGCATTCCACTCCTCAGCCTGAGCTTTTTCAATTAAAATGTTAGCTCCAGCGTCACCTTTCAAAGATCGTACCGTATCATCAAATCCGCGACTTTCGTAAAAACTGACCGCGCTCGACTTTTCTAGAAAGATGAACAACCTCGCGAGCAATGCACGATCATCTTTTTTTATTGCATAATTACTAGCTTCACTAACATATCGTTCAAACGTATTCGATAACCTAGCGGACCAGGCCGAACCCAAATACTTAGAACCTAGATTCAGCCTAATCTCTTCTCCCAACTGCAACATCGAATTAGCTACATTTTCCATCTCTGGAATATCACCCTTAATGGCAAAATATTCGATCATCAATTCCTTAAACATCAATTTCTGCAACGGAAATTTTTCTTCGGTTTCACTAGATCCGAAAAAATAATCTAAGCTATTTTTATAATAGCCAAACTCTTCTTCTTTATTAGTCATCAACGCCGAAAGTGCCAAACTGAGTATAATTTCAAGTTCAAGAGAATTTTTCAGGCTAATTCTATTTTCTTTCGAAGTATTGCCACCGAAATAAGATTTGAAACTCTGAGTGCCATAGTCGTAAGCCCTATCAAAATCATTCAGCGCAACGCTATCCTTGGACAATTGTAAATATATCTGAGCTAAATCATGGTAGGGATCTTCTTGGTCAATCTCAGCTAAATTAGGAATACTAATAAATTTAGATAAACATTCTTTATGCACCTCTTCAGCTTGATGAATATTTCCAGCTAATCTATCAGCATTTCCTTGAATCACACATGCTTGTGCTGCTGCATAATCGTTTCCTGCGTTTGTAAATTGATCCCGTGCACTTACCGCGCTTACTTCAGCCAAGCTATACTTGCCCAATCTTAAATAAACACCAGCTAAATTTAATGATAAGTTTGCGCGTTCGGATCGATAAGGCTTTTCACTTTCTATTTCCAAAGCGCGATTTAAGACGACAAGGGCTTCATTAAACCGTCCCTGTCTTCGATAAAGCACCGATAAATTATTTAGTGTATCCGCCAACCTTGAACTCTCACCTGCAAGCTCATGACCAGCAAAGGATGCCAATAGAACTTCTTCAGATTTATCCTCATCGCCAATATAGGCGTAGTAAGGAGCCAAAGCATTCTGAAGCTGTGCTATTAATCTTACGGCACCAAATTTCTGAGAATTCATTATCGCTGTTTGTATAAAGTCTCGTCCTTGATCAAGCGTCTTGCGTTTGCCGTTCTGCATACCCGACAATACGAGCATAGTCCCTAGACTGCCTCTAATTTCCTCCAGATTTATTTGCCATGTGATTGAAAGAGTGTTTTCCGATTCTAATAAATTTAACAACCGTTGATAGTACTTATGCGATTTTTGAAACTCTTCGACTTGGCTATACGAAGCAGCCATTGCCCAAAGAACCACAGATTCATAACGATAGTCGTTAGACTTTATGATTAACGATTTGTTTTTAAAATAATTTTTTCCAAATTCAAGTAGTTCGTTTGATTCTTCTAATGCAAGCAGACTATTTAAAAATGTCTCAAGAACTAAAAATCCATTTTCGCTGTTGAGCAATGTGCTTTTAATTGCTTGCCTCTGAAGTAAAATGCTTTTTCGGCGATTACTTTCACCTCCATTTGACCATAAACTCAAGGCCTTAGAAAATTTAATCCAATTCTCTTTATCTGCATGACCTTTTCCCAAAGGCACAATATAAGCCTTCGCGGAAAGCGGAATGCTTGTGTGATAGATTCTTGATAACCTTAAAGTGATTCTTTTTGGCTGATCACTGGCTTCAATGAAAAAGGCTCCCCCCAAGCCTCGATTCTGAGGTGAATTCTGAATTAAATTTAGACTGTCATCATCGTCTAGTTCTATTAATGCTTCATCCGATAAACCATTCACCAAAACCATCAACGACTGATCAGAAGGTTGATCAATCGTTGTTAATAACGTCCAATTCTCTTTTTCGGTGGTTTCACTTGCTGCCAAACTTAAAGAAAAATTTATGAAAACGTTAAAAAATAAAAATAACCTAATAATATGAATTACTAATTTCTCCAACGCCATGATGTTTTGTATTGTCTAGGGCTACTTGTCGACCCGCTCTCGATTTCTATTTCATCAAAGTACAAATACCCAATAAAAACATCCTCCTTCAAAGCTTCATCATATACAGCAATAATATCCCACCTTGATAAGACTATTATTTTACTGGCTGTCTCAACAAAATATTCCTGCCTAGCATCAGTATTAGCAATCGCGGTTAAATAGCACTTATTTGTTTCAGGATGCTTCTCTGGCGCTACCTTAAAATTTAGGTGGCTCATTACTCTATGCATTCTCGAACTCCAACCGCTGGTTGGAATTAACCTTAATGATTGCCGGTTAACACTTACTTTTCGTTCCAAAATATATTTTGAAGCAGGCTTATCGGTACCTCCAGGCATGTAGTCTCCTAATCGAATATCTGAACTATACTCAGGTCGATAATCTAACTCAGGCTTCCCGAAAGCAGCCGTTTTACCACTATTCCCCCAACTTTCTAAATCACACCAATCTTTTTCTGCCATTATTATTCTCCAATGAAATCACTTTCGATATTAGTGTGTACATAGATGGCTTTTCACATAGCTCTACATACAGTTTCTTTGCACCCATAAATTCAGTTTCAACATCAACATTCCAAATATTTTTTTTTGCTGCTCCAATGGCACCATGGATGATTTCTGATATTACCAAACTCCCTAGATGGCCCAATTTATAATTTTCTTCAGATTCTTCAGGGTACGCTTCCGCTTCTCGCAAAATAAATAACCACAATGGTGCGTTATCTAATGAAAACGTCTCTTCCCCCCCCCAGCCAAATAGAGTCTTCCGTTTAACAAATATTTTTTTCCAAGCAGGTTTATTGTGTTCCTTAAAATTTGTTTTACTTCGATATGAATTTATTTTTGGGAAATTTGAAATTTTCAACCATGAATGAGAAGACTTTCCGAAACAATTCTCAAAATTAAGAGCCTCGATAATATCACCAGCAATTGGTACTTTTCGAGAGGATTTTAAATCTTCGAATACTATATTTTTAAAATTTTCCACTCGTTTAGAGCGCTTAATCATATCTATACCAAACATATAATCGCGTAACTTAATTGCAGGGAAAGCTGGTGAAAAATTCAAGTATCTCAGTTTTTTTATAACGGAAACTCTTCTTAAATCTCCAGCAATATTTACCCCTAATGCTGAAGCATCATTAAAATTGGGCGGCTTTAGTTTCGGGCTATGGTCATGTAATGGCCTAATTGACAAATCTTGTGGAATCGGAGGAAAGAAAAGACACCAATCAACACGATGATCTATTGCTAATTTTTTTCGTTTGTTAAATAGCTCACCTAAATCAACCATACCTTTTTTAAGCCTATATGACTGCCGAATCATAGTATGACCAAACCTAAACACACTATGAGAAAACTCCAGTGGCACTTCGAATTCTTGTTTTTTAGAAGAAAATAATGGTTTACTTGCTCTAGAATAATGCTCGTAGATATGAGGGACAGTTAACGTTGCTAAGTACTCTTCAATTACTATTCTTTGAAACAATAGAGTAACTGCAGTTCTTGCTATAGAGAAATTCTTTTCTTTTTGTTTGATTAAATTTGAATCAGACTTTATCAGTTCATTTATGAACTGGTTATGCAAACGCATAAGCATTATAACAAGTTGTGAAACTAGAATATTTTGATCATTGCGATCATCTGGAACCATTGCAGTATCACTCATCGAGTGCGGACAATGCTCTCTTGGGAAATCAAAAAAAGTTTCAGTTCTTGTTTTTGAATATTCAACCAGTATAAACCTACCATCTTGATCGACTATATTATTAATCGGCCACTTTGTTAAATTTTCATGGACATCAATTTTTGGAAAAATACTATCTAGATTTAATCCTGACAGCGCTTCTCTTCCTCCCTTTTCAGAGTCGCTAATAATGTCGTGTGTAACTATCTGTCCAATATAAGTTAAGCCCGCTGGCAACCTATAATCTCCTGAAGCATCCGAGCATATTAAAGGAGTACATCTGCTTGGAATCATTGCGTCTACAATCTTTCTAATCTCACTTTCTGATAAATGCCATTGAGTTAGTGGCTTCTTAATGAAGGTAAAAGGGCAATTCCAAAACTTTCTAGAAAGAACTTCATTGAACATTAAGTCATCGCTCAGCTTAATATTTGAGCTTATATCTTTTATTTCTTGAGACCCTTTTGAATTGTTAAATTGACAAGCCATTTAGCCCTAGCCCTATTCAGTTTTTACTTCAAGTTTAAATTTATAGAACATCTCTTCTTCAAAGCTATCCCCTTCTATCTCAATTTCATAAACACTAGGTTCAAACAATTTCACAGGCATCACTAGCGTAATATTTCCAAGTGAATCTGACTTGATTCTGTCAATGCTCTCTAAAATTTCCGCTTCATTTTTCCTATTATATGGACCGCGTATAACAAGACCAAATTCACCTTCACCCATCAAACCCAAGTCTAATGAAAGAACAATTTTGTCCTGACTACTCGCGTTAAAGCTTTGCTGAGCAAACTCAAAAACAGGAATCGAGTCATCGCTCTCAACTAGAGCTCTAGTTTGCGAAAGATAGGCTATTTGTGTAAACGGTTGAGCATGTGTCCCGCTCCAATTGTTCGCGAAAAAAATAGTCAAAACACCTGCCGTCAGGACACCTAAAGAATAAGATCCTATAAGGCGTAGTCCAGTATTGGAAAAAATCAGTCCCAAAAAACCATAAATTGCTTTTTCATCAGTTTTTATTGAGTTTAAATTCGTGTCAATCATCAGCTGCGAAAGTCTCAAACTCTCTACCATCTCAGGATTCTCCATCAAATAAACCTCAAATTCCTCGAGCTCCTCAGGATTCAGTTGATTGCGTAAATACTTAATCTCAATCTCATTTTCTTCTATGTATCTTTTATCCATAAATATGCGCCTCCACTAGCTTTGACTGTGGTTGATAGTCTCCCCATTTTGACGGTGCACTTATTCGTGAACTTCTGAGGGTATAGTGACGGCTTATAGAAGAACCTCTCATCTTATGGAACATTTTTTTAATCGAGGGCATTGCTGCCTCCCATTTTAAAATCAATTAGTTGTTTTAGTCTGGATCTGGCTCGAAAGAGCACTCTGTCAAAATGTGCGGAGGTAAGGTCTAAGCGTTTACAGATGCTAGTCTTTTCTTCTTCATTAGCGTAATAACTGACCAAGAGATCTCGATCTCTGTCGACTTTCATTTCGCCGATCAGTTGCTGTACTAACTTCAGCGAATCTCTTGATTCAACAGCTCGCTCAACATTGGTTTTATCATCTGGAATTTCGAAGTTCACTTCACCATGAGCATCCGTCGCTCGGCGGGTTTCTTTACGAAAATGGGCTATTAATAGGTTCACGCCGGTTTGGCGTATAAAACCGGCAATTGCGTCTGGTGTATTTATCTCGCCATTCCGAGCTTTGGTGATGACAACAATAAATGTATCTTGGGCAATATCAGAGGCTAGTTGCTGATCACTGCAACGACGATTAAGTATAAAATACAGGCTCTTCCAATACTTGTTTACCAGCTCTGCTTCAGCAGCCTTGTCACCAACGCCTATGCGAATTACGAGTTCGCCCGCAGGCCTGACTACACTGCCGACTTGATCATTCAACAATATCCCCCCCCTAAAAGTCCAAATTACACGTTTTAATAACGACGTTAGTTGTCTTAAAAGCAGCCAGCCTAAAGCCAGCCTTAAGCTTTTACATTCAGCCTACTAATGTAGCATAAATATTAATTAATGGAGAAACCTTAGATTTACAACTGCAGCGTTGCTTAGTGCAGATTATCGTCATATTTTGAGTTACATAGAAATGCATTCACTTATTAAACTGCTCATCAATTAACTCGAATACACGGGCTGTTTGCTGGTGAGCGACAAAATAAGCCGCTTGCTCTACGCTGGTAACCTTGATGTTTTCGTATCGCTCGGCTAAATCGTTCAATATCGGAGGACTAAACTGGCCTGTCTCTTTGCCTGTGATCATGTGAACCGGCCCCGTATAATCACCAAACAATGTTTGCCACTTTCTACCCGTTTGCGTGAAATCTCTCACCGAGCCCTCAATGCCATTCATATAAAGCAAGGTAAATCCTTGTCGGGCTAGAGCTTTCATTTGACAATTTTTCATCAGCGCTAAGTCTAAAGGCGATTCAGCAAAGTGGCTTGTTAGCCATTCTTCATCAAAACCGCTGTCGACTTTTGCGACTGTCGCCCTTATCACCAATGGCAAAAGTTTCGGTACATGTCGTGCTATGTAATATAGCGACCGCTGCTGTATCGCCATCAGTTTAAAATAACTATTGTTTATCAGAGGCACTACAGGGCTCAATCCAACGACGCCGACTGCACGGTCTTGTAATAATTTAGCCGTTTGCATCGCCGCGATCATGCCGGTATTTTCACCGACAATCTGTACTTGCCCCACGTTTAGCGTATCCAATAATTCTTTGCAATAGGTAGCAAACTGCAATAATGCTTGGCTCTTTGACGGTGTTAGTGAGGTTTTAGCAAAGCCGGGTCGCCACGGCATAATTAGGCGAATATCGCGCTTAATTAATTCTTGGCGTATCGACTCAGATACCGACGTTCCAAGAATCATAGGGTGAAAAAAAAGGATTGGCCGACCCGAAGACGGCCCAACTTCAGAATAATCGATTTCAAATCCATCTTTAGCAACAAACATTTTCTGGCGACGCCAAGGCGTGCTTCTAAAGTGGTGCTCATACAAATCGTGGCCATCATTTTTGGTCAATTGAACATAGCCACTATAAAGACACGTTAACTCTGTTTGTGAGCTCAAACCAAGTTTTGCCAGTAAATTTTTTAGTTGATTGCGAAGTGTGCCCAGCGAACGACCTCGTTCTTTAGCTAAGTCGCGTAACGATTGTGATGTAACTACGGCTTGTGTGATTCTCAGTTCAATCGGTGTTAAGCCGAAGTTTTCCTGAAAGTGAAAAGCAACATCCGGCAGCCAGCTTAAATTCACCGATGATAGCCTGGCCAGCGCCTCACCATCGCTACCCAAAGCCTTTGTCATAACGTAGGGGCTGGTTTTATCGCTTTGCATATCGTATATACGCAAAACACAAATGGCTCGATCAGGGTCAAAATCAGTTAAACGTTTTAAGCATTGTTCAAATTGCGAAAAGCTATTTGATGGAAATTGATCTTTGCATAGACTGACGTCTTTCTGCCAACCATACTCATCCATGCCCGCAGGGTTAGTCAGTACGACTTTGCCCATGCCATTGACTAATACAACCGGCTTTGGATCTTTTTCGATGCACTTGATCGAGGCGAGCCTTGTATCAGATAGTCGGCCCTGGGTCTCCAACATCGATACCGCATTCTGAAAATGCACTTCAATGTCAGAGAACAGATTTTCCGTCACCTTTTCCCCCTGGCTAACGTGGTCGTAATATTGCTGCATTTGCTGGTCAATGGCATCCGTCAGCATATGATGTTTGTAGGGCTCAACTGCCATGGCATAGGCAAGACGAATGAGTTCAGGTTGGTATGTCAGAGAGTCAGTTTTGCTCATTGCTAAAGAGTGTAGGGATTAATTGAAACTACGAGTAGTACGTGGCTAGCGAGAATAGGGTTTACATATTATAAAGAATCAAAGGCCTTCGCACGAAGGCCTAGTTTATCACCGCATTGTTACATTTTAATATCCAAAGCCGGGTTACTCTGGCTGCTCACGATTACAATGATAGTGATTTAAGCTTCAGCATTAAACATTTTCAGCGGCCATGACGAGTCACGCTTGTGTGCTGAGAAAGTAACCTTAAAAAATGCACGAAACGCAATTACTCAAGTAGCAGATACGCGCACTTAGTCGACAAAAATTACCCTCCCTATTTAGCCCAAATGGCATATTGAAATTTACTGTTGGCTAATCAAAAATAACGTGATTGATAAGATCAAATTTTAGAGGCGCATGGAACACATATGAAACTCTCAGGTTTCATCAAGCGTAAAGTCGCCAAGCCAAACACACACCCAACAGAAATCAATAATGAAATACTTTCTCATAACCAGCTGCGTATTCTTCAGCCTTGTACTGCATTCCACTGCGAATGCGGGCCAAATTAATCAACAGCTCACTTGCCAAGCCCACCTTACTCACTTAAAGAGCAAACTAGAAGCGGTAAAACCAAAATATGGTGCAGCGGCCACACTGGTAATTAAAAACGGTATCAAAGCATATCAAAATTTCTTGAAAACAAAACACATAGATCCGGGAATGAAAAGCTTTCCTGCGATGCAGGCACAGGTCGACCAGATGCAAGCGTCGATGGTGTCTAAATACAATGAACAGTTTTCACAAGCTCGATATTTCAGCGATAACGTAATGATTGTAAGTAACTGCTACAAACAATACCCACCAGAATCGAAGTCAGATGACGCAATGGTGCGAGCAATGATTGAGAAATTAGCCAAAGCTTCTCAACAATAAAGAAGTATCACAACAACAAAAAATGCATTAAACACCCTACTTGACCATACCGATACCAAGGTCAACTAAATCATACTTAATTTCAGAAACTGGACGATCAAAATGAAGTTTAAAATCATATTAACCATCGCATTAACATTTATCAGCGGCAACGCGTTAGCCGCATTTGTCTACCAAGCCAATCACCCAAGTGGCGAAAAGATTACCAATCTAGTCGCCTTCGCGGGCGGCGTTTACGCTGGGCATGACTCGGTCAGCACGTTTCCAATTTACAGATACGACCCCGCTACGCGCACCCATACTCTTGAAGAGACGTTAAATGCGGCCTCTGCTTCACGGGTGTTTGTCACGCCAAGCACCGGTACGCGCGCGCCTACATTAGTAATTCTCGGCGACAAACCCACACCGGCTAACACTGGCGATCTGATGGCGGTGCGGCTTGGCACTGCTAACGTTTGGGGTAAAGCCAGCAACGCAAATGTGAATCTACCGAATTGGCTGATGACTAATGTTCAAGACGCCGCACTAGTCGGCAGTGCATCGCCCACGGCTCCGGGCAGCTATTCATTAACAGGCAAAAATCTAAACACGGGGGCCGGAATAGTATTAAATGTTCAAGACCCATGGGCGACCAACGCGCCAGTTACAGCTCGCTATGGCGGCAGCACATCTAACCCAGAGTCATTTTGTTTGTATTTCACTTCTCCGAGTCAAGTCCCAGGCACCTACGCACCAGCCATTGGACACGGTAGAAATGATTCAAATTGCGCGCCGTTATCCGGTCATGCACCAAATCAAATACAATCATCAAATCACATCCCTTTAGGTAGTGCTTTTAGCTCATTTGGCGCCAATGGCCTCCCCATTACTGAGACAATTCCGGCGAATAGATGGACGTTTACCATTCAAGGCGGCGAGCTCTATAAGCACCTATGGACCGGCACAGACTGGAGACATCCAGTGTTAGCGTACAATAAACCAGTGCACGACATCATCGAGTACAAAGAGCGATTAATCTTCTTAGATATAGATGGTAAAGTTTGTTATAGCGCAACGGCGTCATCATGGAAATGTATTGATCAAGCGCCATTGTCGGCTCGTCAAATTACCATTGACCAAGATAATATTTACGTTGGTACAACTGATGGCGAGATTTGGTCAGCCCCTAATTCACTAAGAAACCTAA
Source organism: Arenicella sp. (assembly GCA_046709645.1). Taxonomy (GTDB): domain Bacteria; phylum Pseudomonadota; class Gammaproteobacteria; order Arenicellales; family Arenicellaceae; genus Arenicella. The sequence goes on from JBKEFT010000004.1 coordinate 188,561, forward strand.
CAATGTTGTCCGCCCCAGGAGGTCACACTGTTAGTCCATAGCCGACGACCTTGAAACTGAGGCATTTTGTAAACATGCAAATTGATTAGATTCAAGAATTACAGTGTTGACGGTGCCAGAGGGGTTTTTAAATCAGCCTCTCTGGCACTAGTTGCCCTTACTTAATTATGCCGAGGTCTCATGAAACAAGGGCCTTAATAACTAAAAACACCACGACTAAACCGATATACCAGTAAAACTGATTTTCATAGACTACAGCGAGTGCGGCTTTATTTTTATGAGCTATCAAATTGTTACTGCGCAATATTATACGCTCGACATTTTTTTTATAATTTTTTGCCTCGTCACCGCTATCAACTTGGTCCTTAAGCGGAGTAACCCTGGTTAGATAATGCAACTCATTACCTTTTATATTTTCAACTATATCCATGTATTCGAACCCCTCTGAACTTAGCTTTTCTTTAGTAAGCTGCATGTCCGGTCGACGATCATAGACCACGAAAATATCGTGCTGCACCTCACCATCCAAGTCGATTCTAATCGGATAGTCATCACTATCAGGTCTTAGAAATTCACTAGCAAAATCGGTAAGCAGCTCAATCGGCTTATCCGCGTGACTAGTTGCAAGGTCGACAATACGATATCGCTCCTTTGTAGTAAGCTTGTTGATAACATGATCATCATCGACCACTTCAACCGGTTCAATCAGCTCAAGGCTTAAGCGCGTATCGCCTTTAGCCCACTCTAAAAAATCTTGCTGATATTTAGATTTCTCATTAGAAGAAAAATAAGAGCGCATATTATTCGCTCGATGAAGGTAATAAACCCGCTCTATTTCAAGCGTTGCATCAGCGTTATTACGAGGGAGTGTAAACCGATGTTTTAACTCAAAAACTCTATTAGATGGCGATTTAAGAATATCAACAGGCTCACAGCCATCATCAGTCAAGATCAGTCCCATTCCGTAATCAAGCTCAGCTGAGTATTGGAAACTACCTGCCTGCTTTTGAATTGTCGCGTCTACAAAATAGTGTTTATTTTCAAATTCAACATCCACGATCATATGATTAAAGTGGTATGGCGACGGGTTGAACTCCCTTAATTTTTTACCATAGCTGGTATTAACGAGTACTAGCCGAGCGTTGATGCCGATTGAGGTTAGCATCGCCACCATCAAATTAGATTTGTCTTTGCAATCACCAGCGCGTTTCTTGAGGGTTCTCTGTGGCGGCTTAGGAGTATGCGTAAAGACACCATGGTTTTCACCACGATAACGAATATTGTTTTGTACAAAACGAATTATTTTAAGCGCTTTATCGTCAAGAGTGTCCTCCTGAAGATATATCTCAAGGTCTTCTATGTCGCTTAACGGCAGAGGGGTTAACGCACCATTCTCTACAAAGTACTGATACAGGTATTGACTGAGTTCACCCCATTTAAGGGTTGAGCTGACCTGCAAGAAACTACCCCAAACGGAGTGCGGTACACTGTCAGGTATTCGCTCATTTGGGAGGTCGGTATACTCTCTCTCAAATTCACTATTTGGTTCAATCACCTCTGCATCATGTTGATTGGATTTACTATTCAGCGGTTTATGCAAAACACTCAATTGAGTACTAGAGCTATTTATAACTCGAACTACCTGCAGTGCAACTGGGCATGACCAACTTAAAGAATAGTTAGTAGAAAAATGACGTCCATGAAAAGGGTGATCATTCTGCGTTTCGATAACCGTTGAGCGAAACAGAACATGGTCGCCAACGCGCAAATCATCGATTGAAATGCTAACTGTAATCCGATTATCAGTAATATGGCTCTCTAATGATCTTTCACGTTGGATCGCAGATATGTTTTCACTATCAAGCGCGTCTATTTTTTTACCATCTCGAACAATGCTTAACTCATGAATTAACAAGCGCTGAGAACCTTGGTGTAATTCGATTAAGTGCAATGATGCATCTTCAATACGCGACTCATCGTTAACGCATTGATAGGTGCCTCGATACGAACATATCTCATCGTCGTTAATACAATCCTGGTAATCCACCAACGGAAAGCTAAACGGTGAATCAGTGGGTTGCTCTACCTTAGGAATCGCATATTCCTTAACCCAAGAGGGAGTATCTTCGATTGAGTAAATCTCTTGTCTTGTTTCTAACATATTCATTATTTATTTTCTAAAAGTTATACTCTTGTATATCAACAACTTGAAATCGTACTTATTACGGCGTTGGTAAATTATAGTTTCTATGCCGACATTAATGAATAACAATCTGGCGCGGTAAACAGAGGCCTAACGCGAACAGCTAAGCTCGGCCTTGACCACCACCTCTCATTACTAACACTATCTTAATTTATACAACTCACCAAACAATCACCAAATCCCCATCTAGGAGAATCGACACACCGACTTCTTTGCCATAAGCTTGCTCACCACTGCAACCAAATCAGGGCTAAACACTGCATGCAAGACAATTACGCCGCGCTACCGCGTGTTAAAAATTACTTGATGAACCTTCGCCATCAACAACAATTTGCCCTACCACTGTTTGCTTTATTGATCACTTACTTTTTACTGAGGGTGCTCTTTAAGCAGTATATTGAAGCGAAAACATGGTTTATCTACCCGTCTGGCGTAGTAGTCAATTGGTTTAAGGGTTCAGGGGAGTACCTCAATTACGAGTGGGTATTCGGCATTCAAAGCACCCGGTTTGTGCTGGGTGAACCGTGCAGCGGCACCACCTTTTTCAGCCTGCTAATTGCTTACATTGTGTACCGTATACTGACCCACCGAGCATCATTAATGTGGTTACTGTTAGCCTACCCGATAGCGATTGCGGCAAATTCAATGCGCGTTTTATCGTCTATTTCTGCTCACAATAGCTTAGCCTACCTCAACGCACTCAAGTTCACCTCAGAGGTTCACGTAATAACCGGAACCATCGCCTTCTCTGTCAGCTTTTTGCTGGTTGCTTACCTAATAGAACGCCCCACAGATGGAGTACTTAAATGAACCTCGACGCCAATAATGTAGTGAACGTAAAAGTCTGGCCAGTGATGGTAGCAATTATTATCCCACAGCTTCTGTTGATTCTGCTAAACATTCAAGGCTGGACACTGGTGCGCGGCGAAGCCAGTGAGGCAGAACATTCTGTGGCGCTGGGTATTTTTTTAGCTGAGCTTGCCATTATTGGTTTAGCCACAACCTATTTGCTGTTTCGGAATTCACGTTTTGTTGCGGCCCGCCTCATATTAAGTCTAACGTCTTTAGTGATACATATAGGCTTTATGTTTGGTGTTATCAGTTACTTAAACGAGGCCATTCCTAACTCAGTTCAGGCCTGGATTCTCAACCAAGAAAATGTCGTTCGATGGAATATAACACTGTTTATGCCAGGCGCGTTTCTGTCCTTATACGCACTCACCCAGCAGTTCTTCAAACGATTCGATCGTCTGCAAAGCAGCCTAATCATAGCGTTAACAACATTTGGCATTCCTATAATTTGGTATTTGTTAATATCGGTGATGCAACCTATTTGGTTTGGGCAACTATCTGTGGTCGTTGGGATTATCTGCGCTGTTTCGGTCGTGGTGATTTTTCTAGCCGGCATTATCAAACTATTCGATGGCTTAGTAACCGAACTCTTTTCAGGCCGATACGATCTGAAATACACAATAACCGTTGCCTTGCTAGCCATAGCCGCCCCGCTTTGTGGTCTTTGGTTAAATCATCACCTGCCGTTTCCGGCTGACTTTCAGTCTTTTGGGGTCTACCTTTTCGCGCTGATTAACGGCTTGGTTCTACTGATAAAGCCAGTGGGGGCACGCCTCAGCCTGCTTCGTTTATTCTTGCGCTGCTTAACCTTGCCGTTTATCGCCTATTTTTTCTTAGTGTTCTTACCGTATTTACCACTATCACTAATAGCCATTATTGCTATGGGCGCGGGGGTCCTTATGCTTACGCCATTGGCTTTGGGGTTGTTTCAAACGCGAATCACGCTAATCGATTTCGGCTTGGCTAAGCGCAGCGCAGGGTCAGCCAAAGCTGTGACTGTGGTGATTATTGGCCTCGCCATTCTTCCAAGTTATTTTACCGTTCAAGCGCTGTTAGATAAACGGGCGTTAGACACCAGCCTAAGCTATTTTTACTCGCACAACGACAATACCCCGTCGTTGTCAAAGGCTAAGGTGAAGCGCACAGCAGCAACGCTGATACAGCTAAGAGATCGAAAGTTAGGAACCCAGTTACCTTTTATATCCGGGGCTTACAACTCCTTGGTATTTGGCAACTTAGTCTTATCAGATCACAAAATCGAGCGAATGTTTACCTTACTAACAGGCACACCGATGCCCAGCGCAAAAAACTCATTGTTTGGCAGACAAGGCCGCCCGAACAGAACATTTAGAGGTGGCCGCATACTCGCAGCAAAACGTGACATAGGCATTAAAGAAGTTGCTATTAACGAGGCATCTGAACACCAAGCAACCGTTCGCATCACCTTAGAAAACTATTCAAGTGACACGCACTCGCTGTATGTTGAGCAGTTGGCGGTTCCCGAAGGCGCATTCATCACAGGCTTACGCCTAAAGATCGGTGATAAGTGGGAAGTCGGTCGCGTGTTTGACCGTAAGACGGCTATTTGGGTGTTCGAAAAAATTACCGAGGTACGTCGTGATCCGGCGCTATTGTATTTCACCTCCGCCCGCGAGGCGCAACTGCGCGTCTACCCGTTTCCCGAGAAAGGCGTGCGCGAAGTGGAAATTGATTTCCAGTTTCATCCAAGTCTCGATGCCACAGTAACCCTTGGGCAGCGAGCAATCGATCTCAATCCGTCGGTTAATTTACCTGCGCTCGTCAGCCCCACCGGCGAACTAATTTCAAACACGCTGGCCGACTCGGCCTTCGTTAGAGAAAACTATGTGCACTTTATCTTGGACTATTCAGCGACCGCAACGGCGACTAGCCAGGATTATGCCGAGAAAATTGTAAACGTGATTAAGCAGCTGGGAGTAAACGAGTATCGGATATCTGCGGCTAACATTAGTAGCGCAAAAAGTTCTGAAGCTGGCTTGTTAACAGAATCGCAAGTCGGCGAAATAGCAAATATTATTGACAGCATCGCGCTTGACCGCGTTGGCGGGCTTTGGTTGACACAAGCCATGGCGACCGAGGCAAGAGCGCGAGTCACAACTCGAAGCATAGACAATTTTAAGCAACGCCCTTTGTTTGTAGTGCTAAGTGAAAACAGTGACATAGAAAAGCCAGACAGCTCAACTTGGCGCTCACTGTTGCCTGACGTGCATCAATGGTACGCATTCACTAATAACGCTTTGAGCGTTCGCTCTTTTTTACACAGCTCAGATCTAAACTCAGATCTAAACTCAGATCTAAACTCAGAGCACCTAAACACCAATCCAGACAAGGTTGTAGCTCTGCTTAGCACTTCAGAGGTTAATAGCACTTCAGAGATTAGTAGTCAGTCAGCGATTTCAATTATATCGGCCAGCCAATCGAGCCTTTATGGCAGCCAAGCGAAACAAGCAATAAGCCTATATCAGCCGACACAGGATGCCTTCGTTGCGGTTATTTCTAAACCATCAGATAGCGCCGCTGGGGCCAGCTGGATAAGAAACGCCGCCCTATGGGCTCTATGGCAACAAATCAACAGCGACCCAGTTCGTATTGAAAACCAACGCAGTGAATTACTCAAGAAAAGTAGAGAGCTCAGCCTATTGCTGCCAACAACGTCGTTGATTGTGGTCGAAAGCGCATCTCAGTGGCAAATACTTAAGCGCAAAGAAAAACAATCGCTCAACAATCATAGCGCGCTCGATTTTGAGGAAGAGCAAGAAACACCAGAGCCAGTTTGGTGGCTCTTGCTGGCCGCGCTGCTTGGCTTTTTATATTATCGAGATTCGAGGGCGCGCCTACGTTTTAAGAAATCTTAGACTATCAAACGTCCGAATTTTTTTGATATTCCCACCGTCACAGTGCAGCCTGAATTGAAAGCGATAAAGTCTTTCTGTATCCCGTCTGAGAACATAACGCCGTTCTCTGGCATCAAAGACTCGAGTTCTAAATGCTTGTCATTGTCGATCGAACCAAACACTAAGTCGGTGCCGGTTGTATTACTTGGGAAAGGCTCTCTTACGGCAAACTGAACACGTTTGCTATCCCAAGCGAAGCCGTTAGATAAATCATGCTTATTAACACCAGATACGCCCATCGCTCCAGCTAAAATAGACTGAAACCAACCGGTTGAGCCGAAGCCGGTTGAGATGATGATTCCTGAGGACGAGTGGCATTCGCTTTGGCCGTTCCAATGAATATTGTAGCGCGCTGAGGTATGAGATTTCGGCCCGATAAATAAGTCATTCACGCCCAACAATACCTGACCATCATTGGTCCGCGCTTCTACAAAAGTGATGGTCTTGCTATCCGCAATATCCGCCATAGTTTTTAGCGCTACGTCTTTCAAATTCCCGACTTCGAACGGCAATAGCGTTCCATCCCATCTATCCGGGTCAGGGTTAATAGCAATTACCGGGTTTCCGTCTAAGTATTTCAAAGCATTGGCTACCAAGCCATCTTGGCCAACGATAACGACGACATCTTCTGCAGAGAACTGATAGTTGGGCAGAAAAGCACGCTCGAGTTTTTGTAAGCGCCCTAGCGGTTTTAATATTCTCTCTACCTCGTCTAACTGCTTTTGGTAAAGATCGTGCTCCGCCAAATAGTCACTAACCTCGGCATTGCTGTGCTCTAAGTAGAACTTGGCTTGTGGCCAGGTATTAAACCGTTCAATCAGTTCTTGTAAGCGCGTTTTGCGAGTTACAAGAACAAACCGATGTCCTTGAGTTTTCATTTATCTATTTACCCTTTCACGGCCTTCTTCATCATATTGCCAAACAAATCTGGCGTGATATTTAGCTCGCCAATTTTGCCTGCATTTTGCGCAAGAGATTCAAACGCCATCGCCATTAACTGATCTGGATTCATGTTTGCCAATGCCATCGCTTTTAGATTCTCAACGGGTAAGGTCTTGAATGCTTGCATCTTGACGGTTACCGCATAAGCTTCGGTATCAGACTCCTGCTTTCTGTTGTCAGATTGCAATTGCACCAGGCTTTGGCGCTGAGTCTCTCGGTCAATGCTTGCTTGCACGCGCTCAGCATCCGTCATCGCTTTGCCTCGCAAAATTTCGCGCTCGTTCTCAACACGAGATTCAGCAATCTCCTGCTCTTTCTGTTGCACAGATAAGTCAGTTTGCAACTCAGCCTCTTTAATTAGCCGCTCTTGTTCCACCGCCGCCTTTCGTCGACCATAAACGGCATCATCAGCCTCTTGAAGTATGAGTTCTCGCGCTTCAGCTTCAAGCGCTCTTGCCGTTTCTGGGTCGGCTGAAATTCTGCCTACCATGGTATTGAGCACTTCAATACCCATTGCATTTACACCAACGTCGGTCGCCAACTGCTCTTGAATCAGTTGCGCGATCTTGGTATTGATCACAAACGCATCTCGCAACTTAGTGTTTTGCACTTCGTTCTGAACAATGGTCTGCGCAGATCGAACAACTCGATCATTTAGTTTCAACGGGTCGTCAGAAAGATAGCTGACTCCGTCCTTCTTCAAATTAAAATTAAGAATTCCCGCTATGCTCTCTGGATTAGCAACACGAAAGGTAATTTGCCCCTGCACTTTAACCGCTTGAAAATCAGCTGTTTGCAAGTTAAAGATGAATGGCGCTTCTTGAGCGTTAACGGGAACAGCCGCGATAGAGGTAGTAGCAACATTGTAGAAAAAGCTTAAGCCTTTGCCCTTACTTCTGGTTTTGCCGTTAACGGTTTTAACAACGAAGGTTGTTGGTTCGGCTTTGTAGTATCTAATTCCAAGCATGGTTGGCTCCGTAGGTTTACTTAATATTGACTATATATTGTCTCTACAACAATAATAAGTCAAGGGTTATTTGTCTTAGAGACAATATATAAAATTAATCACTTTTCGATATCACAGGCTCAATACGCAACTCTGCAGAACCCGAGAATACTCTAGCATTCGGCCAACGCCTTATTTAGACTTACTCGAAAGCTCAAGTGCATTAAGAAATATCATGATACAACCATGACATTTCTATGGCACACAGATTCGATCATCAGCCTAGACTGCGTTTATCAAAAAAATATTGGAGAATCACACTATGCTGAACACATCATTGTTGGCCCTTAAAAACCCTAAAAATAAAATTCGAATCGTCGCGCTTGGCGTTTTTATAGCGGCCTTGGCCGGTTGCGCCTCTCAACCTAAGCCAGTGACCGACGCCCCTAGTGGCTACCCGCAGACACAGCAACCTAATAATTATCCACAGGGCTCAGTGCTTGAAGAGGTTGTTGTCACATCATCTAAAAGCTCACGAAGTTCTAGATCTAAGCGCAAAAATCGTGCGGCATCAAAAGAAGCTCAGGCTAGCGCTGCCGAATATGCTTATGGCAACGTCGACGAAAGCGACCAATACGCCGAACAGTCAGATGTTCCAATTCTAAGAGAAGGCAGCGCTCAACAAATCTTTAGAGACTATGGGGTCAACCCAACCATGAGCACCCGCAACCAACCTTATTCGACCTTCGCGATGGACGTCGACACCGTGTCGTATCAAATCACTAAGGCTAGCCTTGAGTCGAATAGCTTGCCGAAAAAGTCATCGGTTCGTGTCGAAGAGTTTATTAACAACTTTAGCTACAACTACGGCTCCAGCGACGATGTATTTTCGATCAGCGCCGAAGTGGCTCCATCACCTTATCGACCTGGTTTTCATTTATTACACGTTGGCGTAAAGGCCAAATATGTAGCCGACCAACAACGCCTACCCGCTAACCTTGTACTGGTGGCTGATGTGTCTGGCTCAATGCAAAGCGATCACAAAATGGCCTTGCAGAAACAAGCGCTGACCACACTTGTCTCGCAATTAAGCGCCAGAGATTCGGTCGCCATAGTTACCTATAGCGATCAAGCTAAGGTTTTGTTAGAACCGACAACAGCAAATAACAAGAGCAAAATTTATGCGGCCATCCAACAAATGCATGCTGGTGGCGGAACCAATGTAGAGCAAGGATTGCAAAGCGGATACGCGCTCGCCGATGCAATGGCCTACCCTGGTCATGTAAACCGAGTGGTACTCACCTCAGACGGTTTAGCAAACATTGGCAATGTCGACCCGAAAGATATTTTAGAGAAAATCAAAAAATACCGAGAGCGCAATATATTTTTAACCACAGTAGGTGTTGGCAAATCAATGTACAACGACTACCTACTTGAGCAACTCGCTAACAAAGGCAACGGCAACTACCTTTACTTGGCGAACCAAGCTGACATAGAACGCGTTTTCGTCGACGGCCTAACAACTCAATTACAAGTAGTTGCCAAAGACGCCAAGGTACAAGTCAAGTTCAACCCAGAAAAGGTCAGCTTATACCGTCAAATCGGTTACGAGAACCGTGGCCTGAAAACACAAGACTTTCTTGATGCCAGCAAAGACGGCGGCGAAGTTGGCGCTAATCAACAAGTGACCGTGCTCTACGAAGTAAAATTGACCAACCTGAACGATGGTGCTGACATAGCCAATGTAGCCTTGAGTTATAAAAAGCCGCAAGGCTCAAGTGTGTTTTCACTCGATAAAGCAATCCCCTCAAGCGTAATTCGCTCGGGTAATCAAGCAGCCTCATCCGACACGGTAATCTCAATGGCGGTTGCGGCATTCGCTGAAAAATTACGTCAATCGTATTGGTCGCGCACCTACGACTACAATCAAATTCAGGCTCAATTGGTCGCGCTGCCTGAGCCGCTTAGAAGCAGTAGTGAGGTTGTCGAGCTACAAAATTTAGTGGCTATCGCATCTAGGCTTGATTCGCGACGCGACCCTTACTCAAGAAAACTCCCGCTTAGTCGCATAGATTACGACCGCGTACCACTACTGCGTTAAACTCATCAGCATGACAACACAAGCACGTGCTGGCAAGGCAACCGTATCGCTATGGCTATCTATAGCGGTACTCCTTATGGGGCTATTATTTCTTACCTTGGTGATCATCGAGTATCAACGCAATACATCTTTGATAGAACAAAATCGGTCGTTGATTTCTGGCTCAGCGAAAACACGTTTAGGCAGTAATCTGTTATATCTGGAGCCGAGCCGAAACTGGAACGACTCTTACAACGACTCGGCCGATGACTACCGCTGGATTCAGCATGCACCACGCACCTATTGGTTTAATAATGCAGTGCAAGAATTCCCATGGACCCGAGAAGCCGTTTCCAATTCAGCCCCACAAGGTGAAACACTACAAACGATGTGGGCCGCCGTAAATTCACCCTCACCGACAAACCTCGTTAACCAAGAACGCCTGCGCTTACTTAATTCCATAAAAGCGGCATTAGACGATAGCTCTTATACTGCCAGCTCAAATGCCGACTCGGCTAACGAAAAAAAAACGGCTATCCAACAATCGTTTGATGCTTACGTAGAACACACCCGCGCCTATCATTTAAGCCCTCAACAAGAGATCGTGTTCTCACTCAAACTGCTTGAAATAGGTGCGCAAGAGCACTGGAGCTCAGAGCTTGTGCACGCCATATTAATCACCGGGGGCAGCTCACAGGCACCCATCGTTAGGTCGGTTGTCGACCTATTATTCAGGCACGCGGGGCATTTTTCAAACCACGAGTTTGATTGGGTTATCAGTAAAATACAGCGACACCTCGAAGTTTTTAACCTGCCAGCCTATTTTCTCGATGACTATGTATCACACCTAAAAAAACCTAGGTTCGCCTTACCAGCAAGCTTTAGCCGCGTGAATAAGCAGCTAACTATCACCGCCGACCAACATTGGTTTTTACAGCAATCGTCGAACACGCAGATCAGCGCTGAACCCATCGATCTAGTTGAAGAGCTACAGTTGGTTGAGCTTGAGTTCATTGAACTCGGTGTACTCGACAATGGTGATTCTTTAAATTTCGGCGACCTTAGCAGCCGTATCTCATTAAACGATATTGGCATTATGGTAAACAAAACGCAGCTGAATAAAGGCCAACACAACCAGTTGAGCTACTTAGTAATTAAAAGCATTATGCTGATCGCATTTATGGCATTGGTGTTACTAACCCTAAGATTAATCGAGAAGAATCAGCAGCGCAGGTTTGAATATCTCGCACTCAGAGAAGACTTTGTAAAGCTAGTAAGCCATGAGCTAAAAACGCCGCTAGCGGGCATACGCGCGATGGCCGAAACGCTACGAAAACGCGTGGAAAGAGGCATTAGCGTACAAGCTTACCCAGAAAGAATAATCAATGAGGCCGATAAACTCTGGTACATGGTCGACAATATTTTGGGCTTTAATCGAGTGCAACTGACCGACGCGATTATTGACAAACGCCCGACCAAAATTAAGCCAATATGCGACGCCATTGTTGATGATGTGCGTTCGTTTTCTAACAAGCCCTACACACTAAGCAATACGATTGACGAATCAGCCGAGGTATTAGTAGACCCCGAGCTATTTTCATTGGTGGTAAAAAACATTATTGTTAACGCTGGGCTCTATAACGATCAAGCAACCGTTGAAATTGAGTTAAGCTTTGATGAACACGAACCATGTTTGCTAATTTCAGACAATGGCATAGGCATTGCCGACGCTGACCGCAGTAAAATATTTAAACCCTTTGTGCGGCTTGCACAATCCGCACGAGAGTCGGCGCGGCAATCGGGCACCGGCTTAGGCTTGGCAATCTGCAAACGCATTATGCAGCTTCATGGCGGAGACCTATCGCTTGCACAATCAAACCAACACGGCAGCGTATGGAAAATCAGCCTCGTAAAGTAATTAACTGAGGTCTCTAAATATAACCACTATGATTGCCGTAACTTAACCGTGTTTACAAGCCTATCAATTGTCGCGTAATAGCTTATGAATAACCGCTTACTAGTAGTTGAAGACGACGAAAGTCTGCGCCTAACCCTAGTCGATAACTTAGAGCTCGAAGGCTACGACGTGTTCTGGGCCAGCACCATCGTCGAGGCAAAATCTGTTATCTCTCAACAGAGCTTAGCGAGCCAAGAAATTGAGCTAATCGTGCTAGACCTAATGCTACCCGACGGCAGCGGCTACGATCTCTGTGAAGAAATTAGGCTCACCAATCAGCGCATGATGATACTCATGCTAACCGCCAGAACCTTAGACACCGACCTGCAAATGGGCTTTAACAAAGGCGCCGACGACTACCTAACCAAACCCTATAAAGTCGCCGAACTTTTACTGCGCATAAAAGCCTTATTACGCCGCACATCAAGTGCACAAAGAAGCATCGAAACATCAATCATCAACGGCGCAAAAATCAACTGGCAAAAGCACAGCGTAAGCAAAGATGGGCAAGATATTCACCTAACCAAAAAAGAATTCGACTTACTAAAACTGCTGTTCGACAACCTCGACCAACCACTCACCAGAGACGACATACTCAGCCAAGTATGGGGCGACGAAGTGTATGTAGAAGAGCGTACAGTTGATAACTTTATTTCCAATATTCGTAAAGCACTTGATCTAAATGAACATCGTGTTTACTTTGTTAAAACGGTTCGGGGGGTTGGTTATGCGCTTATGAGGGGGATGGGATGACTGTACCGTCAATCCAATCTTATTGAAAATTTGTCACCTACTTTTACTCTTCCAATGACGGCAACTTTAACTCGCCAAGAGTGCTTCCCGATCTAAAATATTTATAGACCCACACATAAACGATAAGTAAGCAAAATAGAGCAAGTAGCCATTCACCACGAAATTCGCTAATTGTATATTTATGATCCGGTCCATTTTCTATCTCATAAACAATCGCCCAAAGCCAGCACACAAAATTGTACAGTGCGTGACAAACCATAGGAACAATTAAAGTTTGTGTCTTTAGGTATATAACGCACATAGCTATTCCAAAAGCTGCAGCGCCAACCGGGTCAGGATGTAGAAGTCCGAATAAAAGAGACGAACATAATATTGCCGTAATTAGATTCCATTTCTCAGTCCATCTATGCAATAACAATCCTCTAAAAGCAAACTCTTCAATAATCGGAGCAAGAACCACCAGTGAAATGAAGCTAAGAAAACTAGGTAGCCATGGATAAGTGCCGTTATCGCTGTAAATTATATTTGGAATATCTATAAACCAGTAATTAACGAACTCTGGATTTAGATAAGACAATGGCAAAAATACGACGTAGGTAGCTAACGAAGAGAACACAAAGATAAAGGCCGTTAACTTAAGGGCTATGGGAAAATCATTGCTGGCCGGCTTTAAAGCCATTTTTTTCCAATGAATGTTATTCCATTTAAATAGCGAAAATGACAACACCATCATCAAGGTCTGAAAATATAAATAGTATGCAATGTCATACCAATACCATTGTGCATCAGGGCCGATAAAACTATAAATGTAGCCTAACCCTGGGATGTAAATAAATGCCAGAAGCCACCCCGCAACTACATACCTCCCTTTAACTTTAAACATATTGTGTCTTTATCTACTCTATCTATAACTCTTTGGTTTATATGAAAGCTAGCTATGGGTGATGAGATGGATACCTCGATTTACGGCATCAGTGTGCCAGAATGAGGTTTCAGAAACTCTACATTCAACGAGGTATCCACCATGAGTAAGAATACAATTATTGGCATAGATTTGGCAAAG